>NZ_JBIUXY010000028.1:0-1309 GCF_044744225.1 Glutamicibacter sp. NPDC087344 | reverse complement strand
TGAGCCGGTCAAGTTTTTGAGACACAATATCTGATTTTTACTAACTATCCTCAAACCGCTTCAGCTTCAGAATGCTTCAACTCATACGCGTCTAACGCCATCTGAGGCGTCAACCCACCATTGCTCGTATGCGGACGCTTCCGGTTGTACCAAACCTCAATGAACTCCATTACCGCAGTCCTCGCAGCCATACGGGTGATGAAAGCACGGTGATGGAACATCTCGTTCTTGATGATCGAGAAGGTCGACTCTGCGACGGCATTATCCCAACACACCCCAGTGCGCCCCATCGACTGCCTAACACCATACTCAGCGCACCAGGCTTGAAACGCGTCCGACGTGTACTGTGTACCACGGTCTGAGTGAAAAACACTACCTGACCTGACAAAACCTCGCGATACAGCCATATTCATCGCGTCGATCACCAACTGAGTTTGCATGTTCGGCGCCATGGACCAACCAACAATCTGACGCGAATACAAATCAATCACCGTCGCCAAATACAGCCAGCCTTCGCCCGTACGCAGATAGGTAATATCTCCCACCAGCTTGGCGCCAGGATGTGAAGAGCGGAAGTCTCTTTTGCCGAGCTTATCGACCATATGATTCTTGATATGCGCAGTCCTTGCCTGAACATCACGAACGGTCGTTGTCTTGAACGCACACATGCGCTTAGCCTCGATCCTTAGGTCTTTCATGATCGAGAGGATCGTGGATTTCGGGATGTATTCATCATGGTTATTGCGCACCAAATCTACTAGCTGGCCAGCGCCAGCAACGTGATTCGAGGCCTCAAACTCTTTCTGGATGAGCTCTGTGCGGTGGGCGCGCAGGGCCTTTGCTTCACTGACTTCCTCGCGAGGGTTCAGCCACCGGTAGTAGGAAGCTCGGGCAACCGCGAGTTTCTGGCACATCCACTTCACCGGATACTGACCGGTGTGCTCTTTGATGAACGCGAAGATCGCGCCTACTTTTTCCTGTTCGACGCGAAGTAGGCGCTGACATCTTTTAAAAAATCGTTCTCCCGTTTCACCTCCAGCAGCTCTTTGCGCAGCTTCTCGTATTCGGCCCATTCCACTGGTGAGCGTTCCTCTGTTTCAGCTTCAGGATGTTCAGCCCGGTAGGCACGGACCCAGTTGCCCAGGGTTCCTTCATTGATCCCCAGGGACTCGGCGACTTCGACCAGGCTCTTCTGAGAGGAGATCACCAGTTCGATTGCTTCTGCACGGAACTGCGGGGTGAACTTCTGACGTTTGGACATGCACTCATTCTCCTACTAACGCGTGTCTCATAACATCATGACAGCTCA
>NZ_JBIUXY010000027.1:0-1438 GCF_044744225.1 Glutamicibacter sp. NPDC087344 | reverse complement strand
TCCTAGTAGCACTTTGTTAGGTTATTGCTGGAAGGTCTTTTAATCTCTACACAAGTCTGTTAATTTTGGGTCATGAACGATGAACAGATCGAGGCATTGAGATTCGAGCTGGAGGACTTCGTAGCCGAGGTCTTCGCCTCGCTTCCACGGTCAGACCAACGCATGAAGGGCACCTTATACCTGCGGGGCTTGATGCTTGACGGGCGACGCAAGTCGATCCAGCCGATGGCCGAACGGCTCGGCATCGATCACCAGCAACTCCAGCAGTTCACCGCCTCCTCCACCTGGGCGGTGGAGCCGGTGCGGCGCAGGATCGCAGGGCGTGCCATCGAGGCGATATCCCCGGAGGCGTGGGTCATCGACGACACCGGATTCGCGAAGGAAGGCACCGCATCCCCGGGGGTAGCCAGGCAGTATTCGGGAACCCTGGGAAAAATCGGGAACTGCCAAGTCGCAGTATCATTGCACGCCGCCACCGATGAAGCTTCCTGCCCGCTGAACTGGCGCCTCTATCTGCCTGAGGCCTGGGACGGTGACTATGCTTCGAGCAACGAGGCCGCCCAGATTTCCCAGGAACGCCGGGAACGTGCAGGCATCCCCGAAACCGTCCGCCACACCAAGAAATGGGAGCAGTCCCTGGAGATGATCGACGAACTCGCCGCCTGGGGACACAAACCCCCGGCGGTGGTGGCCGACGCCGGCTACGGGGACACCACAGCCTTCCGGCTGGGCCTGACCGAACGCGGCATCAACTACGTGGTGGCCGTGACCTTCACGACCTCCGCACACCTAGCCACCGCCACGCCACAGATACCCGAACGCACCAGCACCAGGGGGCGGACGCCATTGGCGCAGTACCCCGATCCGCCGCTTTCGCTCAAGGCTCTGGCACTGGCCACCGGACGCAAAGCATTGCACCAGGCCACATGGCGCCACGGAACCAAGAAACGACCGGGAAACACGACCGCGGCCATGAAATCCAGGTTCATGGCCCTGCGCATCCGACCAGCCAACCGCGACATCCCACTGAACGCGGACAGGACCCTGCCCGAGGTCTGGATGGTGGCCGAGTGGCCCGTGCACGAGCCGGAACCAACCGACTACTGGATCAGTAACCTGCCCGCCGACACACCCCTGAAAACTCTGGTCAAGCTGGCAAAGATGAGATGGAGGATCGAACACGATTATCGGGAACTGAAGACCGGGCTGGGCCTGGATCACTTCGAGGGACGGTCTTTCAATGGCTTTCACCGCCACCTCACTCTCGTGAGTGCTGCGCACCTGTTCATCACCCTGAAAAGGCTCAAAGCCCCAAAAGACCAGGGGGCAACTTAAGCCTCTACGAGGTGTTGAAAAATATTCAGCACATCCTCGTTGGAACGCTCGAACGCTGCCCCACCTGCCAGCGACCCCCGCCTACCTAACAAAGTACTACTAG
>NZ_JBIUXY010000026.1:0-1473 GCF_044744225.1 Glutamicibacter sp. NPDC087344 | reverse complement strand
CCGTTATCTTGTTGACAGCCCCTAAAAGAGGATCATAGGGACTGTCGGCCGACCAGCCTCGGCATGGTGTCTTGCCCCTGTCCAACCAATGATCCGGGGGGTGTTGCCACCGAGGCTGGGAAGGCAGCAGGGTGATTGCTGATGAGGGGCGCGGCACCAGAATATGGATGCCTGTCATAACGTGGATGTAAGACTTTGCTACCGACGGTTGGTCGACCTTGAACAAAAAAACTAGTTCAAAGGAGCACCAGTCATGAACACCTCAGACGTGGACATCTTCCTCGGACTCGACGTCGGAAAAACCGACCACTGGGCCTGTGCCGTCACCAAAGACGGCACCAAAATCTGGAATAAAACCCTCCCCAACGACGAAGCCAAGCTCGTCTCGGTCTACCAGAACCTCAGCGCCAAGGGCACCGTGCTGGTAGTCGTAGACCAACCAGCCACCATCGGAGCGCTGGCCGTCGCCGTCGCCCAGCACCTCGGCATTCCGGTGGCGTATTTGCCCGGGCTGACGATGCGGCGCATCGCCGACATGTATCCGGGCACGGCGAAAACCGACGAAAAAGACGCGTTCATCATCGCTGACGCGGCCCGTACCCTGCCGCATACCTTGCGAAGCCTCCAAGTCTCCGACGAAGAAGAAGCCGCTCTGGGCATGCTCACCGGATTCGACCTCGATCTCACCCGCCAAATCACCCAGACCAGCAACCGGCTCCGCGGACTATTCACTCAGATCCATCCACCACTGGAACGCCTCCTTGGGGTACGGCTAGACTACAACGCCGTCTTGGAAGTCCTGATCGTTTGGTCCACCCCAGCCGCGCTGAAACATGCTGGCAAGGCCCGGATTGATGCGAAGCTGAAGAAGCACGGCGCCCGACGGCATGCCGCCTGGGCTGCCGCCATCATGGACGCTCTCGACGCTCAAAGCGTTGTCGTAGTCGGAACCGAAGCTGCCGGCTTAGTCATTCCACATCTCGCTTGCCAGCTGCTCTCTCTGCGTGCCCAACGCGCAGACGTTGCAGCTCATCTCGAAGCGATGGTCGAGGCTCACCCTCTTTACCCGGTCCTGACATCTATGCCAGGGGTTGCCGTCAGGACCGCGGCGGTGTTCATAGCTGAGACCTCTGGCAAGAGTTTCGCCAGTCCAGCCGCCTTGGCTTCCTACGCCGGGTTAGCGCCGACCACCCGGCAGTCCGGTACCTCGATTAAGTCCGAACGCGTCAGCCATTCAGGCAACAAACGCTTGAAACGAGCGTTGTTCCTCTCGGCGTTCGCATCCATCCGTTTTGATCCGTCAAGCCGTGACTACTATGACCGGAAACGAGCTCAAGGTAAACGCCACAACCAGGCTCTGATCGCGTTGGCTCACCGCCGACTCACGGTGCTGTTCGCCATGATTCGGGACGGATCACTTTATGATCTCCCAAAGCAAGAAATTGCTTGACTTTTAACATAGGGGCACCCCCC
>NZ_JBIUXY010000025.1:0-5389 GCF_044744225.1 Glutamicibacter sp. NPDC087344 | reverse complement strand
GCTCTTTGTGGGGTGTGGTGTTGGTGGGGGTCCTGGTGGGGCCCTCTTTTTCGTGTTTAACGGTGTTTTCTCTGCCTGACGACGGGCCAGCGCGGGTGGTAGCTGCATCGCCACTTCGGGGCGCCTACCGGCTGGATTTTGCCGGTTTCGGACCGATCCGGTCAATTCTCGATACAGGCCTGCGGTTTCGGCAAAATCTTGCCGAATCTTCGATTCTCGTGGATTATTGATGTGAGACCGTAACTTATCGGAGTTATTCTGCCGGATAGGAGGCGTCCATGGCTTCACTCTTGGAAATTGGATCTGCGATTCAAGCGGCGCGCAAAGAGAATGGGCTGACGCAAGATCAATTGGCCGCCTTGGCTGGGATCTCGGAGCGCACGCTGAGATCTATTGAGGCAGGATGCGGCAACCCTTCTTTCTCGGCGGTGCTGTCCACGGCAGAAATACTTGGCCTGAAGATCGCGGTAGAGCGATGACCGCAAACTTTCAAGATCTCAAGCTTGTCCGTAACGCCGATGTTTATCAGAACGGCATGTTGGCTGGCACTCTGCGTCGCCTGGCCGACGGCAGCATAGAGTTTTCCTACACCGATGACTATCTGGCTTCAGGAGCTGTCGGTATTGCAACTAGCCTGCCGGCCTCGAGTGAAGCTTTTATCAGTGGCAGCGGTAGCCTGCCAGCATTCTTTTCGGGGCTCCTTCCCGAGGGGCATCGGCTAACGGTCCTTAAGGACGCAGCAAAAACAAGTTTGTCCGATGAGCTGACTCTGCTGATGGTTGTAGGTGCAGACACTCCTGGCGATGTGAGCATTGTGCCTGCAGGGGTAGAGCTCTCGGCCCCTCCAGTAATCGCCGAGATCCATGATCCGAAGAGTATTGACTTCGTTGCCCTATCCAGAACATTGGATTTGCATTCGATCCCCGGAGTTCAAGAGAAGATCAGTGCGACGATGCTGACAACTCCGTTGTCGTTAGGCGGTGCCGCTTATTTGCTGAAGCTGGACCCTCGAGACCATCCGCACCTAGTGGAAAACGAGGAGCTGCACTTGCGTGCGGCTCGTCAGCTCAAGCTTCCCGTAGCTACAAGCAGGCTTGTTTATGACAAGAACGGCATTGAAGGTTTGCTCATCGAGCGATTCGATCGCGCAAGTGACAAGTCCCTTCCAATGGGGAAGCGATTCGCCTTGGAAGACGCGATGCAGGTACTGAACCTACCGCCGGCGGCCAAGTACTCAGTGACAGCCGAGGAAGCCAGCCTTGCGCTATCTGCACGCTGTCACGCACCCGTTGTGGCCCTCAGAAACCTGTACATTCAGTTTCTGTTCGCGTGGCTCAGCGGCAATGGCGATTTACATGGCAAGAATATCTCCATTTTGGCGAACGCGGCCGGCCGCTTCTCGCCATCGCCGATATACGACGTGCCATGCACATTGCTCTACGGCGACGACACCATGGCGCTGCCCCTAGCGGGCAAGACGAAGAACTTAAAGCGCAGGCATTGGGACCAGTTTGGAGCCAGCCTGGGCTTGAATGACCGAGCCATTGAGCAAGCCAACCAGCTGGTTCTCAAAGCTGCTGACTCCATCGATCTGAGCCAGCTTCCGCTTGACGGCTCACCCCTGCGCGGAACGCAACGAGAGCTTCGGCATCGGCGGCTCGAGATTGCTAGGGACTGAGCAGCGAAAACGCCTTAGCCTGATTCCGCTGGCTTTTAGAGGCCTGGGAGTTCAGGTCCTTACACCAGCTGGGATAAACACGAAACCCGCGCTTTCCCTTGGAGCGGGCCGAAGCGAAAATGCCCAGCTGAACAAGGTGTGAAGGTTCGAATCTAAACACCCCGAAGTTCATGCCGTCGTCAACGAAGACGAGAACGCCGGCAACGCGACCGTCATCGGTGAAGGGCGCCGTCTCGCCTGAATCACCGCGATGCCAGAGCGCAACGAAGGCTCCTGGTTTAGTTGGCGTCACCCGTGCAGTGCGGATCCGCCACATTTCGCCATTGATGTCGGCTAAGCCGGCTTCGTAGTCGCTGTGTTGTTCTTCCGGTGCTACCGAAGAAGCGACGCGGCTGGTTAACTCGCAGTACCGCCGAAGTGCCGCGAAACGCAGGGTATTCCCTTTCAGGCAAGGTAGATGGCAAAGGTCGGATCGTGCAGAAGCTGCACGCCTTTCAGCCTACGTGAACCAAAACATTATTGGGGGCGGACAGCCATGCGTGTGGGGCACAGAGAGCTGAAGTGCGTAGAACTGCCAGGACCCTGCCACGGCGGGGAACTCTTCTTCATGCGGTGCTGCTTGTTTCGCCCGCGAAAGGTTTCCCATCCGGACAGCTATTCGATTCGATGAGCGTCGTTCCCCGTGCTCAGTTCCAGCGCTGTAAAAGACGGCGGGCCAGTTTTACCGGTCATCGCGCTGGTTCCATGAAGTGCACGGCGGGTCGAACTGAACTCAACCGGATGCGGCATGGTTGGTGGCGTTTCCCGCTTGAAAAAATATGTAGATCGGTCTATTTTTAACTCATGCCATCCAAAGGAAACCTGACAAAAGCGCGGCTTGCAGAATCAATGCTCGCGCTGATCCAAACCAACGGCTATAGCGGCACGGGTCTAAACGCAGTGGTTGAACATGCTTCAGCACCGAAGGGGTCGATCTACTTTCACTATTCCGATGGGAAAGAGGGCCTAGGTGTTGCGGCCGTCGAGCTCGCTGCGAAGCAGTTTGAGTCATTGATTGTGCAGGCCGTAGGTTCCGCGGGCAGCGCAGGTGAAGCTGCCCGTACAGTGATTGAATCCCTGGCTGCACTCGTTGGCGAGAGCGGCTTCCGACTGGGATGCCCGGTTTCTGTGGTCACCTTGGAGATGGGCGCAGAGAACGAGCGGCTGCGACAGGCGTGTGTCAGGGCTTTTGAATCCTGGATTGCCCCTACATCGGCCTTCCTCGAGGCAAACGGTCTCGACGTCGCGGCGGCGCGGTCATTGGCAACCGTCATCGTGTCGACGATCGAGGGGGCAGTCATCGTCTCGCGGGCCATGCAGAGCACCCAGCCCCTGCTTTCGGCCGCAATTATTGTGGAGGAACTTGTCAATCACCGCTGCCAGGGAGTGGAGGCGAAGCGATGACACCACATGCAATACCTCGCCACGCACTTGTACTCGGGGCCTCGGGCCTCGTAGGGAGGCACCTCGTCCTGACCCTTGCCAAGGCCGGTGTGAGAGTTACGGCGGCAGTGCGAAGCATCGAATCCGGAGAACAGGTCCAAGAATGGCTGGCGGAGCGCGGCCTGACCCAGCGGATGAACACAACAATCGTTGATTTTGATGCCCCCGAGGTGCTCGCTGGCGGTCCAGCGGCTTTTAGCCACATTACCGAGATCCACAACTGCGCCGGCTCGTACCGTTTCGGAATGACTGCTCAGGAGGCACGCGACGTCAACGTCGGCATTGTCGAGAAGCTATTGGACCTCGCAGCTTCCCTGCCGGCTCTGCAGCGGGTCGTGCATGTTTCCGGCTATCGTGTAGGCGGACAAGACCCCGCCACCATTCCATGGACAACGGAGCACCGCGCCGCTGTGTATAAGGAGCTCGGGGCCTATGAAGCCTCAAAGGTGGAATCTGACGCGATTTTTCAAGCGCGAGCCCAGGAGCAGGGAATTGCCTGGACTATCGTGAATCCATCTAGCGTCATTGGGGACAGCTCCACGGGGGAGTCCGACCAGCATATCGGCCTGGCAGACACGATCGAGCAGATCTGGGATGGCTCGATAAAAGCGCTGCCCGGAAATGATTCGACCTTCCTCCCGGTCGTCGCGGTTGATTATCTGGCCGCGTTTATGGCGGCAGCAGCGAGCGACCCGGAAGCCGAGGGCCGGTCTTTCTGGATTCTGGACGATGCTACCCCAGCGCTGGCGAACCTGCTGACGCATGTCGGCCGGCACCTCGGGGTGAAGGTCCCGCACCTGCGTTTACCGCTTGGAATTATCAAGCGTCTGCCGTCTCGAATCACCAAGGCGGATCCAGAAACCCTCACCTTCATGTCAACCGACCGCTATCCGACGGACAGTGCAATCGCCTTCGCCGATAGACATGGACTCCAAACACCTGACGTATTGGTGTCTCTGGAACGGTGGGCGGATCACTTGGCCGCGCACCGATTTGGTGCTGCCAGACTTCGCGGACGCCGATTCATCGACGTTGGCGGTGTGAAAACATTTGAGTTGGGTGTTGCCCAATCAAACTGGCTGTTCTTTCCGGGCTTGCCAGTAAACGCAGACACCTGGGCCGGTGTCGCAGCAGGCGTTGGCGGCAGGGTCCTGGACCTTCCCGGACTCGGCCTCAGCGGCGGGACTGGCATCAAGGACTGGGAACGGTGGCTGCCGGCGGTGGTAGCTACTCAGCCCGTAGATCTTGTTGGGCATTCCATGGGGGCTGCCGCGGCGGTAGTTGCGGCCGAACGGTCACCCTCGCAAGTCAAGTCCCTTACCTTGATCGCACCCTTCTTCCTCCAAAGTCCTGCGCGCCTTTCAAATAGGCTGCGGCCACTGGTGAGCGCCTATCTGGGCAGCACGAGTTCTGTGCGGCTCTCGCGACGGCTAACAGGTGAGGAAGTAAGTGCAGACGCACTCGAATCCAGCGTCGACGACCTCAAACGAGGCCGTGCCAAGGCCGTGTCCGAGCATCTTGCCCGAACCGGTTCGACTCAATGGCGTGATGAACTACGAGATGCGCTGTTGCGATTCAGCGGCCCCGTTCGCATCATTACGGGAAGCAACGACCCGCTCACTGGCGCGGATGCTCGCCAGCTCGCATCGCTTCCAAACGTTGAGCTGATTTCAGTGCCTGGTGCCGGACACTATCCACAACTGACCCACAGGGCCGCTCTCATTGATGTACTGAAAGGACGGAACAGAGAACAAGGGCTCGCTGAGCTTCGGGAGTCAGCTCAATAACCGAAGGGGGACAGATGAAGTTCCGGAGCCCCTGAAATGCCTTAGTTCTCTGCGCCGGATGCTACATATGAGGACGCAGTCTTGGTGGGTGGCCAGCGGAAGCAGCTTCCATACGTGGTTGGAGCTCGGAGCGTGTGCCAAAGCGGGACCAGAATGGTTTTGTTGTGGCGGAACCGCTCCGGGTGTTGGCTAACGCTGTGGCGTTTGCATTTCGTAGTGCGTGACGGTATTAGCACCAGCTTCTCCGGTCGGTGGGGCACCCTAATGTAGCCTTGCCCCTTATTGCTGAAATCCATAAAGCAACAGTTCCATCCTGCTCTGAGAAACCTTTGTTTCCTGATGTGTCGACGGTCACCGTGGAAAAGTACCCCACCGATTTGCACGACCCCACAAACCTGTGTATAGTTTTTCCTTGTCGCCACGAGCCGGACGGGATAAAAAC
>NZ_JBIUXY010000024.1:4393-5740 GCF_044744225.1 Glutamicibacter sp. NPDC087344 | reverse complement strand
CACTGTTTTATAGTGTGTTGTAAGTCATCGGCCTATTAGTACAGGTCAGCTACACAAGTCTTTGGGTCCTTGCTTCCACATCCTGCCTATCAACCCAGTAGTCTAGCTGGGGGCCTCACACCCTCAAAGGGGCATGGAAATCTCATCTCGAAGCAGGCTTCCCGCTTAGATGCTTTCAGCGGTTATCCCTTCCCAACGTAGCTAATCAGCGATGCACTTGGCAGTACAACTGACACACCAGAGGTTAGTCCGTCCCGGTCCTCTCGTACTAAGGACAGCCCTTCTCAAATTTCCAACGCGCGCAGCGGATAGGGACCGAACTGTCTCACGACGTTCTAAACCCAGCTCGCGTACCGCTTTAATGGGCGAACAGCCCAACCCTTGGGACCTACTCCAGCCCCAGGATGCGACGAGCCGACATCGAGGTGCCAAACCATGCCGTCGATATGGACTCTTGGGCAAGATCAGCCTGTTATCCCCGAGGTACCTTTTATCCGTTGAGCGACGGCCCTTCCACGAGGTGCCGCCGGATCACTAGTCCCGACTTTCGTCCCTGCTCGAGCTGTCACTCTCACAGTCAAGCTCCCTTGTGCACTTACACTCAACACCTGATTGCCAACCAGGCTGAGGGAACCTTTGGGCGCCTCCGTTACATTTTAGGAGGCAACCGCCCCAGTTAAACTACCCATCAGGCACTGTCCCTGAACCAGATCATGGTCCGAAGTTAGGTGACCGGTACAGCCAGAGTGGTATTTCAACGATGACTCCACCCGAACTAGCGTCCGAGCTTCACAGTCTCCCACCTATCCTACACAAGCTGCACCGAACACCAATACCAAACTATAGTAAAGGTCTCGGGGTCTTTCCGTCCTGCTGCGCGTAACGAGCATCTTTACTCGTACTGCAATTTCGCCGAGTTCATGGTTGAGACAGCGGGGAAGTCGTTACTCCATTCGTGCAGGTCGGAACTTACCCGACAAGGAATTTCGCTACCTTAGGATGGTTATAGTTACCACCGCCGTTTACTGGGGCTTAAATTCTCAGCTTCGCAACAAGTTGCTAACCGGTCCTCTTAACCTTCCAGCACCGGGCAGGAGTCAGTCCGTATACATCGTCTTGCGACTTCGCACGGACCTGTGTTTTTAGTAAACAGTCGCTTCCCCCTGGTCTCTGCGGCCCACACCCGCCTCCAAGGAGTAAATCCTCTTCACGGGGCAGGCCCCCCTTCTTCCGAAGTTACGGGGGCATTTTGCCGAGTTCCTTAACCATGATTCTCTCGATCGCCTTAGTATTCTCTACCTGATCACCTGTGTCGGTTTAGGGTACGGGCGGACTGGGACCTCGACG
>NZ_JBIUXY010000024.1:3136-4300 GCF_044744225.1 Glutamicibacter sp. NPDC087344 | reverse complement strand
TCGCGCCGATGCTTTTCTAGGCAGCATAGGATCACCAAATCACCCCACAAACGGGGCGCCTATCAGGTCTCAGGATCATGAACAGCGGATTTGCCTACCGTTCTCCCTACACCCTTGGACCAGGTCAATTCCATTGCCTGGCTCGGCTACCTTCCTGCGTCACACCTGTTAATACGCTGACCTCACAACATCGGTTCCCACCACATCAACCAACAAAACACCCGAAGGCATTAGCGCTAGAATCCGTCATGGTTAGCATCCATCGCTCAGTATGGGCGGTCCTTCGCCGGTACGGGAATATCAACCCGTTGTCCATCGACTACGCCTGTCGGCCTCGCCTTAGGTCCCGACTAACCCAGGGCAGATTAGCTTGACCCTGGAACCCTTGATCATTCGGCGGACGGGTTTCTCACCCGTCATTCGCTACTCATGCCTGCATTCTCACTCGTATAGCGTCCACCACTGGTTTCCACCGCAGCTTCACCCGCTATACGACGCTCCCCTACCCATCCAAACGTCCAATAAAAACCAGACAAATATTTGAATGACGCAACTTCGGCGGTGTGCTTGAGCCCCGCTACATTATCGGCGCGGAATCACTTGACCAGTGAGCTATTACGCACTCTTTCAAGGGTGGCTGCTTCTAAGCCAACCTCCTGGTTGTCACAGCAACTCCACATCCTTTCCCACTTAGCACACGCTTAGGGGCCTTAGTTGGCGTTCTGGGCTGTTTCCCTCTCGACTATGAAGCTTATCCCCCACAGTCTCACTGCTGCGCTCTCACTTACCGGCATTCGGAGTTTGGCTAAGGTCAGTAACCTTGTAGGGCCCATCGCCTATCCAGTAGCTCTACCTCCAGCAAGAAACACGCAACGCTGCACCTAAATGCATTTCGGGGAGAACCAGCTATCACGAAGTTTGATTGGCCTTTCACCCCTACCCACAGCTCATCCCCTCCATTTTCAACTGAAGTGGGTTCGGTCCTCCACACGCTCTTACACGCGCTTCAACCTGGCCATGGGTAGATCACTTCGCTTCGGGTCTAGATCACGCCACTCAAACGCCCTATTCAGACTCGCTTTCGCTACGGCTACCCCACACGGGTTAACCTCGCGACGTAACACTAACTCGCAGGCTCATTCTTCAAAAGGCACGCCATCACAG
>NZ_JBIUXY010000024.1:0-3038 GCF_044744225.1 Glutamicibacter sp. NPDC087344 | reverse complement strand
CCCTGCTCTAACGGATTGTAAGCGCACGGTTTCAGGTACTATTTCACTCCCCTCCCGGGGTACTTTTCACCATTCCCTCACGGTACTGATTCACTATCGGTCATCAAGTAGTATTCAGGCTTACCAGGTGGTCCTGGCAGATTCACACAAGGTTTCACGGGCCCCGTGCTACTCGGGTATCCACACAAAGAACGGCAGACACGCATTACACCTACGGGACTATCACCCTCTCTGGTCCGGCATTCCAACCGATTCACCTATACGCCTGCACCTCATCCCACCAGCGTAGATAGAACTGGTACATGTAGACCCCACAACCCCGATGATGCAACGCCTATCCGCTATCACACACCAACCGGTTTAGCCCCATCCGCGTTCGCTCGCCACTACTAACGGAATCACTATTGTTTTCTCTTCCTGCGGGTACTGAGATGTTTCACTTCCCCGCGTTCCCTCCACACAGCCTATACATTCAGCTGCAGGTCACACCACATAACATGGTGCGGGGTTCCCCCATTCGGAAATCCTGGTATCAACGTCCGGTTATCGACTCCACCAGGCTTATCGCAGATTCCCACGTCCTTCATCGGCTCTTGATGCCAAGGCATCCACCGTGCGCCCTTAAAAACTTCAACACAAAACAAAGTTTCAAATAAAAAATAAGCTATAAAACAATCAACAAAATCACTACAAACAAGACTCAAACACCACACACACCCAGGACAGGCACATGCAGCTCATCTCATCTGCAAGATGCTCGCGTTCACTATACAGTTCCCAAACAACAACCCCACACCCCCACACACAACCCCCACAGGCCAACAACCAACCCCCACCACAAGCAGGAATCAACCACCAACCACCAGGACTACATGCAGCAGACACAGGACAAACACTGAAACACCAAACACCCAACCACACACACCCATCAACAAACAGAATCACCCACAGGCGAAACCATCAACAGACAGAACCACCCACAGGCGAAACCATCCACAGATGAAAATATGCGGCCAGGAGGCTTGTTGCCTCAAAACCCAACAGTGCACCAAACACAACCATTCACACCATGCACCCCGCGCACCCTTCCAACACCACAACAACCCCCACAAAAGGAGACCACCATGATGCGTACTAAACTACACAAGCCACACAACATAAACCATGCCAACACCCCACCCACACCACAACCAACCACAAAGCTGACCGTAAGTGCGAACGTTTTCCAGTGTTGAGTTCATTGACATTCCACCCTCGAGCAACCCACCCACACAACACTCGTGCATGGCATGAGCAACCAAAAATTGGTTAGCTCCTTAGAAAGGAGGTGATCCAGCCGCACCTTCCGGTACGGCTACCTTGTTACGACTTAGTCCCAATCGCCAGTCCCACCTTCGACGACTCCCCCCACACAAGGTGGTTAGGCCATCGGCTTCGGGTGTTACCAACTTTCGTGACTTGACGGGCGGTGTGTACAAGGCCCGGGAACGTATTCACCGCAGCGTTGCTGATCTGCGATTACTAGCGACTCCGACTTCATGGGGTCGAGTTGCAGACCCCAATCCGAACTGAGACCGGCTTTTAGGGATTAGCTCCACCTCACAGTATCGCAACCCATTGTACCGGCCATTGTAGCATGCGTGAAGCCCAAGACATAAGGGGCATGATGATTTGACGTCATCCCCACCTTCCTCCGAGTTGACCCCGGCAGTCTCCCATGAGTCCCCGGCATAACCCGCTGGCAACATGGAACGAGGGTTGCGCTCGTTGCGGGACTTAACCCAACATCTCACGACACGAGCTGACGACAACCATGCACCACCTGTGAACCAGCCCCGAAAGGAAACCACATCTCTGCGGCGATCTGGAACATGTCAAGCCTTGGTAAGGTTCTTCGCGTTGCATCGAATTAATCCGCATGCTCCGCCGCTTGTGCGGGCCCCCGTCAATTCCTTTGAGTTTTAGCCTTGCGGCCGTACTCCCCAGGCGGGGCACTTAATGCGTTAGCTACGGCGCGGAAAACGTGGAATGTCCCCCACACCTAGTGCCCAACGTTTACGGCATGGACTACCAGGGTATCTAATCCTGTTCGCTCCCCATGCTTTCGCTCCTCAGCGTCAGTAAATGCCCAGAGACCTGCCTTCGCCATCGGTGTTCCTCCTGATATCTGCGCATTTCACCGCTACACCAGGAATTCCAGTCTCCCCTACATCACTCTAGTCTGCCCGTACCCACCGCAGAACCAGGGTTGAGCCCTGGTCTTTCACGGCAGACGCGACAAACCGCCTACGAGCTCTTTACGCCCAATAAATCCGGATAACGCTTGCGCCCTACGTATTACCGCGGCTGCTGGCACGTAGTTAGCCGGCGCTTCTTCTGCAGGTACCGTCACTTACGCTTCTTCCCTACTGAAAGAGGTTTACAACCCGAAGGCCGTCATCCCTCACGCGGCGTCGCTGCATCAGGCTTGCGCCCATTGTGCAATATTCCCCACTGCTGCCTCCCGTAGGAGTCTGGGCCGTGTCTCAGTCCCAGTGTGGCCGGTCACCCTCTCAGGCCGGCTACCCGTCGTCGCCTTGGTGAGCCATTACCTCACCAACAAGCTGATAGGCCGCGAGTCCATCCCCAACCGATAAATCTTTCCACCACAAAACATGCGTTCCATGGTCATATCCGGTATTAGACCCAGTTTCCCGGGCTTATCCCAGAGTCAGGGGCAGGTTACTCACGTGTTACTCACCCGTTCGCCACTAATCACCCCAGCAAGCTGGAGGTCATCGTTCGACTTGCATGTGTTAAGCACGCCGCCAGCGTTCATCCTGAGCCAGGATCAAACTCTCCATAAAAAACAAAAAGCCACCACAACCCCACCGGAAAAAGACGGGGCCACACGTGATGTATATCCTGGCGAATAAAAACACTCGGAACAACACACGGGGGTGCATCATCCCAAGCAAAATGTTTCGTATTCACCAAACAAAAAATAATTTGGTATCAACAAACTTGGCACACTATTGAGTTCTCAAACAACAAACACT
>NZ_JBIUXY010000023.1:0-6787 GCF_044744225.1 Glutamicibacter sp. NPDC087344 | reverse complement strand
TCCGGCTCGTGGCGACAAGGAAAAACTATACACAGGTTTGTGGGGTCGTGCAAATCGGTGGGGTACTTTTCCACGGTGACCGTGACCACACACCGGAAAAGTTGATAATTTGCCGGCTCAATCGGCGGTCGCACACCTCGACTGTGCTTACCGAAGATGTCCGGATCCATCAAGGGATTCGCTACTGGCTCAGGCCTGCAATACGGCGTCAGAGCCAGCTGTCGCACGCTCTTCTTCGATATACGTATTGCTCAAAACCGCGTCGACGATTACTGCACTCACAATCTAGACCAGACAGACAGTTGCTCTACCGTTCATCGGAATCCTAGATTCATCCGACTGGCGCGCCGAATAATCCACGGCGTTGCTTACTGGCCACGGCAGGACGACCACGCCTGGATACAGTGCGTTACTACGGCAAGGGGTCAGCGTTGGCACTCACTGCATACTCAGTTCTGCTTCAAAGAGATGGTCACCTATTACTTCGTGCAAGCTGCATCAATGTGACCGTCGCCGTTGCACAGGCTTCCTTCTAACCGACACGCACTTGGCCGAGTGACGAGCCGTTGCCGAAACAGTGGTAGCCGAGATGACCTTCATCTACGTGCAACTGGAAGCCGCCTGGAACCAGCAACATGGACTGGTCGGGAACCTCGAGCGCCTCAGTGCATTTGCCAGACCTGATTAATAGACCGAGCCACAGGATCAACGACGGCGCGTGATGCGATCGACTAAGTTGTGAAGCTGGGCTTCGACCTCTAGCGCCCGCGTCGCTGCCACCAACGAGAACGCGAATACCTAGGTAGCTTAGGGCGGAACTCCCCGGCCCAGACATCACTCTCCCATAGCCTCCGGAATCGATTGCTTAGAAGTTAAACAAAAAACGCGGAACCTAAGTTCCGCGTTTATATTGTGACCCCAACGGGATTCGAACCCGTGTTGCCGCCGTGAGAGGGCGGAGTACTAGGCCGCTATACGATGGGGCCGTATGCTGAAGTTTCCTTCAGCTCACCGAATTACTCCGATGAAGCGCTGGGATACCAGGACTCGAACCTAGAATGACGGAACCAGAAACCGTTGTGTTGCCAATTACACCATATCCCAATGTGAAGCAGTATCCCGTTGATCAATTACTCAAGTATTGATCTCTTGGATGCCTTAGCACGAGATATAACTATACACAGTAATTCCGGATATCGCACATCCTAAGGCTCCATTCGAGAGTGATCTACGCCTCTACCGCCAGATTGCCTGATTTTTCGGGGTTTTCATCTTAAATGACAAGGAGGAATCCGAAGATTCCTCCTTGTGTTCTGGTCGGGATAACAGGATTTGAACCTGCGACCTCGTCGTCCCGAACGACGCGCGCTACCAAGCTGCGCCATATCCCGTAATCAAGAACGTTTTCACTCTACACCCCGCTATCGCAGTTCGCATAATCGAGGTTTCGTTCGTTCGTCTTCTACGGATATGACGTCGAAGCCGTGCCTTCCGCTTGCTAAATCGCCTTGCCTGGATTCAGTAGGTTTTGCGGATCCAATAGGCGCTTGAGGTTGTGCTGCAGTTCGATGACATCAGAGGATTGCTCCCAGGGGAGCCAGTCTTTTTTGATTAGGCCAACGCCATGCTCGCCGGTAATTGTTCCACCCATCTCCAATGCGATGCGTACCGAATCCTCGACCGCTCTCTGCAGCCGTTCCAATGGATTCGCGCCGTCGGCAGGATCTACATAGAACGTAGGATGCAGGTTTCCGTCTCCGGCATGCGAAATCAACCGCAGCTGAACTTTTTCTCTGGCAGCAGACTCACGAACGAGATGTACATACTCGACCATTCGGCTCTTAGGCACCGCCACGTCTTCGCCCGTACGATAAGCATCATCTTGAGTATCGCCCCGGCTTGTGCGCCGCATTTCAATTAGTGCTGTAGCCGACTCATCGTACTGATCGCTCATCTTGACATCACTCTGGCTAAAGACGTCGCGGACAGCAGCTTCTTCCTTTTCTGCGCCATAACCGTCCAGCCGAATAAGCAGCATCGCTCCGCCGGTATTGGCATATTCAGTGCCGTACTGCCGGTCCAGAACTTCCATGGTTGCCCGATCGATCAATTCAAGAATCGCAGGCTGGATGCGGGCCTTGGCAATCAGTTGGACCCCTTCGACCGCGCTTTCCAAGTCCGCGAATATCAGGTAGGCGTCGCGTTCATCGACAGGAAGATACCGAAGCCGCAGAACTGCCCGGACCACTACGCCCAAGGTGCCTTCCGAACCCACAAAAAGTGCGGTCAAATCGTAGCCGGCTACACCCTTAAACGTATTTTTTCCTGTGCGGATCAACCGACCGTCAGCCAAAACGACATCAAGACTGAGGACGGATTCTCGCGTCACACCGTACTTTGCACACCGTAGACCGCCAGCATTCGTGGCCACATTTCCGCCGATAGTCGACATCTTGTAGCTGGCCGGGTCTGGCGCATACATCAATCCATGCTCCGCCACTGCGAGGTTCAACTCATGGTTAACGACGCCCGGCTCGACAATGGCAATTTCGTCTTCAGGTCGAATCTCCAGAATTCTGTTCATCTTGCTGAGGTTCAGAATAATGGCATCCCCCAGGACATGGACGGCACCGGAGACGCCGGTACCCGCGCCGCGAGATATTACCGGAATCTGATACTCGCTGGCCAGTCTCATCACGTCCTGAACCTGCGCGACGTCCGTCGGGAAAACCACTGCCAGCGGTTTCACCGGATCCGTCGCAAGCTGCCCGAAATCTCTCGAGTTTTCCAACAGCACGGAATCGCTGAATGACAGCGCTTCAGCTGGAAGAGTACCCTCCAATGCTTCGAGCAATTTCGTGTGGTGCTGTGCCCTCTGTACTACTGACTGATGATCATTGGAGTTCATAGTTCAGAGCATATGGTCTCTTGCTAACTAAGCGGAGCAACAACACCGCTACGTGATGAGCGGAAGGGTGAACAGGTGCTCTGCCAGTCCGAAATTAGTTAGCTAACAATGATCTCCATGGGACGTGGTAACCCAATGTCGATTGCAAGACCTGATCGTCATGGCCACCCGAATCGAACACATTTGGCTAGTTGATACCGCAGTAAAACGCAAAGTCGGCTGAGAAGGCCAAAAATGATGCTAAGCGTTGCTTCCGGATCGGGGTCCGCCCCACTGATTCTCTAGCTGGCGCAGGCGTGAATACGCTCTCCATCTTGAATCCTCCTACTTCGAACTACACCTAAGCTCAGAGCGCCGAATATTTTTGAACGCCCTGTCGGAGAAGGCCGCGGCTCCATTCAACAACAAAAATCGGCGGTGGTTCCAAGCCCATCAGTCCTCCACCTTTGCTGGCCAAGATTGACAATCAGATTTTCTGCCCGCAAACAGTAGCATCGAGTTGTAACGTGCAAACAACTGACTCATCTGCAACCCCGGTCCCGGCTGCAGCCTCTTCAACGTATTTTGAAGTTGAGGGCTCCATCTACCGGATGGATCGATAGCGGCGTCTAGGACTTTCAGCCAAATTCACATGCAACCTAGGAAATGGGACAAGCTGAACGTCACCCATTGTGAATCGTGCCGACGACGTGTACAACTGGCGTCGGTGAGTCGTTGGCTCTTCCAGAGCTACCAGCATTGAGGTACAGAGCCACCCGCACGAATTCGGACCGACCCCTTCCAGGTTGACAGGGTGCTAAGAAGCCGCCGGATCGCCAGCCTCGGACAGCAACGCACGCCAGGACGTGCCGTGAACCTCGTTAGACCCTCAACACTGCAACAGCTCCAATGCCAGTCAACAATGAACCGGCCGAAGTACCGGGTGAGGGCGCAAGTTCGCTGCCAGTAGCTAACCTGGCGGTTTCAGTAACCGTGAAAAGCCGTTGAGGCACCGAGGCCGCCGAGAACGAGAAATCAGTGATGACCGCATCAGAATTTCCTGTAAAGCTAATCCGTCGGACAAGAGCCGTACTCACCGCCATTGGCACGTCAGGACCATGGTCGCAAGGTCGTTGATCTCTGGGATGTTGTATGAGGTTGGCGCGATCAAGAGGCCACGCTCGACGCTGATGCGAGCTGGTGGTTACCCTGCTGAGGACTTACGCGATGTAGCGACAATCGTGTATAGCAGCGGCTTTCGGTAGAGGGTGTGCGACGAAACGGTAGCGCCGGTGTAAGTATCGGATAGCACCAGCCAAACGAAGCCAAGTGCACTTGGCGGCCATGTGCGCCCTGTTCCCTAACTCAATGCTCCCGAAGCGCCGCTGAGACTTCCAACAACCTCGACGAATGCCTAGACAGCATATTCTGTCGCAAACTCGGACATGGAGTATGTCAACCTCAACGCCACGGAACCGTGAAGCTTGTAGCGATGTGGCCTGATAGTTACGGGAACACCCGCCGTGCCAGATGGAGTTATACGCCGTCTTTCTAGTGTTATTGTTGTGGCTCTGTCCGCTGAGGGCAGCACTGGGGCAGATGAAGGCGTGGGCCTCTGTGTTGCGACCATGACGCCGAGAACAGGCTATTCGAGAACTGAGCTGCGCG
Source organism: Glutamicibacter sp. NPDC087344 (assembly GCF_044744225.1). Classification (NCBI taxonomy): domain Bacteria; kingdom Bacillati; phylum Actinomycetota; class Actinomycetes; order Micrococcales; family Micrococcaceae; genus Glutamicibacter; species Glutamicibacter sp. NPDC087344. The sequence goes on along the minus strand of NZ_JBIUXY010000023.1, from coordinate 2,232 downwards.
GCCGGCGTTACACGGTTCTTGGCGCTATCCGGTCCATGCACGGCTGCTACCCTTCGGGCGCACCCCGCCACCAAATGCTTCTGCTAAACACAATCGTGCGCAGGCTCCTAGTCTTGAACTGGTTTGTAACTGTTTTGCTTACTGTGTGTGCGTTCGTAACCGGTTGATATGCCAATGGAACGGAAGCAGCAGCAAGCAGAAAACTAGGTTCTCGAAGTGGATAAGCGAACTGGTAACTCTGAGCGAGAATATTGGGTTCTCAAACCTTCAAGTACTCAATCCCGGATGCGGTCCGGGATCCAGCAATATTCACGGATGGCTAGGCCATACTCAGATTCCGTGCTGCAATACTCGGCAATGCCAGCGAAAACGTGGCTGTAAAATCATCGACATTTCTTTCGTGTTTCACGTGGGATGAAGCTGAAGCGACAGCTCCCATGAAATGCCCTGCAGTCTGCCTAGCGGATAAGGGATCGAATACTACCGACAAGTTGCCTACGCTTCCGCAAAATAATTTGGCTCCTTATGCGCAGTGCTTCATAAATGCCGTTTTCCATGCGTACATTCCCCTAATTGGTGCATGCGTTGGTGGCCGGCCCTCCAGGCTTTTTTCGCGTCAGCGACCGCGCGGCGGGTGGAGCGTTCGGAGCCGGTATAGCCCATGCGCCGCAGGCGTTCGTGCAGGACGTCGGCGCGGATCTTCCCGCGGGTTTCCTCGATGATGCGTTCGATGGTGCCCAGGTGGTCATCGGTGATTTTAGGGCGTGTGGTGTATTGGGGTAGTGGTTGGCCTGCGTCGCGTTGTTCGACGAGGCGTTTGACGGTGCGGTGGGAGCAGTTAGCGAGTTCGCTGGCAGCGCGAAACGATTTCGTTTCGTCGTAAGCTTTGAGGATATCCATGGTTTCTCCGGCAGACTTCATAAGGGGCCTCTTCCGTGGTTCGAGGGTTGATGTTGACTTGGTAATCGTCATCATCCTCGACGGGAGGGGTCCCTTGGCCATACGTGACAGTGGTATGGCGTCGGTTGGGTGGGAGATCAGTGGGCAAAAAAGGGGTGTGTTGGCCACAGGCGGGCAGTTTTGGTGTCCGCTGGTGGGCACTTTTGGTGGCCGTCAGCGGGCAATTTGTTGGCCGTCTATGGGCAGTTTTTGATCTCCGCTTACACCTGGCGTTCTCTCTCCACCAACACCGGCTGTTTCGTCTGTTCCCGATCTCGCGGCGCAGCCTCCAGCTCATAGGCTTTTTCAGGTTGGTGCAGGCTCTTTGTGCTGCGCGGCGGTCGTTCCTGGCATGCCACACCTCACCCACATCACTGATACGAGCGACCGTGATGTGCACGTGGTCATCCGCGTGACGCACCATCACCCAGGGGTGCTCTGCATATCCCAGGTCGTCAGCGAACGACTGCCCAATATCGGCCCACTGCTCGTTGCTCAGCGACCGATCCGCCTCGGTGTTGCGTAGGGAGGCGTGCCAGACGGGTTTTTGATCTCCGGGCGGGTGTGCATGGCCTTGCGCAGCTCACCAGCCCATAACCTTGGGTCGGTCCGGGACGATTCAGCCTGTCCCTCGGCGCCGATGTTCGACCCGACCACCACATGGCCAGAGACCAGTTGCCCTGCAGCGATGAAGGTGTGCTCGTTCGCTTTCCCCGGACCGTGCAAATACGCCCCAATATCCCCAGGGTTCTTTCCTCTGGTGATTTTCGCGATCACGGCAGCTCACCGCGCACCCGCGCTTATTCCTCACGCGTTGACTGCACCGCATCTAGCAGCTAAGCGCTGGGTACGGTCGGCCCCGAGTTCACCGCACGCACTAACTGGTTAAGGTTTGATCCCACCCGGCCCAGATCCGCCCGCAACAGCGCCACCTCTACGCCAAGGCCCGGGTGGGGTCGATGCCCAGTGACTCGAGCAGCCGTTCCCGCGCCCAAGCGACACCCGCCGGCTCCCAGCCGCAGCAACCAGGGTTTCGTGTTCCTGATCCGACAGGGACAGGGAAACGCGCTTCGTACGCGGGCACTCCACAACAGCAAAGCTACACCTCGTTAAACGAACAAATGGATGCGCCAAAGCACTCCCTTGGGCAGATGGGCCACTGGCGCCCCGAAGTGGCGATGCAGCTACCACCCGCGCTGGCCCGTCGTCAGGCAGAGAAAACACCGTTAAACACAAAAAAGAGGGCCCCACCAGGACCCCCACCAACACCACACCCCACAAAGAGCAACACCC
>NZ_JBIUXY010000022.1:0-18919 GCF_044744225.1 Glutamicibacter sp. NPDC087344 | reverse complement strand
CGGTGGCGTTGTTCCATTGCTTCGTACATGTGTTAATTGTACGGTGTTTGTTCGAATAAAGATTCGAATGTGGTGTTAGGATTCGCTCAAGAAAAGCTAAAGATTGTCCGCGAGTTCAAGCAGCCGGGCGATGCCCGAGCGGGCGCCGAGCTCGTCGTTGTATCCGGAGCGCAGGATCGCGGCAGATACCGCCTGCGGGGTGATGCCCAGGGTTTGGGCGACCGCTTTTTGCTGGCCTCGCACGCCCGGGGTGAGCAGGTCGACAACCGCCCATTCGGAGTCGCTGCGGGTCCGAATGGACTGCCCGAGCAGGCGAAGCAGGCCTTCCAGCTCGGCATCGAGCTCGGTGTTGCCGGTGGAGACGCAGATCGGAACCCGTTCCCCGCGGTGTTCGGCGGCGTCGAGCGCGCCCTGTGCGCGACGCAGCGCGCGGCCGTCAACCTGATCCGCCTCGGCGGGCACGGGTTCGTAGAGTCCTCCGACGCCTAACCCGATGTGGCAGAAGTTCAGCCGGGCCGTGCGCAACACGGCGTCGACCGCCGCGTCGGCGTCTTCGGGCACCCCCAGCAGCAGCTGGCCGCTGATGGCGGTGAAGGCCGCATGGGTGGAAACTTGGGCCAGTTGGTGCCACAACGCCTCCCCGGCGGCGGCGACATCGGTGACCGAGCGGGGCCGTGGGCTGAGCGCAATGACAAACATGGCTTAAGTATTACGCGCGGGCCCGAGTTTGTCGCGTATCTGCATCACATGACGGGTTTTAGTGCGCGGCGGGCAGGCGTACGCTGGCGCGCCGGAAAAACAGCTGGGTGGCTGGCCCGATCAGCAGCGCATAGGCGACGGTCCCCAGCCCGACAGGCCCGCCAAGCAGCCAGCCCAAGGCGAGTACCGTCAGTTCAAGGACGGTGCGGATCAGCCGGATCGACAGGCCGGTGCGTAAATGCAGCCCGGTCATCAGCCCGTCGCGCGGTCCGGGGCCGAAGTGGCTGCCGATGTACAGCGCGCCTCCCAGTCCATTGATCAGGATTGCGACGGCCAGCGTCAAGATTTGCCAGCCCAGCCCCTGGATGTTCGGGAGAAAACGCAGGAAGAAGTCCAGCGCCAGGCCCAAGTAGAGGGTGTTGGCCACGGTGCCCAGGCCCGGCCACTGCTTGAGCGGGATCCAGGCCAGCAATACGAGCGCGCCGACAATGATCACGATGGTCCCGAGTGAGAGCGGCACATGGTTCGCCAGACCCAGGTGGAATACATCCCAGGGGTCTACACCCAGCTGGGCGCGGATCAGCAAGGCCATGGCCAGTGCATACAGGGTGAGCCCGACAAAGAGGTTGGTCAGGCGCAAGGGCAGCCGCCCGGCGCTCAGTTGTTGGCGGGGTGTCAGGTTCGTGATGGTCATACTGACATTGTTCCGGTAAATTGGCTATGGAAAAAATAGCCAATTTCGAATGAGTGGATTCATGGGACGCATCACAGCCTTGTCGCTGGCCAGAATGCTGGGCGAAGCAGATCCGTCGCTGCCCGCCTACCGCTGGCTTTTCCTGGCCCTGCGTTCGCTGATCGCCAACGGCCGGATCCTGCATGGAACCGCCCTGCCCAGCGAAAGGGAAGCGGTGGCGGCCCTAGGGCTCAGCCGCACCACGGTGTCCCGCGCCTACGCCGAGCTGCGTGACTGCGGGTACGCCAGCTCGCGCCGCGGTTCGGGAACCGTGGCCCAACTGCCCGGAGGGCCAGCGGCCGGCGGCGCGGAACCCTTGCCGTTGGGTGGTTTTGGGCCGGCGCCGGGAAGCGCAGTGGTGGATCTGACCTGTGCGGCACCCAACGCGCCGGCCGGCATGCTGGCCGAATTTGAAAGGGCGCTGGATCAGCTGCCGCGTTATGCGGCGACGATGGGCTACTACCCCTTGGGCATCGAGCCGCTGCGCGTGGCGTTGGCCGAGTATTACACCCGGCGCGGGCTTCCCACGAGCCCGGAGCAGATGATTGTGACCTCAGGCGCGTTGTCCTCTGTGGCGGCCGCCGGGCGGGCGGTGTTGGGGCGGGGCCAAAAGGTGCTGGCCGAAACACCAACCTATCCGAACTCGTTGCTGGCGCTGAAAGCTCATGGGGCTCGGACCATCGCGGTGCCGATCGGACCGCAGGGTTCGGACCTGGAGCAGATCGCCGGGGCGCTGCGCGAGGGATCGCCGGCGGCAATGCTCTGCCTGCCGGATTTCCACAACCCGGTGGGCACCTTGCTGGATGATGCCGGGAGGCAGCGTTGGGCTGCTGAACTGGACCGGGCCTCGGTGGTGGGCATTATCGATGAGACCTGCGCCGAGCTCTGGCTGGATCAGGCCCCGCAGGTTCTGCCGATGGCCGCCCATTCGGCCAATTTGATCACCGTTGGCAGCGCCAGCAAGTCGCATTGGGGCGGATTGCGCCTGGGCTGGCTGCGCGCGCCGCGTCACCTGGTTGCGGCCCTGGCCCGGGCGCGGATGAGCATGGATCTGGGTGCTCCGGTGCTTGAGCAGTTGGTGCTGGCAAACCTGCTGACTTCAGGCAAGAGCCTGTCGGACACCACCCGCGCAACCCTGCGGGGAAACCGCGACTGGATGATCGGCGAGCTGGGCAGGATCTTGCCGGACTGGGAACCGAATAGGCCGGCCGGGGGATTGAGCCTGTGGTGCCACCTGCCCCAGCCGCGTTCAACCGCGCTGGCTCGGCGCCTGAAGTCCGTGCTGCTGGCCCCCGGGTCCACCTTTGCGGTCGAAGGCCACGGGTTGGAGCACTATATGCGCCTGCCCTTTGCCCAGGAGCGGGCCCAGTTGGAACTTGCATTGCCGGCGATCGCCGCGGCGTGGAACCAGGTGGCCCGCTAGATCTCCGCCAGCACTCGTTCGATGGCCGAGGCCAGCTGCGGCAGATCCCAGTCCGCGGCTTCCTGGTGCGTGGCCGCTGTCTTCGCATCCGTTTCCCGGCCCACCGTGGCCGCGGATCCATCCGGGCGTAGCGCCGGAACGTGGATAAAAAGTGCGGGGATTGGCTGGGCATAGGCCAAATAGGCGACGTGGTTGCAGACAAAACGTCCAGCATCCTCGGAAGGCGCGGCGGCGAATCCCGCGAGCACCAGCGAGCGGGTGATCCGCCGCGCATCAAGGCCGGGATGCAGCAGGTGCGGCCCGCCCGCAACGATCGGGGTGTGCTGCGGCTGGGCTCCGTCGTTGTCCGGGATTCGGGCGTGGTTCAGATTCACCGCGCGCAGCTCCGGGGTGATCAGCTTCCGGCCGCCGGCTTCACCCAGGCAGAGCAGCGCGTCCGGTTGTGTCTCGGCCAGCAGCTCGTTCAGTGCCTGGCCGGAACGGGTGAAGGAAACCGGCAGGATGGCGGTGGTGATTTGATTCTTGCCGAGGTGGTCGGGAAGGGCTGAAACCACGGCGTCGCTGGCGTTGAAGTTGTCGTTTCCAAACGGCTCGAAGCCGGTCACCAGAATGCGCATGGTACCCATTATGCCGAACTTGTCGGTAGCGGCTGGTAAGTATTGAGATGCTCGACCACTGGTTTCGAAGGGTGCAACCTCATGATTATCGCAGTTTTTGTCCTAGTCATACTAAATATTCTTGCAACGGTATGTATTGCCTTGTTGCTGATTCGCCGCACCTCCGGGGCGGAGGAGCAGGTGATTCGCGAGGCGGTGCGCTCAACCCACGGCGAACTTCGCCAAGACCTGAGCGCCCAGCGTGGTGAACTGCGCCAAACTCTGGGGGAAGTGCGCACGGAGATCGACACGAAGCTGGGTTCCATGGCGGAGGGGAACGCGCGCCGCCACCTGCAGCTGACCACACTCATGCAGGAGCAGATGGACAAACTGCGCGCCGGCAACGAGGCCAAGCTGGAACAAATGCGTGAAACCGTGGACGAAAAACTGCAGGGCACCCTGGAAAAGCGCCTCGGGGAGAGCTTTGAACTGGTGAGCAAACGCCTGGAAATGGTGCAGCAGGGGCTGGGCGAGATGCAGAACCTGGCACAGGACGTCGGAGGGCTCAAACGTGTGCTGACCAACGTCAAAAGCCGTGGCACCTGGGGTGAAGTGCAGTTGGGGCGTCAGCTGGAGGACATCCTGACCCAGGAGCAGTACGAGCAGAACGTCACGATTGTGCCGGGGAGCCGGGAAGCCGTCGAATTCGCGGTGATCCTGCCCGGACGAGAGGCCGGCACCATCTACCTGCCCATTGATTCCAAGTTGCCGCAAGAAGACTATGAACGGCTGCTCGACGCCCAGGAATCGGGTGACAAGGCGGCCGTTGAACAGGCCAATCGCGCACTTGACAAGGCAATCATCGAACAGGCCAAACTGATCTCCGGGAAATACATCGCTCCGCCGCACAGCACCGATTTCGCGATCATGTACCTGCCCACCGAAGGGCTGTTCGCCGAGGTGGTGCGTCGCCCGGGCCTGGCCAGCAGGTTGCAGACCGAGCACCGGGTGCTGGTCACCGGGCCAACGACGTTGATGAGCCTGCTGAACTCCTTGCAGATGGGTTTCCGGACCCTTGCCATTGAAAAACGCAGCAGCGAAGTGTGGCAGGTGCTGTCCGCGGCCAAGGACGAATTCCGCAAGTACGGCGACGTCTGGGACAAGCTGGGCAAACAACTTTCGGCGGCGCAGAACACGGTGCAGTCCGCCGGAACCCGTACCCGGGCCGTGGAGCGAACCCTGCGGGACGTGCAGAATATGGAGGTCGCGGCGAACTCCGAGGATGTGCTGCAAGGCCTTTTGCCCGACGCTTAAAACACCGGCGGCGGGGATCAATAGATCCCCGCCGCCGGTCGAGCGCAGTAAAAATTAGGCCTTGAAACGCTCGATGGAGCGTGCCAGCTCGGCCTCGGCTGCTTCGCGGCCTTCCCAGCCCTCGGCCTTGACCCACTTGCCAGGTTCCAGGTCCTTGTAGCGGGTGAAGAAGTGCTCGATCTCCTTGATCAGCCACTCGTCGATGTCCTCGAGCTCCTTGATGTGGTCAAAGCGCTTGTCGGCAGGAACACACAACAGCTTGGCATCTCCGCCGCCGTCGTCGGTCATGTTGAACACGCCGATCGGGCGAGCCTCGACAACAACACCTGGGATCAGGTCGACACCCGGGATGTAAACCATGGCGTCCAGCGGATCGCCGTCCTCGCCAAGGGTGTCATCGAAGTAGCCGTAGTGAGTTGGGTACTGCATCGAGGTGAACAGCACACGATCCAAACGCAGACGGTGGGTCTCGTGGTCGATCTCGTACTTGACGCGGGATCCGGTAGGGATCTCGATGGTCACGTCGTGGCTCATAAAAAGCACACTCCTAAACTAGTCTTAGGGTTATCCGCGCTTAAGCGTATCGCCCATTGGTACCGCCTTGATAAACCCGCGAAAGGAATCCCACCGTATGAACACTGCCGCCCGTCGTGCGATCACCTTGGGAGCGGCACTTGTTGCCGTGGTGGGCATGGTGCTGGCAATGCTGTTTGCACCGCGGTTTTTCACCGGCGAACCCGAGGCCTTCCACACCCCGGCCAGCGCCCGGCTGGCCGAAAATGCCCCAGTCACCGTGCAGGATCTCGACCCTGAAGCGCCGTTGCCGGACGCCGGGGTTTTCACCGCGCAGCTGGATGCGATCCTGTCGGATCAGCCAGATGGGACCAGCTTCACCGCACAGGTGGTGGATGTCTCTACCGACACGGTGCTTTATGACAAGAATTCAACCTCCAACGGCACCCCTGCCTCCAGTTTGAAGGTCGTGACCGCCCTGGCCGCGCTGGACGTGCTGGGGGCCGACACCCAATTGAGCACCAGCGTCTGGCTGGATGGCCAGACCCTGGTGCTGCGCGGCGGCGGGGACGTGCTGCTGGGCGACGGCGCTTCCGATGACTCGGCGGCCAAAGGGTATGCCGGGTTGGCGACCCTTGCCGAAGCCAGCGCGGCCGAGCTGGAAAAGCGGGGGATCGACTCGGTGCAGCTGTGGCTGGACGACTCGCTGTTCGACTCGGCGCAGACCAACTCCGACTGGGATCAGTCGCTGTTCACCTCCAACAACATCGCCCCGGTGTATCCGCTGGCGCACTACGCCGGCCGGGTGAGCGAAAGCCTTTCCTCCTCCTACCAGTCGGATTCGGCGCAGCAGGCGCGCGAGGTTTTCGCCGCCGCGCTGGGCTCGTCTCTCAAGGTGGCCGAAGGCGGACGCGGCATCTACGAGGGCGGCGAGCAGATCGCAGAGGTGCGCTCGGCCCCGCTGCGCGACGTGGTGAAGCACATGCTGCTGGTCTCGGATAACTACATCGCCGAAACCCTCGGCCGGCTGGTCGCCCTGGAACAGGGGCTGGCCCCGGAACAGGCCGGGTCCGCGGTCGCCGCGGTCGCCAGCACCCACGGGGCGCAGGGGCTGTCGCTGTCCGACACCAGTGGCCTGGCGGCGGTGAACCAGATCTCCCCGGCGTCGCTGACCACCGTGCTGCGCTCGGCCGCCACCAGCGACAAGGCCGGGATGCGCGAACTGATCTACTCGCTGCCGGTCGCCGGATACAGCGGCACCCTGATGCATCGGCTGGGGGGAGACACAACCTTGGGCCTGGTGCGTGCCAAAACCGGGTCATTGACCGGGGTCGCCACGCTGACCGGGATGACGCTGACCGAGGACGGCCGGCTATTGGCTTTCTCCATTTTCGCCAGCCAGCCCAACGGCACCCTTGCACCGCATAAACCAATCATTGATCAGGCGGTGACCGCGATTCGCGGTTGCGGCTGCCGGACATAGTCAGGAGCACACATGAAGCAATTCATCGACTGGGATGTTGCCGTCGGAACCGCGAAGACCCTGATGCCGGCCGGTCCTGCCATTGGCTCGCTCCAGGCGGCGCGGATCATCGAAGAGTTGCGGATCGCCGGTGGCCAGGGGCTGGTTGAAGCGGAGAAGATCTCCCAGCTGCGCTCCACCGCCCCGGCCCAGACCCTGGTGGTGGACCGGGCCGGGTGGGCGCAGGCGGTGAGCCAGAATTTCGCGGCGATGCTTCCCGAAGGGATCGATGCACCCGGCGCGGTGCCGGTGCTGGCCGGAGCCGAACTCGGCGCGGTGCTGGCGGTGCTTGGAACGCGCGTGCTGGGGCAGTTCGACCCGTTTGTCGGCCCGCGGCTGTTGCTTAATGCGCCGACCATTACGCAGCTGCGCGGGGAGATGAACCTGAACGCCAAGGATTTTTACCTCTGGATCGCCACGCACGAGCAAACCCACCGGCTGCAGTTTGAGCATGCCCCGTGGATTCCCGGGGTCATGAAACAGACCCTGGCCCAGGTCTTCGAGCCGCTGGCCGGAAGCACGCACTCGTTCAACGACCTAGGCTCCCGGCTCAAGGACATGAAGTCTGAGGTCAGCGAGTTGACCAGCATCATGTCGGTGCTGGAGGGGCATGCCATGGTGGTGATGAACGATGTGAAATCCATCCGCACCATCAAAACCATTCGCCGTCGTTTTGAGGCGCGCGGCGAAAACCGTTCGGCGCTGGCCACCCTGCTCGGAAAACTGCTGGGGATGGATGCCAAGGCCCTGCAGTACAAACGCGGCGCGAAGTTCGTGCGCCACCTGGTGGATCAGGTCGGTTACGAAGGTTTCAACCCGATCTTCTCCCAGCGCGAGCTGTTCCCCAGTGCGCAGGAGCTGGATCATCCCGAACGCTGGTTGGCTCGCACCCGATGAGCCGAGCCATCGACCGCGCCCGCACCGCGGTGGCGGCCATGGCCGCCCCGGGGCTGAATCTGCTGGCCGTTTCCGGAGGCGCGGATTCGCTGGCCTTGGCCGTTGCCGCCAGCCAATTGCGCGGGGAGTTCGGCGCGGTCATCGTCGATCACGGGCTGCAGGACAACAGCGCCCAGGTCGCCCAGCGTGCCGCCGGGCAATGCCGCGACCTGGGGTTGGCACCGGTACTGGTGCGCCGGGTGGATACCCGCTCCGATGAGGCCTCGGCCCGCGCCGCCCGCTACAAGGCCTTTGAGAAGGTGCGCCAATCCACCGGGGCGCAGCGGATTTTGCTCGGCCATACCCGCGACGACCAGGCCGAACAGGTGCTGCTGGGGTTGCTGCGCGGCTCGGGGACCCGGTCATTGGCCGGCATCCCGGCGGTGCGCGGGGTGTTCGCCCGCCCGTTGCTCGAACTGACCCGGAAGGATACCGAGCAGATCTGCGCGGCGGCCGGGCTTGAGTACTGGGAGGACCCGAGCAACGCGGATACCAGCTATCGCCGGAATCTGGTGCGCCAACAGATCCTGCCGTTTTTGAGCCATGCCCTGGGCGAGCATATTCCGCAGGCGCTGGCGCGCACCGCGCAGCTGGCGGCCCAAGACGCGCAGGCGCTGGAGCAGTGGGCCCAGCAGGCCTGGGAGGAACACGGGGTGAACCTCGCGGCGCTGGCCGCCCTGCCGCCGGCGGTCGCCTCCCGGGTGCTGCGTTTGGCGGCCGTTGACGCGGGGGCGAAAAACGTTGGCCAAGAGCGAACAGCGGCCCTGTGCGCGTTGGCCGGAATCGGTGTGGAAAAGTCGAAATCGGCCGGGCCGGTGCAGTTGGACGGGAAAATCAGCGCCTATCGGCGCAGCCCGGTGATTGTTTTCACCGACTCACGCTAAGCAAGCACCCGCTAAATGTGGCACTCTAGGTAGGTACCACACCTCTAGAATCAGGAGAACCTTCGTGGATTCCAATGCCGTCAAGGCCGATCTGGCACACGTTCTGTACACCAAAGAAGAGATCCAGACCCGCGTCGAAGAACTGGCGGCGCAGATCGACACGGACTACCAGGGACGCGACATTCTTGTTGTCGGTGTGCTCAAGGGCGCGGTCATGATCATGGCCGACCTGGTGCGTGCGCTGAATTCCCACGTCACCATGGACTGGATGGCGGTGTCCTCCTACGGTTCGGGAACCCAGTCCTCCGGTGTGGTGCGCATCTTGAAGGACCTGGACTCGGACCTCATGGGCAAGCACGTGCTGATCGTCGAGGACATCATCGACTCCGGGCTGACCCTGTCCTGGCTCAAGGCGAACCTTGAATCGCGCGGCCCGGCCAGTGTTGAGATCTGCGCGCTGCTGCGCAAGCCAGAGGCAGCCAAGGTGGAAATCGACGTGAAGTACGTGGGAATGGACATCCCCAAAGAATTTGTGGTCGGCTACGGCCTGGACTACGCGGAGAAGTACCGCAATTTGGATTGCGTGGGCACCCTTGCCCCGCACATCTACGAGTAGGGAACTTTTTGCGCCGCTCGGGCGTTGACAAAGAATCGAAGGTGGCGTGCCCCGGACGCCATGACAGCGGGTGAGGGAGATGCGTAGGGCGCGGGACCTGGCGGATCAATGAAAACAAAGAAGCTTTTTAACAGCTGGATCATTTGGGTTCTCGTGGGTGTCGTGGCCGTCGTGCTGTTCCTGCCGATGGTTTTCGGCAATAACACGGCGAAGATCGACACCTCGCAGGGACTGCACGAGCTGTCCAGCGGCAACGTGGCTCAAGCCAAGATCTTCGATGGCGACCAGCGGGTAGACCTGACGCTGCGCAACGCGCTGACCGTCGAAGGTGTGGAGAAGGGCACCAACGTCAGCTTCTTCTACTCCTCGGCCCGCGCCGAGCAGGTGGTCGACGCGATCAACGGCGCCAACCTGGATAAGTTCACCGACCAGCCGGTTGAAAGCAACTGGTTGCTGTCGATGCTCGGCGTCATCGTCCCGTTTTTGCTGATCGCCGGTATTTTCTGGTTTATCCTCGCCCGTTCCCAGGGCGGCGGCTCCAAGGTGATGCAGTTCGGCAAGTCCAAGGCCAAGCTGATCACCAAGGACATGCCGCAGGTGACGTTCAAGGACGTCGCCGGCGCCGACGAGGCCGTGGAGGAGCTCCACGAAATCAAGGAGTTCTTGCAGGAGCCTGCCAAGTTCCAGGCCGTGGGCGCCAAGATCCCCAAGGGTGTGCTGCTCTACGGCCCTCCGGGTACCGGCAAGACCCTGCTCGCCAAGGCAGTGGCCGGCGAGGCCCAGGTGCCGTTCTACTCGATTTCCGGTTCGGACTTCGTTGAGATGTTTGTCGGTGTGGGCGCCTCGCGTGTGCGCGATTTGTTCGAGCAGGCGAAAAACAACTCCCCGGCCATCATCTTCGTCGACGAGATCGACGCGGTGGGCCGCCACCGCGGCGCCGGCATCGGCGGCGGAAACGACGAGCGCGAGCAGACGCTGAACCAGCTGCTGGTGGAAATGGACGGCTTCGACGCCTCCACCAACGTCATCCTGATCGCCGCGACCAACCGCCCGGACGTACTGGATCCGGCGCTGCTGCGCCCGGGCCGTTTCGACCGCCAGATCCCGGTTGAAGCACCGGATTTGAAGGGCCGCGAAGATATCCTGAAGGTCCACGTCAAGGGCAAGCCGATGGATGCCACGGTGGACTTGAACGCGGTCGCCAAGAAGACCCCGGGCTACACCGGTGCCGACCTGGCCAACGTGCTCAACGAGGCCGCGCTGCTCACCGCGCGCTCCAACGCCAACCTGATCGACGATCGGGCGCTGGATGAGGCGATCGACCGCGTGATGGCCGGCCCGCAGAAGCGCACCCGGCTGATGGACGAGCACGAGCGCAAGGTCACCGCCTACCACGAGGGCGGCCACGCCCTGGTGGCGGCGGCCATGAACCAGACCGCGCCGGTCACCAAGATCACCATCCTGCCGCGCGGGCGCGCGCTGGGTTACACCATGGTGGTGCCGGAGTCGGACAAGTACTCGGTGACCCGCAATGAGCTGCTGGACCAGATGGCCTACGCCATGGGCGGGCGTGTGGCGGAGGAGATCGTGTTCCACGACCCGTCCACCGGCGCGTCGAACGACATCGAGAAGGCCACCGCCACCGCGCGCAAGATGGTCACCGAATACGGCATGAGCGAAAAGGTGGGCGCGGTGCGCCTGGCCGGCTCCGCCGCGGAGCAGCAGATGGGCGGCGCCTCGCGGGAGTACTCGGATGAGATGGCCCACCTGGTGGATGAGGAGGTGCGCCAGCTGATCGAGGGTGCGCACAACGACGCCTACTGGGCGCTGACCACCAACCGCCACGTGCTGGACCGCCTGGCCCTGGCCCTGCTTGAACGCGAAACGCTGAACCAGAAGGAAATCGCGGAGCTCTTCTCCGACCTGGTGAAGATCGACAAGCGCGAGGTATGGCTGTCCAACGACGAGCGCCCGGTGCATCCAGAAGGCCCGGTGTTAAGCCCCAAGGAGCGCGCCGCGCAATCGACCGACTAGGATCGAAGCGTGAGTGAAGAAAATCTGATTGACCAGCCGCGCATCGCGGCGGCCGTGCGCGAGATTCTGCTGGCCATCGGCGAGGACCCCGACCGCGACGGCCTGCAGGACACCCCCAAGCGGGTGGCCAAGGCCTACGCAGAGTTTTTCGCCGGGCTGCACCAGGGCCCCGAGGAGCACCTGTCCACCACCTTCGACATCGAGCACGATGAGATGGTGCTGGTGAAGGACATCGCGTTCTACTCGACCTGCGAGCACCACCTGGTTCCGTTCTACGGCCGGGCGCACATCGGGTACATCCCGGGCAAGGGCGGGAAGGTCACCGGCCTGTCCAAGCTGGCCCGGCTGGTGGAGGTTTTCGCCCGCCGCCCGCAGGTGCAGGAACGGCTGACCACCCAGATCGTGGACGCGCTGGTCGAGCACCTGAACCCCTCCGGCGCGATCGTTGTGGTCGAATGCGAACACATGTGTATGTCGATGCGCGGGGTGCAGAAACCCGGCGCGAAAACCGTGACCAGCGCGGTGCGCGGCCAGCTGCGCGAAACCGCCACCCGCGCCGAAGCAATGAGCCTGATTCTCGGAAGGTAACTGACATGTCTCTAGGAGCAATCCCCGGCACCGGTCCGGCCACCAGCCCGCTGACCGTGATCCGCAAGATCAAGCAGAAAACGTTCGCCGACCTGCCCACCGACCGCACCTTGGTGATGGGCATCCTGAACGTCACCGAGGACTCGTTCTCCGACGGGGGCGCCTACCTGCAGCGCGAAGCGGCCATCGAACAGGGCCTGAAGCTGCTGTACTCCGGGGCGGACATCATCGACGTGGGCGGGGAATCCACCCGTCCCGGCGCGGCGGAGATCGACCCGGGCCTGGAGCAGGAACGGATCTTGCCGGTGATCGCCGCGCTGGTCAAGGCCGGGGCCGTGGTGTCGGTGGACACCATGCACGTGGCCACCGCGCGGGCGGCCATCGCCGCCGGCGCGCACCTGATCAACGACGTCTCCGGGCTGACCCATGAGCCCGGGATGCCGGAACTGATTGCCCACACCGGCGTGCCTTATGTGCTGATGCACCGCCGCGGCACCGCGCAGAACATGGTCACCCAGGCCAACTACCAGGATGTGGTGGCGGAGGTGGTGGCCGAGATCCGGGCGCTGCGTGATGATTTTGTGGCGCGCGGGGTCAAGCCGGAGCAGATCATCGTGGATCCGGGGCTCGGGTTCGCCAAGGACGCGGAGCACAACTGGGAGCTGCTGAAAAACCTGCAGGCGTTCACCGACCTGGGGCACCGGGTGCTGGTGGGCACCAGCCGCAAACGTTTCCTGGGCGAGCTGCTGGCCGAGGCCGGCGCCAGCCGCGAACCGCTGGGCCGCGATGCGGCGACGCTGGCCACCACAGTGCTGGCGGGAACCGACGGGGCTTGGGCGGTGCGCGTGCACGACGTGCAGGGATCACGCGACGCCCTGAAAGTTGTGAAAGCCCATGGATCGAATTAGCATTTCCGGGATTTCCGCCACCGGTTACCACGGCGTTTTCGACTTTGAAAAACGCGACGGGCAGACATTTGTGATCGACGTTGAGCTGCAGGTGGATCTCTCCCGGGCGGCGGTGAGCGACAACGTGCTGGACACCGTGCACTACGGAGAGGTCAGCGAGCTGGTGGTGGCCCAGATCCAGGCGGGTCCCTGGGACCTGATTGAGAAATTGGGCAGCGAAATCGCCGACGCCATCCTGGCCGCCTACCCCAGTGTCGCCACCGTCCAGGTGGTGGTGCACAAGCCGCAGGCTCCCATCCCGGTGCCGTTCAGCGACGTGAGCATTACCCTGACCCGCCACCAGCGCCAGCACACCGCGGTCATCGCCTTGGGCGCCAACCTGGGCGACCCGCAGGCCACGTTGGCCGCCGCGGTCAAGGAGCTCGGCGCGCAGCTTGAGATCCTGGATCTCTCCCCGCTGGCGGTGACCAAACCCGTGGGCGGCCCGCCGGACCAGCCCGATTACACCAACCAGGTGATCCAGGTGCGCACCCGGCTTTCCCCGCACGAGCTGCTTGATTTATGCCAGCAGATCGAGGCGGCGCACCACCGCACCCGCGAGGTGCGCTGGGAAGCGCGCACCCTGGATCTGGACATCATCACCTACGACCACCTGGTGCTGGACGACGCACGGCTGACGCTGCCGCACCCGCGGGCCGCGATCCGCGGTTTTGTGCTGGCCCCGTGGAGCTGGATGGATCCGGACGCGGTGCTCGAGGGGCAGCTGGTCTCCCGTTTGGCCGCGGCGGCCGCTGACACCAAGGACATCATCCGGTTATGACCCGGCTGAAGGTTCTCCCGCTGCTGTGGTGCATGCTCGCCGGGGCGGTGCTCGGCTGGGTGGCGCTGCAGTTGTTTGTGGCGGCCGGCCGCTCGACCCCGGTGCTGGACTACACCGCGCTGTATTCGCTGGGTGCGGTGTGCGCGGTGGTGCTTTTCCTGGGGATCCGGGTGAAGCGCTCAAGTGCGGGCAAATCGCATTTCGACCCGATCGCCGCGGCACGCACCCTGGTCTTGGCCCAAGCATCGGCCTATGCCGGGGCGCTGATCACCGGGTGGCACCTGCCGGCGCTGCTCAGCCTCTGGGTGAATACCGGGGCCTCGCCGAGTTTGACACGCGCCGTGGTGCTCGCCTCGGCTGGCCTGTTCATGGTGGTCATCGGGTATATTGTGCAGCATCTTTGCAAACTTCCACCCGAAGATCCGGAGGATACTGCCGATGGAATCACCGACGGAACGGTCACCGAATAACTTCCAGCCGGTCGCGCCCGAATACTACCGGGTGAAGCTGATCAGCTGGGCGCTGAATACCGCGATCTACCTGCTGATCGCGCTGGTCCCGTTGATCCTGAAGCTGTTCACGATCAACGTCCCGCTGTGGCTGATCCTCGCCCCGCCGCTGCTGGTGGCGCTGATCGCGCTGCTGGTGCTGCGTCTGCTGCGCCGCCGGATCCGCGCGCTGGGTTATGCCGAACGCGCCGAGGACCTGATGGTGCGCTCCGGGGTCATGTGGCGCAAACAGCTGGTCATCCCCTACGGGCGGATGCAATACGTGGAAGTCACCAGCGGCCCCTTGGAGCGCCGCTACGGGCTGTGCAAGCTGACGCTGAACACCGCCGCCGGCTCGGCGACCGCGGTGATCCCGGGCCTGTACGAGGCGACCGGCCAGGAACTGCGCGAACGTTTGAGCGCCGCCGGCGAAGCGAAAATGTTATGACCGAGCAATGGCAGCGGGTCCATCCGGCCAGCCCCTTTGTGCGCGGCTGGGTGGCCGTGGTGGGCCTGGCCTACATCTACTGGCAGAACACCAACGAGCTCAGCTTGGCCGAGCGTTTCAGTGGTGAACGGTTGCGCTGGACCGTGGTGATCGGTGCCGGTGCGCTGCTGGCGGTGCTCATTTTTTACGCGCTGTCCTGGTACTTCACCCGGTACCGGATCACCGCGACGCACGTGTACGTGAACTCCGGGATGATTTTCCGCAGCCAGAAGCAGGCGCGGATTCAAAATGTCCAAGGTATCGAGGTGGCCCAACCGCTGGTCGCCAGGCTGCTGGGTCTGGCAGAACTGCACTTCGACGTGGCCGACGGCAGCGAATCCGTGCTGCGGCTCTCCTTTTTGCGCAAGGCCCAAGCCCAGGAACTCCGGGCGCTGATTCTGGACCTGGCGCAAGGGGTGGACCCGGGCGCAGTACCCGCCGGCGAGGTGCCCCAGAACGAAGCGGCGCAGCGTGCCCAAGCGCCGGCCGCCGAGGTTCTCACGGCCAAGGTGCCGCACGGCAGGCTGCTTGCCTCCTTGTTCCTGCGTATGCCGACCATCATCGGGGTGCTCAGCGCGTTGACCCTGGGAATCCTGGCCCTGAATGGGGTTCAGGGTGTGGTGGCCGGCCTGATCCCGGCCCTGCTGGGTTTCGGCGGCTGGTTCTACAAGGAGCTGAATAGCTCCTGGAACTTCAGCGCCGCCGCCACGGACACCGGGCTGCGGGTCAGCAGCGGGTTGGCCGATACCCGGCAACAGTCGATTCCCGCCGGGCGGGTGCAGTCGATCCAGATCAGCTCCCCGGCGCTGTGGCGGCTGCTCGGCTGGTACCGGGTGGAGGTCAACGCCCTGGGTGTCGGCTCGCAGGAGGACGCACAGAACCTGCTGGTGCTGCCGGTGGGAGATTTTGAAGCGGTCAGCCGCGTGATGGGGATCCTGCTGCCGGATCTCGGGGTCCAGAACCAGCGCGAGGTGTTGTTCACCGCCGTGAATTCCGGCGCGGAGCACGGGTTCGTCGTTTCACCTCCCCGGGCCAAACTATTCTCCCCGGGCGCGTGGAAAAACCAGGGTTTTCTGGTCACGGACACCACGGTGATCGCCCGCTACGGCTGGCTTGGCCGGGTGACCGCCTTCACCGCCCACAACCGGGTGCAGGGAATGACCCTGCAGCAGGGTCCGCTGGAACGCCGGCGGAAGTTGGCCGGGGTACGGATTTACAGCGCCGGGGGGACCGTCACCGGTTACCTCCAGCAGGTCGATGCCCAAATCGCTGGTAAGTTTTTTGAGGAACAATCCCGCCGCATCACCGGCGGTCAGGATCTTCGCGGAAGGTAGGACGTGGACGCACCACGCTTGGGAATCGGCATCATCTCTGCTGGCAAGGTCGGCACGGTGCTCGGCGCCGCGCTGGCCGCCAGCGGGCACCGGATCACCGGCATCCATGCGGTGTCGCAGGATTCAAGGGACCGCGCCGACGCGTTGCTGCCCGGGGTGCAGATCCTGGACCCGGCAGAAATCCTGCGGCGCAGCGAGCTGGTGCTCTTCGCGGTCCCGGATGATGTGCTCGGTGAATTGGTTGCCGGGCTCGCCGCCGCCGGGCACTTCATCAACGGCCAACTCATAGCCCATACCGCCGGACGTTACGGCACAGGAATTTTGCAGCCGGCCATTGACGCCGGCGCCTTCGGCCTGGCAATCCACCCGGCAATGACCTTCACCGGGATGAGCATGGATCTGCAGCGGCTGACCGACTGCGTTTTTGCGGTCACCGCTGATGAGGTCATGTTGCCGGTGGCCCAGGCGCTGGTGGTGGAAATGCGCGGTGAGCCGGTGGTGATCGCGGAAGCGGACCGGGTCAGCTACCACGCGGCCCTGGCCCATGCGGCAAACCACCTGAACACCATCACCGCGCAGTCGGCCGACATCCTGCGCCGGATAGGGGTTGAGGAGCCGTCCAATACGCTGCGCGCGCTGATGAACGCGAGTTTGGATAATGCGTTGCGCTCCGGGGCCGGGGCGCTGACCGGGCCGGTGGCCCGCGGGGACATCGGGACCGTTCGGGCGCACCTCGGCGCGCTGGAAGCCGATCCGCCGGAGACCAACGAAAGTTATCGCAGCCTCTCGCGGGCCACCGCGCTGCGCGCCGCCTCCCAGGGCCTGATCTCGCCGGCGACGCTTGAAGAGCTGCTGCGAGTTCTAGAATAAGAGGGTGAAAACCCCAAAAATCGTTAAGACCCGCAGTGAACTCAAGGAAGCCATCGCCCAGGCCAATCCAGGCTCGTTGGGTTTTGTCCCGACCATGGGAGCCCTGCATGAAGGGCACGCGTCGCTGTTCAAGGCCGCCCGCGAGGAAAACGAGCTGGTGGTGATCTCGGTTTTTGTGAACGAGCTGCAGTTCAACGACGCCGCCGACTACGCCAAGTACCCGCGCACCCTTGACGCCGACGTCCAGGTGGCCGCGGGAGCGGGGGTGGACATTGTGTTCGCGCCGCCGGTCGAGGAGATCTACCATGCCGGCCTGCCGCTGGTGCGGTTGAATTCCGGCGCGCTGGGTGACATGTATGAGGGCGCCTCCCGCCCCGGGCATTTTGACGGAATGCTGGCGGTTGTCGCTAAACTTCTGCACCTGGCCGATCCGCGCCAGGGTGAGTACCGGGCCTACTTCGGGCAGAAGGATGCCCAGCAGGTGGTGCTGATCCGCCGGATGATCGCCGACCTCGACTACGCGGTGCAACTGCGTTCGGTGCCGATCGTGCGCAGCGAGAAGGGCTTGGCGCTCTCCAGCCGGAACTCGCAGCTTGGCGATGAAGGCCTGGAGGCGGCCTTGGTGCTGCATCGGGCGATCTCTTTGATCGCGGGGCGGGCTGCCCGCAACGAGCCGCTGCACCTGGAGGATGCCATCGGCATGTTCCAGATGGAACCGTTGGCGGAACTTGACTACTTTGTGGTGGTGAACCCGGATAACCTGCAGGAGCTGGCGTTCAACTGCCAGGACACTCCCTTCACCGGGCAGGCGCTGATCCTGGTCGCCGCCACGGTAGCCGGCGTCCGGCTGATCGACAACCAGCCAATCTAGGCGAACCGGGCCGCGGCTTCCTGCAGAATCCGGCGGAAGCCGCTCAGCTCGGCCAGCACCTCGGCGCAGGATTCCTCGCGGCGGACAAACTCGGCGGCCTCGCCGGCGTAGACCGGAGCCATGGAAATATCTGCCTCGGCGCGGGCGCGGATCATCTGTTCGCGCAGCTTCTCGGTGGCCTGCAAGGAGTCGATCGCCTCGGCGTACCGGTTGCTGAAGGAGTTGCGCAGGGCCCGTCCGCCGTACTCGGGAGCCCAGTCAAGCTGCTGGGCGATGTCGAAGGCGCGGGTGTAGACCGTATCGTCGAGTCCCGAGGCGCGCACCGCGGCTTTCAGGTTCTCATGTCCGCTGGCTTCCTTGGTGGCCAGGAACCGGGTGCCGATCCACGCGGCTTCGGCACCAGCGGCCAATACCGCGGCCACACCGCCAGCCGTCCCGATTCCTCCGGCGGCAACCACCGGTTTCTGATGCTGTGTGCAGGCAAGCTGCAACAGCGGCAGGGTGCCGCTTTCATTGCGGCCGTGCCCGCCGCCCTCGCCGCCGCGGGCGATGATGATGTCGATATCGTTGTGCATCGCCCGGTCCAGGTCCGCGGCATTGCCGATCTGCATCGCGGTCATGACACCGGCTTCGTGGGCCAGTGCGGCCGCCCGGGTGACATCGCCGAAGCTGATGACAATCAGTGAGGGGTTGTACTGGAGGAAAGATTCAAGCGGGCTCAGGTCTGCTTCCAGGGCCCACCCCATGAAGCCAACACCCCAAGGCGAATCAAGCTCGGCGACGTGAGCGGCTTGGGCGCTGATCCAGTCTGCGGTGGGGGTTGGGGCGACACCTATCATTCCCACACCACCCGCGGCGCTGACCGCGGCGGCCATGGCTCCGCCGGCGGCGCCTGCCATAGAAGCATTAAAGATTGGTTCACTGTAGCCAAGCAGGTTCTTCAGGTCGCTCATAAGCTCAGACTAGAGCAGATTGAAGAGTGTGACCTAGAACTCCGCCCCTCGATTTGAAACATCCCAAAAGTGTATGTATAGTTTTTATCTGTTGCCGCAAGGGAAACAGCGAGAAATACACGAGCTGTTCATGCGGTGGCCGAAACATTTTCACTTGAAGATTTCGACCGATTTTGATCGGCTCACGAAGTCTGGTAAGCTTGAAAAGTTGCTCCGGAGCGAAGCAGTCAAACGAAATGTTTGGTTGTGGTGTCGTGAGTGTTTGTTGTTTGAGAACTCAATAGTGTGCCAAGTTTGTTGATACCAAATTATTTTTTGTTTGGTGAATAC
>NZ_JBIUXY010000021.1:0-23249 GCF_044744225.1 Glutamicibacter sp. NPDC087344 | reverse complement strand
AGGTAGGGCATATCCGGGATGAGGTTTCGCATGCAGTGCAGGTACGCGATGGATCCGCTTTGCGACCGGCGGCGGGCGATGGCAATGAGATGCGCTGTGCCGCGTTCCTTGTCCGCGGGGTGGTCATCCAGGGTGCAGCCGGTGAGTGCGTCGATGCGTGCCGCGGCCCGGGCTTGAATGGAGGACCAGAAGGCTTGGTTTCGTTCGGCTTGTTCAATGACGGTGACGCAGTCGCAGGCTTCGGTTGAGTCTAGCGCCTGGTTGATGAAGGCGGCGTCCAGTGGATCGAGGCGTGGTGCTGTTGCGAAGCTCCAACCCTCTGGCGGAGTGTCTTCGAAATACTTCGGATCACAAACCCAATCTTCGAACATATATCCATTCTACGCCTACTTCTCAGGGAAATACAGCGTTTTCTGGAGAGGCTGACGTTGAATTAGGGCATGGTGGTCAGCGTACTTTTAACACGCATGACCCGGCGGCGAAGCCAGTATTTGTAAGCGCCGCCCTCGTAGCGACAGGTGCGCATCAACTCCCACTTGCCATTGTCTGCATGTTCGCGCAGGGCGGCGCGGGCAACGTTTTTAGGCTCCCCGGGGAATGAGGTGATCACCATGTATTCGTAACGAGCATCGTTTTCTTGGTGCAGCGGCGCCTTAATGACTTCCTGAAGCATCGAACCCCCTATCGGAATGGATGATTGCGCTGTAGCGTGATGCCATGAGTACTGATCCGAGCTACGCACTGCAGGCGCTCATCGCGCATTTGGAGCAACATCTCGCCGTGGTTTCCCAAAGCAGGGGATCGGCCGATGCCGCCATAGATGCGGCCTTCGGTTCGCTCGCCGACGCCTTTGAAGACTACGAAGATGCGTTGTATGAACAGTATTCCGAACTTTTGCCATTCACGATACCTTCGGATGATCAGTGAGCACGACCACGGTATGATTTTTTCCCGCGCCGGTGTTTTCAGTGCGCTGCGCACGGCGTGGGTGAAGTAATGTCGAGGGGTGAATTGGTTTGAAGCAGCTTTCCTTGGACTCATCCAGGGCCTGACAGAGTTCCTCCCGATCTCGTCCTCAGCCCACCTGCGTATTGTTGGCGAAATCCTCCCCAATGCCCAGGATCCCGGCGCAGCATTTACCGCAATCACCCAGTTGGGCACCGAGACCGCCGTGGTGGTCTTCTTCTGGCGTGACATTGTGCGGATCATCGGAGCTTGGGGCAAGGCGCTGGTTGGGAAGATTCCCCACTCGGATCCGGATGCCAAGATGGGCTGGTTGATCATCGTAGGTTCCATCCCCATCGCGGTTTTGGGACTGTTGCTTGAAGACTACATCGACTCGAACTTCCGTTCGCTGTGGATCGTGGCGACCATGCTGGTGGTCTTCGGCTTGATCCTGGCCATTGCAGATCACTACGGGCGCCAGACGCGCAATCTGAGCCAGTTGACCCCGAAGCACGGCATCCTTTTCGGATTCGCCCAGGCGCTGGCGCTGATTCCGGGTGTTTCTCGCTCCGGTGGAACCATCACGGCCGGCCTGTTGATGGGGTATACCCGTGAGGCTGCTGCCCGGTACTCCTTCTTGCTGGCCATTCCGGCGGTGTTCGCTTCCGGTCTGTACAAACTGGTTAAATCCCTTGACGAGCCGGGTGTCTACACCCTGGGGCAGACCGGTCTCGCGACACTGGTGGCATTTGTGGTCGGCTTCCTGATTGTTGGTTGGTTCTTGAAGTTCGTCTCCTCCCACTCCTACCGGGTGTTCGTCTGGTACCGCATCCTGCTGGGCCTGGGGCTGTACGTCGTACTTGGAATGGGCCTGATCAACGCCTAAAAACTTGAAGCAACGGTGTCCGCGAGGTGATTCGCGGACACTTTGCTGTTAACGGGAATAATCCCAACTCTGCTTGACTTGGAGTTAAAGAACTTATTTGTCGCATTCGCGAAAGGACGTACAACAGTGCACGCGTGGAAAACCCCGGAAGTACCGCATATCGTGGGCTCGGCCCCGATCCTGGAGGTCTTCGACACCTCATCCGGTACGGTTCGGGCCACCGCTCCGGCGGCCAAGGCAGACGAGCCGGCTAGCCTGTATGTCTGCGGTATCACCCCCTACGACGCCACCCACATGGGGCATGCGGCGACCTATGTCACCTTCGACTTGTTGCACCGCACCTGGTTGGATAACGGCCGCACCGTGACCTACACGCAGAACATCACCGATGTGGATGATCCGCTGCTCGAACGCGCCACCGCTACCGGGGTCGACTGGCGTGAGCTGGCGGCTTCCCAGGTTGAGTTGTTCCGCACGGACATGGAAGCGCTGAACGTGATTCCGCCGCACCACTACGTGGGCGCCGTGGAATCCATCAGCTGGCTGGTGCCGGTGGTTGAGCAGCTGCTGGCCGCGGATCTGGCCTACACCGTGCCGGCCGGCGCGGACGGTGTGGCCGGGGACGTGTATTTCGATTCGATTGCCGCGCAGAGCGATGCCTGGAAGCTGGGGACCGTCTCCGGCTACGACCGGGAAACCATGTTGGGCTTTTTTGCCGAACGCGGCGGGGACCCGGACCGCGCGGGCAAACGCGACGCCTTGGACCCGCTGTTGTGGCGGGCGGCTCGTGAGGGTGAACCATCGTGGGATGGCGGCACCTTGGGCGCCGGCCGCCCGGGCTGGCATATCGAATGCTCGGTGATCGCCCGGCGGACCCTTCCCGCGCCATTCACCGTGCAAGGCGGCGGCTCAGACCTGATCTTCCCGCACCACGAGTTTTCCGCTGGACACGCGGCGGCCGCAGACGGCGCGCAGCTCGCGCAGAGTTATGTGCACACCGGCATGGTGGGCCTGGATGGCGAAAAGATGAGCAAGTCGCTGGGCAACCTGGTGCTGGTGTCCAAGCTGCGTGCGGCCGGGGTGCAGCCGGTTGCTATCCGCGCCGTACTGCTCTCGCAGCACTACCGCTCGGATTGGTTCTGGACCGAGGCGTTGCTTGAGCAGGCCACCGAACGTGTTGCCAGCTGGCGTGCGCGCCTGGCCGGCACCGGCTTGGCCGAAGCGACCGCGCTGATTACCCAGATCCGCGCCCATTTGGCCGCCGACCTGAATGCACCGGCGGCGCTGGAGGCAATTGATCGCTGGGCGGCTACCGAGCCAGAGGGCGACGGCGAGGGGCAAACGCTGTTGCGTGATGCGCTGGATGCGCTGCTGGGCCTCAAGCTCGGCTAAGCGGCCGTACCCGTTGCAGGGCTCGACTCCGGGATCTTCAGATCTCGAAGTCGGGCCCTGTGCCGTCGGTGCGGTAACGTCCGCGGCGGCGCAGGTAGCGTTCGAATTCGCGGGCGATGGTCTCACCGCTCGCCTCGGGAAGTTCACTGGCGTCGCTGGCCTCTTCCAACTGCTGAACGTATTTGGCTACCTCCGGGTCCGAGCCGGCTAATTCGTCCACACCCAGCTTCCAGGCCAGGGCGTCCTCGCGCAGCTGTTGGGCGGGGATAGCGGTTGGCAACAGCTCCTCGAGCAACTCCACCAGGGCAAGTTCCACCCGCGGGCTGGGAGCCTGGGCGACGTAGTGCGAGAGCTGGGCCCACAGGGACATGGTGGGGATGCCGCTGCGCTGCAACTCGATTCCCAGCACCGAGGGGATGCCGGTGGGACCGGAATAGCTTGAAGCGGTGATGTTGAAGTGGTTCTGCAACCCGGGATCGTCGCTGGCCATGGAGGTGGGGACCGGGCGGGTGTGCGGCACATCGGCCAGCAGCGCGCCCAGCGTGATGGCGGCGCATACCCGCTGTTCGGCGGCGTGTTCGATGATTGCTGCGCAGAATGAACGCCAGCGGATGGTTGGCTCCACCCCGATCACAATCAGCAGGTCGGCTGCGGCGTCTGGTTGGGCGACCCGGTAGATATCGGTTTGCGGCCAAGAAACTTCCCGGCCGTTTTCGGTCAGCTTGGAGGTGGGGCGGGTGAACTGGTAGTCGTAGTAGTCGTCCTGGCCGATGGTCGCCACATGGTGCGGGGTGCTGGTTTGCAGGATGCGGCGCACCGCGTCGCTGGCCGCTGAACCGGCATCGTTCCAGCCTTCGAACGCGGCAACAAGCACCGCGGGGCGGTCGGCTCCTTGCCCAGGCGCAATGAAACCGTTGAGCGTCGGTGTGTGGTATTCCTCGGTCAACCGGGGCTCCTTATCGGGTTTCGTGTGAGGTTTCGGGCTCCCGTGGCGGGGGTGCCGAAACGGCTTAGCCCCACTCTTCCATCTAGAATGGACTCATGCCAAGCACCAGTTTCGCCTTTGCCTCAAATCTGCCGCCCGAGGGCCCGCACGCCGTGCTGTGGGACATGGACGGCACCCTGATCGACACCGAACCGTATTGGATCGCCGCCGAAGGGGAACTGGTGGCCGCCCACGGCGGCACCTGGAGCTCGGAACAGGCCCACAGCCTGGTTGGCAGCGCGCTGCCGGACAGCGCCCGGGTGTTGCAGGCCGCCGGGGTCGACCTCTCGGTGAGAGCGATCATCGACCTGCTCAGCGCCCAGGTGGCCGCCGGTATCCGCGAACAGATGCCGTGGCGTCCCGGTGCCCGCGAACTGCTGACCGAACTTCACGCGGCCGGGGTGCCGCAGGCGCTGGTGACCATGTCCGAACGCAGCATCGTTTCGGACCTGCTGGCCTTGCTGCCCGAGGGGATCTTCCAGGCCAGTGTGACCGGGGAGGAAGTGACCCGCGGCAAACCGCATCCGGAACCCTACCTGCGTGGACTGGCGCTGCTCGGCGAGCTGCGCGGTGCGCAGCTGGACCCGGCGCGCTGCATCGGCCTTGAAGACTCGGCCCCGGGGATCAGCTCGGCAAGTTCCGCCGGATTGCACGCGGTGCTGATTCCCAATGCCACCGACCCCGGCGAGGGGCCCTGGCGCAAGGTCGAATCGTTGACCGAGGTTGGTTTTGACCAGATGAAAACCTGGTTGGCGCAGGTGAACGCGTGAGCGAAGAGCAGCACAAGGCGCCGGGCCTGAAGCTCGGCCGGATCGGCGGGGTGCCGGTTTACCTTTCCTCGTCCTGGTTCATCATTACCGCAGTCATCACCGTCTCCATGGGGGTGCAGCTCTCCCAGGCGGCGCTGATCCCGGCCGTCGGCGCCTACCTGATGGGTTTTGCCTGCGCGGTGGCGATCGCCGTGGCGGTGCTGGTGCACGAGGTGGCGCACGCCATGGTGGCGCGCGCCTTCAAGTGGCCGGACGCGCACATTGTCTTGACGCTCATGGGCGGGCATACCCAGTTCGGCTCGTTCAAGGCAAGCCCCGGGGCTTCGCTGTGGGTGGCGCTGGCCGGCCCGCTGTCCAACTTCGTGTTGGCCGGCTTGGGCTGGGGGATCGGCGAGCTGGTTGAGCTGAACATTTATGCGCAGCTGCTGCTTGACTTCGGGGTGTACGCGAACCTGCTGCTTGGCGCGTTCAACGCGTTGCCGGGGCTGCCGCTGGATGGCGGGCGCCTGGTTGAATCGATCGTCTGGAAGGCGACCGGATCCCAGTTCAAGGGAACCATCGCCTCGGCGTGGGTCGGCCGGGTGATTGCCGCGGGTGTGGTGTTCGCCTTTGTGCTGTGGCCCTACCTGCGCGGAACCCAGGTCCAACTGGTCACCGCCGTGGTGGGCCTGCTGGTGGCGGTGTTCATGTGGCAGGCGACCACCGCGCTGATCAGGCATTCGCGGATGATGCTGAATCTTCCCACGGTGATCGCCGCGGACCTGATGCGCCCGGCCAGCGCCATGGCCTCTGCCGCGAGTGTTGCCGATGTGCTGATGCGCCGAGCGCAACGCGGGGGAGAAATCATCCTGGTTGATCAACGGGGCATGCCGGTGGGTGTCATCGATCAGGCCGCGTTAGCGCGGGTAGGCCAACCGCAGGCCGACTCGGTGCCGGCCCTGGCCGTTTCCCGGGCGCTGGGCGAGGGGGCCGTGGTGGCCGAAGACTCGGATGGCCGCGAACTGATCGACTACCTGGCCAGCGTTCCCACGGCCGAATACGCCGTCATCTCGAACCGCGGTGCGGTCGTTGGCCTGCTGCACCAAAATGACATCATCAAAGCGGTCACCGGCCGCAAAAAATAGACTTTATTCACTTCACGCATCACCACAGAAGGACACTACCGTGACCGACAACGTAGAACAGCCCCAGCCCCAGTCCGCACCGCACGGGGCCCACGCCCGCCGCGGCCCGTTCCGGGTGGGCGACCGGGTGCAGCTGACCGACGAGAAGCGCCGCATCAACACCATCACCCTGCAGCCAGGCGGCGAGTTCCACACCCACAAGGGGGTGCTGCCGCACGAGGACATCATCGGGTTGCCGGAGGGCTCGGTCATCGAGAACGTCGACGGCTTCCGCTACCAGGCGCTGCGCCCGCTGGCCAAGGATTTTGTGCTTTCCATGCCGCGCGGGGCGACCGTGGTATACCCCAAGGACGCCGCGCAGATTGTGCAGTTCGGCGACATCTACCCCGGGGCGCGTGTGGTGGAGGCCGGTGTGGGTTCCGGCGCGCTGTCCATCTCGCTGCTGCGCGCGGTGGGCGACGAGGGCTACCTGCACTCATTCGAGCGCCGCGAGGAGTTCGCGGACATCGCCCGCGGCAACGTCTCCACGGTGTTCGGCGGGGAGCACCCGGCCTGGCAGATTTCGATCGGCGATTTCCAGGACCGCGTGGTTGAGCTGGAAGAACCGGGAAGCATCGACCGCGTGGTGCTGGATATGCTCAGCCCCTGGGAATGCCTGGATGCGGTGGCCACGGTGCTGGCCCCCGGCGGGGTGTGGACGAACTACGTCTCCTCGGTGACCCAGATGTCCCGCGTGGTGGAAGCCATTCGCGCCTCGGGGCAGTTCACCGAGCCCGAATGCTTTGAAACCCTGCTGCGCGGCTGGCACGTGGACGGGTTGGCGGTGCGTCCGGATCACCGGATGGTCGCGCACACCGCGTTCTTGATCACCACCCGCCGGCTGGCCGATGCCGCGGACGGAATCCCCAAGGCCAAGCGGATCAAGGAGCACTCCTACTCGGCAGAGGACCTCAGTGCCTGGACGCGCGACCACGACGAAGCTGAATGGACCGCCCAGGCCCTGGGCGAGCGCGGGCTGTCGGACAAGAAGCTGCGCCGCGCCGCGCGGGATGCCAACCAGTCGGTGCGGGTCCGTGCCGCGCAGGACGAGCAGGACTAAGCATTCCGCTATCTGAGATCATTTGTCTCAAATGGTGAACTTTCGGCCCCGGGTGAGGTTGGTCCGGGGCCTGAAGTCCGTACGATGGAGGTAGCCGCACGCCGCCTCGCCGCGTGCAGCGCGAATACGTGTTGGGAGAAGTAACGTGAGTGAAAGCCTTGAGGCGCAGCAACTTGCTGAACGCCTGCAGATGACCGAGCGCCAGGTAAATGTGCTGCGGGATAAAAACCGGGCGCTGGACAAGCAGCTGGCCGGGGTCGGCGGAAACAACCAGCGGCTGGTCGCGCTGCTGGAAACCACCCGCGAGCAGATCATCAACCTCAAGGCAGCCCTCGAGCGCGACGGCGATGCGCCGTTCAGCTACGGCACCATCATCGAGAAACACCCGCGCCAGCACCCCGAGCCGGGCCTGGGAATCGAATCCACCGCGATCACGGCGGTGGACGTGATGTACTCCGGGCGCAAAATGCGGGTGACCGTCTCCCCGCTGATGGATTTCGACAAGTTGCAGGTTGGCCAGCAGGTCCTGCTGAACGAAGCGCTGGTGGTGATCGCCGCCCTGGGTTTCGAGCAAACCGGCGAGCTGGTCACCGTGAAGGAACTGCTGGAGAACCACCAGGCAGTGGTGATGGCCCGGGCCGATGACCAGCGGGTGATCACCCTGGCCCAGCCGCTGCGCGAAACTCACCTGCGGGTGGGCGACCAGCTGACCCTCGACGCGCGCACGGGCCTGGCGATGAGCCGGGTGCAGCTGACCGACATGCAATCCCTGGTGCTCGAAGAAGTCCCGGACATCGCGTACTCGGATATCGGCGGGCTGAACTCGCAGATCGAGGCGATCCAGGATTCGGTGGAACTGCCGTTCTCCCACCCCGAACTCTACCGCGAACACGGGCTGAGCGCCCCGAAGGGCATCTTGCTGTACGGGCCTCCGGGCTGCGGTAAAACCCTGATCGCCAAGGCGGTGGCCCACTCGTTGGCCCAGCGCGCCGCCGAGCGCAACGGCGCGGCGAGCACCCGAAGCTACTTCTTGAACATCAAGGGCCCGGAGCTGCTGGACAAGTACGTGGGTGAAACCGAACGGCATATCCGCCTGATTTTCGCCCGCGCCCGCGAAAAGGCGCTGCACGGGGATCCGGTGGTGGTGTTTTTCGACGAGATGGAATCCCTGTTCCGCACCCGCGGCACCGGGGTGTCCTCCGACGTTGAAACCACCATCGTCCCGCAGCTGCTGGCGGAGATCGACGGGGTCGAGCGGCTGGATAACGTGATCGTGATCGGCGCCTCGAACCGCGAGGACATGATCGATCCGGCCATCCTGCGCCCCGGGCGGCTGGATGTGAAAATCAAGATCCGCCGCCCCGACGCCCAGGGGGCGGTGGAGATTTTCGGCAAGTACCTGCGCACCGACCTGCCGATCCACGCCGAGGAGCTGGCGGCCGACGGCAACGCCCAGGACACCATCAACCGGATGATCGCAGGCACCGTGGACGCCATGTACTCCACCGCGCCGATCAACGAATTCCTGGAGGTCACCTATGTCACCGGGGACTCGGAGATCCTGTACTTCAAGGACTTCGCCTCCGGAGCGGTGATCCACAACGTGGTCGACCGCGCCAAAAAACATGCGATCAAGGCCCTGATCACCAGCGGCGAGCGGGGCCTGAAAATGGAATACCTGCTGCGTGCGGTGCGCGAAGAATTCGCCGAGCACGAGGACATGCCGAACACCACCAACCCCGACGACTGGGCGCGGATCTCCGGGCGCAAGGGGGAGCGGATCAGCAATATCCGTTCACTGGTGAATCAGCGGGCCGCCAAATGAGCGCCCGCCGCCTGGTGGGGCTGGAGACCGAATACGGCATCATCCGCCCCTCGATGCCCAAGGCCAATGCCACGGTGCTCTCCGCGCACATTGTGGATTCCTACGCGCAGCTGGTGGCCCAAGGGATCGACCAGACCCAGGGTGCGCGCTGGGATTACGCCGACGAGTCCCCGCTGAAAGATGCCCGCGGTTTCGCAATGGACCGCGCCGCGGCCCATCCCAGCCAGCTCACCGACGTGGAGCCGGCGCAGCAGGAGGGGATCTGGACCGCCGAGTCGATCGCGCTCTCCGGGAACGACGCACGCATCGGGTCCACGCTGTATCAGGAGAAGGACTCCAGCGATGTGGTGATGAACATGGTGCTGGGAAACGGCGCGCGGTTGTACGTCGACCACGCGCATCCCGAATACTCCAGCCCCGAATCCACCACCCCGCGGGCCGCCGTGCTCTGGGACCAGGCCGGCGACGAGGTCATGCGCCGCGCCGCGGACAGCGCCGCGGCGTTGGGCGCCGGGGAATTGCTGCTGTACAAAAACAACACCGACAACAAGTCGGTCTCCTACGGGGCCCACGAAAACTACCTGGTGCCCCGGTCCGTGGAATTCGGATCACTCGTTTCCGGGCTGACCCCGTTTTTTGCCACCCGGCAGATCTTCTGCGGCGCCGGCCGGGTCGGCAAGGGAATGCTTGGCGGCCGGGCCGAATTCCAGATTTCCCAGCGCGCGGACTTCTTCGAGGCCGAGGTCGGGCTGGAAACCACCATCAACCGCCCGATCATCAACACCCGCGACGAACCCCACGCGGTCTGGGACAAGTACCGCCGGCTGCACGTGATCATCGGGGACGCGAACCTGGGGCAGATCTCGACGCTGCTGCGGGTAGGCACCACCAACCTGGTGCTCAGCCTCATCGAGGCCGGATTGGCACCGGATCTTGAATTGGAGGATCCGGTCGCCGCCCTGCAGCAGATCAGCCACGACCCGAGCCTGAAAACCGAGGTGCGCCTGCGCGGGGGGCGCAAGCTCACCGCCATCGCGATCCAGCGTGAATACCTGCGGGCCGCGCAGGCCTACTGCGCTTCGCGGGACATCGAGGATGCGGACAGCCAAGAAATCCTGACCCGGTGGGAGCAGCTGCTTGAGCTGCTTGAGCGTGATCCGCTGTTGGCCGCGGACCAGATCGACTGGGTGGCCAAATACAAGCTCATGAGCTCCTTCGCCAACCGGCACCAGCTGGAATTCGACGATCCGCGGATCGGATTGATGGACCTGCAGTGGGCGGACCTGCGCCAGGACAAGGGTTTGTACTACCGGTTGGCGGCCCGTGGGGCCATTCAAACCCTGTACACCCAGGAGCAGATCAATCACGCCGTCGCCGCTCCGCCGGAGGACACCCGCGCCTACCTGCGCGGCATGACGTTGCAGCGTTATGCGCCCTATGTGGTTGCGGCGAACTGGGACGCGTTGACCTTCGCGGTGCCCGGCGCCCGCCGGGTGAACCGGGTGTTCCTCCCCGAGCCGTTGGGCGGCTCGCGGGCGGATGTGGGGTGGTTGTTCGACGCGCACCTGGAAATCGACGAATTCATCAATAAATTGGCGCCGCGCGCCTAGAGCGAGCAGAATAGGAATCACTGCCGGTGCGTAATTCCCGGCGGAGAGATCTTTAGTGAAGGAGAGGGTTATGACCCAGGAAAGTTTTTCGTCCCGTCCCCAGCGCGAGACGCAGTCGGCCGCGGAACAGATCCAGGTGAACACCACCGGCCAGTCGGCGGGCGTGGACGACCTGCTCGACGAGATCGATCTGGTGCTGGAATCCAACGCCGAAGAATTTGTGCGCGGTTTTGTGCAAAAGGGCGGCCAGTAGCAGCCGAGGCTGCCAGCAACAACATCAGGCACCGCAGCAGGTGCCGCAGCTGAGGGGAAGTACTAGTCAGTGGATCGCAGAATCATCGGTCTGGAAACCGAATTCGGGTTGAACTATGTGCCGTCGGACGGGCGTCGCCTGACACCGGAAGACGCCGCGAGGCACCTGTTTCGCCCCATCGTGGCGTGGGGGCGCAGCTCGAATGTGTTTTTGGAAAACGGTTCGCGGTTGTACCTCGACGTCGGCTCCCACCCGGAATACGCGACGGCAGAGTGCGATCAGCTCCCGCAGCTGATCGCCCATGACCGTGCCGGCGAAGCCCTGATGCTCGACCTGGTAGACCAGGCCGAGGACCAGCTGGCCGAAGAGGGGCATGAAGGCAAGATCTTCATGTTCAAAAACAACGTTGATTCGGCCGGGAACTCCTACGGGTGCCACGAGAACTACCTGATTCCGCGCAAAATCGAGTTTAAGCGCCTGGCGGATATGCTCATTCCCTTCCTGGTGACCCGGCAGCTCCTATGCGGTGCGGGAAACCTGGTGCAGGTTGAGGATGAAACCAAATTCGTGTTCTCGCAGCGCGCCGACCACATGTGGGAGGGTGTTTCCTCGGCCACCACCCGGTCCCGGCCGATCATCAACACCCGTGACGAGCCACACGCGGACGCCGAATACCACCGCCGGCTGCACGTGATTGTCGGGGATTCGACGATGAGCGAAACCACCCAGCTGCTGAAAATCGGCGCCACCGACCTGGTGCTGCGGCTCATTGAATCCGGCGAGATCTACCATGACCTGCGCCTGGAAAACCCGATTCGCTCCATCCGCCAGATTTCTCACGATTTCACCGGCCAGACCACCGTGCGTCTGATGGGCGGGGATGAACCGACCGCATTGCAGATCCAATGGGTATTGTTCGAGGCGGTCAGGGAGTTTGTGGCCCGCCACGGCGCCCATCACGACCGTGTTGAGCAGATCCTGGAACTCTGGGAACGGGTGCTGAACGCCGTCCAGTCCCAGGATTTCTCCACCATCGACCGGGATATCGATTGGGCCATCAAACGCAAACTCTTGCTGGGGTACGCGCAGAAAAACTCTTTGGAGCTCTCCTCGCACCGGTTGGCCCAACTGAACCTGACCTATCACGACATCGATCCGTCGCGCGGGCTGTTCCACCTGCTGAAAAAACGCAACCTGGCCACCAGCGTGGTCACCGACGAGCAGATCCGCGATGCGGTGATCAACCCTCCCGCCACCACCCGCGCGGCGTTGCGGGCCAAGTTCATCCGGGCCGCAAGGGCTACCGGAAGGCGCTACAGCGCGGATTGGGTGCACATGAAATACGAGGAAGGCGCCGGCGGCATCGTCCTGGCCAAAGACCCGTTTGCCACCAGCAACCCGCAGGTTGACGAGCTGATTCAGATCATGAGTCAACCGGTCTAGAGAGCTGGCGGAAAGAGTTTTCACAGCTAGCGGACTTAGGCTTTAAATCAATCGTGTACCGCCCACCAGCAGGTACGCCCTTTAAATTTTGAATGATCAGAAAAACGAAAGTAGATTCGTGCGCAAAGTTTTGGCAGCAGCCGCCACCGCTTCAATCCTCGCCCTGGCAGCCTGTGGCTCATCCTCCGGCAGTGAACTTTCAAGCATCAAGGTCACCCCGGCCAAGGACGCCAGCACCGCTCCCGAGGTGGATATCGACGCTCCATTCCTGACCGAAAAGGATGAGGCCGTCAACGTTGTGAAGGGTGATGGCGCGGAAATCAATGAAGGCGACACCATCTCGGTGAAGTCGGGCCTGTACAAAACCATCGACGGCTTGGTGACCAGCGAGAACTTCACCGGTACAGCCACCGACATGGTGCTCGACGACCAGTTCAAGACCAGCATGCCGGCCCTGTACAACCTGCTGATCGATTCGAAGGTCGGCGACTGGATTGCCTACTCGGCCATCGAAAGCACCGATTCGACCGGTGCGGCGACAACCCCTGCCCCGGGCAGCCGCGCCGAACGGATCATCGTGATCAACGTCGAGAACACCACCCCGGCAAGCACCAAACTTTCCGAGGAAGAAACCGCGCAGCTGAAGAAGGACGGGAAGCTGCCAACCGTCAGCGTCAAGGACGGCACCCCGACCATCACCATCCCGAAGGATGTTGAAGCACCCGAGGGCCTGGTCGTGGACGTGCTGGAAGAAGGAACCACCGGAGAGGCCGCGACCGAAGAATCAACGGTTAAGGCCAAGTACCTGGGTGTCACCTACGCCGATGGCGAGAAATTTGATGGCAACTTCGATTCCGAGGCCACCCAGTTCGGCCTGAATCAGGTCATCAAGGGCTGGACCCAGGGCCTGACCGGCCTGAAGGCCGGCTCCAAGGTGATGCTGACCATCCCGGCGGATCTGGCCTACGGTGATTCCTCTACCAGCGGATCACCCACCGGAACCCTGGTGTTCTACGTAGAATTAACCGAGGTAACCCCTCCGGCCAGCAACTAGCCGGCCACCTATCGACCAAGAAAGGCCGTGAACATGTCGTTCGGAGAACGCAACTACGACCGTACCAAGCCGGAAATCGACTTCCCAGGCACCGACGCACCCACCGACCTGGTCATCACCGACCTCGTTGAGGGCACCGGCGCCGAGGTCACCCCGGGCACCACCGTTCAGGCCCACTATGTGGGTGTGGCATGGTCCACCGGTGAAGAATTCGACTCCTCCTGGGGCCGTGGCTCGACCCTCGACTTCCCGGTTGGTGTCGGCATGGTCATCCAGGGCTGGGATCAGGGCCTGTTGGGCATGAAGGTCGGCGGCCGCCGCCGCCTGGATATCCCTTCGCACCTGGCCTACGGAGAGCGTGGCGCCCCCGGGGCCATCGCACCGAATGAGGCACTGATCTTCGTGGTTGACCTGATGGGCACCAAGTAGTCCCAGCCTGTGTGGCAATAGTGGTGGCCCCGACACGTTCGGGGCCACCACTGTCTTAAAAGTCTGCGGTCAAGACCAAAAATCGCTAGGGTTATCTTGTGAGCACAAAGCAAACTTCAGGACCAAGCAAGGCTGAACGCCTAACCAGCCTCATCTATGCCTTGGCCACTACTCCGCGCAAGTTCACCACCGCGATGATCGGGGAGTACCTGACCCCGGAAGGAAGCGAATCCGCCCGGGAGAAGTCGGTCGAGCGCCTGCGCGAAGAGATCCGCAACGATTTCGGGCTGCGCCTGATCACCGACGTCATCGACGGCGAAACCCGCTACAGCATTGACACCAGTGACTGGTTCTTGCCCGAGGTGACCTTCAGCCCGGCCGAAACCGCCATGATTTCATTGGCGGCAAGTTTGTGGAAAGACTCCAAGCTCCAAGCCTTGGGATTAAAAGCCGCCGCCCGGATCACCGGAACCAGCGCACCGGCCCCCGTCGCACCCTTTGCCGGCTCGCTGTTGCCGCGGCTCTCGCTGGATGAACCGAATTTCCGCGAATGCGCCTTGGCCGTGTTCAACCGCAAAAGTGTCAGATTCGAGTATGTTGCGCCCTCCGGCGATGAAACCGTGCGCGAGGTGGACATGTGGGGGATCGGCCAGCGATTCGGCAACTGGTACTTCACCGGTTTCGACCACACCCGCAACGCCCAACGAGTCTTCCGCCTGTCCCGGGTTAAAGGCAACTTCAAAACCATCATTCGGCGCAGCGGAGCCAGCAGCCGGGATTATCAGCCCCGTCCGGCTCACTTCAGCATGTCCCAGGTGCTGCTCGACTTCGATTTGAGCCACCCGGGCCACCTGGCCACCATCGAAATCCGCGATGACGCGGCCACCCCGCTGCGGGTTCGCGCTCTTAACGGCGCCTCCACCCAGAACCCGTTGCGCATCGCCTACGCTGATCCGGATTCTTTCGCCGCAGAATTGGCCGCCTACGGCCCGGCGGTGAAGGTTCTTGAGCCCGCGCAGCTGGCCGAACACGTTGCCGACACCTTGCGCGCGGCCCGTGACGCCCAAGCCGCGCTGGCCGAAGATCCGAAGATCACAACGGCCGGGTTCAGGCCGCAACGTGCCTCCGGGCGGGGGAGCACCGCCACCCAGGTAATGCGTAACATCGACATGATCCAGTACGTGGTCTCCCACGGGGTGGTTCAAATCAAGGAGCTTGCCACCCGCTATCAGATGCCGGTGGACAAGGTCCGCGAAGAATTGGCGATGATCATGATGTGCGGAGTGCCCGGGGGACAGCACGATGAACTGATCAACGTCAACGACGGCGACCTGGAAGCGGATACCGTCACCATCTCCAACGCGGCGCTGCTTGCCGCGCCGCAAAAACTCGCCCCGCTCGAAGCGGTAGCGGTGCTTGGCGGTTTGAACGCGTTGGCCAGCATTCCCAAGTTTGAGCATCGTGATGTCCTGGACTCTGCGCTGGAAAAAATCAACACCGCGGTGGCCCGGTTCGACGGCTGGAACGGTTCGCTGGGATTCGCGCTGTCCCAGGTCCGCGAACACAACATCCCCTCGATGCTCATCGACGCGGTGCACGGCGCCCGGGTGCTGTCCATCGACTACTATTCGGCGCACTCCCAATCGCATCGGCGCCGCGACGTGGAGCCCGTGCGTTTGGTGGAAGACGGCGCCACCCAATACCTGCGCGCCTGGTGCCGCACCCGGCAGGATCTGCTGACGTTCCGGGTGGATCGTATCCTTGATGCGAAAGACACCGGGGAAGTTTTTGACCGCGGGCCGCGCCACCAGGATGATGAAGAGCTGGATATGCGCTATCGCGGATCGGCCGAGGATTTGCAGGCCGTGCTGTATGTGGATGACGAGGTGCTGCCCGCCATCGAGGCGTTTCAGCCGACCGAATGGTCCAGCACCAAGATTGGCAGTGGATACCTGGCCAAGGTGAGAATTTCCTACGACCTGGTGCCCGCGCCGCTGGTGGCCCGCCACGGCGGTAAGATTGCAGTGATCTCTCCCGATGCCACGCGCGATCGTGTGCGTGGCTGGTTGGAGGAAGCTCTTTTGATGTATGAGGATCGATAAATGCTCCCATGGTGGTTTTGGACCTTGTTGTGGACGGTTCTGGTTCTGGCGACCCTGCTGTGCGCAGTGCTCGCGGGAATCCGGCTTTTCAGGCAGGGAATGAAAGTTCTCGATTCATTATCACAAGCTTCGGCGCAGCTCGGTGAGGAATTTGCCAAACCCGGCACCGTGGTTGAGTACACCGCAGTACCCCGCCGCTACCCGCACGGGACCGCGGCAACACACGGGGACCCGCACAAAATTCGCAAGCTGCTGCGCAAGGGCAAAAACGAACGTATCGAGGCTCGCCGGGTACGCCGTGTCGCTCGTCGCACCGAGCACGGACGGGCGCAGAACATGCGGGACTTGGGCCTGTTCTAACGTAGACTTGAAGTTGAGAGAAGGGAATCCACATGGGTGGCTTGCAGGGATGGCACTTGGTCATCATTATCGTTTTGGCGCTGCTACTTTTTGGTGCGCCGAAGCTTCCAGGGCTGGCACGCTCCATGGGCCAGTCGCTGCGCATTTTTAAGTCGGAAGTCCGCCAGATGAAGGACGACGACCCTAAATCGGAGACCGTCGACGGTACGGTCAACGACCCAAATCCCAACGAAAAGAACAACTCGTAGACCTTTTCAGTGGGAACTAACGCAAAGAAGACCCCGCGGAACAAAACGAAGCGGGTCAAAAACGACGAAGGGCGGATGTCTCTTAAAGAGCATCTCGTCGAGGCACGCAACCGGCTATTCAAGTCGCTGATCGCTCTGGCGCTTGGCACCATCGCCGGGTTCTTCCTCTATGAACGTTTACTGGAGCTGATGATCGCTCCGGTAAACGCCGCGGGCGGTGCGGTGAATTTCGCCGCCGTCATGTCGCCTTTCGACATCATGATCAAGGTCGCCCTGTTTGTCGGACTGGTGCTCTCCTCACCGGTCTGGATCTACCAGATCTGGGCATTTATCGTGCCGGGCCTGAAGAAAAAAGAACGCCGGATGTCGCTGGCCTTCGCCGGAGTGGCGGTGCCGCTGTTCCTCTTCGGTGTCTCCATGGCGTACTTCATCCTGCCGTTCGCACTGCACTTCTTTATCAGCCTGACACCGAAAAACTCGGAGATCCTGGTCACCATCGACAGCTACCTGCCGTTTGTGTTCCGGTTGCTGCTTGCCTTCGGTTTGGCCATGCTGGTGCCGGTGCTGATGGTCGGGTTGAACATGGTCGGGGTGCTCTCCTCCAAGATGATCCTGAAAAACTGGCGTATCACCGTGTTCCTGATCGCCCTGGTTGCCGCGATGGCCGCCCCCGGCGGCGACGCGATCACGATGTTCGCTTTGGCCGGACCACTGTTCATCACCTTCGCCGCGGCGACCTTGTTCTGCTACATCAATGACAAAAAGCGCGCCAAGAAGCAGCGTCTGCAAGATGCGGAAAATGAACGACTTGCCGCCGGCGCGGCAACGGATATCGACGCGCCGAGCACCATTGAGGAACCGAACTCCCAGCTCTAGGCACCAGTTTGGTGCCAACCACCACCTCGTGTTTTCGGCAACGGGTGAATCCGTTGCCAGAAAGTGAACGGCAACCTGTGACTTCCCCCGCGGAACGCTACGCGAATTCCAAGGCACGTCAGGTCGAATTCGGCACCAGCCTGCCGGACTTCCGGGCAACCCTCTCCTTTGATCTGGATCCCTTCCAAGCCGAGGCTTGCCGGAAGGTCGCCGAAGGGCACGGTGTCCTGGTGGCAGCTCCAACCGGCGCCGGCAAGACGGTGGTTGGCGAGTTCGCGATTTTTCAGGCCATGGCGGAGCACCGCAAAGCCTTCTACACCACTCCGATCAAGGCGCTGAGCAACCAGAAGTACACCGAATTGGTGAAGGTCTACGGCGCCTCAAAGGTCGGCCTGCTCACCGGGGACACCTCGATCAACTCCGAAGCGCAGATCGTGGTCATGACCACCGAAGTGCTGCGCAACATGCTGTATGCGGACTCGCAGACCCTGGACGGGCTGGGCTATGTGATCATGGACGAGGTCCACTACCTGGCCGACAAGTTCCGCGGGGCGGTCTGGGAAGAAGTGATCATCCACCTTCCATCCAACGTTCAGGTCATTTCCCTCTCCGCCACGGTGTCCAATGCCGAAGAGTTCGGCGGATGGCTCGATACGGTGCGCGGGGACACCGACATCATCGTTTCCGAAGTCAGGCCCGTGCCCCTGTTCCAGCACGTGATGGTCGGGCCGAATGTGGTGGACTTGTTTGCCGAAGACGTGGCCTTCGACAAGGTCGCCGAGGGCGAC
Source organism: Glutamicibacter sp. NPDC087344 (assembly GCF_044744225.1). NCBI lineage: Bacteria > Bacillati > Actinomycetota > Actinomycetes > Micrococcales > Micrococcaceae > Glutamicibacter > Glutamicibacter sp. NPDC087344. Next base: position 5,060 of record NZ_JBIUXY010000021.1, on the reverse strand, counting down.
ATCAAGACCAGTGTCAACCCGGAGCTGCGTAAACTTGTGCGCAGCCACAGCCCCGGCGGACGGGTGCAGCGCGGGCGCGGACGCGGTCCGGCTCGTGGCGGCCAGCGTGGCCCGGGCCTGAGCCAACGGGTGAGCCGCTCCTCGGTGATCGCCAAACTTGATCGCGCCGGGCTGCTGCCCGCCATCTTTTTCATCTTCTCCCGCAAGGGCTGCGACATGGCGGTGCAGCAGTGCGCCATGGCAGATCTGCGACTGACCACCAATGAAGAAGCCGCAGAGATCGCCCAGGCACTCGACGAGGTGGCCTATAGAATCCCCAATGAGGATCTGGACGTCCTTGAATTTTGGTCCTGGCGCGACGGGTTGGTGCGCGGATTCGCGTCCCACCATGCCGGGCTGCTGCCGATCTTCAAGGAAATTGTCGAGGACCTGTTCGCCCGCAACCTGATCAAGGTGGTGTTCGCCACCGAAACATTGGCTTTGGGTGTGAACATGCCGGCCCGTTCGGTGGTGTTGGAGAAGCTGGTTAAGTTCAACGGCGAATCCCACGTGCAGATTTCCTCGGGGGAGTACACCCAGCTCACCGGGCGTGCCGGGCGACGGGGCATCGACGTGGAGGGCCACTCGATTGTGCTGTGGAACCCGGACATGGAACCCGAAGCATTGGCGGGGCTCGCCTCCAGGCGAACCTACCCGCTGAATTCATCCTTCCGCCCGACCTACAACATGTCAACGAACCTGCTGGCCCAGTTCGGCCGCGAGCAGACCCGGCAAATCCTTGAGAGTTCGTTTGCCCAGTACCAGGCCGACCGCTCCGTGGTGGGTATGGCCCGGCAGGTGCGTTCCAAGGAAGAATCCTTGGCCGGGTACGCCAAGTCCATGGAATGCCACCTGGGGGACTTCACCGAATACCTGAAGCTTCAGCGTGAGCTGGCCGTCTTGGAGAAAACCGCCGCGAAGTCGCGCCGGCACGAACGCCGATCGGCGGCAGAACGTTCGCTGCAGGCGGTGATCCGCGGGGACGTGGTGGATCTGCCCGGTGGACGGCGATTCGGCCGCGCCGTGATCGTGGCGCTGGACGAAGGGCTGTACAACCCGCGGCATACCGTGCTGACCGAGGAAGGCCAGCTGCGCCGGCTGTCTGTCGAAGACCTGAACGGGCCGGTGCAGATTGTTTCGCGGATCCGGATCCCCAAGGGTTTTACCGGCAAGAGTCCCAAGGAACGACGGGATCTGGCCTCGGCGCTGCGCAACGCCATCTACGAGCACCGTCCGCCACGCCAGGACGCACAGAGTTTCGACTATGACGGTGCGGACAGTTTCGAGAGGCAAATCGCCGCGCTGCGCCTGGAGCTGCATGACCACCCCTGCCATTCCTGTTCCGAACGCGAGGACCACATGCGCTGGGCCGACCGTTACTGGAAGTTGAAAAAGGACACGGACAAGGCACGCCGCTCCATTCGCGGCCGGACCAACACCATCGCAACCCAGTTCGACAAGGTCTGCAAGGTCTTGGAACAGTTTGGCTACCTGGTGTCAACCAGCGGCGACGAGGATTTCAGCATCACCGACGCGGGCCGCCGCCTGCGTCGCATTTACGGCGAGCGTGACCTGCTCACCAGCCAGGTATTGGAAACTGGCAAACTGACGGGCCTGAAAGCCGAAGAACTGTGCGCGGTGGTCGCGTTTTTGGTGTATCAGGGACGCCGCGACACCGACCGGCCAGACCCCCAGCTGCCCACAGCCAAGATCGCGGAGATCTTCTCCCAGACCATCAACATCTGGGGTCCGCTGTCCGACGCGGAGGAAGCGCTGGGCCTGGAGCCGACGGCCCCGCCAGAATCAGGGCTGATTTGGCCGATGTACAAGTGGGCGCGCGGCTCAAGCTTGAACAGTGCGCTGCGCGGTACCGACCTGGCCCCAGGCGACTTTGTGCGCTGGGCCAAACAGGTGATTGACACCCTGGACCAGTTCGCGAAAAACACCGACCTGCCGCCGCAGCTGGTGCGCAACGCCTACCTGGCCGTGGACAGCATCAAACGCGGTGTGGTCGCCTATTCGAACGTGCTCGGCTAGGACCCACCACGACCTGCGAGTTTTGAGCCGGGCACAACCCGGTGGTTGGAAATGAAAAGGAAGTTAGCTCATGGCAAAAACCCTGTACCGCAACGGTTCGGTGTATTCAGCCGCAGATCCGTTCGCAACCTCGATGGTTGTCGACGGGGATACCGTGGCCTGGATCGGCGGTGAAGAAGCGGCCGACCGCCATGCCGAGAATGTTGATGAAGTCATCGACCTGTATGGCGCATTGATCACACCGGCCTTCGTCGAGTCCCACACCCACCTGGCCGCCCTTGGCCGTACCCTGGCCGGCGCCGACCTGGGTGCCGCAGACAGCGCCGGAGCGCTGCTGTTGCGGGTCGCCGAACGCTCCGGTGCCACCGCTACACTGGTAGTGGCCCAGGGCTGGGACAACTCCTCGTGGGCCGATCCTGCGTTGCCCAGCGAGAGCGAGCTGACTCAGGCCGCCGCAGGCCGCGGATACTACCTGGCACGCCGCGATGTGCACAGCGCACTGGTCAACCAGCAGCTGCTGGACGAACTGGGCTTGCGCGGGATCACCCCGGGCTTGGTGCATGGCGCCGATCATGACGCGGTGCGTGTTGCGCTGGCGGGAACCGCGGCGGATGCCGACTACCAGAAGCTGGCCCTGGAGCACTACGCCGCCCGGGGTTTCGGTACCGTGGTGGAAATGGCCGCGCCGCAGCTGGAAGGCCGTGGCGCGCTCGATGAGCTGCTGGGGCTGGACCTCGCCGAACTGCCGGCGGTGTACGCCTTCTGGGGTGAACTGGTCGACCAGGCCGAGAAAGCCGAGCAGCTGATCCGCAGTTTCCCCGCCGGGCGTGTCTTGGGTTTGGGAGGCGATTTGCGGGTGGACGGCTCGCTGGGCAGCCACAGCGCCTACCTGCGCGAGGACTACACCGACCGTCCGGGGCACCGGGGCACCTTGTCGTTGAGCCGCGAGCAGCTCACCTCCCACCTGGTAGCCTGCAGCCAACACGGAATCCAGGCCGCGTTCCACGTCATTGGCGACGGCGCGCTGGACACCCTGCTGGACGCCTTTGATGCGGCGGCGGAACAGATCGGCACCGCGAAACTTCAAATGTGCCGGCACCGGATCGAACACGCGGAGATGGTCGATGAGGCATCGCGCCAGCGCCTGCTGCAATACTCCATCATGGTGTCCATGCAGCCGGTGTTCGATGCCGCCTGGGGCGCCGCAGACGGGATGTATGCCACCCGACTGGGTGAACGCGCAGCGGGGATGAATAACCTCTCCGCGATGCTCTCCTCGGGGGTGCCGCTGGTTCTGGGCTCCGACGCACCGGTCACCGAGGTCGACGGGTGGAAGATTGTGCGGGCCGCCATGAACATGGCCAACCCGGAGGCACGGATTTCTGCCCGGGCGGCGTTTTTGGCCCAGACGCGTTCAACCTATCGCGCCATGGGGGAGAACAACCCGCTGGCCGGTCAACTGGTCATCGGGGCACCGGCTACCTTCGCGGTGTGGAGCGCCTCCGAACTCGCGGTGCAGACCCCGGACCTGCGGATCAGTTCCTGGAGCACCGATGCCCGGGCCGGCACCCCGATGCTTCCGGTAGTTGACGATCAGATTCCTTCGTGTTTGCGCACCGTGCGCGCCGGAAGCATCCTGTTCGACCAGTTGGACGCCATCACGAATGCAGAGTTTTAAGCTCTGCGCAAGATCTCGGACGAATTCACAATGTTTTACCTGACTTGAAGATATTGAACGAAGATTCTGGTCACTGATTGGTTGACAGCCTAGGTGGGTCACGCATTAGGCTGTACTAAGCGCCTCTTCGTGATGCACCTAGCATTGTGTTCGAACGACGCAATATGAATAACGATCCCTGGTGACCTTAGATAACATTTCCCACGTTTGAAACCTGTGAAATAGGGCCGAAGTCACTGGGGATCGTTGCGTTTTCCTGTGTCCGGGGCGATCCGCTGAGCGCCGGGTGAGTATACTTTGAATTTGGATCAGCCCTCATCATGCTGTTTTCGGGCATACCCCCATGCCCTGTGAGGGCTTATTGCTGCCGTTTACCAAGAAAGGTGCCGCCGAGTGCGCGTCATAACGATCATTCCGACCTACAACGAACTGGAATCCCTCCCGCTGACGGTCGGAAGGCTTCGGAGTGCTGTTCCTGACTCGGACGTACTGATCGTCGACGACAACTCGCCAGACGGCACCGGTGAGCTTGCCGACAAGATGGCCGCCGAGGATTCAAACATCCATGTGCTGCATCGCACCGGCAAAGACGGCCTGGGTGCCGCCTACATTGCCGGTTTTGAGTGGGCCCTGGCTCGCGACTACGACGTTTTGGTCGAGATGGACGCGGACGGCTCGCACATGCCCGAGCAGCTTCCGCGGTTGCTGGAAGCCAGCGCCGAGGGAGCTGACCTCGTGATCGGCTCGCGCTGGGTTAAAGGCGGCGAGGTGGTGAACTGGCCATTGCTGCGCAAAATCATCTCCCGCGGCGGGTCCTTCTATTCCCGCACCATGCTCGGATTGCCGCTGCGTGATATCACCGCTGGCTACCGTGCATTCAAACGCCAGACCTTGGAAGAGATCGACTTCGATGCAGTGGAATCACGTGGTTACGGGTTCCAGGTTGATATGACCTTCCGCGTCGCGATGATGCGCAAACGAATTGTTGAAGTTCCGGTGACCTTCGTGGAGCGCGAATTGGGCGCCTCGAAGATGAGCGGAAACATTGTTTTCGAAGCGATGTGGAACGTGACCCGCTGGGGCCTGGGCGCACGCTGGAAGAAGCTGACCTCCCGGAAGTAGTTTTCCAGGCATTGGCCCTCCGCGGCGGGGGGCGCGCCGGGGCGGGGTGGGGGGCGCGGGGGGTGGGCGGCAAGGGGGGGGGGGGCCGCCGGGGGGGCGGGGGGGGTGGGGGGGGGGTGGTGGGCGGCCCCCCCCCGGGCAACGGGCTCCCAGGGACGACCCACCCCGGGGGGGTGGCCGGCGG
>NZ_JBIUXY010000020.1:0-31763 GCF_044744225.1 Glutamicibacter sp. NPDC087344 | reverse complement strand
GGCTGATTAAAGAGGCTTGGGTAAGTCACCGTTGGGATTCAAGACCTAATCGAAAGCCTAAATAATCAGGTTCAACCTATCGGCGCGATTTCTTAGTCAAGAAATTTATGACACGCATCGGGAACCGGCTGACCCAAGCGATTGGGCGAGCCGGAGTAGACGGAACCTAGAGGATGGCGCGGACTGCGCGCTCGAAGCCGCGAACGTGCTCTGCGGCCAACTGCGCCGCCGCGTCCGCATCCCCATCGAGGATCAGTTGAAGCAGGGTGGCGTGCTCGGAAATATGCCCGTGCAGGTCTTGGAGCCGATCAAGCACCACGCACCAGATGCGGGTCGCCAGGTTGTCCAAGCGGACCAGGGTTTCCTCCAAGTACTCATTTTGTGCCGCGCGGTAGATCTGCCGGTGAACCTCTAGGTCATAGGCCATCAAATCACGGCGGTTGCCCGAAAGATCCAGGGATAAGACTGCTGAGATGGTCTGCTCAAGTTCTTCGCGGTCCACACCGCCTCGATGCTCCGCAGCGCGCCGTGCGGCCAGGGGCTCAAGGACGGTGCGCATATCGGAGATCGCGGCCAGCTCGGTGATATCCACGTTGGTTGCAAAGGTTCCGCGCCGCGGGTAGGAAACAACCAGATGGTCGACTTCCAAACGTTTCAAGGCCTCGCGGATCGGGGTGCGGCCCATATCCAGTTCGACCGCCAGCTGCCCTTCGTTGATGGGTTCGCCGGGGGCGATCTCAAGCATGATCAGGCGGTCTCGAAGGATGCGGTATGAACGGTCCGCCATTGATTCGGTGCCGGTGAGCGATTCGGTCAAGCTTGTCATTTCACGTCCCTCTTGTTGATGTCTATTTTGCCGTGGGAACAGCGCGGAAAGAAATTTTTCCGATAACCATTGACGTGGTGTGTCTTACATCATACGCTAATACCCAACAACTGATATATCAGTTGTCGGCAATTTATACTTTTTAGGGAGATCATGGTGCCTCAAACGCAAACTCTTGCAGCCGGTTCGCTGACTGCGTCCCTTGCCGAGCTGGATCCGGAGGTCGCGCAGCGTATCGACGCTGAGCTGGCTCGTCAGCAGCGCGGCTTGGAAATGATCGCTTCGGAGAACCATACGGCGCAGGCCGTGATGCAGGCTCAGGGTTCGGTGTTGACCAACAAGTACGCCGAGGGTTACCCGGGCCGCCGTTACTACGGTGGTTGCGAAGAGGTTGACGTGATTGAGACCTTGGCTATCGAGCGGCTCAAGGAGCTGTTTGGTGCGCAGTTCGCCAATGTGCAGCCGCATTCTGGGGCGCAGGCCAACGCGTCGGTGTATCACGCGTTGGTGCGTCCGGGGGATACCGTGCTGGGTTTGAATCTGGCTCATGGCGGCCACCTGACCCACGGGATGAAGCTGAATTTCTCGGGCCGGTTGTTCAACATTGTTCCTTACGGTGTGGATGAGGAATCCAACGTGGTGGACATGGATGAGGTGGAGCGTCTGGCGCTGGAGCATCAGCCGAAGATGATTGTTGCCGGTTGGTCGGCGTACCCGCGTCAGCTGGATTTTGCCCGGTTCCGTGAGATCGCGGACAAGGTCGGTGCGTACTTGTTTGTGGATATGGCTCACTTCGCCGGTCTGGTGGCTGCGGGGTTGCATCCGTCGCCGGTGCCGTATGCGCATGTGGTGACCTCGACGACGCATAAGACGTTGGCTGGTCCGCGTGGTGGCATTATTCTTTCGAATGATGCGGAGATTGCGAAGAAGTTGAATTCGGCGGTGTTCCCTGGTCAGCAGGGTGGTCCGTTGGAGCATGTGATTGCTGGCAAGGCGGTGGCGTTCAAGATTGCGGCGTCTGCTGAGTTCAAGGAGCGTCAGGAGCGTACCTTGGCTGGGGCGCGGATTTTGGCTGAGCGTTTGACTCAGGCTGATGTGGCTGCGGCGGGGATCAGTGTGTTGACCGGTGGTACGGATGTGCATCTGGTGTTGGTTGATTTGCGTGATTCTGAGTTGGATGGTCAGCAGGCTGAGGATTTGTTGGCGCAGGTGGAGATCACGGTGAATCGTAATGCGGTGCCGTTTGATCCGCGTCCGCCGATGGTGACGTCGGGGTTGCGTATTGGTACTCCGGCGTTGGCGACGCGTGGTTTTTCTGAGGCTGCGTTTGCTGAGGTGGCTGAGGTGATTGCTCAGGCGTTGATTGCTGGTGCTGCGGGGGATGCTTCGGTGTTGCCGGCGTTGAAGGATCGGGTGTTGAAGCTGGCCCAGGACCACCCACTGTACCCAAACTTGAAAAAGATCGGAGAGTAATCATGGCTGATTTGCTGCCAGAGCACCCGGAATTCCTCTGGGCCAACCCAGAGCCCAAGAAGTCCTACGACGTCGTCATCGTCGGCGGTGGCGGCCATGGTTTGGCAACCGCCTACTACCTGGCCAAGAACCACGGCATCACCAATGTGGCAGTCCTGGAAAAGGGCTGGCTGGCCGGCGGGAACATGGCCCGCAACACCACCATCATCCGCTCGAACTACCTGTGGGATGAATCGGCAGGCATCTACGAGAAGTCCCTGAAGCTGTGGGAACAGCTTCCCGAAGAGCTCGAATACGACTTCCTGTTCTCCCAGCGCGGGGTCATGAACCTGGCCCACACCCTCGGCGATGTGCGTGAATCCATCCGCCGCGTCGAGGCGAACAAGCTCAACGGAGTCGACGCCGAATGGCTCACCCCGGAACAGGTCAAGGAAGCCTGCCCGATCATCAACGTCGGGGACGACATCCGCTACCCGGTCATGGGCGCCACCTACCAGCCGCGCGCCGGTATCGCCAAGCACGACCACGTGGCGTGGGCCTTCGCCCGCAAAGCCAACGAGTACGGTATCGACATCATCCAGAACTGCGAAGTCACCGGCATCCTCAAGGACGGGGACAAGGTCACGGGTGTGAAAACCACCCGCGGAACCATCCACGCCGGCAAGGTGGCCCTGGCCGGCGCCGGGCACTCCTCGGTGCTGGCGGATATGGCCGGTTTCGACCTGCCGATCCAGTCCCACCCGCTGCAGGCACTGGTCTCCGAACTGTTTGAACCGGTGCACCCGACCGTGGTCATGTCCAACCACATCCACGTCTACGTCTCCCAGGCCCACAAGGGCGAACTGGTGATGGGCGCGGGGATCGACAGCTACAACGGCTACGGCCAGCGCGGCGCCTTCCACGTGATCGAGGAGCAGATGGCCGCCGCGGTGGAGCTCTTCCCGATCTTCGCCCGAGCCCACGTGCTGCGCACCTGGGGCGGCATCGTGGACACCACCATGGACGCCTCGCCGATCATCTCCAAAACTCCGATCCAGAACCTGTACGTGAACTGCGGCTGGGGCACCGGCGGTTTCAAGGGCACCCCGGGTGCAGGGTTCACCCTGGCCCACACCATCGCCAACGATGAAGCCCACAAGCTGAACGCACCGTTCAGCCTGGACCGTTTCGAAACCGGCCACCTGATCGACGAACACGGCGCAGCCGCCGTGGCCCACTAGGAGCTCCCACCATGATGCTGATTCAGTGCCCCAATTGCGGGCCGCGCAACGAAACCGAATTTTCCTATGGCGGACAGGCCCACGTGGCCTACCCCGAAGACCCGAATGCCCTCAGCGACAAGGAATGGTCCCGTTACCTGTTCTACCGCGAAAATTCCAAGGGAATCTACGCCGAGCGTTGGGTCCACTCCGGCGGATGCCGCAAGTGGTTCAACGCCCTGCGCGACACCGCAACCTATGAGTTCAAGGCCATCTACGGGGCCGGAGAACCACGCCCAGAACTGAACACCCAGGGAGGATCCCGATGAGCCAGAACACGTCCTACCGGCTGCCGGCCGACCAGGCTCCGGCCGCCCGCGTCGACCGGGATGAAACCCTGTCCCTGCGCGTCGACGGGCAGGAACTGCAGGCATTTCGCGGGGATACCGTGGCCAGCGCCATGCTGGCCAACGGGCAGCGCGCCTGCGGCAATTCGACCTACCTGAACCGCCCGCGCGGCATCTTCTCCGCCGGGGTTGAAGAGCCGAACGCCCTGATCACCGTGGCCGCCCGCCACGAGCAGGACATCAACGAATCCATGCTCCCGGCCACCACCGTCGCGGTGACCGCCAACCTGAACGCCACCTTGCTGCGCGGACTGGGTGTGCTGGATCCAAGCACCGACCCTGCCTACTACGACCACGTGCACGTGCACACCGATGTGCTGGTCGTCGGCGCCGGCCCCGCCGGGCTGGCCGCCGCCCGTGAAGCCTCAAAGTCCGGGGCCCGCGTGCTGCTGCTCGACGAACGCGCCGAAGCCGGCGGCAGCCTGCGTGATTCCGCCGGCGAGCAGATCGACGGGAAAGAGTCCGCCGCGTGGATCGATGAGACCACCGCGGCGCTGGCCGCCGCGCCGGAAACCACCCACCTGCAGCGCACCACGGTGCTCGGCTCCTACGACGCGAACTACGTGATCGCCGTGCAGCGCCGCACCGTGCACGTGGACGGCCCCTCCGGTGCCGGCATCTCCCGCGAGCGTGTCTGGCACATCCGCGCCAACCAGGTGGTGCTGGCCACCGGCGCCCACGAACGTCCCATCGTTTTTGAGAACAACGACCGCCCGGGCATCATGCTCGCCGGCGCCGTGCGCAGCTACCTGAACCGCTACGGGGTGCGCGCCGGGAAGCAGATCGTGGTGGCAACCACCAACGATTCCGCCTACGCCCTGGTGGCAGAGCTCGCCGCCACCGGCGGCGTGGTTGCCGTGATCGACGCCCGCGCCGGGGTTTCCGCCGCCGCCGCGGAAGCCGTTGGCGCCGGGGTGCAGGTCATCACCGGTTCCGTGGTGGTGGACACCGAAGCCAATGAATCCGGCGAGCTGTCCGCCGTGATCGTCGCAGAGCTGAACGACCAGCGCGAGCTGGGCGCCCCGCAGCGTTTTGAAGCCGATGTGCTGGCCGTGGCCGGCGGCTTCAACCCGGTGGTGCACCTGCATTCCCAGCGCCAGGGCAAACTGGTGTGGGATACCTCGCTGCACGCCTTCGTCCCGGAAGCAGCGGTGGCAAACCAGCACCTGGCCGGCGCGTTGACCGGTCTGCTGGACACCGCCAGTGCGCTGTCCACCGGTGCCGCCGTGGGCGCCGCCGCCGCGACGGCCGCAGGTTTTGAGCAGATCGCCACCGTGCCGCAGGCACTCGCCGTGCCGGCCGGGGAAACCCGCCCGGTCTGGCTGGTCCCGTCGCTGAACGGGGACGACGCCGCGAACTACAAAACCCACTTCGTTGACCTGCAGCGCGACCAGTCGGTCGCCGACGTGCTGCGCGCTACCGGCGCCGGCCTGAAGTCGGTGGAGCACATCAAGCGGTACACCTCGATCTCCACCGCCAACGACCAGGGCAAGACCTCCGGCGTGGCTGCGATCGGCGTGATCGCCGCGGTGCTGGGTATTGAAAACCCGGCGCAGATCGGCACCACTACCTTCCGCGCCCCGTACACCCCTGTGGCCTTCGCCGCGCTGGCCGGCCGCACCCGCGGCCAGCTGCTCGACCCGGCGCGCATCACCCCGATGCACTCCTGGCACCTGGCGCAGGGCGCCAAGTTCGAGGACGTCGGACAGTGGAAGCGTGCCTGGTACTTCCCGCAGGACGGGGAAGACCTGGATGCAGCGGTCTACCGCGAATGCGCGGCGGTGCGCGAATCGGTGGGCATGCTCGATGCCACCACCCTGGGCAAGATCGAGATCCGCGGTGCGGATGCGGCCGAGTTCCTCAACCGCATCTACACCAACGGCTACACCAAGCTCAAGGTCGGCATGGCCCGCTACGGCGTGATGTGCAAGGCCGACGGCATGGTGTTCGACGACGGGGTGACCCTTCGCCTGGCCGAGGACCGCTTCTTGATGCACACCACCACCGGCGGCGCGGCCGCCGTGCTTGACTGGCTGGAAGAATGGCTGCAGACCGAATGGCCTGAACTGGATGTCACCTGCACCTCGGTGACCGAGCAGCTGGCCACCGTGGCCGTGGTCGGCCCGCGCTCGCGCGAGGTCATCGGCAAGCTGGTCAGCGGCCTGGATGTCTCCAACGACGCCTTCAAGTTCATGACCTTCCAGGACGTCACCTTGGATTCGGGGATCGAGGCACGCATCAGCCGCATCTCCTTCTCCGGTGAACTCGCCTTCGAAATCGCCATCCCGTCCTGGCACGGGCTGCGCGTCTGGGAAGATGTCTATGCCGCCGGTGAAGAATTCAACATCACCCCGTACGGCACCGAAACCATGCACGTGTTGCGCGCGGAAAAGGGATTCATCATCGTCGGCCAGGATACCGACGGCACCGTGACCCCGCAGGACGCCGGCATGGAATGGGTTGTCTCCAAGGTCAAGGACTTCGTTGGCAAACGTTCCTACGCACGTGAAGACAACCAGCGCGAAGACCGCAAGCACCTGGTCTCCGTGCTGCCGGTGGACACCACGTTCCGCTTGGCCGAAGGCGCCGCCCTGGTGGCCGACGGAGCAGTGGAAACCGAGGGGTGCACCCCGATGGAAGGCTGGGTCACCAGCTCCTACAACTCGCCGGCGCTGGGACGCACCTTCGCGCTGGCACTGATCAAAAACGGGCGCAACCGCATCGGTGAAGTGCTCAAGACCCCGGTCAACGGCCAGCTGGTTGATGTACTGGTATCCGATCTCGTACTCTTTGACCCGGAAGGGAGCCGTCGCGATGGCTAATAACACCGTGATTGAATCCACCTCGCTGCGTCGTTCCCCGGCGGAGCACCTGGCGGATCTGATGACCCAGGCCTCCGTTTCCAATGCGGTGGCGCTGCAGGAAATCTCCTTCGCCACCCAGGTTGGCGTGCGGGCAATCCCCGGCAGCGACGGTTTCGCCGCCCTGGAAAATGCGCTGGGCCTTCAGCTGCCGGCTCAGGTTGGCCAGGTCACCGGCTCGGTTCAGGGCACCGCGGTGCTCTGGCTCGGACCGGACGAGTTCCTGGCCATCGCCCCGGAAGGCACCGCCCTGACCGGCGCGCTGACCGAGGCACTGGGGCAGAACCCAGGCCAGATCCTGGATTTGTCCTCCAACCGCAGCGTGCTGGAACTGTCCGGACCGGCCGCCCCGCTGGTGCTGCGCAAGAGCTGCCCGGCAGACCTGCATCCGCGGGCCTTCGGGGTCAACCAGGCCATCACCACCACGCTGGCGAATATCCCGGTGCTGTTGTGGCGTACCGGCGAGCAGTCGTGGTACGTCCTGCCACGTGCCTCGTTCACCGAGCACACCGTGCATTGGCTGATTGATGCCATGACCGAGTTCTCCTCGGAACCGGTCGCCTAACCAGGCGACGCACACACCTTCACCCCGGGCGCCACCCGGTCCGCCACCCGCCCCCGTTCCGGCCCATCCAGGCCGCGGCCGGGGCGCGGGAACGGCCCGGAGCCGGCGTTGCTCAGCTGGGGTGAACAACATACCGCTGCTGATTCGGGAGGTCGCGCAGCGGTTTGTTGCATGGGCCCTGCCCGGCGGGTTGATGGTTTCCCGTCGGGCTCCGGGGTTTTTGAGCTGAACACCTACAAAAAAACCACACAAACTTATTTGGCGTGTCGACCCTCCGGGCGCCGCGCCCCAGAGAACCGAATGGAAGTGGACCATGAGTGAACAGGTTCGGCACGTCTTAACCCTTCAGTGCCCGGAAAGCATTGGCATTGTGCACGCGATCACCGGTTTCCTGGTCAGGCACCAACGCACCATTGTGGAACTGAAACAATACGATGACATGAGCGCCGGGCGTTTGTTCCTGCGTGTGGATTTCGCCGGAGATCCAGAACCCGACCTGCTCGATGCGCTGCGCCGCGAATTCGTCGAGGTCGCAGAAAAGTTCCAGATGGACTGGCAGCTGCGCGAGCGTGGACAGAAGACCAAGGTGCTGATCATGGTCTCCAAGTTCGAGCACTGCCTGCAGGACCTGCTCTTCCGGATGCACTCCGGGGACTTGCCGATCGAGGTGGTGGGGGTTGCCTCCAACCACCCGGATCACCGCTCGCTGGTTGAATGGTACGGAATCGATTTCCACCACATCCCCATCACCAAGGACACCAAACCGCAGGCCGAAGCCAGCCTGCTGGAACTGATCGATCAGACCGGCGCCGAACTGGTGGTGCTGGCCCGCTACATGCAGGTGCTCTCCGACCACCTCGCCACGGAACTGAGCGGCAAAACCATCAATATCCACCACTCATTCCTTCCCTCCTTCAAGGGCGCCAAGCCTTATCACCAGGCGTGGGAACGCGGTGTGAAAACGGTGGGCGCCACCGCGCACTACGTGAACTCGGAACTCGACGAGGGCCCGATCATCACCCAGCAGGTCGTTGAGGTGGACCACACCTACGAACCGGCGGACCTGGTGGCCGCCGGACGCGATTCGGAATGCAAGGCGCTGTCCAACGCGGTGCGCTGGCACTGCGAGGGACGTGTGTTCCTGTACGGCAACCGCACCGTGGTGCTGCGCTAGCTGGCAGGTCGCCGGTGTGGAGGTCTTGCCCGTAGGCTTAAAGGCAAAACCTCCACACAAGCGAAGGACGGCTCATGGCCAGCAAAAAGCGTCAAAACAAAAAGAACTCCGGCGCAGGCAACCCTGCCAAGGCGGCGCAGCGCGGGCGCAGCGTGCACAAGATCCAGGCTGAACAGTCGATCGACGCGTTGCGCGGCCAGTACGTCACCTGGGTTGCCGCGCAGGTCCCGTCATTCTCCCCGGCTGATGCAGCCCAGGCCGCCGAGATCCAGCTGGACGTGATTCGCACCATCGGCGGAGAATACGCGCAAACCGCTGGCAACTCCAACCTTTTCGCCCTGGAGCCGGAAACCTTTGGCCAAGCCCTGGCCGATTTTTTGGTTAACCTGCCGGATAACGTGGCCCCGGAGCCGATCTTCTCCACCTGGCTGGATTTCTTCAGCTTCGCCGAGGAGAACACCCTGTGGCAGGGGCCGGCCGAGAACCTTGAAGAGCTGCGCGAGATGATCGAAGAGGCCTTGGAAGGTTTTGCCGAAGGTGACGCGGAACTGTGCACCTTGCTGCGCGGCACCGAACTGTTCCAGTCGGTGAAAAGCTTCGCGCTGGCGCTGGGCGACGGCATCCTGAGCAACGACATGACCGATGCCGCAAGCTCCACCCGGGACAAGGTTTTTTCGGCCATGGACATCAACCCGCAGGACATCGCCCAGGACGAACCGGCGCCGCTGCGTTTCAACTACATTTGGAACGCCGCCATGATGTCGGTGGTGACCACCACGGAAACCAGCATCGTGCGTGACGAGGAAGCGTTCGCCGCATTTGTGGACGGCGAGCAGGCAGACAGCGCCCAGCTGCTATTTGAAATGGCGGTCGCCTGCGTGCAGGCCCACCTGAACCCCACCATGGACAGCAGCTTGCGCGATGAAGCCCACTACCTGGTGGTGCGCAACCTGCTGGTGACCGCGTCCACCGGCCGCGAGGGCGACCTCGACGGACTGCGCCGCAATGTCGGCGCGAAAATCTATGATGCGGTGCTGCCCGAAGCCACGCAAGCCCTGGCCTCGCTGGCAGGGTTTGGCCTGTTGCAGCGCAAGGGCGATAACTACAGCATTGACGAACGCCTGGTTCCGGTGATTTCCGCCGGGATCAGCGAGGTCGAAGCATTTTTTGAGGAAGCCGTTTAATCATCTTCGCGTGAAAATGCGATGGCAATCAGCTCTCGCAGGACCGCTTCGTCCAGGTCTTCCAATTTTTTCACGTAGACGCAGCCTGCTCCCTCGGTATAGGTACCGAGCCGGGGGAGCAGCGCCGCACCCTCGGGGAGGTCCTTGAGGCCGTACAGGGACAGCTGCGCCTTGCGTGGCGAGAATCCGGTTTTGGGCCAGAACCCGGTGGTGCGTGAATTGGCGGGGGAAACGTACCGGTATTGGCCGTAACCCACAATGGACGGCCCCCACAAAACAGGTTTTTCCCCGGTGACTTCCGCAAAAATCTGCGCGAGCGCCTGTCCGTCGGTGCGGCGCTTGGCCGGGGTGGCAGCGGCGAGAAAATCTTCCACGCTGGCATCGGTAGGTTGAGTTTTGGGTGCACTGGCCACGGATGGCTCCATTCGTTAGCGGGTCTCGGCAGCCGGCGAGGGCTGCGGTGATTGGAAGATGGCAGATAGTTTGCGGTACTGCCCGGTGGTCATCGCCAGCAGTGCCACCACCACCATAATCAGGCCGCCGACCAGGAAAATCAGCGCGATCCCGCGGGCCTGTCCCTGGCCCAGAAGCCAGCCAAGGCTTGCGTCCCCTTCGGGGCTGCGCATAAACGGAATGATCAAGTATTGGGCCAGCGGAGCGATCAGGAAGGCGGTGATCGGGGCCGCCGAGGCCTCCATCATCTGGGCGAAACCAAACACCCTGCCTTGCCGCCTGAACGGGACAACTTTCTGGATCACTGTCTGCTCTGCGGCCTCGCAGGCCGGGATGAGGCACATGTAAAGCCAGATCCCCGCGATGTATAACCACACCCACTCGCGGAGGGTGAAAATCGCGCCCAAAAATCCCATGCACGCAACGAGAATCAACAGGGTGCGGATCGGATTCTTGCCCAAACCGAATTTGGCCACCATCGCTCCACCGACAATAAATCCGGTTGAGGCCAAACCGAAGGTGATTCCCCATGCTTCCACGGACATGACCGTCAACCCGTAGGGGTCCATGAGCGCCATGTACACGCCGCCGATCAGGTTGTTGAACATGGAGAATATGATCAGGGCCAGCAATCCGGGGATCGCCATGACGGTAGTGAACCCAAGCCGCAGGTTGCCGGCTTTGTGCTGCGCTGCATCGGGGTCAGGCTGCGGCTGTTCTTCGGGGATGGAGATGGTGAGCAGATGCAGCATGGTCAGCACCACCAGGGCAATGGAAATGACCAAGGTCCATCCCATGCCCAGCAGCCCGATCGACAGCCCGCTGAAAACGCTGGTGACAATAAAAGCCAAACCTTGCACGGTGCCCACTAGGCCGTTGGCGTTGGCGTGCCTGTCCACCGGGATCAGCAAGGTGACCGTGGTGGACAGGGCAATACCGCGCATCTGCTCCACGATGGCCCCCAGCAGGATGACGATGCAGAATAGCCAGAATTCCCAGCCCCCGATGTTCAGGATTCGTTCGGTCGGCAACCACAGGTACAAAAGCCCTGCCAGGGTAAACATCACCGCGGTCACCGAGGCAGAGAAAACGAAGACAGTCTTTTTCCGGTGCTTATCCACGATGGTGCCGAAAACCATGGAGAACAAGGCAATCAGCAGCATGAACGCACCACCGATGATGCCGGTGGCCATCACGTTTTCCGTTTCCAGGTAGACCCAGAAGGTCAAAGCAAACCACAAGTAGCTTGTGGTCAGATTGGCCACGGCGGTGTTGATCAGGATATGCAGGAATGAGCGCATTCCATGCTCCGGAACCTCGGGGTTCGAATCATGAACATCGCTTCCTTGCGGGAACTCGCTCATGTCGATTCCTCGGTTCGGTGCGGCGTTGGTCGGTAGTCGGTAGTCGGTAGTGAAAAGAATACTGTCACCTACCGACAGTGTCAGCCGCAGAGGGAAAATGGGTCTGTGTTCTCAGGAAAAGCATCGGTGTAAGGGCGTGGTTTCAGCCGGAGATAACGCGAAAAGATCCTCCGAATTTTCGGGGATCCTCATGGCGCGGCCTCGACCCCAGGCCTAGACGGGCCCTGATCGACGCTTCAGCCCTGATCCCTAGCCACTTCGGAGACGCCAACCTCGGACATGAAAGCCAACAAGACGGAAAGGCTCCCCTCGCGCGTTACCCTGCGTTGTCCTTGAAATTATGGGAGCACTAACAGCCGGATTCACAGTCCGATTAGACGAACACACACATAACCGCATAGACCGCATGGCACAAACCTTGCACTGCTCACGCGGCGAAATCGTACGAGACATCCTGAGTGGGTCTATCGACGAATACGAGCACGCCCAACGAATCAATGAACGCGCTGCACTCTTTCGATCAGGAAAAGTAGCGACACGTTCACTGGCTGATCTTGGAGAAGAACTCGGCCTTGAATCAGCACCGAACCTTGGAGACTTACACTGAGTGCCCAATGGCGGGTGGAGCTAGACTCAACCGTCGAAAAAATGGCTGAAGAATCAGACGAGCCAGTAGCTCAGCGAATATATAACGCACTCCAAGCAATCGAACAACTGGAAACCCCGGAAGCCGAGGAAAAGGACTCACTGGAACATGCCCAGGTCTATGGTGCTACCGGATCGGCGACTACCGAGTCGTCTGCGACAAACTAGATGCCCAATACGTGGTCATAGCAATCGACGCAGACCATCGAAGCGTCGTTTACGAATAGACGATTCTGTGTGTGGAAGATACTTCCAAGCAAAGCATCTTCCACACGCAGCTTTTTTGAAGTCTCAGACAGACGTATGTTCTTCAGCAGGTAATCCTCAAACAGATAAGACTTTGTGGGGAATTTTAGCCGTTCTCCTGATTCAGAGCTTTCTTGAACGATTCCGTGGTCTTTCCAGTGCTTTCGCCGTCGACTGTGCCGATTTCACCACTGGAAGAAACGAAATTGAGTCCTTCTTCAGGATTCACAAGCTCACGATGCCCTCCGTGACTTTCACTTAGCGAAAGCATGATGCGAGTCTTCTCGCTGCGAAGCTTTGAAGCGGAGAAATTCCGCATGTTACTGGCGTTTTCTGTTTCGTAGGCAACTCCGCTACTGGTGCCGCCAAACTGATCTACCAGGATCTTATCGCCCACCTTCGCGTCGCCGCTGAGTACCTCAGTTACTTCGAATTCAGTAACTGTAATTGGTACCCCAGAGTCCGCGATAAACTCATCGGTTTCTTCCTCAGAGAACCCAGCTTGTGGGTATTTGACTGGATCATCCGAATCAACTCGGTCAGGATAGATGACGTCATCCCAAGACTTCACCGGGACACCGACTACTACGAGATCACTTATCGCTGCAGCTTTGAGCGGTGACCCATATGAAGGATAATCCGCGGTCATCTGGACAGTTTCTTCGCTTGAAGCTGGAAGCACTGCGGTGGTTGAACTTCCCGAGCATGAAGTGAGAGCCAGCATCAGACTGCCAACGACCGCAGCTAAAGGCAACATCATTCTCATTATGTAGATCCTCTTCACTTCATTTTTGTCATAAGTCTGTGAATTATAGAGTCGAGAGCGATTTCATGTGTGTTTCATCAAAGAAGCAGAACTTGTGTACGGATTATCATCAATACTCAAGGCATGCCCAAGCTCGCGGGTGCCGGTGCTGCGGTATCAAACCGTACTAGCTTTACTCGGCATGTCCCGGTACAGGGCAGGGCTTCCGTAAAACCGGGGGCATCTCGAAAGCACATACTGATTAAGCGTACTGATTAAGCGAAGTCATTAAACGTCATTAACTGTGGCGAATAGGTTGAAATGGTACTGATGTTCTGGCAAGCCGGCATGTGGCGAGCTGGTAAAGCCACGAAATCGGATGTCCACGAACCTCTGAGATTCAGTGTTCACTACGTTGCGAGATTACACACCGCGTAAGGGGACTAGCGGTTTCAACTGCGGGATTCAGCAATAAGGGTTCTGCATCTATTCAGTGTTCGGTCCTGTTGCGGCTGGCAACTGATGCGCTTTAGAAACCCGGGGTGTTGATTCCGGTGCGCTGGCTGAGCTCCTTCATAGCTGATGAAAGCTGATTGGCGGGAAGGCCTTGGCTGTAAAAGAATCCTTGAGCGTAGGCGAACCCAAGCCGGGCAACCAGCTCGACGTGTTCTGGGGTTTCAATTCCTTCGGCCAGCGTTTTGGCATTGGTTTGCCGTGCTGCTTCCAAGAGATTGTGAACCATTCGCCGAACCGTATCGGAGGATTCATAATCCCTGATCATGCTTCGATCCAGCTTGACGATGTCTGGGCTGAGGCATTCGATACGCTCTCGGTTGGCGTAGGCGACGCCTGCATCATCGATGAGGAGCAAACAACCGAGCATGTCCGCATATTGGCGGGCCCGGCCCGACGAGCAAGGCTCGGACTCCTCATTCAGCTCAAGTCCCCAGACCAGCCGTTGATCCAGGCTCAGAGCTGATTCAGCGAACGCTTCAATGGATGGTCCAGAAGCGTTGAGGGTAATCAGATAGTCATCGGGCAGCTCGTTGCTCGCGTCGATGATTCCTTGGATTGCTTCCAACTCCAAGGCAACCAATGTTCCGTCGGCGCGCGCTTGGGTGAAATGTTCGTGGGGTCCGCGGCCGTCGTCAAAACGGGCGAGAGCTTCAAAACCCAGTAGAGTTTTGTCCTGAAGGTCAATGAGGGGCTGAAAAACGAACTTCACTATCTGCCTATCGAGTGTGGGACAGTGATTTTGCGTCTGGCCGAGGTCAACCGGAGCACACTCCCGAAGCAGATCATACATTGCCGGTGCTCCTGGCGGGGCCAACGTTGTACAAATCAGAAGATATTGAGGTGGATAGGCTCAGTGAAAAAGGCCGACAAGCGAACTCAATCAAGCGGTTCGTGGCGCTCACGAATGCTTCCCGCGCGAATTCGTGAGATCACCAACATGGAGATTGCGGTGACGGGTATCGTCGCCTGTTTCCTGACCATTTTTTATGGACTGAATCTCTTCAACACCTTTGACTCAACCGTGTTGCAGGTTATTGCCGTGATCCGTTTCCTCGGATCCATTACCGTAGTGGCCCTCATCGCGATTCTGCGAAACAACTTTCCCCTGTGGATTGCCTACATCGGGGCGCTTATGGAGCTGACCGCTTTCGTGTACTTTGTTGGTTTCACGGTCAACCACGAGCAAGTTGTTTTCCGTCTTCAAGAATTCCCTCTCATCGCGCTGTACATGTCCTGGTTGTTCCCCGGCATGTTGACGAAACTTACTGTTTTGCCGGTGCTCACCTTCACCATCGCGTACTCGCAACTTTTCGGACCGGCCATCGGCACGGAGCATCACAGCGGTGTGCTCAACGTGGTGAGCCTGGTGTTTTTCACGATCGTCGGCATGATTGTCGGTAGCTATGTGAAACGAAATTTCAAGCAACAAATTGAGATCGACACACTCACCGGGGCCTACAACCGGCGGGCCTTGGGAAGGCGTGGCGACATGGCTCTTCTCCAGGGGCGCAAGCAGCATCAGCCGGTCAGCGTTGTCCTGGTGGACATGGACGGGTTTAAGGGAATTAATGACCGTCTTGGCCATGCCGCCGGTGATGACGCGTTACGCGGGTTGGTTCGACATCTGGAGAGGTCAACACGCAAAAGTGATCTGGTGACCCGGCTGGGTGGGGATGAGTTTGTGCTGTTGTTCCCCAACACTACATTCGAAGAAGCAGAGCGATTGATGCAAAGAATTCATGCCAGCTCCGAACACAGCTGGAGTTTTGGTGTGGCCACCGCCAACCCGGATGACAACCTGAGCATGGTTATTCTTCGCGCGGACCGCGCCATGTATACCTTCAAACGCGAGCGGACCATGCAGCGCGACTAGGGCGTGTCATGTCAGCGCTAAAGGGATCTGGAACAGATACTTTTAGTCCACGCCAAAAAACTTGTTAAACCTTGAATATGCCCGGACGCGGAGAGCTCACAGGCAGAGTATGGAAGGGCATCGAATCACTACCGCCAGATCACGGCCGGCTGCCCCGGTCAGCCCATGTGATTGCTGAACCACTGGCGATAGGCCAGCTGGAGTCGTACGACCTGCCGGCGTCATCCGTGGATCGTGGAGGTCGATGCTGACGCTAACTTCCGGTCGAAGTTGGGCGACGAATTGGCTGCCGGTCGATACGTCCCCGGAGAGGCGGGATACGCTTCTGGTGGTCATGTCCTTCTGGGGCGAGTGATTGCGTACTCAGCTCGGTAGAACCTTTCAGTAGCTCATCGCCCGGGTACTGAACGCGCGTGCTACAAGGCCCCAGAGCGTCTTTTCAGTCACTCTGGGGCCTGTCATGCTTGTCTCTACGAGCCGATCGCGTTGACGGCCTCGACGATCGATGCTTCTGGATGCTGCTTTCGGTATTCCTTGACAGCTTTAGGATCGATGCCATCGGCAGCACCGGGCCTGACTTCCTCCCGTTTGCCACCGAAGAACGCGAGAATCATGATCGCCCACGCCCCAAAAATCGCTGGCACGAGCCAACTATCAAGTAACACGAAGGAGACAGCCGCTGCCGTGAAACAGGCGAACACTAATGTGTATCTGAGGTTCGGTTTCATTTCGCCTCTACTTTCCCTTAATTAGCTACAAGCTTTCTTGACAGCCGCGATGCCGAGCAATTCAGCTCCAAGTGCAGCAGCTGCACCACCAAGTGCCTTCATCTTCTCGTGGGAAAAACTTGCTCCCCACATTAGCTTAATTGCTTTGGTCACGCCGCCCAACGAATCCATCAGCTTCTTAATCTTTAGGATCTTGGCAGCCGGAATCGCAGTCGTTCCGATTGCCAGCAAGATAGCACCTGAACACTCTAGAAAGCCGGCGGGCTTGGCCACGGCGATACCACCGATAATCAATGGCTTCTCTCCCAGATTCTGAGCCACCCAGAGACGGGTCGCTTCGTCTCCTTGGAGGAGGACCGACTCGGGGATCTGGTCGATCGCCCGCAACAACTCTTCAACCTGCTGTGCTTCACCAACTGTCAACCCCAAGTTAGAGGTAGCGGTCAGCACCGGAGGTTCAGCGACTCGTGGCGCGGCATTAGCCGGGCCAACAATAGTCAAGGCGAGTGCAGAAGCTGCCAAGACTGCGGTTGATACGCCAATCACTTTTCGAATTTTCAATTTCTCCTCCTGCGATATATCAATGTTCACTTGAGCTTTTAAAGTATTACATTAATAAAGCGTCTTGCATATCATCCAAAAACACGAGGCGTGAGTACTTGACTCAAAGGATCTTGAGTGCTTTGGACCGCAACTTCTTCCTCAGGGGCTACCTCGGCAGATCAGCGCGAGCTCATTCAGCTACTAGCACCCGACCCACTGCGCCGACTTGGGGAAAGCGTAAGTGATACCCGCAGCGCCCACCGCAGAAGTCAGATCCCGAGGCAACTCTTTTCCAGCGAGGAGACGGAACAAAACTATCCACGCCAGTGGCGTTCAATGCTTACAGAACACGCCCTAGTCGAGGTTGCCGCTGAGCCGGTTGCGGAATCTGGCGCTTGGCTCGTTGAGTCCGCGGATTTCTACGGTTTTTCCGTACCCGGTGTATTTGGTTGTCACCGAGTCCAGCGCGGCCACCGTGGAGGCATCCCACACATGGGAGGCGCTGAGGTCGATGACAATTTTCTGAGGGTCCTCGGCGTAGTTGAACTGGGTGTAGAGGTCATTGGAGGAGGCGAAAAACAGTTCGCCGGTCACCGTGTAGATGGCCGTTCCATCCTCAATCCGACGCTCAACCGTCACGAAGTGCGCCACCCGGTTAGCGAAGAGCACCATCGCGGCGACGATACCCGCGCCCACGCCGATGGCCAGGTTGTTGGTCGCCACGGTCAAAGCCACGGTGATCAGCATGACAAAGGTTTCGCTTTTGGGCATCATGCGCAGCGTGGAAGGACGGATGCTGTGCCAGTTGAACGTCGCCACCGAGACCACCACCATCACCGCAACCAATGCGGCCATGGGAATTTGGGCCACCACGTCGCCGAAAACGACGGCGAGGAGCAGCATAAAAACACCGGCGAACAGCGTGGAAATCCGTGTGCGCCCGCCAGAGACTTTCACACCGATCATGGTCTGCCCGATCATTGCACAGCCGCAGATCCCGCCGAAGAATCCGGTGACAATATTCGCCGCACCCTGCGCCCAGGACTCGCGGGTCTTATTTGACGGGGTGTCGGTGATGTCGTCGACGAGTTTGGCGGTCAGCAGCGATTCAAGCAGGCCGACAAATGCAACAGCGACCGCAAACGGGGCGATGATCTGGAAGGTCTCCAGGTTCAGCGGAACCGTGGGAAGAGAAAAAACCGGCAGCGATTCGGGAAGTTCTCCCTGGTCTCCGACCGTGGGAACCATAATGTGCGCGAATACGGTAACCGCTGTCAGCACCGCAATGGCAACCAGCGGCGCTGGAATGGCGGAAGTCAGTTTCGGGAACAGGTAAACGATCGCAATACCCACGAGCACCAGCGGATACACTGCCCACGGAACATCAATGAGCTCCGGCATCTGCGCCAAGAAAATCGAGATGGCCAAACCGTTGACGAAGCCGATCATGACCTGGCGCGGAATAAAACGCAGCAACTTGGCCACACCTAGCACGGCGAGCAGCACCTGGAAGACGCCGGCCAGGATCACCGCCGGGAACAAGTACTCCACCCCGTAGGTCCGCACCAGCGGTGCCACCACCAGCGCTACGGCACCGGCGGCGGCGGAAATCATGGCAGGTCGTCCACCGGTAAACGCGATCACCACGGACATGGTGAACGAAGCGAAGATCCCAACACGCGGGTCCACCCCGGCAATGACGGTGAATGCAATAACTTCGGGAATCAGCGCCAGGGACACCACCAGCCCGGCCAGTAATTCGGTTTTCAGCAGCCGGGGCGATTTGAGGGTGCGCCAAACCGACTGGCGTTCCAGCGGAGTTAACTGGACGGCGGACATGACTGTGCTCGATTCATTCAGGGAGGGTACGCTCAAAATTACCGCATTTGCTCCCGCCCATCGCAATCAGCAGCCCTTTGAGAACTTAAAAGGAAAGTTCCCGTTGGGAGGAAATCCAACGGGAACTTTACGATCATCACTCGCACCTTTATGAGGTACTTCAACTCTAAGGACGCACCCTGTGCCCGAGCTTTGGAATTCCGAGTTTTCTGCTAAGCGTTTGTGCCGTGCAGTTCAGGCGGGGCGACGGCATCTAGCGTGGCTGCGGGGCAGCAACGTTTATTCTGTTCGCGATGTGTTGGAGGTTCTGCCACGTTTTCGCGCTGAGGCTGATGAGATGTTCCTTCTCCAAGTCTGAGCGTGTCGGAGCGTTTTCCCCCGGTACTCTCAGGTCAGCCGCTCCGTCTTCCAGCTCGGTGTCCTTCACATAGGCGATAAATTCTTCGACCTGGGCTGTGTAGTCATCAAGATTTCGAAGCTTGCGCACATCGATCACAATGATCAAGGTTCCCTGGGCTTCGGCGCTGTCGCGTTCCGAGACCGTATCAGATCCGGAAAGGGCTCCGCCCAGGGCCTCGACGATGAGTGAAAGCCCGAAGCCTTTGAATCCGCCAAAAGGTTTCAGGTTGCCGCCGTGGCCGACCCATTGATCTGAGACGCTCGCTCCACGGTCCCGTTCATCGTGCAGCCGGCCGGAGGCGACGGCGCTCGTGGCGAAGTCGATGACCAGATGCGGTGCCTGGGCACGCGGAACCCCGGCGGCAATCGGATTGGTCGACAGCCGCGGTTGCACCGCACCCGGAGGCAACACGGATTGGAGCGAACCGTTGTTGTTGCCAAAAATGAGGCTGACCATTCCCGCATCGGCGGCCTGCTCGCAGAAGGGGGCGAACCGTCCGGCGAAGTCGCTGTTGCGCACCGTCACCGCGCTGATGCCGTGCAGCGAGGCTCGTTCGACGGCCAGCGTGGTGGCATCCCGCAGGGCAAAATGCCCGCAGGTTTTGTTGCCGTTCAGTGCGAGCAACGCACCGGAGTCCTTTTCGATAGTTGCCCGAGCACCTGGGTTCGTCTGGCCGTTGACAGCGCGTGAAAGATACTCGGGCAGGCGACGCAAACCATGCGACGGATGCCCGGCAATCTCCGACGCCACCAGGTGGTAGGCCATGTATTCGGCGTCATCCTGGCTAGCTCCAACCGCTTGCATGCTGGAAACCACAAAGTTGTGCAGGTCTGAAGAGCTGAAATCTGTCTGATCAAAAATTTTGTTCATATCGTATCCATCGTTAGGCGTCGGTCGAGACTTAGGGCCGTCTGACTGATCATTGCACGCTGGGATCGTCTACGATCCTTTGGCAGCTGTTTGACTGCCAGACCGGACAGCATTCACCTCCGCCAGTGCAACAGCTGCTAGAGCTGCGCGCCGGCTGAATCAGCGCACGTAGTCTGCGCCGGTGATATCAATGGTCGCGCCGGTGATATGGCGGGAACGACCGCTGGCAAGGAACACCGCCAGCTCGGCAACTTCACTGGCCGGGGTCATTTCCCCCAAGGGCAGGGCGGTAATGGATGGGTCCTGGGGGTCCAGGTGCGCAGCCAATTCGGTGCCAACCCACCCCGGGGAGATCGCGTAGGCCAGAATTCCCTCCCTGGCATAACCTCGCGCGATTCCCTTGGTCAGGGATTGCAGGCCTCCCTTGGCCGCACCGTAGGCCAAATGTTGGGCGTCATCTCCGCGATGCGCGGAACGGCTGGTGACGTTGATAATCGAACCGCCGCCGTGCTCGCGGAAGTGCACAATTGCCTCGCGGCACAGGTCTGCCGGCGCCCTGAGGTTCAACTCCAGGTTCTTTTCCCATCCTTCAGCCCAGGAGACGGGATCGGCCACCGGGGACTCCAGCCACGCGCCGGCGTTATTGATCAGGACATCAACCCGTCCCACCGACTCCAGGGCGGCGGCGAAAAAATCGCGCCGGGCAACAGCGTCCTGCATGTCGGCGGCCAGTGCGGTGACCCCGCCTGCGAATTCCTCAGTCAACGCCCTGACAGCGTTGGTGCTGCGCCCGGCGTGGGCCACAATCCGCGCGCCCTCACGATGCGCCGCACGGACCATTTCCAGGCCGATGCCTCGTGAAGCACCGGTGATCACCAGGTTCTTGCCCTCAAGCAATCCAGCCATTCAGGCCACCGCCTGAGCGCCGGTGATCTCCACAACGCTGCCGCACAGGTACGGTGCCTCATCGCTGGCGAGGAAGGCAACCAGCGCCGCAATCTCAGGGGGACGCCCCACCCGGCCGAAGGGCACCAGCGCATCAAGTTCCTTAACGGTGCGCCCGGTGCGTTCAAGATTGGCTTCAACCATGGGGGTCAGGACTTCACCTGGCGCAATCGCATTCACGCGGATTTTATCTGGAGCGTAGTCGCGGGCCAGGTTTTTGGTAAAGGAAACCACCGCCGCCTTGGTGACGTTGTAAGCCAGATGCCCCGGCGCCGGGCTGATTCCCCACTGGCTGGCCGTGTTCACGATCGACCCGCCACCCTGCGCCTGCATCAGCGGTACCACCAGCTTGGACAGCCGGTAGAGGGCGTCCAGATTAACCGCAAAGGACAGATCCCAGTCCTGGTCGCTGATCTCCAGTAGTGCACCGCGCCGGTTGATGCCGGCGTTATTCACCAATACATCGATGCGCCCATGGGCGGCAACTACCTGCTGCACGGCGTGAGCGCACGCGGCGGGATCGGTGAGGTCAAAAATGCTGGTGTCGGCCTTGAAACCGGCGTCACGTAATTCGTGGGCGAGCGCAGCGGCGCCGTCTTGGGCGGTGTCAGCGATGACCACGGTTGCCCCCTCGGCCGCAAGTCGCGCGCAAATCGCCGCACCGATACCTCCGGCGCCACCGGTGACCAGCGCGATCTTATTCTCGAATCGCTTGGCACCGAAGGTGTTGATGTTGTGGATGACCATGATGCAAAAAACCTTTCAAAAGAAGCGTGGTGGTTGCAGGACTTGAGCAAAGGGTGGCCCGCGGCAGGTGATGAGGCGCTGCCGCGGGCCCGGATCAGCCAGAGACGTTAGTCAATGCTGAAGATGGTGCGGTGCCAACCTTTGTGCTGTTCGCCGGTGAGGTCGAACATCACGTGCTTGACCACCGTGTATTCATCCAGGGAGTAGCTGGACATGTCCTTGCCGAAACCCGACTGCTTCATCCCTCCATGGGGCATTTCGGAAATGATCGGGATATGGTCGTTGACCCAGACGCACCCCGAACGGATCTCGCGGGTGGCGCGGTTGGCCCGGTACACGTTGGTGGTCCAGGCGCTGGCGGCCAAACCGTACGGGGTGTCGTTGGCCAGCGCGATCGCCTCGTCATCGGTATCGAAGACGGTGACCGCCAGGACCGGGCCGAAGACTTCCTCGCGGAAAATCTCGCTATCCGGGGTTGCATCGGCCACCAGGGTAGGCCGGTAGTAGCTGCCGTTGGCGAACTGTTCCCCTTCGGGGATGCCGCCGCCGAACACCCGGGCGTAACCGCGGGCCCGTTCAACCATTTCGGCGACCTTCTCCCGGTGGGCCAGGGAGACCAGCGGGCCCATATCGGTGCCCGGGTCGGCGGTATCCCCGAGTTTGACCTTCGAGTAGAGCTCGGCGACCCCCTGGACAAACTGCTCGTAGACGCTGCGGTGCACAATCGCCCGAGTCGCGGCGGTGCAGTCCTGCCCGGCGTTGATCAGTGAACCGGCTACCGCGCCGTGGATGGCGGCTTCAAGATCGGCGTCGTCGAAAACCACAAAGGGGGCCTTGCCTCCAAGCTCCAGGTGGACTCGTTTGGCGGTGGTGGCCGCCGCCTCCAGCACGGTGCGGCCGATCGAGGTGGATCCGGTGAAGGAGAGCATCGCAACATCCGGGTGGCGCAGCAGGTAGGAACCGACGGTGGAACCTTTGCCCACCACGACGTTGAAAACACCGTCTGGAAGCCCCGCCTCGGCCGCAACCTGTGCGAACAGGGTGGTGGTCAGCGGCGTGATCTCCGCGGGTTTCAACACGATGGTGTTCCCGGCGGCAATGGCCGGCAGGACCTTCCAGGCGGCCATCTGCAATGGGTAATTCCATGGAGAGATGGAGCCGATCACCCCAATGGCTTCGCGGCGGATCGAGGAGGTGTGGTCTGCCGAGTACTCCCCGCTGGCCTTGCCCTCCAGGTTGCGGGCCGCACCGGAGAAAAAGTCGACGTTGTCGATGGTGCCCGGCACGTCGAATTCGCGGGTCAGCCGGATCGGTTTGCCGGCCTGGGCCGATTCAAGCTGCGCGAATTCCTCGGCACGCTCTTCAAGCAGCCGGGCGAATTTCGCCAGCACGGCCGAACGCTCACCGGGGGTGGTGGCGGACCACTGGACGAACGCGGCCTTGGCCGCGGCGACCGCGCGGTCCACGTCATCCGTGCTGGCAAGCTGCAGCCGGACGATCACCTCACCGGTGGCGGGGTTGATCACGTCGGTGAACTGGCCGCTGGTTCCCTCGGCGCTGCGGCCGTTGATGAATTGGCTGGCCGCCAGCGTAGGTAGTGCCGTTGCGCTCATGGTCTGCTCCTTCGTCTCTCTTACGTGGTTTCCTGGGCTTGCGGGGCCCAGATGTCTGACAGGGTGTAGCCCTGCGGGAATATGTCTGCGGGATGCGCGCTCCATTGCGCGCGGCCGGTAATCCACGCGCGTCCCGTGATGGTCGGACGCACCGCCTGGTAGCCGGGAACCTGTTCGGTGCCGATCAGCCGTCCGGTGAATTTGGAACCGATAATGCTGTGGTGATCAAAATTTTTGTTCAACTCAAGCTGCCCCCGGGCATACAGGGCGGCCATCCGGGCGCTGGTGCCGGTTCCGCATGGTGAACGGTCAAGCACTCCCACCCAGCTGGAAGGATCGTTCGGGTCGAGCACCGAGTTGGAGAGCACCACGGTGTTGCGATTGACCTTGCCCGGGGCCGGAGGCCCGGAGTGCAGCATCACCAATGCGATCTCATTGATGTCCGGGTAGAGCGGGTGGACTACCTCTAACTGTTCACGCGCGGCCATCTTGATCATGACCCCCAGCCTGGCCAGTGCCTTGCCATTGTTCGGATCCAGTTCTAGGCCCAGCTGGGCCAGGTCCATTTGGGCGAAGAACTGCCCGCCGAACACCACGTCTACGGCGATCTGGCCGAACTCGGGAAGCACCAGCGGCGCATCGATCTGGACGGCGAAAGAGGGAACGTTGATGACTGTCACCGAAGCGACCTTCCCGTCGGGGCGGATGGCCGCTTCGGCCTTGACCACCCCGACGGCGGTATCGATCACCACGGTGGTTCGTTCCCCGCGCGGGGTGATCAGCGAGCCCTCAATGGCCGCGGTGACCGCGCAGATGGTGTTGGAGCCGGACATCGGGGTAAACCCTCCCTGCTCCAGGACGATGATTCCGAAGTCGCTGCCGTCATTCACCGGCGGCAGCAGCAACACGGCGCACAGCGCCGGGTAGCCGCGCGGTTCATGCAGCAACAGGTAACGCAGCCAGTCCAGGTTTTCCCGGCAGTAGGCCAGGCGTTCCTCCATGCTTTCGCCCTTGACCAGTTCGGCGGCGTTGAGCACGATCCGTCCGGGTTCGCCTTCGGCATGAACTTCTATGGTGTCGAAATATTCCATGATTATGCTGTTACAGGCAAAACCCCGGCCTTGGCAAGGATCTGCGCAAAACGGGACTTTTCTTCGGCAGAAATTTCACGCAGCGGGGCGCGCACCGGACCTGCCGGGTGGCCGATCAGCTCCAAACCGGCCTTCAGCCCGGCCGGGTAGGGGACGGATTCCAAGAAGTCGGAAATTTCCCACAGGATCTTCCACTGCTCGCGGGCCTTGGCCAGGTCCTTCTCCACGGCCAGCGTCTGCCAGAACTCGGCGGCAAGCCCGGGGACCACACCTGCCGCACCCCAGACCGAGGCCTGCGCGCCGAGCGAAATGCCCAGGAAGGTCAGGGTATCCCAGCCGTTGAATGCCTTGATCTTATCGGTGTGCTTGACCAGCAGCTCGGTCAGGCCCACGGCATCGTCGGAGGTGTTTTTCAGGTAGTCGAGGCCCTCGATTTCACCGAGCTCGGCGATCTGTTCGGCGCTCAACTGGATGCCGGTGGCACCGGGCACGTTGTAGTAGACGATGGAGAGGTTGATGGAGGCGGCGACGTCCGCGAGGAAGGCCTTCAGGTTCTCGAAGGTCATCGGGTCGTAGAACGGCGGGACAAGCATGATGGCGTCGGCGCCCACCCGTTCCGCGTGCTGCGCCAGCTCGATGGCTTTGGCATTGGTCATCGCGCCGATGCCTGCCACGACCGGGATGCGTCCGGCCGCCGCTTGCACATAGAGCTCGATGACACGCCGGTACTCGTCGTCGCTGAGCGAGAGGAACTCTCCGGATGTTCCGGTGGGAACGATGCCGTGGATTCCCCCGGCGATCAGGCGTTCTACCTGGCCACGCAGGTTCTGCTCGTCAATCGCGGAGCCGTCGGCGGTGAAAGGGGTGGTGACTGCGGCCAGCACGCCGGTTAATTCCTTGGTGATACGGTTCGACATTTTAGTGTTCCTCACGGGTGTAGGTGTCTGGTGTGTTTAGTGGGACCGGGCGAAACGCGCCGGGTCGAAAATGTTCAGCTTCGGTTGGCGTGTACCGGTGCGGATCAGCTGCGTCATCGCCTCGGCGCTCGCCGGGGCCAGGGTGACCCCGAGCATTCCGTGTCCGGTGGAGACATAGCCGTTCTCCAGCTTGGGCAGCTTGCCCATGATCGGCATTCCGTCCGGGGTCATGGGGCGCATTCCGGCCTTGGCCTCGACCTTGCCTTTCGGGACGGTGAAGCCGCGCAGGTATTTGCCAGGGGCCCGGAGGATTGCATCCACCCGGACCTGGTTGATGTCCTCATCCAGGCCGCCGAATTCCATGGTTCCGGCGATCCGCAAACGGGATTCGAAGGGGGTGATTGCCACCTTTGCATCCCAGAGGTTGGTGGCTGAGCGCAGCGGCAACGGGTCGACCTCCACCGAGTAGCCCTTGCCCGGACGCACCGGCAGGGCGGTGCCGAAGAGCTTGGAGAGTTTCCCGGTCCAGGCGCCGGCCGCCAGGACGTAGTGATCCGCGCTCAGGGTGCGGCCGCCGGCGGTGATCGAGTGGATCTTTTCACCCGAATGGGAGACCGCCTGCAGCGGAGCATTCTCCAGGATCTGCACACCCAGCTCGATCAGCTTGGTATGCAGCGCCCGGCACAGCGCACCGGGATCCACGTGGCGTTCTTTCGGGTAGTAGATGCCCCCGCGGATCACATCCGAGAGCAGCGGTTCGTGGTTTCGCACGTCGTCGCCGAGCAAGACCTGGGGGTCCAGCCCGTAGGAGGCCGGCAAATCCAGGTTGCCCACGTGGTGTTCCAGGATCTCCTGCTGGGTGAACGCCATCAGCAGGCCCGCCGAATGCATTTCGAAGTCGATTCCCTCAGCCTGGTACTCGTCGAAGATCTCCACGGTGTCCTGGGCCAACCTCAGGTGCCCGTCGAAACCTGCGCGTTGAGCCGAGCGGTTGGATTTGCCCCACATCCCGAGCATGAATTTCACGAATTCGGGGTCCAGCGAGGGGCGGATATACAGCGGTGAATCCGGTCGCAGCATCCACTTC
Source organism: Glutamicibacter sp. NPDC087344 (assembly GCF_044744225.1). Classification (NCBI taxonomy): domain Bacteria; kingdom Bacillati; phylum Actinomycetota; class Actinomycetes; order Micrococcales; family Micrococcaceae; genus Glutamicibacter; species Glutamicibacter sp. NPDC087344. Next base: position 5,452 of record NZ_JBIUXY010000020.1, on the reverse strand, counting down.
ATGGACTGGAGCACCACACCGGGTCCGGGGACCGGGGCGGCCTCTGCCGGCACAATCCATCCGGCGTTGACTTCACTGGCGCCCAAACCGGTAGCCCTTGAATCAACCAGGGTGACCTGTTCTCCTTCGCGGGCCAGGTGGTAGGCCTGCGTCAGGCCGATCACTCCGCCGCCGATGACTATGGTGTGCACTGGAGTTTTCCTTTCTTCTACGGTGCAATGGGCTAGAAACGCACTGCGTCAACGAACTTTTTCAGGTCCTGGTTATCGGTGTGGTTGAAAGCTTCATCGGGGGTGGTGTTGACGGCGATTTCTCCTTCGTGGAAAAAGACCAGCCGGTCAGCGGCTTTGGAGGCGAAGGCCATGTCGTGGGTGACCAGGGCGATGGCGATTCCTTCTTCCTCTTTCAACCGGCGAAGTACGTCGAGTACTTCGGCGGCTACCGGAGGGTCAAGGGCGCTGGTGATCTCGTCGCACAACAGCATCTTGGGTTGCATCATCAACGCCCGGGCGATGGCCACACGCTGGCGTTCGCCGCCGGAGAGCTGAATCGGCTTGGAACGCAGGTGCCGGGCCATTCCCACTTCAGCGAGTGCAACTTCGGCGCGTTCCATGGCTTCGGCGGCCGACAGTCCCAGGCGTTTGCGCGGGGCGAGGACCAGGTTGTTCAGCACATCCATGTGCGGCCACAGGGTGTAGCTCTGGAAGATCATCCCCACATGGGAATTAACCTTGTTCCATTGGGGCGTGCGTTTTCCTTCTTCAAAAACACGCTGCCCGTCGAAGTCGATGGTTCCCTCATCGGGTTCGGTCAGGCCGGCCAAGGCCCGCAGCAGGGTTGATTTTCCGGAGCCCGACTTGCCGATGATGACCGTGATGTCTCCGGCGTGCATGTCGAAGTCGACGTTTCGCATGACCTGGATGGGTCCGAAACTTTTCTGCAATCCGCGGGCCGAAGCAAGTACTTCGCCAACTTTTGCGGAGATGTTGTGTTGCAAACTTGTCTCACTCATTGTGCCCCCACCGCCTTTCCGGCTACTGCCGTCTTGGGGCGCAACAGCTTCTTTTGGCCGGTGCTGCCCTTTTTGTTTCCTTCAATCATGTTGCGTTCAACCTTGCTCAGGATCAGCGAGGCGGGGAACGCGATGATGAAGTACATCAGTGCCGCCGTGGAGAGGATTTCCAGTGCTCGGTACGATTCGGAGGCGATCTTGTTTGCGGTGAACATCAGGTCTGCGACGGCGATGGTGGAAACCAGCGCGGTGTCTTTGAAGATCGAAATATTCAAGGACATGATCACCGGCATCTGCTGCCGTAGTGCTTGCGGAATGATGATGTAGCGGATTTGCTGGACCCGGTTCAGCCGGAGCATCTTGCCGGCTTCCACCTGCTCCTCGGGAACAGCTTGGAATCCCGAGCGGTAGGCTTCAGCCATGAATGCGGTCAGGTTCGCGGTCAGTGCAATTACCGCGGACACCATACCCGGGATGGTGATGCCGGTCAGTGTCGGCAGTGCGTAGTACATCCAGAACAGCTGCACCAGCAGCGGGGTGCACCGGAAAATCTCAATGTATAACTGGGCAATCCAACGCACCACCTCGATCTGCGACATACGCATGAGTGCTACCGGTACCGCCAGCACCATCGACAGCACAATCACAATCAGCGTGATCTGTACGGTGAGACCCAAACCTTCCAGCAATCTTGGGAAATTGGATGTCACCACGTTCCAGTCAAAGTTGTAGTCCATGATTTTCTCCTAGCCCCGTTGCCGGACTATTTCATTTCCAAATCGCCGAGGGTCTCCGGGGTGATCACGCCTGCCTCGTCGAAGGCCGTGCGCAGGGTCCCGTCATTTTGCGCCGATTGGATCGCGATGTTCAGGATCTGCAGTGAGCGGGCGTCGATGTTCTCGTTGACGCCGTAGTTCGAGTCCTGGACAAAAATTTCCGGATTCGGCATGACGATCTTCAAGGAGCTGTCTTGCTGGGCCGCGTTTGCCAGTGTTGGCAGGTCGGCGAATACCGCATCCGCGCGTCCGGCCTTCATGGCGGTTACCGCCTGGGGCACGCTTTCCGACCCAATGACCTCTACATCCATGGCGGTGATCACCGGCTCGTAGGATGTGCCGGTAGCCAGGGTGACCTTGCCTGCCTTCACGATGTCGTCGGTGCTTTTGAAGCCAGAGTCCGAGCGAACCAACCAGGCGCCTTCGTAGCGGTAGACCGGAACGGTGAACTGGATGGCCAGAGATCGCTGGGACGTTGAATCGAGGTAGGCTGCGACGTCGAAACGGTCGGCCTGCAAACCTGCCACCATCTTGCTCCACTCGGCGGCCACCGGAACATACTTGACGCCGATTTCTTCGGCCAGCTTCTTCAGCGGGAGAACGTTGGGGCCACCCATGGTTCCGTCAGGCTGCTCTCCGGTCATCGGGGGAGCTGAAGCGATTCCCACCCGAAGTTCGCCACTTTCGCGGATCTTCTGGATCCAGGAACCTTCCGTGGCTGCGGATGCGCTGTTGGTGTTGCCTGCGCCGCCGCGCATGCCGGCGCCGAAGTAGCCGCCGACGAGTCCGACAACAACCACCAACAAGATGGAGAGTACAACTTTGCTTGTTTTTGTCATGATTTTTCCCTGGCGAATCTATGGGCCTTCAGGTTGTCCCGAGTGGGGCAACCTGCTTCGGCCTGCAGCTCAACTGGACCGCTGACCGTCTTGCAACAGATCAGTCCGACCAATCTTCTTTGATTGATTGTCAAACAATCTGACGTTAGATATGAGCATAGCCTGTGATTGGGGACACGTCTACGCCTTGCCTGAATTTTTCAAAAAAACTATCTGGCGCACGTGGATGACTAGGGAGAATCAAGAGAAAATGGCCGAAGTGCATTCGACCGATGGACTTTTGGCCCTATCTGGAAGACAAAAAAGGGGGTTGCAGCCAGAGCTGCAACCCCCTTATGAAAACCGGAAAACTATCCCAGCTTAAAAATTCTCCCGGTCTCAACACCTTCGATCGAACGTACATAGGCGCGTGCTACTTGCTCATCCGATACTCGTTCAAATCCCGGGAATGCCGAGTGATATCCTGGCGCGCTTTCGAGCACGCTGGGGCTCACCGCATTCAGGCGTTGCCCGCGTGGCAACTCCGTCGCGGCGGAGAGCACAAAAGATTCCAGTGCGCCGTTTGCCGCGGCTGCCGCCGTCCCGGTGCGAATTGCCTCGCGGGCCAGGATGCCTGAGGTGATGGTGAAGGAGCCGCCGTCTGGAAGGTGCTCTAAACCTTGCCGGACAAGCTCAATTTGCCCCATGGCCTTATCTGAAAACGCCGAAGTGAAGTCCGCGTAGGTCAACTCGTTCAGCGGCTTGAAGGCCGCTTTGCCGGTACAGGAGACGATCGCATCAATGGTGCCTACCTGCCGGTACATGTCTGTGATTGACGTAGGATCTGTGAGATCGACAGTGATTTTCGACGAGCGAGAAATGCCGATCACCTCATGCCGTTTGGCGAGCTCGCGGGTTACCACTGAGCCGATATGTCCAGTTGATCCGACCACTACTATGCGCATCTATTGGTTCTCCTTGGTAGTTAACAATTCGAGCAGCTCCTTCACGCTGTGCATGGTGTGTTCTTCCAGTGCGGCCTTGATTGCTTCGCGGTCCCCGGAGCGCAGTACACCCATCAACACCTCGTGGACGTGATACGCCCGCTCGGGATCTTGGCGAATGGCTTGGTCCTGGGCCAATGCGAGGGTCATATGCGCCCGTGTTACCGGCCAAAGTTTAAGCAGCATCGCGTTTTCCGAAGCGGCCCAGATGGACTCGTGGAAGGACAGGTGGCCGGCATGCTGCACGAAGGGGTCTGTATCAAAGGCCATTTGTTTGTACTGGCGCCAACCTTCTTCGACCACCTCCCAGCGTCTGCCGCTGGTGTCCGCCAAAATGCCGTCGATCGCCAGCATATCCAAGGCCATACGCGTGCGTGCCAAATCAATCAACGACGTATCGTCCATCGACGCAACCCGTAATCCGCGATAGGGCTCCTGGATGACAAGCCCCTCCTGGACGACCTGATTCAGTGCTTCGCGCACGGTCGGCCTGCTCACGTTGAGCCACTCGGCCATCTGAATCTCGGTCAGCTTTTCTCCGGGTTTTACATGCCCCAGGACTATTGACCTTCGAATCTCATTGGCCGCCGCGTCCCTTCGGGAGAGTGTTGCGACCGGCGCCAGGCCTCTTCCCGGGGCGCGTTTGCCGGGTGATGATTCAGTCATGGGACACCTATTTTCAGAATTGCAGATTGTCTGACAACACTATGCGATTTGCGGGAAACGCACAACCCTGTATTTTTGGGTGTTTTCTGGAACGGAGCCCAGAGGCGGGTGGATATCAAACCCCGCCGGAATGGCTCGCTTTCAAGCGTTCGGACTCGGAGCCGAAGAGTGGATCCGTGTTTGTCCCTGTGCGAGGTGATCGCACGGCGGACCCGGACTCCACGCACCGCATCGGGTGCATTCGCTACGTCCGAAGGTTGGAATTGGCTAATCCTGAAATCTCCCCAGAGAAGCGGAGGACGCGAGGGCTTCGAGAAGTTTTCATGTTCCGGGTGCAGGCCCGGGATTAAATTCGACAGATTAAATTCGACAGATTAAATTTGAAATTAAATTTGAAACCCCCACGAAGTGGGGGTTGCTTGCTGTTTGTTTGAACCTCGCCAAACAGAGCAATACCAGCCTCAGATCAGTAAGTACCTGCCGATCGGAAAAGCCGTCGAAAGGCTTGCAGTTACCTTTTCGGCACTGCACCGGTGGGATCAAGAGGACAAGCTCATCGCCGAACGGACCCCATGACGGTACGCAAATCCGGATGAACTGTCTCCACGCCTGAAACCAACCCAGACAACAGGTGAATACTTTTATCCCCAACCGGCACACATCAGAACCACCAACACCCTCAACGCCTTTATTGTCGGTACCAGCAGCTAACATCCGTACCAGAGACCGAGAAGAAGAATAAGAAGCTGACCGACGGTGCAACTCAGGCGGTGAACGATGCACAAAGCACATAAAATCCGGCTCGCCCCCACGAACAAGCAAGCCACCGGGCTTGCCAAAGCTTCCGGCACTGCTCGCTTCGCCTACAACTGGGCGCTAGCCCAATGGAACGAACAATACGAAGCAAGAAAACTCGACCCTTCCCTGCCAGCCCCGACGCAGTATGCGTTGCGTCGTGAACTGAACAGCATCAAACGAGCACAGTTCCCATGGATGCTCCAATCCACTAAATGCGCCCCACAAGAAGCAATCATCGCCCTAGGTGTGGCATTCAAGAACTTCTTCGCTGGCCGTGCCAAGTACCCGACCTTCAAGAAGAAGAACGTGAGCGCAGAATCATTCCGCCTGTCTTCGGGGCAGTTCCGTATCGAGGGCAAGCGTCTGCGCGTACCGAAT
>NZ_JBIUXY010000019.1:0-42042 GCF_044744225.1 Glutamicibacter sp. NPDC087344 | reverse complement strand
GGGCGTTGATGAGGTGTGAGCGGGCGCCGTTGGGGGAGCGTTTGCGGGCGAGGGCGACGGTGCTGGCGGCTCCGTGGGTGGGGTCGTCGAGGTAGAGGCCGTTGTTTTCGTTGGTGCGGAAGACTTCTTTTTCGAGTTGGTGGGCGAGCATGGTTTTGAGGTAGTCGTAGCTTGAGGTGAGGGCTTCGAGTTCTTCGATGGCGGTGGCGCAGTCGCTGGCGCTGCCGCAGTCCAGGATGTGGGTGAGTTTGGCGGACAGTGCGGTGAGCAGTTCTGCGCAGTCGGTGTGGATTGGTGGTATGGGTGGGCGGTGGCGTTGTTCCATTGCTTCGTACATGTGTTAATTGTACGGTGTTTGTTCGAATAAAGATTCGAATGTGGTGTTAGGATTCGCTCAAGAAAAACTAAAGATTGCCGAGTGCGGCAGATACGCTACGGGCCCGCCACCGAAAAGTGACGGGCCCGTGAGGCTAACGCTGAAGGTAGGAGGAGCACACCGGATCTACCGGGATATCGCGGTGCAGGACAAGGATTCCCTGGTCTTCGGGAGCGACCTGTTCGTAGCCCAAGGCGAGCGCTCGTTCCATTGCCTGATCCGGGGTGAGTGGATCCCAGCCGCCGAGCTCCTCGACGTTGAAGTCGATGATCATCCAGCTTGCGAGGTCATCGCCGATGTCGCCGTGCAATCCCACATAGGTGCGTGTTGTGAGGTGCGGGACCAGGCTGTCGGCTGCTTCGACGCAGACGTTGTCCGGGATCAGCGCGGCGGCCCGTTGTTTCGCGGCAATCAATTCCGCGGGCGGCCAACCCTGGCCGGTGATGGTTTTGTGCAGCGGGAACACAGCTGGGAAAAACAGGGTGGCGATCACCGAGATGGACAGCAACCAGATGGGAGCGATGAGCCGAACCCGGCGCCAGTTGAAGCGGAGGGCGAGTTTGCCCAGCACGTGGACCGCGGACATGATCAGGATCGGCGCCATGATGGCGTCGTACTGATACACCGGGGCCCAGGTGTTCAGCCGGTCGTTGAACAGGCGCGAGAGGAATAGCGGAGCGCCGAGGATCACATAGGGCGAGGCGAAGGGGAGCAGCAGCAGCGGCGCGAAAGACAGCAGCCACAGGGCCCACTTGAGCTGGTGGTCGAAGAGGATGGCGATCGACTGCAGCGGGTGGGTGAGCAGGAAAATCACGGCGGCGCTGGCACTGGCGCCCAGGGCGGTGTACTGCCAGTAGGAGAACTCGCCCTCGGGGGAGAACAGCGGGATGAAATACCCGGTGACCGCCAAGTAGCCCAAGAGCCCGAGTACGGCGGTCAGCGCCGCCTTGACCCACTGGCGGTGGAACAGCAGCACGATGCCGACGGCGACCATGGTGATTCCCATGTCTTCGCGAACCAGCAGCAGGCTGCTGGAAAGCCCTACCACCAGCCAGTAGCGGCCCTTGTCGAATGCCCAGATGATCCAGGCCATCAGCGGCACCCCGAAGGCGACCTCGTGGAAGTCCCAGTTGACGATGGCTTGGAAGGGCCACCACAACAGCAATGCCGCGCTGGTGAGCAGCGCGCCCAGGTGGCCGAAGCGGGCGCGGGTGAACAGGTACACCGGGATTGCGGTGGAAATCAGCAGCAGCGCCAGCACGATCCCGAGCATCCGCGGGTCGTTGAAGATCCAGTAAAACGGTGCGAGCACCGCGAGGATCGGGTGGAAATGATCACCCAGCAGGTTGAAGTCGACACCCTTGACCGGCACGATCGGCGCCTTGAACATGGCGTACTGGCGCACGGCCTGATCGAAGATTCCAAGGTCGTACCCGCGCGACTCGAATCGGGCAAAACGCAGGAACGAGTGGATGACGTACAGGATTCCTGCCGCACCCATGACCAGGCCGAGGTGCAGCTTTTGGGCACCGGTCATGGGTGCAGGAGTCGGGGTAGGCATGCGTTAAAGCTTATCGACTCGGCGCACCAATGCGTGAATCAGCCCTGCCCGCGCGTGTGGGCGCAAAAATTCTGCGAACTCCTAGTGAGCTGCCAGCTGCTCGCGGAGGAACACGGCGAGGATCGGCCCGGCAGGTGCGCTTAGATGGAAGATATGAACAGCATGATTTGGCCCGGGGCGATCGCCGTACTCGGCAGCCTGCTCTTTTTGGGCGCTGCCGGGGTATTTCTGCTCGCCGTGCAGTATCGCCGCCACGGACGCCTGTCCTGGCGGCGCACCATCACCACCGCGGCGGCCTCGCTGTACGGGTTCGCGCTGTTCAGCTACACCATGCTCCCGCTGCCCGCCACCCGGGATGCCTACTGCCGGCCTTCGGTGGCGGTGCCGCAGCTTCAGGCGGGACACTTCATCCAGGACTTCGCCGCCGCCTCCCAATTGGGCTTGCGCAGCTTCTCCACCAGCTTCACCCTGTGGCAGGTGCTGTTTAATATCATTTTGTTTATGCCCTTGGGCATCCTGGCGGTTCGCTGGCTGCGCGGCAATGTGCTGACCGCAGTGGTGCTGGGTCTGGTGGCGAGCCTGGCGATCGAGCTGACGCAGTACACCGGGATCTGGGGTTTGTATACGTGCGCCTACCGCGTGGCGGATGTGGACGACCTGATCATGAACACCTTCGGTGCCCTGCTGGGTGGGGCGGTTGCCTACCTGCCGGTTTTCGCCTTCCTCGCGCCTCCGCGCGAGCCCCGGGCCGCGAAAGCCCCGCCGCGCCCGGTGACCCGGCCACGCCGGGCGTTGGCGAATGTGTTCGACGCGGCATTCGCCACGGCCGGGGTACTGCTGTGCAGCGCGGGTGCGAACCTGGCGCAAAGGCTCGGCGGCCCGTCCGTGGACACGAAGCTGGTGGATTTGTGGGTGCCGACGGTGGTGGCGGCGCTGGTGTTCGCGCTGCCCGTCCTGGCACCGGGACGCGCCACGCTGGGCCAGCGCTGCGCCTGGATCAGGATCAGCGGCGCGCGCGGGCGCCCGGCGCCGGCGTGGCAGGCCGTGCTGCGCACCCTCCTTGGATTCGGCGGGATCACCTGGTGGGTCCACGTGTCTACCGGTATCGGGGAGAACCCGCAGGTGCCGGGGCTGAACACCGCGGTCTTGGTGTACGCCGCGATCAGTGCGGTGTGTTTTGTGCTGGTTCCCGGCACGCGGGCGCTGGCCGGGGTGCTCACCGGCACGGGATTTGCCGATCGGCGCGCCGCCGAGGCGGAAACTGTGTGAACGAACACGCCGCACGCGCCGAGGTTAAACGCTAAAATGGATCTGGTGCCCGGTGTGCGAAAAATCCAGGCCCGCCCGACTCGCGTCAGCTGAACGTCCCCAATGATCCGAAAGCATAGGTTCCAAGCGAAGCATGGAAGACATCAAACCAGAAGTTCCGAACGAACCGCATAAGGCCGTACTCGGAACCGCAGTCGGCGCCACGGTCCTGATCGCCATTGGCGCATTCGTCCTGTCATTCGCAGCCCTGACCGATCTGGCCGAACGCTCCGGCATCCAGTCGAACCTCGCCTGGATCTGGCCGATCATCATCGACGGCATGATCGTCGCGGCCACCGTGGCCATCGTGGCGCTGAACGGCTTCAACCGTCGCGCCATGATCTACCCGTGGTCGCTGCTGTTTTTCGGCGCGATCGTCTCGACCGCCGCGAACTCGACCCACGCCATCCTGACGGTTGACTCGATCGTCAACGGCGTCCCGCCGCTGGTCTCCGCGCTGGTCGCGGCGATGCCGCCGATCGTGCTGCTGGCGATTACCCACCTGACCGTTCACATGTACCAGAAGAAGTCGGAAGCCGCGAAGATCCGCGCGGAAATCGAATTCGATGAGGAACGAGAAAACGCCGAGAAGTACGGCGTGGCCTACGACGACGGCTACAACGCGGCCCTCAGTGACGCCAAGGGTGCCGAAGACGAGCGCTTCGCCCAGCTTGCGCAGGAGCACCAGGACGATCTGGCCCGCGTCCGCGCGGAAGCCATCGCCGCGGCCCGCAACGATGCCAAGGTGACCCCGATCAAGCCGGCCGCCGGCGCCAAGGAAACCGCCGCCAGCGCACCGGGGGAGGAAGACGCCAAGGCCCCGCTGTACGAGGATATGGCCAAGCGCCTGACCCGCCCGTAATCCGCAGCATCCCAAATTTCCCCAAGAATTCTCAATTTTTTCCCCGAGGGGCGTAACCTGCGGGTTGCGCCCCTTGATTTTCCCCGCTTCTCACGCGGCACCAGGTGTTTTAGGAGGCATCAGTGATGGATCCACAATCGCAGGCGAACAACGACGAATTCTCCGCACAGATCGCCGCCGCCGTCGAACAGTACGGCACGGTCTCCGGTGAGCTGAAAACCGTGCTTAACGCCATGAAAGCCAAGATCCGGCGGCTCTTCGCAGACAGCGAGGTGCAGCCGCTATTCATCACCGGACGGGTGAAGTCCGCAGATTCCTTCCAGGCCAAGGCCTCGCGCCGGTTGCAGGAAAACCCTGACAGCGACCCGGTGCTTGAATTCCCGCACCCGTTGCGCGAGGTGCACGACATGGTGGGGATTCGTATCATCGTGATGCTGCCCCATGAGATCCAGCAGGTCGCCAGCCTGATCAAGTCGCACCGCGAAGCCTTCGACTGCCGCAGCGACCGCGAAAAGGACATCGGTTCGGTGGAATCCGGGACCTACGGCTACTCCTCTCGCCACCTGCTGCTCAAGACCCGCAACGAGCCGACGGTGCGCCGTTTCCAGGAAGCGCTGGGCAAAGGCGTGGTGCCCAGCGGCAACTTCGTTTTCGAGGTGCAGATCCGCACCATCTTGCAGCATGCCTGGAGCGAGATGGAACACGACATTCGCTTCAAACATCCCGGTGAGGCCGCCTGGAACCCGCAGATCGACCGCCATTTCACCGCCACCGCCGCGATGCTGGAAACCGTTGAAAACTACTTCACCGACATCGACGAGCTCTACCACAGGCTCAACGGCTACCACGACAAGAACGGGCTCGGCGCGGGGAAACTGACCGGGGAGAAGATCGGCGAAATCTGGCAGACGCTGTTGCCCCACGTGGATCGCAAACGGGATGACGACTGGTCCTGGGCCGCTGAACTGCTCGGCGCGCACGGGATCGACCAGACCTGGCAACTGGTTGGCCTGCTGGATGCCGAGGTGGTGCGCGAGGTGCGCGCGGCCCTGGACCACCGCTACTCGCCGGGTCCGGACCGGCTGCTGGACGACGTGCTGCTCTGGCGTTTCGGCAAGGAGCACATCAAAAAAACCAGCGGCTCGGACCTGCGTCGCGAGGCTTCGCTCAGCCGCCGGCTGATCCAGATGAACGACTACCGCACCTCGCTGAAGGGCTGAGGCTGTCGAGTCAAACACATCAGGTCGCACCCGGCTCGTTGCACGGCTAAACTAGTTAAGTTGCCCTTGTGACGGGGCGCTAAATTTTGCCGGACCCGCTGAAAGGCCCACCCTATGATTTCCGTAGCCAACCTCGAGCTACGCGTTGGCGCCCGCCTCCTGATGGATGAAGTGAACTTCCGTATCGACAAGGGCGACAAGATCGGGCTGGTGGGCCGCAACGGCGCCGGAAAAACCACCATGACCAAGGTGCTGGCCGGGGAAACCCAGCCAACGCAGGGCGAGGTGACCCACAAGGGGTCCATCGGCTACCTGCCGCAGGATCCCAAAACCCCTGACATGGAGCAGCTGGCCCGCGACCGCATCCTCGGTGCCCGCGGTCTTGACGTGGTGCTCAACAAGCTGGCCCAGGCCCGCGAGGACATGGCCAGCGATGACGCCGCGGTCTCCGCGAAGGCGATGCGCCGCTACGACCGGCTGGAAGCCGAATTCATCGCCGCCGGCGGGTACGCCGCGGAATCCGAGGCCGCCGCGATCTGCGCCAACCTGGATCTGCCCGAACGCATCCTGAACCAGCCGCTGCGCACCCTCTCCGGCGGCCAGCGCCGCCGTGTGGAGCTGGCGCGGATCCTGTACTCGGATGCCGAAACGCTGCTGCTCGACGAGCCGACCAACCACCTGGACGTGGACTCCATCGTGTGGCTGCGCGACTTCATCAAGAACTACCCGGGCGGTGTGCTGATGATCAGCCACGACACCGGCTTGCTGGATGAAACCGTGAACAAGGTGCTCTACCTGGATGCCAACCGCGCCACGGTGGATGTGTACAACATGAACTGGAAGCGCTACCAGGTGCAGCGCGAAACCGATGAGCGCGCCCGCAAGCGCGAGCGCGGAAACATCGAGAAGAAGGCCTCGGTGCTGTTGGCCCAGGCCAACAAGATGAAGGCCCGCGCATCCGGTGCCTCCGCGGCGCAGTCGATGCTCAAGCGTGTGGACCGCATGCTGGCCGGGTTGGAAGATGTGCGCGCCCATGACAAGGTCGCGGCGCTGCGTTTCCCGGATCCGGCTCCCTGCGGCAAGACCCCGCTCATGGCCGAGGGCCTGTCCAAGGCCTACGGCTCGTTGGAGATCTTCACCGATGTGTCGCTGGCGATCGACCGCGGCTCCAAGGTGGTCATCCTGGGGCTGAACGGCGCCGGCAAGACCACCCTGCTGCGTATGCTCGCCGGGGTCTCCGAGCCTGACTCCGGGAGCATCGTTCCGGGGCACGGGCTGAAGATCGGCTACTTCGCGCAGGAACACGACACCCTGGATTCCGAGGCGACGGTGCTGGAAAACATGCGCCGCAACGCCCCGGAACACCTGGGGGACGCCGACGTGCGCTCGATCCTGGGTTCATTCATGTTTGTGGGAGACGATGTCTCCAAACCGGCCGGGGTGCTCTCCGGCGGCGAGAAAACCCGCCTGGCGCTGGCCACCATCGTGGCCTCCAGCGCCAACGTGCTGCTGCTGGATGAGCCGACCAACAACCTGGACCCGGCCTCCCGCGCCGAGGTGCTCGGCGCGCTGTCCACCTTCCCGGGCGCCGTGGTGATGGTTTCCCACGATGAGGGAGCGGTCATGGCGCTCAAACCCGAACGCGTGGTGATCCTGCCGGACGGCGACGAGGACCTGTTCAGCGAGGACTACTTGGAATTGGTCACCCTGACCTAGTAGCATGGCCGCATGTCGGCCCCTCGTTCTGCAGCTGGTGCCGCCGGGATTTTCCTGGCGGCACTGCTGTGTGCCGGCTGCGCGGCCCCGCAGCAGCCTCGGATACCGAATGCCAACTGGTCGCTGCTTGGCGCCGACCCGTCCCCGCAAGACACCGCCCTGCAGGTGGGTGTGGTGCGCGCGGACTGCGCCGGCGGGAAGACCGGGCAGGTCACCGGCGCCGATGTCCAGTTGGGTGCCCAGCAGGTGGTCGTGGGCGTCTTCGTGGAAGAACTCGCCGAGGGCGCCTACTCTTGCCCGAGCAACGACACCGTGCCCTACACCCTTGAATTGGGTGAGGCTTTGGGGGAGCGCGAGCTGGTGGACGGGGCCTGCCTCGAGGCGCAGTACGAATCCAGCCCCGCATGCGGCAACGGCGGCCTGCGCTACCAGCCCCCGGTCAACTAGCGGGCGTCGCTCGGTGTTTCCTGCCCGTCCAGCAACGCGTCCTCGATGGCCTCATCGGTCAGCGAGCCATCGCGGCGGTGCTGCTTGGGTCCCTTGATGCGCACCTTGCGCACGGTATGCACCGGTTCCTCGTAGCCCAGCGCGCGGGCCTCTTCCAGCTCGGCGGCTTCCTCGGCGTTGATTTTCTTCTGCGCGCGCGCCGCGTACCAGAAGCCGACAAATGCCAGCACCCCGAAGATGTACCACTGGATCTCGTAGGACAGGTGCGGTCCTTCATCCATGTCCGGCGCGTCCAACGGCTGCGGAGCCAGCTCGGGGGCCGGGGTTTCCTCGTACATGATGCCGTAGGAGCCCTGCGCGATCGGGTAGCCGAGCGCATTCTGGTAGTCCTCAAGCTGAATGGTGGCCAGCTGGCCTTCCGGAGCGCCGCGGTCAAGCCGGATCTCTCCGGGCTTCAGCCTGGCCTTGAGGGTGACTTCACCGGTTGGCGGGGCGGGAATGCTGTCCGGGTGGCCGCTTTCCTGGTTGCCGATGGGAAGGAACCCGCGGTCGATCACCACCACCTGCCCGTCGGTGGTCTTGAACGGCACCAGCACCTCGTACCCCGGGGAGCCGGCCTTGATGCGGTTGCGCACAATCCTTGAATCGTCGTTCAGGTAGCTGCCGGTCAGCTCGACGGTGCTCCAGATTTTGTCTTCGGGCAGCGCCTGGAAGTAGTCCAGGGCCGCCTGCCCGGTGAGCGGGGCGGCGAAGTAGTTTTTGTTCACCCGCTCGATGCCGGTCAGCACCTGCTGGCGCCGATCGGCCTGCCAATTGCCCAGCGAGACACAGGCCGCGGCGAAGACGGCGACCAGCAACAGCCAGCCGATCCAGCGCGAGCTGGCCAGAAAACGATACATCTAGTGTTGTGCTCCTTGGGCATCGTGCAATGGGAGGGTTTGTTTGTAGAGCAGCCGATCCTTGAGATAGGACTCAAGCCACTGCACATGCTCCTCGCAGGCAAGCCAGGTTTTGCGGCGTTCGGGGGTGTGGATCTTCGGGTTGTTCCACAGCAAGCGGTACTGCGCGTCGTGGCGGCAGCCCTTGCGCGAACACTGGACCGGGGCTGCGGCCCCTGGTCCTGACAATGATCCAAGCAGGTCCATCAGTTCTCCTTGCCCGGCGGCGTCTGCGAATCGGTGTCCTCGCTCAGGGTGCCGTCGATCACCTCGGCGCCGTCCGGCGCTGGGGCGATATCCGGGCCGCCGGCCTCAAGCGCCGCCGGTTCGCTGGGCTTGAAAAATTCGGCCGGGGGTTCACGGCGGGTCAGGTCCGCCCCGCCGTTGGCGATCACCACCGCAATGTAGGGCAGGAAGATCGCACCGATCAAAAAGAACCAGCGCAGCCAGTCGGTGGTGAAAAATGCAAGCACAAAACACACCACACGAACCGTCATGGTGATTGCGTACTTGCGCACACGAGAATCCTGCTCGACGCTGTGGGACTCGCGAGCTTCGGTTATTCGGTGCACCTGGGGCTCGTTTGAGTTGTGGTGCGCGTGCTGGTGCGACATTGAGTGGAACTTCACTTGATCGAGGTTTGGTGCTTTTATTGTCTCACTCACGGCCCCGAGAATCGAATTTCTACCGAACGTCGAAGCGGTAAAACCCGGTGGTAACAAATAGGATTGACTACAGAAGCAGCCACTGACCTAGGCGCAGCGCACCCCAACAGGTTATTTTGCCGCGCCCGAACGGAGATTTAGATTGACTAGCGAAGCAACAACCGGCCGCAGCGTCCTGGTGACCGGCGGCAACCGTGGAATCGGTTTGGCCATCGCCCGGGCCTTTGAAGCCAACGGCGATCAAGTTGCCATCACCTACCGCAGCGGCGAGGTTCCTGCCGGGTTGCTGGGGGTCAAGGCCGACGTGACCGACGCCGAATCGATCGACGCGGCCTTCAAGGAAGTCGAGGCGGCCCACGGTCCGGTGGAGGTCCTGGTGGCGAACGCCGGAATGACCAAGGACACTTTGTTGCTGCGGATGAGCGAAGACGACTTCACCTCGGTGATCGACACCAACCTCACCGGTGCCTTCCGGGTGGTGAAGCGCGCGGCCAAGGGAATGATCCGGCTGCGTCGCGGGCGTGTGGTATTGATCTCCTCCGTGGTGGGCCTGTACGGCTCGCCGGGCCAGATCAACTACGCGGCCTCCAAATCCGGTCTGGTGGGCATCGCCCGCTCGCTGACCCGTGAACTCGGCTCACGCGGAATCACCGCGAATGTGGTGGCCCCCGGGTTCATTAACACCGAGATGACCGCGGTGCTGCCCGAAGAAACCCAGAAGGGTTACCTGGCGAGCATCCCGGCCAACCGCTTCGCACAGCCCGAGGAGGTCGCCAACGTGGTCCGCTGGATCGCCAGCGACGAGGCCGGGTACATTTCCGGTGCGGTGATCCCGGTCGACGGCGGACTGGGTATGGGCCACTAGCCCCTCTGCCCACCAAAGTTTTTCCCATTTTAGACAAGGAGTATGTGAAGTTGAGCGATTTTAAAGGTGCAGTAGTCACCGGTTCTTCCCGCGGTATCGGTGCGGTGACCGCGCAGTTGCTGGCCGAGCAGGGCATCGGCGTGGTGGTGAACTACCGCGCCAAGGCTCCGCGCGCCAACAAGATTGTCGCCGCGATTCAGGACAAGGGCGGCCAGGCGGTTGCTGTCGGCGCCGATTTGACCACCGTCGAGGGCCCGCAGGCGCTGGTTGACGCCGCCATTGAGAACTTCGGCTCGCTGGATGTGGTGGTGCTCAACGCCTCCGGCGGCATGGAAACCTCGATGGGGGAGAACTACGCGCTGCGCCTGAACCGCGACGCCCAGGTTGCCATGTTGCAGGCCGCGCTGCCGAAGATGAGTGCCGGCGGCCGCGTGGTGTTTGTGACCAGCCACCAGGCCCACTTCATCAACGATGTTTCCACCATGGACGCCTATGACGCGGTAGCCAAGTCCAAGCGCGCCGGTGAAGACGCGCTGCGCGAACTGATCCCGCAGCTGACCGAGAAAAACATCAGTTTTGTGGTGGTTTCCGGCGACATGATCGAGGGCACCATCACCGCGACCCTGCTGAACCGCATGGAGCCAGGCGCCATCGAGGCCCGTCGCGAGCAGGCCGGCAAGCTGTACTCGGTTGAAGAATTCGGTGCCGAGGTCGCCAAGATGGTGTTCGCCGAGGTTGAAACCGGGCACACCGAGCTGGTGGGCGGCGCCGAGGATTTCCTGAAGAACGCGGGCAAGTAGAACTCAAAAGGGGGCTGCGCCTCCCACCGGATGGGTGGAAGGCGCAGCCCCCTTTTTCAGGTTAAGCCGTTAGTCGCAGACGATCTTGTTCCATGGGCTGTAGGTCCAGGATTTGGTCTCTGCCGGAAGCTTCTTGGAACCGTCGATGGTTTCCCGGTAGCGGGTGATATCGATGGAGAATCCCTTTTTGCCCCCGGATTCGGGGATGCACTGATCGGCGCTGTTATGCACCGTGGTCGGGTCGGTCTGGTTGTACTTCCCCGAGCTGTCCTGGCTGACTTTCCAGTACTTGGTCGACCACAGCCGGGTGTGCACCTCGTTGTCCGATACCCACGCCTGGATCATCACGCCGTACGGGGTGTTGTTCTCCCACACCATGTCGACCTGGCCCTCCCATAGGGTGGCTTCGCGGCCCGCCGGGTAACGGTCGAACCACCGCGAATGAGGTTTGTGGGTGATGTCGTCGTAGCCGGCCAGGAAACCCACGTTGTACATCTGGGTGGAGATCTGCGACAGCCCGCCGCCGACCGCCTCGGCGCTGAAGCCGTTTTCCACCACACCGGAGCTGAAGTAGCCGTTCGCGGTGGTGATGGGGCCCAAGGCATCGAGCAGCGAGAACCGTTCACCTGGCTTGATCACGATGCCGGTGACCCGGGCCGAGCCGGCCTTCAGGTTCTTGGTGCGCACGGTGTCATAGGTGGGGTAGGGGGTGGAGAACTCGACGATCTCCTCCTTGATTCCCAGTTTCTGTGCATCCTCGGTGGTGAACTCGGCGTCGGTTTCCGTCATGGCGACCTCGGCCTGGCGGTTTTCGCTCTGGCTGGCTGCAAGCACCTTGGTGCCCAGGTCCTTGGTTTCCAGCGAGATGCCCTTGACCGATTTCTGAATGGAGGGTTTGCCGTCCTTCAGGACGATCTTGGCATCCTTGGCGGTGCTTGAAAGATCCGAGTTCTTGGTTGCCGCCGCGTAGAGCTTTTCGTCATCCAGGCTCAGCTTCGGTTCGCCGTCGGCCGGCGCATAGGTCGCCGCGGCGGCCATGGACTTCGGGGAGACCGTGGTGGTTTTCTCGCCGGAGACCAGCGTGACATCGCCCTTGAGCAGCGAGGTGACCTGCTGATCGTAGAAATCCTGAAGTTTCTGCGCCGATACCTCGGGTTCAACAACCTTTGCCGGCAAATCGATCACCGGCCCGGCGATCTCCCAGCCTTGGGTAATCTGCGCCGCCGCGTCGGCCACGTTCAGCTCAACACCCTGAACCGGATCGGTCAGGGTCGCCCGGCCGTCCTTGAAGACGATGGTGCCCTCGGCGACCTTGGTGTCGGCGGTCTCGGCAAGTTTTCCTAGCTGAGCGGTGAGTTTGTCCTGATCGACCTCGATGACCGCCTGCGTGGAGAAATCACCGGTGAGCCGCTCGTAGAGCTTGACCGGGTTGATCTCGAAGTCGGTGAGATCGGAGATGGTCCGCTCGACGTTCAGGCTCAAGCCGGCCTTCACCGGATCAAGGGTGTAGTCCTTGTCGTTGATGGTGAGTTTCAGCGGTTCCTGGGCCAGCGGCACAACCTGGGATTCCAAGGCGGTGCGCGCTTCATCCTGGTTCAGCGAACCGATGTTGACGCCGGCGATAGTCGCGTCCGCGGGGACCTGGGAGCTGATCAGGGCGGCCGCGCCAAAGTAGGCTGCGGCCGCCGCGATCACACAGGAACCGGTAATGATCCACGGTTTGGCCGGGCTTTTGCGTTTGCCGCGTTTCGGGTCGCCGGCTGGAGTGGCGGCATTGAACACATTCGAGGAACTGTCCGGGCTTGGGGTCTGCACTGGTCTATTGACTCTTTCACAAAACGGTCAGATTACGGCACATACCCCGAGCGGCTGTCCGGGTCAAGGGTTGCGTCACCTGAAATACTATCGGCTTGAACAACCAACAAGTCGCGAACCAGCGTTTTCTGCGCGAATCGTTATCGAGTTGTTGGAATTCACCTAGTTGAGGTCGTCCAAAACCAGGTCCGCGATGACATCGAGGCGTGAGAAGTTGATCTGGGCGCCGGCCTGCTGCTTCAATGCAGGCTTGGCATTGAATGCCACACCGAGCCCGGCGGCGGTCACCATGTCCAGGTCGTTGGCGCCGTCTCCGGCGGCGATCGTGGCCGCCATCTCGATCTGGTGTTCGGCGGCCCAGGCGCGCAGCATCTCTTCCTTGGTGGCGCGGTCGACAATTTTTCCGTGCACGGTTCCATCAAGCACCGAGTCCTTGATTCCCAAGGTGTTCGCCAACGCATGATCCAGGTTCAGCTGCGTGGCCAGCGGGTCGAGGATCTGCTGGAAACCGCCGGAAACCACCCCGACTTTGTGCCCCGCCGCGTGGAACCGCTGCACCAGTTCACGGGCGCCATCGGAGAAGATGATCCGTTCGCCAACCTCGGCGAGCACGGAGATCGGAAGGCCCTTGAGCGTTGCCACCCGCTGGATCAGCGATTGCGCGAAATCCAGTTCGCCGCGCATTGCCGCCTCGGTGACTTCGGCGACCTCTTGTTCGCGTCCCGCATGGGCCGCCAACAATTCGATGACTTCCTGTTTGATCAGGGTCGAATCCACGTCCATCACCAACAGCAGCTGTTTTGCCTCGCTCAGGGCGCCGTCGATCGCCGTGAGGCAGATATCCGATTCGGCGACGGCACCGGAAACAACCTGGGCGCTCAGGAACTGCGCGGCGGCCTGACGCGCGGTGCGGGTGTCTGAGTGGTCAAGTGCGATTTTGGCGACCAAGCGCTCGCTGCTGGTGCGAATGGTGACTTCGGCGTCGGCGGGGATCAAACCCGCGGTGCGTGCGCTGGACAACAGGGTTTCGAAGTTGTCGCGGGGCAAGGACGGGCGGGAGACAAAAACAAGGGAAGAAGCCATACACCCATTTTGGTCGGCGTGCGCTGTGCGACCAAAAATGACGTGGCCAAGTCATTCTGTGAACTGTGAGGCGCAACAATCGAAGTCAGAATGTGGTTGCCAATTAGCGAATCATGGGGTGCGAAGTCTAGGCTTAAATACCATGAGCGAAGTGCTAACTTTCAACGATGTCAGCGTGGTGCGCGGACGTAAAGACCTGCTCAAGGATGTTTCCTGGCAGGTTAACGAGGGCGAACGGTGGATTGTGCTCGGCCCGAACGGCGCCGGCAAGTCCACGCTGATGAACATTGCTTCCACCCGGTTGCACCCCACCCGGGGCACCGCGGGCATCCTGGGCGAGACCCTGGGTCGTGTGGATGTTTTCGAGCTGCGCCCACTGATTGGTTTGAGCTCGGCGTTGGTTGCCAACTCGATCCCGGGCAACGAAACCGCACTGAATGTGGTGCTGACTGCTGCCTACGGGATGACCGGGCGGTGGCGTGAGAAGTACGAAAAACTCGATGAGCGTCGTGCGTTTGGCTTGCTGCATGACTGGGGTATGTCAACCTTCATGAATCAGCAGTTCTTCAAACTCTCGGAAGGAGAACGCAAACGTGTTTTGATTGCCCGTGCGTTGATGACCGACCCTGAACTGCTGATCCTCGACGAACCGGCAGCGGGCCTGGATCTGGCGGGCCGGGAGAGTCTGGTTGCCAAACTCGGCGAGTTGGCCAGCGATGAATACGCCCCGGCCTTGGTGCTGGTCACCCATCACCTCGAAGAGATCCCCGAGGGTTTCACCCACATCCTGATGCTTCGCGAAGGACAGGTGGTTGCCGCTGGCGACATCGACTCGACCTTGACCGAGGAGAATCTGAAAGCAACCTATTCAATGCAGCTGACCCTGCGTCGCGAGGGCGGCCGTTTTTCGGCGTTCGCTCGTAGTTAATAGTTTTATCCCAGAGAAGGGGAACCTGGCACTGTGCTTGATTTTTGGCGTGAAGCCCTCATTTTTTTCGGCGGGCTATGGGCCGGAACCATCAACACCGTGGTGGGTTCGGGAACCCTGGTAACTTTCCCGATTCTTGTGGCGTTGGGATTTGCCCCGGTTAATGCGGTGGTATCCAACGCCATGGGTTTGGTTGCCGGGGGATTCTCCGGTGCCTGGGGGTATCGGCGTGAAGCCGCCAGCGTCAAGGGCACCTTGCTGAAGCTGGTCCCGGTGTCATTGGTCGGCGGCCTGATCGGTTCGCTGCTGTTGCTGAACCTTCCCGAGTCGGTTTTCGGGGTGGTTGCACCGATTCTGCTGGTGTGCGCCCTGGTGCTGGTGATTTTCCAGCCGCGTTTGTCCGCGTGGGCCAAGACCCGGCAGGCTGCCCAGGGCGGGACGGATCCGGATGCCGCGGACCGCGCCAAAATTCCGCTGATCCTCTACATCCTGGTGTTTGTGATCGGAAT
Source organism: Glutamicibacter sp. NPDC087344 (assembly GCF_044744225.1). NCBI lineage: Bacteria > Bacillati > Actinomycetota > Actinomycetes > Micrococcales > Micrococcaceae > Glutamicibacter > Glutamicibacter sp. NPDC087344. The sequence continues at coordinate 26,949 of NZ_JBIUXY010000019.1, read as the reverse complement.
CTACGGCGGATACTTCACCGCCGCGCAGGGTGTGCTGCTGATGGCGGTCTTCGGAGTGTTCCTCCAGGCTTCGCTGCAGCAGTCGAACGCCATCAAGGTGATCCTGTCGCTGATCGTCAACCTGATTGCCGCGGTGATGTACCTGATCATTGCCCCGGAGAGGATTCATTGGCTCGTTGTGCTGCTGATCGCCGTTGGTTCGCTGATCGGCGGGTTCATTGGCGCGAAGGTGGGACGCAAGCTTTCGCCCGGTTGGTTGCGAGCGGTGATTGTTGTGCTGGGCCTGGTGGCCCTGGCGAACATGGTGTACAAGTTGGTTTCAGGTGCCTGAGTTTCCCGTGGAGATTGTTAATCCAGAGCGGATCTTGCGCGTCGCAGAACTTGAGGATGCGCGGCTGGATGAATACCTGCGTCTTTCCGAAGCGCACCTGAGGATGCGCACCGATGTGGAAAACGGGCTGTATATAGCCGAAAGCACCAAGGTGGTGCAACGGGCGATCAACGCCGGGCACGTGCCGCGCAGCTTTTTGCTGGCCGAAAAACACCTGGGACAGCTCGTTGAGGAATTCAACCGATTCCCGGAGGCCCCGATTTTTATCGGTGAGGACTCGCAGCTGGAGGACCTGGTGGGTTTCCACCTGCACCGCGGTGCCATGGCGGCCATGAACCGCCCGGATCCGCTGGATTTGGACCAATTGCTGACCACTAGTTCGCGCGTGGCGATCTTGGAAGACATCGCTGACCATACAAATCTCGGCGCCATCATCCGCTCGGCCTCCGGGTTGGGTATCGATGCGGTACTGCTCACGCCGAAGTGCGTCGATCCCTGGTACCGGCGCAGTGCGCGGGTCTCCATGGGCACGGTTTTCGACCTTCCCTGGGTGCGGCTTGAATCGTGGCCGGAGGATGTGGCGCGGATCAGGTCCCACGGATACAAGATCCTGGCCATGGAGCTTACCGAAGACGCTGTGCCCCTGAATGAGGTTCAGTTGGCCAAGGGTGAGAAGGTGGCAATGATCCTTGGTAACGAGGGCCGCGGCGTCACCGATGAAGCTTTGGCAGCGGTGGATGCGACGGTCATCATTCCGATGCATCGCCAGGTTGATTCGCTGAACGTCGGCGCGGCCAGCGCCATCGCCTTCTGGCACCTGTGCTCCTCGCCACGCTGAGTGGTTTTTGCCCTGCGGGCGCGGTGCGCTAAGATGGAATGTCTGTGTGTTTTGGTTCACCTGGTGGATCGCTGCAGGCAAACTTTTTCCGAGTAATCAGCTGCTGGCAAAATCCAGTGGCCACAAACATAAAGGTGTATAGCTATGAAGGCTGATATTCATCCGCAGTACGGTCCAGTTGTCTTCAACGACCTGGCTTCCGGCGAGAAGTTCCTGACCCGTTCGACCGCTTCCTCGAACAAGACCATCGAGTGGGAAGACGGCAACACCTACCCGGTCATCGACGTCGAAATCTCGGCAGCTTCGCACCCGTTCTACACTGGCAAGCAGCGCATCATGGACACCGCCGGTCGTGTCGAGCGCTTCAACGCTCGCTTCAAGGGCTTCGGCGGCAAGAAGTAATTCTTCGCCTCGCATCAAACGTCGCGGCGTGTTTTCCACTTTGGTGGAAGGCACGCCGCCGTTGTTTTAACCCCAAGTCGGGGGCGATAGAATGGAAAAATGATGCATCACGGTGAATACAAGGTAGTTGGCGGCAAACTGGTTGTAGTGGATCTGGACACCGACGACGGCGTAATTTCCGCGGCATCGCTGAACGGCGACTTTTTCCTTGAACCCGATGAAGCGCTTCAGGATTTGAACGAAGCACTGCTCGGGCTGAGCACCGAGGCAAGTCATGGGACCATTCGTGATGCGGTGGCGCAGAACCTGCGCGAAGGCGCGGTGATGTTCGGGTTCGACGCCGATGCAGTGGCCCGCGTGGTGCGCCGCGCCTTGGGACATGCAACCAAGTGGGAGGATCATCGGTGGCAGGTGATCGGCCCGCAGATCATTCCGGTCGCCGAACAGGTGGCACTCGATGAGGTGCTGACCCGGCAGCTGGCCAAGGGCGAACTTGCGCCGACCCTGCGCTTCTGGGATTGGGATGAATCCGCCGTGGTCATCGGCTCCTTCCAGTCGCTGCGCAACGAGGTGGACAGCGAGCAAGCCGCGCACCATGGAATTAAGGTCGTGCGCCGGATCTCTGGCGGCGGGGCGATGTTCATGGAGGCCGGAAACTGCATCACCTATTCGCTCTACGTCCCTGAATCCCTGGTGGACGGGATGAGTTTTGCGGACTCCTACCCCTTTTTGGATGCGTGGGTCATGGAGGCCCTGGCCAAGCTCGGCATCAACGCGCACTACAAACCGCTGAACGACATTGCGACCCCGACGGGCAAAATCGGCGGTGCTGCACAGAAGCGCCTGGCCAATGGGGCCATGTTGCACCACGTCACGATGAGTTATGACATCGACGCCCAGAAGATGACCCAGGTGCTGCGCATCGGGCGGGAGAAGATCTCCGACAAGGGCATCGCTTCCGCGGTTAAACGGGTGGATCCGCTGAAGTCGCAGACCAAGCTGGCTCGTGCCGAAATCATCGAGGTCATGATGGAGACCTTCGCGCAGCGCACCGGTGCGGTGCGCGCCGAACTTGAGGACGCTTCCCTGCAGGCCGCCAAGGACCTGGCGGCCGCAAAATTCGACACCCAGCAGTGGACCGCCCGCGTGCCCTGAACCACGGCGGATGCGAAAACTCCCCGTAAAACCGGTGCCGATTATTCGGCCCGGGTTCCGGGGAGTTGTCTATTTAGCGGCTGGTGCGGCTGAAGGCCTGGGCATTCAGCGCGCGCTGCAGCGCATCGCGTTCCTCGATCAGGATCCGGCGAAGCGCCTTCGGTGCGCTATCGTGCCTTTCAAGCCAGCTGGTCGCATCGGCTAGCGCGCTGTTCTGCTCTACTGCACCGGCGAGATCCTGATGCATCGGGTACAGTCCCTGGATGACGCGCGTCGCGAACTCCATGCTCATGGTCTCGAACACCGGCTGGATCGCCGCCCAGTACCGCTCTTCGAAGGGGGCCAGCAGCGAGGACGAACCCAGCGAAAAGCCCAGGGCCACGGCAGAGAGTGCATCGTTGGACAGCGCGCCTTGATCATCGCGCGCCATCAGCACGGTATCGAAGGCGTGTTCCTTCACTGCGGGATCCGGCCGGGCGGCCAGCGCGGTGCGTACCGCGTTCAGGGCCACGCTGCTTGGATTGGCCTTGGCCGCCGCCTGCATGCGCTCCTCTGCGGCCGCATCCAGTCGGCCGGAGGCGGCCAGCGCGATATAAGAATCCCAGAGCAGCTGTTCATCCACGGTGACGCTGAACCGGTTCTCACCCTCAGCCAAAAACGCGTCGATCACTTCGCCGGCCACTCCGGCGCGCGCCAGGCGGGCCAGGGTGCGGGCGGTGGTGGTCTGCTGGTCGCTACCCGGCTCGAACTCGGTCAGCCAACCGGTCAGCACCTTGGCCGCACGTTCACGCAACCCGGCACGCAACTCCGGCGCCGCGAAACGTGAGATGGTGGTGGCCAACTGGTCGTTGAGCACCGTGAACACCCCGGCGTCGGTGACGGTGTGCGCGTGCTTCAGGATGGCGCCCACGTAGCTCTGCGCGTCCAGGGTCGCCGAGCGCACCGCATCCCACAACGAGGCCCAGCAGGTGGCTCGCGCCAGCGAATCGGTCAGGCCTCCGAGGTGTTCCAGCAGGCTGGCCTTGGAGGCCGGATCGAAGTCGATCAGCGCGTAGGTTTCATCGCCGTCGTTAGGCAGGATCAGCGCGGGAACCGGCTGGCCGACCAAAAACGGCAGCGGCGCACTGGCCCCGGTCAGCTCCACGGACTGCACCGCGGCGCGGGCCAACGCCCCGTCCTCCAGCGTATACGCGCCAACGGTCAGCACGTGCGGGCGGCAAATTGTTTCGCCGCTGATCGGATCGGTGCCGAACTGGATGAGCTCGGCCTGCGTGATCAGCCCCGCATCGTCAACGCTGTATTGAACACGCAGCTTGGGCACGCCGCTGGTCTTCAGCCAGGCGTCGGCCCATTGGCCCATGTCGCGGCCGCTGGCGGCTTCCAGGGAAGACAGGAAGTCGTCCAAGGTGGTGTTGGAGTAGGCATGGGCGCGGAAGTAGCTGCGGGCGGCGTCGCGGAAGGCATCGGCGCCCACGAAGGCCGCCAGCTGCTTGAGCACACTGGCGCCCTTGGCGTAGGTGATGCCGTCGAAGTTCTGGTCCGCGGCCATCAGGTCGGGAATGTCCGCGACGATCGGGTGGGTGGTCGGCATCTGGTCCGCGACGTAGGCCCAGGCCTTGCGGCGGGCGGCAAACGTGGTCCAGGCGGTGGTGAAGTCGGTGGCCTGGTCATTGGCCAGGGTGCCGATGTAGTCCGCGAAGGACTCCTTGAGCCACAAGTCGTCCCACCATTTCATGGTGACCAGATCGCCGAACCACATGTGCGCCATCTCGTGCATGATGGTGTTGGCGCGCTGCTCGTGCTGCGCCTCGGTAGCGTGCGAGGTGAACACGTAGCGTTCGGTGAAGGTGACCAGGCCCGGGTTTTCCATGGCGCCCAGGTTGTATTCGGGCACAAACGCCGAATCGTACTTGCCCCACGGGTAGGGGTAGTCGAAAAGCTCGTGGAAGTAGGCCAGCCCGCGGCTGGTCAGTTCCAAGATCTCTTCCCCGTCGAAGTGATCGGCCAACGAGGCGCGGCAGGTGGCGGCCAGCTCGATCACCAATTCCTCGCCGTCGGGCAGCTGCTGCACGTGCTCGCCGCGCACCACATGATACGGGCCGGCCAGCACGGCGGTGATGTAGGAGGAGATGCGCGGGGTGGGGGAGCAGACTACCGTTTTGGTACCGTCCTCATGGAAAACTTCGTCCACGATCGGCTGGTTGCTGGCCAGGTGCCAGGCCGCTGGCCCGGTGATCGTGAAACGGTAGCTGGTCTTCAGGTCCGGCTGTTCGAAGCAGGCGAACACGCGGCGTGCCTCGGATGGCTCGAACTGGGTATACAGGTAGGTTTCGGAATCCTGCGGGTCGACGAATCGGTGCAGCCCCTCGCCGGAGCGCGAATAGCTGGCCGCACCGGTGATCTTGACCGTGTTCGGCGCATCGGTGCGCAACCCGGACAGGTAGATGCGGGCGTCGAGCACCGCTTCCTCCAGGTCGATCGGGTTGCCGTTGACCAGGACCTCGGACACGGACTCGTGGATGAAGTCCACAAAGGTCTGCCCGCTGGCGGTGTCGAAGTTCAGTGTTGTCACTGAGGTGAAGCTGGTGGCGTCCTGCGAGGCCGCCTGCGAAAGATCCAGCTGAACCTCGGCGAAGTGCCAGGTGATGTCGGCGGCGCGCAGCGCGGCTTCGTCCCGGCGGAGGTTTTCGTTCGGTGCATAGCGTTCTAGTGTGTCCACCACACCAGCTTAGCTGTGAAGTAAGTCTTTGAGACTACTTGCCGGGCAGAAATTTTGCCCTTCGGCACGGCTGAACGCACCCGGGCCCAGGGTTACGGGCCGAATTGGCCACAGATTCGGCAATTCGCATAGGGTTAAGCACGTCACCGCACGATCACCAGGAACGGGAGTACCAGTGGATACCTTTATCAAGGGACCCTCCAAACGAGATGTAGCCGGCATGAAGGCCGCCCTGGGCGCGGTGGCGGCGGGCGATGTTGTCTCCGTGCTGTATAAAACGGTGCGTTTTGGCAATTTCCTGATCACTGGCCGGGCCCACGCCACGGTGCTCGATGACCTCATGGTCGGCGGGTTGAACGTCGCCGCGGCGAAGAAAAACGACCAGCGCCAGCCGGATAAGGACGTGCGCGCGTTTCCGGCCGAGTTCACCGGCAGTTTCGATCCCGAGGCTATCGCGGTGGGAGAGCTGAAGCACGGGGATTTGGTCCTCGCTTCCTTCAGCCAGGAACCCTATGGCGATTTTGTGATCACCGGAGTGGTTACCGAGGCGGAGAACGACCACTCCTACCTGATGGTCGGCCCCTGGATCCTGCAGACCTCGAACGCCCAGGCTCCGCGCCTGCTTGAGGTGCAGCGGATCGCCACCGCCGGCGCCCACGTGGCCCCGGTGCCCACTCGCCGCGGTCTGGTGGAGGTCGCGGAGCTGGGCTAGAGCGTCTCAGCCGTCAGTACAGTTCAGGTACTACGCTGTTTGCGGCCGAATAGCGCCAGCGCGGCGCCAAGTGAGACCCCGAGCATCACCAGCATCGAGATGAGGGTGAACAACGTTGTGGAGGCGGCGATGCCCCCGATTGCCTGCGGACCGGTTGGTTGCAGGTAGTCGGCATAACGTGCCGGAGTGGACAAGGCCAAGAGCAATCCAAAACGCAGGACAAAGCTCCCCGCGGCCAAGGTCAGCAGGAGAACCAAGAACTTGCGTGCGGGCAATCCCATGGAGATGGTCTCGCCCGGCAACCGCTGGGCGGCCATGATAAACAGGATGGCACCCAGGGTCAGGCAGATAAACTGCGCGAGCATCGAATAGGTGAAGAACAGCGAAAACAAAGCTGTCCCGACACCGAGCCAGGCAAGCTTCCGGGAACGAATCATCTGCGGGTAGGGATTGATTTTTGACCTCATTATTTGGCGGACTTCGAGGATCACCTCTGTTGGCACTAGCCTACTGTCCAATCCGGACTTGGCGCAGCTTCAGGCATGGTGCTGGTGGTGCCGGAAATTCGGCGGGTGTAGCATGAGGCGCATTCAGCTGCGTCCCGTACCTGAAACCCGGTGAAGAAAGAAGAGCCATGAGCCAGGTACCGCTGCCCCAAATTAAGAGGTTCGACCATGTCGGCGTGAGCGTTTCGGATTTGGAAACGGTCACCGAGTTTTTTGTGGACCTCGGGCTAGAGGTCCAGGGCAGCCAGGAAGGCATGGAAGGCGAATTTCTCGAAACGGTCTGCGGCATTCGCGACGCGCGAACCAACATCGTGATGCTTTCGGTACCGGGAACCGAGGTATGCATTGAACTGAGCAGCTTCGACCGGCCCGGCTCCGGGCCGGGGATGCCGCTGGCCATGGCCAACGAGCTGGGACTGCGCAGCCTAGCCTTTGAGGTTCAGGACCTGCCGCTGTTGGTCAGTCGGCTGCAAGAGCGCGGCTACGGGTTGATCGGCGGCATCGGAGAATACCAAGGAGTCTGGTCCATGGCCTACATCCGCGGCCCGGAAGGACTGATCATCGCGCTGGCGCAGCGGCTGGTTTAACGTGCGCAGGCCCCGCCCCTAGGGGACGGGGCCAGAAGGCGCTAGGCCTTGGCGCCGTTTTTGCGCAACGACTTTTCACTGATCGGCGCCTCATCGCTGGCGCGCAGGCGCCGGAAGTATTCCATCGCCTCGTCTTGGCGCTGGGCTTCGACACCGGAGGAGATCTCCGCGCGCAGGTGCTCCTGGGTGTAGCCAAAGGCGTCAACCAGGTCCTGGGCGTGCGGGCGCAGGCGGGCGAGCAGGCGGTTGATGTACTCGGGCAGGGTGCGGGCACGTTGCATGGACAGCCGGCCGTTGGCCAGGAACCAGCCCAGGTCCTCCTCGATCAGGCTCAGCGCGAAGATATCGCGCAGCCAGGTGAGCACCTGGCTGGTGGTGGGGTCCTGGATCTTGGCCAATGCGGCGGTGAACGCTTCCCAGCGCAGCAGCTGGCCGTGATCGCGGGCCGCGGAAATGAGCAGGTCCTGGTTCTCGTTGAAGGCTTTGGCCGCCTTGAGCGGATCCTTGCCGGCACTGCGCAGGGCTCCGGCGACCTCGGCCACCTTTGCATTAATCCGCTCGGTCAGCAGCTCGCGCTGGTGCGCCGGGTCCTTGAAGAAGTTCGCGCTCTTGCGCTCGTCGCTGATGTCGGCGAACGACTGGCCCACACCGCGCAGGCCCGAACGGTGCAACGCGGTGCTGCCAACCTGCTTGGCTACATAGCGGGCCACCGCGCCGGTGTTCAGTTTGCGGAATTCGGAGGCGTAGTCGGTGAGCAGGCGCTTGCCGACCAGCTGCAGCAACACGTTGTTGTCGCCCTCGAAGGTGACGTAGACATCCAGGTCGCTGTAGAGCTGGTTGAAGCGGTTTTTGGCCATGTAGCCCGAGCCGCCGCAGGCCTCGCGGGATTCTTGGATGGTGTCCAGCGCGTCCCAGGTGCTCAGCGGTTTCAGCGCCGCGGCGAGGGTCTCCAGGTCCTGGCGGTCCTCGTCGCTGTCCTCGCGGCCGGAGAACACCGCGTCGAATTTATCCAGCAGGTCATCGTGGGCGAAGGAGGAGGCGTAGGTGCGGGCCACCCGGGTGAGCAGGCGGCGCTGGTGGCGCTGGTAGTCCAGCAGCGTGGTTTCCTCGGTGTCGGAGGTGGAGTTGAACTGGCGGCGCTGGTTCGCGTAGGTTACCGCGATCTGCAAGGCGATCTTCGAGGCGCTGGTGGCGGCCCCGTCCAGCGAGACCCGGCCCTGGACCAGGGTGCCGAGCATGGTGAAAAAGCGGCGCCCGGGGGAAGGGATCGGCGAGGAGTAGCTGCCGTCCGCGGCGACATCGCCGTAGCGGTTGAGCAGGTTGGTGCGCGGCACCCGCACGTTGCTGAAATGCAAGCGGCCGTTGTCGATGCCGTTCAGCCCGCCCTTCAGGCCGTCGTCCTCGCCGCCCACGCCCTGAAGGAACTGCCCGTTCTCGTCGCGGATCGGCACGTAGAAGCAGTGCACACCGTGGTTGACACCCTTGGTGATCAGCTGCGCGAAAACCGTGGCCGCCTTGCCGTGCAGGGCGGCGTTGCCCAAAAATTCCTTCCAGGCGGCCTTGAACGGGGTGTTGATGACAAACTCTTGGCTGTCCTCGTCGTAGGTGGCGGTGGTGGCCACCGCGGCGACGTCCGAGCCGTGGCCGATTTCGGTCATGGCGAAGGCACCGGGGGTTTTCAGGCTCATGGCATCCGGGAGCCACTTGGCATGGTGCGCCGCGGTGCCCAGGTGCAAAATCGCCCCGCCGAACAGGCCCCACTGCACACCGGCCTTGATTTGCAGCGACGGGTCGGCCGCCACCAGCTCCTCGAAGGCGGCCAGCGAACCGCCGTGGTCATCCAGGCCGCCGAACTCGGCAGGGAATGCACGCTGCACGGCCTGTTCCTCAACCAGGATGCCCAGCTGCTCAAGCACCCGGGCGCGGTGCGCATCCATCGGCAGGGAGGGGTCGCGCTGGAGTTCCGGGCGGGCGGCACGGGCCCGCGACGCCTTGCGGATCTGAGCGTAGGGGCCGAGCAGCTGCTCGGCCAGCGTGTTGACGTCGATGCGGTTCTCACTCATGGGGTACCTTTCGTTCACTGCTGAAGGAAGTGACTGGGTTGTTAGTTGCTAGGCCCGGCGATGCCGTAGGCAAGCCAGCTGGTCAGCTCGTCGGCCAGGTTATTCAGGCTTGGTTTGCCGGCCCCCTCGGGCAGGCACAGCCACTGTTCGCCGGCGGCGCGCACCATGCCCAGCGCCGCCCGTGGCCAGAGGCTGATCGCGGAAGACTCGGCGGCCGGAAGTTTGCTCAGCCGCTCGGCGATCAGGGAGCTGACGTCGTCGAAAAAGTCGTTGAGGGCCCCGGCAGAGGCATCCTGGGCGGTATCTGCCGCTGGGCCGGCCAGCGCGGTGTCCCTGGGGGAGGCGGTGACAAAAAAGTAGAGGTTGGGCGAATTGGCCGCCAGCTCCAGGTAGGCGGTCACCATCGCGTGCAGGGCGCTGGCCTCATCGGTTTTGGCCAGGCCGGCGGCGATCACCCGCTGGCGGAAGTCGGTGATGACCAGGGCGCCCAGGGCCTGGCGCAGCCCCTCCTTGTCTCCGAAGTAGCGGTAATAAACCGGTTTGGAGGTGTGGGCGTAGGTCGCGATCTCCTGGATGGAGGCCTGCGGGCCGAGCTTGTGCACCGCCTTGCGGGCGAGCTTGAGCAGCTCCTGGTACCGGGCGGTGCGGTGCGCCTCCCAGCGCGCGGCTCGGCCGTCGGTTGCCGTATCGAATACTTCGGTGATCTTGTTCACGTTACTCACAGTATCATGTACTCTTGGTTACAGTAATACCTGTCACATCAAATTCTCACCAGGAGTCCACCCCAGATGAGCCAGCCTTCAGTGCGCAACGCCGTGATCATCGGCGGCAACCGCATCCCGTTCGCCCGGTCAAACACCGCCTACGTCAACGCCTCCAACCAGGACATGTTCACCGCCGCGCTCGAAGGCCTGGTGGCACGTTTCGGCCTGCAGGGCCAGCGCCTCGGAGCCGTGGCCGGCGGCGCGGTCCTCAAGCATTCGAAGGACTTCAACCTGATCCGCGAGTCGGTGCTGGGCAGCTCACTGGATCCGGCGACCCCGGCCTACGACGTGCAGATGGCCTGCGCGACCGGCATGGAAGCCATCGGCTCGCTGGCCAACAAGATCAAGTTGGGCCAGCTCGAATCCGCGATTGGCGGCGGGGTCGACACCACCTCCGACGCGCCGATCGCGGTATCCGAGGCGCTGCGCGGCATTTTGCTGGAACTCTCCCGGGCCCGGTCGACCAAGGCCAAATTGGCCGCCCTGGCCAAAATCCGCCCCTCCCACCTGGCGCCCAACGCCCCGGGAACCGGCGAACCGCGCACCGGGCTGTCCATGGGCGAGCATCAGGCGCTGACCACCAAAACCTGGAATATCACCCGCCAGGCACAGGACGAATTGGCGTTGGCAAGCCACCTGAACCTGGCCGCCGCCTATGACCGCGGCTTCTTCAACGACCTGGTGACCCCGTTCAAGGGGCTGAGCCGGGACAACAACCTGCGGGCCGACTCGACCCTGGAGAAGCTTGGCAAACTCAAGCCTGCCTTCGGCAAGAACCTCGGTGAGGCCGCCACCATGACCGCCGGAAACTCCACCCCACTGACCGACGGCGCCTCCACGGTGCTGCTGGGCAGCGAGGAGTTCGCGATCGCCAATGATTTGCCGATGCTGGCGAATTTTGTGGACTTCGAAGCGGCCGCCGTGGACTTTGTGCATGGGGCCGAGGGCCTGCTGATGGCGCCGGCCTATGCAACCGCCCGCCTGCTGGAACGCAACAACCTGAGCCTGGGCGACTTCGACTTCTACGAGATCCATGAGGCGTTTGCCGGCACCGTGCTCGCCACGCTGGCCGCCTGGGAGGATGAAGAGTTCTGCCGTGAGAAGCTGTCATTGGATGCGCCGTTGGGTGCGATCGACCGCGGCAAGCTGAACGTGAACGGTTCCTCGCTGGCCGCCGGCCACCCGTTCGCCGCCACCGGCGGGCGCATCATCGCCAGCACCGCCAAGATGCTGGCCGAAAAGGGAAGCGGCCGCGCACTGATTTCGGTGTGCGCCGCCGGAGGCCAAGGAGTTGTCGCAATTGTGGAGGCACGCAGCTAATGGCAGATAAGTACATGGAACTGGTCAACACCGGCATGACCAAAAAGCTCGCGAAGCTTCTTGGTCTGCCCCGTCCGCCACGCTTGCGCCGTTATGGCGAAACCGCGCCGCTGCTGCCGGGCCCGATACTGATTTTGGGAAGCTCGGCCCAGGCGCAACAGCTGAGCGAGACCCTGTTGGAGTGGGACCTTGATGTCCGCCGCCACGATGCGGGGGACACCAAGCTCGGCGGGCTGGTGCTATTGCTTGATGAGCTCACCCACCCCGAACAACTCTCGCCGCTGATGCTTGCCGCCGGTGCGGCCTTGCGCCGGTTGGTGCCAGGGGCCCGCGTCGTCTCGATTTCCCGTCCGGCCCACAGCGCGCAGTCGCCGGCGCAGGCCGCGGTGCGTCAGGGGATCGACGGGGCCATGCGTTCGCTGGGACGCGAAATGCGGGCGGGGGCGACCGCCAATGGGATTGTGCTGCACGATGGCACCAATGCGCTCAGCCCCAGCGCCCTGGCGTCCCTGCGCTTCTTTTTCTCCGGCCGCAGCGCCTATGTCGACGGCCAGTTCCTTTCCGTGCGAACCGGCGATGGGGCGCTCCCGGAAGACTTCCGCAAACCGCTGGCCGGCAAGGTTGCGGTGGTCACCGGGGCCGCGCGGGGTATCGGCGCGGCGATCGCCCGCACCCTGGCCCGCGATGGCGCCCAGCTGGTGGTGGTGGACATGCCGGCCGCCGGCGAGGCGCTGGCCGCGGTGGCCAACCAGATCGGGGCAACCACCCTGCAGCTCGACGTGACCGCCAAGGACGCGGCACAGCAGATCATGGAGCATGCTACTGCTCGGCACGGTTCGCTGGATCTGGTGGTGCACAATGCCGGCATCACCCGCGACAAGCTGCTTGCCAACATGGACGCGGCCCGCTGGGATTCGGTGATCGCGGTGAATATCGCCGCGCAGTTGCGGATGAACGAGGCATTCCTGGCCGCCAAACTGCCCGGGTTGCGTGTGGTGTCCTTGGCCTCGACCTCCGGGATCGCCGGGAACCGCGGGCAGAGCAACTATGCCGCCTCCAAGGGCGGGGTCATCGGGATGGTGCAGGCAAGTGCCGAACTTTTCGCCGCACAGGGCGGGTCCATCACCGCGGTGGCACCAGGATTCATCGAAACGGAGATGACCGCCAAGATTCCGCTGGGCACCCGCACCGTTGCGAGGATGGTGCTGCCTTCCCTGATGCAGGGCGGTTTGCCCCAGGACGTCGCCGAGGCGATCTCCTTCCTCGGATCCGATGCCGCGGCCGGCCTGAACGGGCAGGTGCTGCGGGTGTGCGGTCAGTCGTTGGTGGGGGCCTAGATGGGCGCCGAACTGGTCACCCGGATCCCTGCCATGGGGCAGGTGTATGCCAAGGCGGTCAAGACCCTGGGGCGCAAGGGCAAAAACGCGGTGCTGCCCTCCACGGTGCTGGTGTACCGCGAGGCCGCGGCGGATCCGGCGAAGCTTGATGAATTCCGCCACGCGGTGGGAGCCCCGGCCAATGGGGTGTTGCCGAGCCTGTATGTGCATTCGCTGGTGTTTCCGCTGGCGATGTCCTTGATGCTGCGCGATGATTTCCCGCTGCCGCTCTTGGGCATGATCCACCTGAGCAACCAGGTGCAGGTAAACCAGCCATTGGCCGAGGATGAGGTTTTCGACGTGGAAGTCTCCAGTGAAAACCTGCAGGCCCATGCCAAGGGCGCAACCTGCGATCTGGTGGTGCGCATCGTGGTAGCCGGGGTGGACCGGATGCAACTGCGCAGCACCTTTTTGGCCAAGGGGGTGGAACTTCCCGGTGCCGCCGCGCCCAAGGTGGTGCACGAGGATTTTCAGCCACCGCAGCGCACCGCGGCGTGGAAACTCGACGCCGGCACCGGGCGGCGCTGGGCCGCCGTCGCGGGGGACTACAACCCGATTCACCTCTGCGCGATGAGCGCCAAGGTGTTGGGCATGCCACGGGCCATCGCCCACGGTATCTATCTGGCCGCCCGCGCACTTTCGGGCATCGAGCCGGCGGCGGGAGATTACAGCTGGCGGATCGAGTTCAAAACCCCGGTGGTTCTGCCGGCCAGTGTGGACCTGGCCTTCACACGCACGCAGACCGGGTATTCGGTGAATGCGTGGAACCCTCGCAAGGCAAAACCGCACTTCGAGTTAACCCTGCAGCAGGGCTAGGTGGTGTTCGCCTAGCTCGCCAGCGCGCTGTGTGCCATACGGTAGCTGGCGAGCGAGGCCACCGCCGCCCGTTCCCAAGTGAACTCGCCGGAATGTTCCAGGGCCGCGTGTCCGGCCTGGGTGACAAGTTGCGGGTTCTGCGCGAGTTCAACCAGTTTTTGCGCCCACAGCTGCGGGTCCGGCTCCGGCATCAGCCAGCCGGAATATCCATCGCTTACCGCGTAACTCAGCCCGCCCACCGCGTTGGCCAGCACCGGCGTGCCGCAGGCCTGGGCCTCGGCGGCCACCAGCCCAAAGGTTTCAGACAGCGAGGGCACGGCAACAACGTCCGCGTTGGCGAAGACGGTAGCCAGCTGCGAGGGTTTCAGCGGGTCGAAAAAGCGCACCAGATCCGTGAGGTTCTCGCGCCGCACCAGCTGCCGCAAATCGTAGTCGGCGCTGCCAGACAACGCCCCGAATAAGGAGGCGGTCACCCGGAGCTCGGGGTGCTGGCGCCGGGCAATACCCATCGCCTCGAGCATTACATGCGCACCCTTCAGCGGCTGCAGGCGCCCGGCATACACCAGATGCAGGTCATCGGGACCCAGCGGGCGGCAGAGTTTGTCCTGCTCGGGATGGAAAATGCGGTGGTTCACTCCGGGCAGCACCACATCGAGTTTGTGGTGCTCCACCTGGTAAAAACGGGCGAGCTGGCGTGCCTCCACGGGAGTATTGGCAATGATGCGCGCGGCCTGCGAAAGCAGCTGCCTTTCAGCTTCCTTGCGCGGCCCGGGCTCGGGCAGCCCGGATTCGAACTCCTTCGCGGCCGCCGAGGTATGCATCGAGAGGATCAGCGGGGCGTCGAATTCCCTGGACAGCTCCAACCCCACCAAACCCGAAAGCCAGTAATGGGCGTGGATGATATCGAAGGCCAACCCCCGCAGATGCGCTGAGATCGCGCTCACCGCCGGATCGATGATCCCCGGAAGCTCTTCCTTGCTCAGCTGCTGATGAGCCGCGATCTGCACCTGATGCATCCACACACCCTCAGCCACCTGAAGCGACTCGGAGTCCTCGGCGGTGCGGGTGATCATGTGCACCTCGTGTCCCAGCGCACCCAGTGCGAAGGACAGGTTTTGGATGTAGACATTCATGCCACCGGCATCGCCCGACCCCGGCTGTTGCATGGGGGAGGTGTGCAGGGAGAGCATGGCAATGCGCATCGGAAGACTCCGGGTTTTCTATTCAACGTACCGGGCGGGAAAACGGCCCACCCCTGATGCTATCAACTGAGCCAGCCGAGCATGGTGTTGGCCGCCGCGTCCCAATGGGCGATCATCGCTTCGCCGCCGTGCCCGTCGTTTTCGCAAATCATCAGCTGCGAGTGGGGCCAGCGGTGATGCAACTCCCAGGCGGTGCGCAACGGGCTCGATATATCCTGCCGGCCATGGATCAAAATTGCTGGAATATGCTCGATCAACTCCATGCGCTCTAACAACGGCGGGTCGCTAAATCCAGCATGCGACCAAAAATGGGTTGTCAGCCTGGTGAATGCAAGGCGGAACCGCTCATCATCCCACCGTGGATCACGTTCCACGGCCTCTTGTCCGATGCTGATGTGGGTATCCTCCCAGGTAGCCCACGCCTGCGAAGCTGCGGCGCGCAACTGATCGTCAGATGAATCCAGCAGGTCAGCGTAGGCCTGAACGATCCGGCCATTCCCACGGGCATACGAGGGATGGTGGATTTCTGCGAAGCTGGCGAATTCATCCCATGCTTCGGGGAATATCGCACCGACCGATTCGGTGATCCATTGAATTTCGGCTTCGCTGCTAGTGGTCACCGCGAAAAGCACCATACCGGTGACCCGATCCGGGTGCGACTGAGCGTAGGCCAGCGCGAGTGTGCATCCCCAGGACACCCCATTCAGGGCCCAACGTTCGATTCCCAGGGTCTCTCGGAGCTCTTCGATGTCGTTGATGAGGCGGGCGGTTGTAAAGTCCGAGAGCGGTGTCAACGGATCAGCCGCAGAGGGAACCGAACGGCCGCAACCTCGTTGCTCGAAACCGATCAGGTTGGTCCGCGCCAGATCCCAGCGTTGCCGGTAACCGCTGGCTCCCAGCGTTCCGCCGGGCCCGCCGTGCAGGTAGAGCACCGGGTGCCCCTGGGGATTTCCCCATTGCTCCCAGTACATGCGATGGCCGTCGGTGAGCTGAAGCATGCCGGTGGAGTCGGGTTCAAGAGGTGTATCGGGGTGAGGGGACATGATGCGCGCTCCTGAGCCTGAAAGGGCGGTGTATTGATGGAACTGTTGAAAGCCTACGTCCAAGTGGGCTGAAAAGCCGTAAATTCGATAAAGTTGTTGTGACGCTTGACACGAATTCACCTCAAAGTTCCTGAAACTTCCTACTCAAGGGCGAATTTTCCGCGAATTTCCGGGAAATTTGAGAACTTTCGGGTGGCGGGTGCCCGATTGGTGTTCATTCGCGAGCGGTGGTAAAGTTTTACTTCGTTGCCAGCGATAACAACGCGAACAACAGACAACCTGCGCGGGTGGCGGAATAGGTAGACGCGCCAGCTTGAGGTGCTGGTCCTCGAATAGAGGGTAGGGGTTCAAGTCCCCTTTCGCGCACAGGTAGATCCCCGGTTGACTTCGGTCAACCGGGGATTTTTTCGTACCCATGTTGACAGGAATGGCAAAAATGTTGACACGCGTTGACACGGTTAGTGACTGGCCAGCCCCGCAACACCGAAAAACTCTGCAATCAGCTAGCGAATGTAGCTGGCCTTTAGCCCTCGAAGCTGCCCCATCCTCGGCAAGAGAGTGGGGCAGCTTCGGCAACTCACTGGATTGGTAGAGGAACCTCGCGGTGGTTCGAAACGCCCCAAACACTGAATCCGCCACGATCATTGGCGCGCCGCCGATCGCCCTGATCTTGAACCTGCACACCGCTCGAGCAATCATTTGGCCTAGGCAGATCCCGGGCCGGAGGCGTTCATTCCCGCACCCACCGCGCGTCTGGCGGGTTGGGCGGGTGAAAGTTGCACCGATTGGCGGTTCACAGGCTTTTGGACCCGCGAGAGCATTGAGAATGACAGCGAGGCTCGGATCCTAGAAGCCTCATCACGCAGGTAGTAATTGGTGGAGGACAGAATCATGACGATCGTACGACCAGCACACGACCCGGAACTGGATGCGGCCCTGGAGATCATTCTGCAAAGCATGCCGGTGGGAACCATGAACGAGGAAACGGTGCTTGCAATGCGTGATGCAAATCTGGAGCTGATGCCCGGACTGGCTGAGGATGAGCTAGCCGCACTGGGGATCATCCGCCGGGAACTTGAAATTCCGGTGTACGAAGGCGCGCTGGTGAAAGTCTCCGTCTTCGCCCGCAGTGACCACGCAGGCACCGGCCCTGGAATCTACCACGTAAATGGCGGCGGCATGATCACCGGTCATCGCCTGCTCGGCATCCAGCAGTGCCTGCCGTGGATTGTCGAACATGATGCGGTGGTGCTCACCGTTGAATACCGATTGGCCCCTGAGTTCCCCGATCCATACCCGGTGGAGGATAGCTATGCAGGCCTGGTCTGGATGCATGCTAATGCCCCGCAGCTTGGTATTGATCCCGCGCAGATCTTGATCGCTGGTGCGAGCGCCGGCGGCGGACTTTCTGCAGGTACCGCACTGTTGGCTAGGGATAGGAAGGGGCCGGCGCTGGTGGGTCAAGTGTTGATGTGCCCGATGCTCGATGACCGCGACGAGTCGGCCTCGACAGAGCAAATCACAGAAAATTCAACCTGGACCAGGGACAGTAATCGTTACGGGTGGTCGAGCCTGCTGGGGGAGCGAAAGGGCGGTGAGAACGTCTCGATCTACGCGGCACCTGCTCGTGCTGAGGATCTTTCGGGGCTGCCGCCGACCTACATCGACTGCGGCAGCGCGGAGGTTTTCCGTGATGAAGATGTCGCGTATGCCTCAAAATTGTGGGAAGCGGGCATTGATGCGGAACTTCATGTGTGGGCCGGAGGATTCCACGGTTTCGACATGATGGCCCCTCATGCGGCGGTAAGCCAGGCCGCCATCGCAGCGCGGGACTCATGGGTGGCAAGGCATATCGGTCGTCGTTGAGCCTAGGCAGCCGCGCGGTCTACCATGAGGTACTTGAATAACGGAGGGTAGATGCGCGAATTGCTTGGAAGGCTCACGGCCCTTGACCCCGAGGCCGGTGAAGCGCTCAAAGTCATCAGCTATTTTGATGCGCTCACCGCCCGCGGGGTCGGGATAGGTGGATTGCTCAGGGCCTCTGCCGTTCTGTCCGGGACAACCGCTGGGGCAGAGCTTTCCGGGCGTAGCACCGCTTATGGACCCGACGGGAAACGTGTCACCCTCACACCGGGCGCCTCCTCGCGCCTCCTGCAGCGGTTCGACGGGGGAACAGTCTGGTTGGACCGCCTCGGCCCGGCCCATGCAAATGACGCGCTGCTTCTGGAGAGGCTTGCCCTGGCTATCGAGGCAGTTGAAGCCAGTGGGACGCAGCCCCATGAAATGGAAACGATTATTGATGCACACAGTCCGTTGGACGAAAGGCTTGCGGCCCTGGCGAGATTGAGGATTTCGCCATCTGAGCAGCTTCGCCTGGTTGCCAGCAGTCAACGGTTCGAAGCCAGTAGTTCGCTGACCGGCTTGATCCCCACTACCTACGGCAACCTTTACATCAAGCTTGAACTGCGTCGTTTAGCCGCACGTGAATCACATCCTGCGCATCCCCTGCCCCAAGCTGGTCCAGGGGATAGCGAGCAGCAACGAATGGGTTTTGGCACGTGGGTTCGCGCAGATGGAGCGCCGGAGTCCTGGGAAGCAGCCGTCATTGCCTATCGTCTGCTGGGCGACGGTGAACAGCGCGTCCTGGATGCGACTGAACTGGGCGCCATGCTCATTCTTGCGCGGGCCTACGACCCCGCCAAACCACACGCAGATGTCCTGGCGGTGGCGAACCTGGATCCGGTGAGCCAAAAAATACTCCGAGCCCTGGTTGACGCCGACAGCATCCGCGCCGCGGCCGCTAAACTCTCGATGCACCATTCAACGCTTCAATCCCGCCATGAAAGCCTGAGCACCCAGCTGGGCTACGACCCGCGCTCGAATATGGGCCGCATGCGCTACACGACGGCCGAGCTGCTGTATCGGCTCGGCGAGTAGCTCCAGCACGCGGGGAGCTTGCCGGATGGCTCAGAGCCGAAGCCCAGCCAGTGCGCGCAGCCCGTGCGCGTCGAGCACCTCGTTGAAGATCGGCCCTTCTGGTTCCAGCACACCTCCGGCGGCTAGATTGGGCAGAACCACCGGGTCGAAACCAAGTGTTCGCACCAGCTTCGCCACAACCTGGGCGGCTTTCGCGTCATTAGAAGCAACCCCGAGGGCGCGCTGGGCGCTGCGGCGCGATGCCTTGTCGGCGTCCAGGTCCCAATGGCTGATGTGATTCAGGCCCTTGACCACGCGGCAGCCCGGGAACCGTTGGGCGATGACCTCGCTGCTTGAAAGGTTCGTATCCAGGGCATCTTGGAACCAGTCCGGCAGCGGCTCATCATCCCAACGGTTGGTGGCATCCACCAGGATGACCCCGTCGAGGGAGCTGGGGTCGATGTCATCCAGGTCTTCCTGCGGAACCATCAGCACCACCAGCTCAACACCGTCGGCAATTTCTTCCGCCGGCACCGCTACGGCTTTGTTGGCGTACTGCGCCAGGTGGTACTTCATCATGCCAGGTGCCCGGCTGGAGGCGATCTGCACCTCAATACCTTCGGCCGCGGCAACACGTGCCAATGCGGTTCCGGCCCGGCCAGCTCCCAGAATTCCGATGCGTTTTGTATCCATAGGTTTATTCTCGGGCTTGCCCGCGCCTGATGCCCAATCACGCGACCCGCGGGTTAAGAAGCCGTCGAGCCACGCTTGGGGGCGCGTGGCTCGAGAGCTGGTCGGGAGGTTATTAACCGCTGAAAAGCGGTGAGAGCGACTTGTAGAGCTGCTGTCCGCCAAGAATGATAAACAGGATTGCGGTCACGGCCAGCGCGCCGTTGGTGTGCCAGCGGTTGGCCCATTGTTTGGGGATTCGTTTGCCGTTGAGCAAACCCAACAGCGTAACAGCCATGAACGGCATAAACAGGGCGCCGAGCACACCATAGGCCAGGATCAACGCGATCGGCTGATCGAGCAAAAACAGCACCATTGGCGGGAAGGTCAGCCAGAGCACGTAGAACTTGAAGTACTTTCCGCCGGTCATGGTGTCCGGGTGGCCGGCAGGCTTTTTGCGCATGTGCCCCCAGAAATCGGCGAACATCAACGAGACACCATTCCAGACGCCGATGATCGAGGAGAAGGAGGCCGCCCAGAAGCCAAGCAGGAAGCCGTTGCCCACCACCACGCCGTATCGCTCGCGCAGCACATCGGCCAGTTCCAGCAGGCCCTTGTCGCCACCGGAAATCGCAACGCCCGCGGCGCGGACCACCTCGGCTCCGACGATCAGCATGGCGATCACGAAGATGCCGGTCATGACATAGGCCATGGTGTTGTCAATGCGCATGACCCGCATCCACTTGGGGGTGTACCAGCCTTTTTCACGCAGCCAGTAACCATAGGCCGCCAGGGTGATGGTTCCGCCGACACCGCCGGCCAGGGCCAGGGTGTAGACCACTCCGCCTTCGGGGATCATCGGGATCAGCCCGGTGAACATCTGCGGGATATTAGGTGCGGCGATCACCGCTAGTCCAACCACGGTGATGAACATGATTCCGACCAGCACCGCGGTGACTTTCTCAAAAAAGCTGTACTTGCCGAACCAGACCATGGCGAAACCGATCAGGCCCATCAGCACCGCCCAGATTTTCAGGTCGATGGCCGGGAACAACGCCGCCAACGGCATGGCGGCCGAGCTCATGGCGGTGGCGCCGTAAACAAAACCCCAGATGATGATGTACGGCCCGAAGTACCAGGTGGTCCAGCGCCCCAGTGATTTCCAGCCTTCAAAAATGGTTTTGCCGGTGGCCAAGGTGTACCGGCCGGCGCCTTCAACCAACACGATTTTCAAGATGACACCGAGAATCACCGCCCACAGCAGTGCATAGCCGTACTGGCTTCCCGCTACGAGCGTGGCAACCATGTCGGCCGCGCCCACGCCGGTCGCCGCGACAACCAGTCCGGGGCCAACAATTTTCCATTTCGGCGGTGATCCGCCGTCCAGATCGGCATGAGTCGATCGTGTATCTTCTGACATGTGGGCCAGTCCTTTACGCGTGTGGATCAATTCCGGTTTCTGAACCGGAACCTCGGTCAGCCGCTGCGAGTGAAGTTCATCGTTGAATGGTCGCGGGCTGCAAGAACGTTTCCAATCTAGGAGTGATGCGGGTTACGGCCAAGCGGATCGGGAAGAACTAACACTTCCTTAGGAAAGCGAGTGACCCACGGAACACCCAAGCTCGCCGGCTGTTAGAATGAACCAATTCACCCCCCACCGAGCTGAGGAATCTGCGTGCAATTGATGGTCGTCGAAGATGACGATGCGGTGGCAGCGGCACTAGTCGACGCCGTTCAGGCCGCTGGGCACGAAGCCTGCCGGGTGGTGCGCGGAACCGATGCGTTGCTTCAACATCAGCGGGCCCAACTCATTCTGCTGGACTTGGGACTGCCGGATATGGACGGGCTGGAGGTGCTGCGCAAGCTTCGCCAGGTTACCGAGGTGCCCATAGTGATTCTCACCGCGCGCAATGATGAACGCAGCGTGGTGCGCGGGCTGCGGCAAGGCGCCGACGACTACCTTGTGAAGCCGATCGGGCTGGCTGTACTTCTGGCGCGAATCGACGCGGTGGCACGGCGCTCCAAGGCAGCTGCACCCGATACGGGTATTGTCAGCGTCGGAGACCTGCAGGTGGACACCGGAAAACGCGAGGCAACCCAGGCTGGCCGCGAATTAGGGCTCACCGCTAAGGAGTTCGACCTGCTGGCGTTGCTGGCGCAACACGCCGGATCTGTTGTCACCCGTGAACAGATTTTGGATTCGCTGTGGGGAGATGCGTTTATGGCGGTCTCGCGTTCGCTGGATGTCCACCTGACCGGATTGCGTGCCAAACTCGATCGACCGGGCATGATCGTCAATGTCCGGGGTGTTGGCTACCGTATCGAGGCAGTGATTGAGTGAGGCTGCGGGTCCTGGGTGTGCTCGGCTCGCTGCTGTGCTTGATCGCTATCATCCTCAGCCTGCTGCTGTTGCAAAGCATCAGCCGCAACACCACCCAAGATGTCCAGCTGAGCAGGCTCGCCGCGGTCAACCGCTTTGTCGAGCTGAGCACATACGTCCAGGATGCAACGGATCGCCAAGAGCTGCAGTTGGAGATGGAAGCATACTCGGACTTGTTTGACGAGGGTTTGCTGATCAGCGTTGGAGCCTTGCGGTTCAGCTCCGGGGGAATCGACCCGCTTGATGCTGAAGTGATCGATGTGCAGCGCCGCGCCGCGTTGAACCTGGACCAAGCCGAGATTCCGCGGATTAGCCCGTTTTCGAAAGGCTCCGCGCTGATCTCGCGGCCCTTCGGAAATTCCACCCAGGTGCTGGGCTCGGTAATTATGGAGGTCAACCTCGACGCGGCGCGGTCGCAGATCCTCAAGAGCTGGGTCATCGTGGTCTTGGTGACCTCAAGTGTGTGCGCTGGGCTGCTGCTGATGGCCGAAAGGCTGTCAGCCTGGGTGCTGCGTCCAATTTCGCGGTTGGCCGAGGGGGTCAGCAAGCTGGCCGCCACGCAGACACCGACTACGCTGCAAGAAGCGGGCCCGCCAGAACTGCGCGCTCTCTCGCGGTCATTCGACCAGATGGCGCAGAGCGTTACCGACAGTTTGAATCAGCAACGTGAACTTATTGCCGAAACTTCTCACCAGTTGCGCAATCCCATTGCCGCTTTGCGGTTGCGTGTAGATTTGCTCAAAATGCGCCTGGGCGAACAACCGCACCAGGGTGGGGTCGCCGAGGTTGAGCGGGAACTTGAACGGGTTGAGCTGCTGCTGGACGGGGTTTTGAGATTGGCGAGCGCCGAGCATCGGCTGTCGGAACGCAGCGCACACAACATGGCGGCGCCCGCCTCTGGTCTGGAACCTGTGATCCCCGCTCAGTTGCTGACCGATGAAGTCGAACGGCACATCGAGAGATCACGAGAAACCGGTACTGTCCTTTCCTTGGATCTGAGTTTCCCGGAAAGCCGAACCGCACAGGTCGATTGCAATGGCTTTGAACTGAGGCAGATCATTTCCGAAATTCTGGAGAACACCTTCAAGTACGCACCCGGTCAGCCTGTCGACCTATCGATCGAGGTTCACGCCGCCACGGTGGACCTGGTGATTCTCGATCACGGCCCCGGTTTGTCCGACACCCAGCTGTCTATCGTGAGAGACAGGTTCTGGCGCGCCGAGGAATCGCGGCAGCTGCCAGGCACCGGCCTGGGCATGGCGATCGTCGACCGTCTGGTGCGAGCCAACGGAGGAGAGTTGTTCTTGGCATCGCCGCCGGGCGGCGGGTTGAGTGTGGTCATCCGCCTGGTGAAAGCGTTGGGTAGCGACGTCGAGGGTTCACATGCCTAGGGAAGTTTCGAGGCGGACCGTGATGGGTTATCTAATCACCGCGCCCTTGGCCCTCGCCCTACCTGCCACGGTGTCTGGATGCAGTGCACGGCCGAGTGTTCCCAGGCTTGATGTTGCCGCTGGTGAAAGCGGTGGCATGTATTTTGAATTCGCCACCTTGCTCTCTCAAGCATTGGTCAGTGAGAGGATCGCGGAACAGTCCAGCGTCTTGCAGACCGAAGCCAGCGCGCAGAATCTGCACCTGCTTGCCGAAAACCAGTCGCTGTTGTCCTTGGCGCTGGCCGATGCCGTCGACCAGTACCGTTCCGAATCCAACGACGCAGAACCGTTAGCGCTAGGTCGCGTCTACCAAAACTATTTTCACGCTCTGGTCCGCGCAGATTCTTCGATACATCAGGTCAGCGATCTGGCCGGTTCACGTTTGGGAACTGGTGCGCCTGGTTCGGGCACCTGGATCACTGGACAACGCATCTTGCAGATGGCCGGGCTGAAGGCTGAGGGGAAAATCCCGAAGGAAACTAAGCTGGGATACACCGACGGGCTCGCTGCGCTTGAAGCGGCTGAGGTAGATGCCTTGTTCCTCTTCGGCGGCATGCCCGTAGGCGCGATTTCCGATCTGGCTGCTCGGATTGAGCTGCGTTTGCTTGATTTATCGATGGTGCTCAGCGGATTGCGATTACGTTATCCCGGGCTTTATGACCGGGTCGTCATTCCCGCTGGCACGTACCCCGGGGTCGGCGAAGTGCAAAGTATCGGGGTCGGCAATTTGCTGATGGCCCAGGCCGGTCTACCGGACCAGGTCGCGGGCGAGGTGGTGCGGCTGCTTGTTGACCAGGCGCACGAACTGATTCCGCAAAACAGTGCGGGTATTCAGTACCTGACCGCACAGAGCCTGATCAGTACTGCTGGGCAGCCACTTCATCCCGGGGCGCGGGAGGCCTACCGGCAGCTTCATGGGTAGGCTGACGTGGTGTCCTACGTCGAATGGAGCCATTGGCGCACTACTGTTGGACTCATAAGTGCCCGTTCGCGAGAGGAAGATCTTCCATGTCGATGCCTGAAGCTCTGGAACTGATGGAGAATGAAGCGGTTGAAATCTGCCGCCGACTAATCCAGATTGACACCACGAACTATGGCGGCAATAAAGGGGCCGGCGAGTTAGAAGCGGCCCGGTATGTGGTCTCGCTGCTCGAAGAAGTTGGGCTGGACCCTCAGATCTATGAGTCTGCCCCGGGGCGGGCGAACGTGGTGGTGCGCTTGAAGGGGACCGACAGTTCCTTGCCAGCCCTGGTGGTGCATGGACATCTGGACGTTGTTCCGGCGATCGCCGAGGACTGGAGTGTTGATCCGTTCGCGGCACAGGTCATCGACGGCATGATCTGGGGTCGTGGCGCGGTGGATATGAAGAACATGGATGCGATGATCATCGCTTCGGTTCGGCATCTATGCAGGGAACGGATCTCCCCGCCGCGTGACCTTGTGATTGCACTTTTCGCCGATGAAGAGGCCGGTGGAGACTACGGTGCCGGGTGGATGGTTGAACATCACCCCGAACTGTTCGCGGGTGCCACCGAAGCCATTAGCGAGGTCGGCGGATTCTCGGTGGAAATCAACGGTCGCCGCGCCTACATGCTGCAGACCGCTGAAAAGGGCATCGCCTGGATGAAGCTGACGGCCCACGGTACGGCCGGCCACGGCTCGCAAATCAACACTGAAAACCCGGTGACTCGACTCGCCGACGCGGTGTCTCGGATCGGTGGCCACTCATGGCCGTTGTCGTACACCAAAACCACACGGGCGTTGCTTGAAAACGTTGCAGAGTTGGCCGGTCTTGAATTCGATGAGCAGAATCCCGCTCCGCTGCTCGAAGCCATGGGAAACGTATCGCGGTTTGTTGGCGCAACACTCCAAAACACCGCCAACCCCTCGGGGCTTGAAGCAGGTTACAAGCACAATGTGATCCCGGGCCATGCCGAAGCATTGATCGATTGCCGGACACTTCCCGATGAGCATGAGCAAACGCTCGAGAAGATCAAGGAACTTGCCGGTGAGCACGTGGAGCTGTCCATGGTTCACGAGCAGGATTCGCTTGAAGTACCGTTCGCCGGGTCGCTGGTGGACTCGATGGTTGAATCGTTGCTGGCCGAAGACCCCGATGCAGTTGTTCTTCCCTACATGCTTTCCGGCGGAACCGACAACAAGTGGCTGGCCAAACTCGGGATCACCGGTTATGGATTCGCCCCCTTGCAGCTTCCGGCCGAACTTGATTTCACCGGGATGTTCCACGGCGTTGATGAGCGGGTTCCAGTTTCATCGATCAAATTTGGTGTTCGCGTGCTCGAAAACTTGTTACGCAGTTACTAAAAGCCTGAAATCTATACATCTGAAGCTCAGGAGGAAATTCTTGTCCATTAATACCGTGCTCAGCGACGAGTTGCTTGAGCGATTCCGCCAGCGTGCCGCCGTTTACGATACTGAAAACAAGTTCGCGGAGGAAGACTTTCAAGAACTCGCTGCGGCTGGGTATCTCAGGGCACTGATTCCGGTTGAACACGGTGGTCTCGGATGGGATTTTCAGCAACTTGCCCTCGCTCAGCGCAGGCTCGCCACGGCAGCTCCGGCCACCGCACTGGCCGTTAACATGCATCAGGTCTGGACCGGCGTGGCGCACCTGTTGGCGGCGCGCGGCGATCGTCGCCTGGATATGGTCATGGATTGGGTGGCCAAGGGCGAAGTGATGGCGTTCGGGATTTCGGAGCCTGGGAATGACTCGGTACTGTTTGATTCCAAAACCAGTGCGGTGACCCATTCGGATGGTTCGGTGTCTTTCACGGGAACCAAGATTTTCACGTCCCTCTCACCGGCCTACACACGTTTGGGAATCTTCGGCAAGGACACAGTGTCCGGAGAACTGGTTCACGGATTTGTTGAACGTGGTTCTGGTGTTACCTCCTTGGGTGATTGGGATACGTTGGGCATGCGGGCCAGCCAATCGCACACCACCAAGTTGGAAGCGGCGACTGCGCCGGAGGCGTGGGTGCACAGCAGGCTTCCGGTTGGCCCGAATCCGGATCTGTTGATCTTTGGGATTTTTGCTTCCTTTTTGACCCTGACTGCCAGCGTTTACGTGGGCATCGCTGAACGCGCCGTTGAACTTGGGCGCGACTCGCTATCGAAACGAGTTCATCATGATGGGCTGAAATATTCTCAAGATGTTCGAGCTCGCGGAATCTTGGCCGATGCCGCAATGCGCCTGTTGAGCCTTGACGCATTGCAGCGCTCGGTCGCCGGTGATCTTGAATCCGGTGCCGACCACGGAGCTGCGTGGTTCCCTAAACTCGTGACCCTGCGTACGCTCGCGGGGCAGCACGCCAGGGAGAATGTCCAAGCTGCCGGTGAGCTGCTTGGCGGTGGATCCTATTTCAAGGGCAGTGAATTCGAAAGACTCTACCGAGATGTTCAAGCAAGCTGGTACCACCCCTCCAACGCCGCCTCGGCAGCGAATACGGTGGCCAGTTGGCTGGTAGGCCCGTTGGAGTCGTGACGCGCGTCAGGCAGCAAAACGGCATAGAAGCTGCCGAGTTGCTGCCTGACGGTACGGTTTATGAAGTTATTTCTTGGCTGACTTTTTGCGACTAGGAGGTTTTTTCACCGGAACCGGTGGAATAGGAGTCTTCTGCATACCAAGAATCTGCTCCAGGCGTATCAATCCAACCAAGGGCGGACTGGTGGAGGAATATTCGATTCCCGAGGTCGGGC
>NZ_JBIUXY010000018.1:0-44916 GCF_044744225.1 Glutamicibacter sp. NPDC087344 | reverse complement strand
ATTGCTTCTGCACGGAACTGCGGGGTGAACTTCTGACGTTTGGACATGCACTCATTCTCCTACTAACGCGTGTCTCATAACATCATGACAGCTCAGTCGCTGCTCGGAGCACTAAAACAAATTGCGTATTCGGCGTCCCCTAACGACGCGGCTTCTTGGACCGCAGTATTGCTAGGAGAGCAACTCGCCAAAATGCACGTTAGGGCAGATGTTGATATTGCAGTGACTAAGCGGTAAATGCGACTCAAGCGGAGGTCCGTTCTGATGCAGTGCTTGGCCCGACCCTAAAAAGAGTCGGTCCAAGCTTGATTGAATAAGGTCTCTAGAGGGTTTTGTAGGTGACAGTGTGAGAGGAATCCTTGATGTTGTAAGGATAGGCACCTAGTCCGTCATTGCCAGCCAAATCGATGTTACTGGCTGTTTTGTATGCGGAACACACAAGTTGTGAGCAGTTCATCTTTCCGAACAGCGAGCCACACTTGTCCGCGGCAACCAACAACCCACCGTTTCCAAGGGGGAGAAACCTTTGATGTTTGGATCGCCCTTCGTGAACTTGCAGTGTGGTTCATCCTGAACGAGCAAGCTGAGCTTCTGGTTTCAGATCGTCCTACCGGCTTCGAGCAGGCAAAGGGCTAGCGCCTATTCGCTGCGTTGTGCAAGCAAGGACCCCAAAAGCTGATTCTTGGGATCTCGTTTCCTGGACCTTGGACGGGGCTCATCACTATTATTCGTGAGTTGAAAAAGTCGGACTGGACCAACGTGAAACCATGCGCTTTTCCCTCTCACGCCGCGTGGAAATCTGGGATCAGTTTTTGATCGTCTGCAAGATGACTTGCTCAGTTTCGGCGGGGCTCTGGTGAACAGTATCTGGCCTTGGGCTGCATCCGGTGTGGTGCGATGGGCAGAAGGCCGCTACTTCTCACGGTGTTTCGCTACTCTCGCCCGGGATTTTCGTATTGAGTTAACCAGTTATGCAAAAGCTTTTGAAGCAGCTCCTGATCACTCTGCGACAGGTGGGCGATGAGGCGTTTCTCATTGGCCATGTGTTCGGTAAAGGCTGCGTCTATGGTTTGCAGCCCCGTCTCCGTCAGTGAGACACGACGCCGGCGTTGATCTACCTCGACTGGTTCGCGTGACACAAGTCCAGAGGCAACCAGGCGATCCAAGCGTTTGGTCATGGCTCCTGTGGTTACGACGGTGTGCGCTGCGAGCTCGCTCGGTGCCATGGCGAATGGTTCTCCGCTGCGTCGAAGGGTTGCAAGCACATCAAATTCTCCTTCGGACAGACCGTGTTTCTCGTAAACGCTGACCAATTCGCTCGTCAGATAATTTGCCAGCCGATGCAGACGGCCGATGATCCCTTGAGGTGCGACATCCAGGTCTGGACGTTGTACATTCCACTGTTGCTGCACGCGGCTGATGCGGTCCGTGAATTCCATACTTGAATTATAGCTTCCTAGGAAGCTATATTTAGCTTCCATGGAAGCTAAATCGTTCCCTGCCCTGCGGCGGGTCCCCGTTGTTGTGTGGATACTGCTGACCGCAATCGCTCCAATTGCCTGGGGATCCAACTATTTTGTGACCCGAGAATTCCTTCCGCAGGACAATGTGTTGTGGGGATCTGTCTACAGGGCCTTGCCGGCGGGGCTTATGCTCCTGGCGGTGTCTCGCCGTTTGCCAACCGGTGGTTGGTGGTGGAAGTCGGTGATACTCGGGGCCGTAAACGTGGGCGCGTTCTTTGTGTTGGTCTATGCTGCGGCTCAACTGCTGCCCGCCAGCGTAGCTTCCACGGTGATGGCCATGTCTGCCGCGACGCTGATGATTCTTGCGTGGCCAATCGTGAAAGAAAAACCTGCGGTTCTGCCCCTTGCTGGTGCACTTGTTGGATTCCTGGGAGTGGGATTGATGGTGTTTGACCACGGTTCGGCCGTCAATTTTCTGGGTATCGCTTGCTCGTTGCTCGCCATGCTTTTGTCCAGCATCGGCGCGTTGCTGACGAAAAAATGGGCGGTGCATCAGCGGCCCTTGGATCTCACCGCGTGGCAGTTGACGGCCGGCGGGCTGATGCTGATACCTGTGGCAACCGTGTTCGAAGGTCCTCCTTCCGCGTTGGATCACTCTGGATTCTGGGCTTCGGTTTATGTCTGCGTGGTGGCCACCGCGATTGCGTTTTTTGTGTGGTTTCAGGGACTGAAACACCTGTCAGCGGCAACCGTAGGGCTCATTGGTCTGCTTAATCCGGTCACGGGAGTACTTACCGGCACCCTGCTGGCTGCGGAGACTTTTGGTGCTCAACAGCTGGTGGGTGTCGTTTTGGTTCTGTTCGGAGTTGTTTGTGGATTCGGCAGACTACCTGGCAGGAGCGGCTCAAGGAGAGCCCTCAAGGTGCCCCGGGGCTTGAGCAAGACGAGCGGTGTCGATTGCCAAATGTAGTTCTCGGCGAGGCGCTTCGGCGGGACATGCCGCATATCTGGCCGTCCGAGACCCGCTGCCGGCGCTGAATACCGAGCTTCGGTTCTGAAGCGGGGTTGGGATCTCAAAATTGTTGCAACCTTTTGCAACTCTTTTATATTGTGACCCACGTCATACTCTGGATTCAACGCGGTGCCGCATCAGCTGCACCTCCCCAAGTTCCAGAAAGAAATGAAGTGATGACGATGGCTGAGAACTCCCCGGAAGTCCAGGCTCAATCATGGCTGGCCACGCTGCAACAGGCCCTGGCTGCAAGGGATGCCGCCGCCGCGGCGCAGCTGTTCGGCGAAGAGTGCTACTGGCGCGACCTGACCGCATTGACCTGGAATTTGCACACCGCCGAAGGTCGTGACGGCATCCAGTCGCTGCTGCTCGGTATCGATTCGGGTGCGTGGCCACGCAATCTGCAGGTCACCAGCGCCGCGGACGCAGATGGTGTTATCGAAGCCTGGTACACCTTCGAAAATGACGCGGTACAGGGCAAGGGCCTGTTCCGGCTGCGTGACGGGTTGGGCTGGACCATGCTCTCGACCGCTCAGAATCTGCGTGACTTCCCGGAGCCATCGGGACCACGCCGTGCGCTGGGAGCCGATCACGGTTCTGCCATGGTCTCGGAAAACTGGTTGGACCGGCGCAAGCAGACCCAAGAGTCCTTGGGCATCACCGAACAGCCCTATGTGCTGATCATCGGCGGCGGGCAGGGCGGCATTGGCCTCGGCGCGCGCCTGAAGCGTCTGGGGGTGCCGGCGCTGATCATAGACAAACATCCCAAGCCCGGAGACCAATGGCGTTCGCGGTACCATTCCCTGGCCCTGCATGACCCGGTCTGGTACGACCATATGCCGTACATCGAGTTCCCGGACCACTGGCCGGTATTCACCCCGAAAGACAAGATGGGCGACTGGCTTGAGTGCTACACCAAACTCATGGAACTGGATTATTGGTCCCTGACCGAGGCGGTCAGCGCACGCAAAGACCCGGAATCAGAAGGCTGGATCGTTGAGGTGACCCGCGAGGGCGAACCGATGACCCTGCGCCCCACCCACCTGGTGATGGCGACCGGGATGTCCGGAATCCCCAATCTCCCCAGCTACCCGGGTCAGGAGATCTTCGCCGGGGAGCAGAACCACTCCTCGACCCACCCAGGAGGCGAAGCCTATCGCGGCAAGAATGTGGTGGTGATCGGGGCAAACAATTCAGCCCACGACATCTGCGCCGATCTGGTGCACAACGGCGCCAAACCGGTGATGGTCCAGCGTTCCAGCACCCACATTGTCCGTTCTGAATCACTGATGAAAACCGTGCTGGGCCCGCTGTACTCGGAGGAGGCGCTGGCCAACGGGATCGACCACAACACCGCCGACCTGATCTTTGCCTCGATCCCCTACAAAGTACTGCCCGAGTTCCACAAACCAGCCTTCGCCCAGATCCGGAAGGACGACGAACAGTTCTACCAGTCGCTCACCGACGCGGGATTCGACCTGGACTTCGGCGACGATGATTCGGGCTTGTTCCTGAAATACCTGCGCCGCGGTTCGGGATACTACATCAACATTGGAGCCTCGGAACTGGTAGCCGACGGGTCCATCGCGCTGGCCAAGGGCGAGGTCTCGCACCTCACCGAGCATTCCGTGGTGTTGGCCGACGGCACCGAACTGGCTGCCGACGCGGTGGTTTACGCGACCGGCTACGGGTCCATGAACGGTTGGGCGGCCAAACTCATCTCCCAGGAAGTCGCCGACGAGGTAGGCAAATGCTGGGGACTGGGCTCGGGAACCACCAAGGACCCCGGGCCGTGGGAAGGGGAGCTGCGCAACATGTGGAAACCGACCCGGGTCAAGAATCTGTGGTTCCACGGCGGCAACCTGCACCAGTCCCGCCACTACTCCAAGTACTTGGGAATCCAGCTCAAGGCCCGCTATGAGGGGCTGGAAACCCCGGTCTACGCGCTCGCCGAAAGCTTTCATACGCTCTGACGCGCAAGACGCGTCTGAGAGGGCTGCGGCCCGCCTGATAACACACCGCGACCGGGCGGGCCGAGTCTTTGGCTGGTCGGCTGGTCCAGGACAAGGGCGCTTGGTTTGCGCGCCGAGCCACCCTTGTCCTGGACCAAGCGGTTGTAAATGCCGGTCCAGTCAGTTTCCAGTCGGTGCGTGGTGGTCGGCCGGATCGGGCGGCCGGCTATCGGCAAATGGAAACAGGGCTGAAACCCCAACACGAACATCAGCTAATTCAAAGGGCTAACGAATAATTGAACGATTGTGACACCATGGCTCCCTGGCAAGTCGAATGAATCCTTGAGTATTGAGATTTAAGAAGCGAAATATTTGACCGTTCGGCGTAATCACCAATATTGTTCTAACCAGAATCAAGAGCGTCAGCTATAAGCCCTGGCTTGCTGGCCGGCAACCCTCTCAACGGTAGTGGGGTGCTCCAGGTGAGGATTCGGTCCCGCGCAAGACTGCGTGGCACAAATACCGCACATCGAGTGCGCCGGCATCGGTTTTGTGTAGGAGAAATTCCGCACGATTCCCGGGCCAGCGTTCGGTGGGCACGACCCGAAGGAATCGAGCCATGTCATTAAACCAGGATCTTGACCCACTGACCTTGCGCAAGGTTTTCGCTCAGCACCCATCAGGTATTGCCGCTCTCTGCGCGGTGATTGACGGCGAAAAAACCGGCATCATTGCTTCCTCATTCACCGTTGGAGTTTCGCTCGAACCAGCACTGGTGATGTTTGCGGTGCAGAAGACTTCCAACACCTGGCCGAAGCTTCGCCAGGCGGGGCGCATTGGTGTTTCGGTGCTCAGTGAACGCAATGACGGTGTCTGCGTCCAGATCGCCTCCAAGCACGGCGACCGTTTTGCCGGTGTGGCAACTCGCGACACCGAAGAGGGCGCGCTCTTTATCGAAGAATCCACCCTGTGGCTGGAAACCTCAATCTACAACGAAGTCGAAGCCGGAGACCACTGGGTCGTTTTCCTCGAAGTCCATGGTCATGACGTCGCAAAACACTCTCCGCAGATTTTCCACGATTCACGATTTCACTCATTGCCAGTGCCCGAACTCGTATAACTGAACCAACTCAACGCTGCGGCACGAAGGGACCCCCTTCGTGCCGCAGCGTTTTAATTGCCGTTCGGGAATCAGTCCTGTGAGGGCTCGGGTCTTCACCGCGGCCGGTTTGTAGCGTAATGATGACACAAGGTCTATCCACAATTTTGTCCACAGTCTTGTGGATAGCCTGTTGATGAGGGTTGATAACTCCCAAAAAGTACCATGAATACGGGAATTTGACTGTTGATAACCAGTTTTAGGCCCGCGGGGAGTGGAAAAAATTAACTTGCTATCCACAACTGTGCAAAGGTAAACGCACTAGTCAAAGACTACTTGTTGATTATTAAGTGGGGTAATCCACAGGGTTGTCCCCATGTAGTGAACAGGCGAATCCACAGGTGAGGGTGGATTATCCACATAATCTGTGGATATCAGGGTTTACCTCTGTTAATAACCCACCTAGTGTTGGCACTGGGAACGACTATCCACAAGAGCATTGGGTCTAACTGTCGGTTGGTGCTGACATGATAGGCAGTTGCCGTGGTGGCATGAATGGTTTCCCAGCGGGTACATAGGGGATGGAAGTGTCTGTAATGAGTGCAGAGCCGATCTACGAAGAGCGCGAATCAGATGCGGGGCGCAAGCCGCCGCAGGACATCGAAGCGGAAATGTCTGTTCTTGGCGGCATGATGCTCTCCAAGGACGCGATCGCCGATGTCGTCGAGGTACTTCGCGGCACCGACTTCTATCGCCCGGCCCACGAGGCAATCTATGAAGCAGTGATCGACCTTTATGGTCGTGGTGAACCCGCAGATGCCGTGACGGTGGCCGACCTGTTGACCAAACGCAGCGAGATCTCGCGCGTTGGCGGCGCAGCCTACCTGCACAACCTCATCCAGCAGGTGCCGACCGCTGCAAACGCTGGGTACTATGCCGAGATCGTGCGCGAACGCGCTGTGCTGCGACGGCTTGTTGACGCTGGGACGCGCATTGTCCAGATGGGTTATTCTCCCGACGGCGAGGTTGACGCCATCGTAAATGAGGCGCAGGCCGAGGTCTACAAGGTTGCTGAAACCCGCAGCAGCGAAGACTACGTCCGCCTGTCCGAAATTATCGAAGGCACCGTTGATGAAATCGAGAACGCCGCCAACGCGGGCGATGGCATCACCGGTGTTCCCACCGGCTTCTACGAATTCGATGAGCTGACCCAGGGCCTGAAGGGCGGCCAGATGATCATCATCGCGGCCCGACCCGCGGTAGGTAAGTCGACCTTCGCGCTGGACTTCGCCCGTTCGGCGGCCATCAAAAACAATATGGCTACCGTCTTTTTCTCCTTGGAAATGGGCCGCAACGAAATTGCCATGCGCCTGTTGTCCGCCGAAGCCTCCATCCAGTTGCAGGACCTGCGCAAGGGCTCGGTTGAAGATGCGCAGTGGACCAAAATTGCCACAACCATGGGCCGGCTGAATGAAGCCCCGCTGTTCATCGATGATTCGCCGAACATGTCGATGATGGAAATTCGCGCCAAGTGCCGCCGCCTGAAGCAGCGTAACGAGTTGCGGATGATCATCTTGGACTACCTGCAGCTGATGAGCTCGGGCAAGCGTGTGGAATCCCGCCAGCAGGAAGTTTCCGAGTTCTCGCGTAACCTCAAGCTGTTGGCCAAGGAGCTCGATGTTCCGCTGATCGCCTTGTCGCAGCTGAACCGTGGCTCCGAACAGCGCCAGGACAAGAAGCCAATGGTCTCCGACCTTCGTGAATCTGGCTCGATCGAGCAGGACGCGGATATGGTGATCCTGTTGCACCGCGATGATGTGTACGACAAAGAAAATCGTCCGGGCGAAGCTGACGTGATCATCGCTAAGCACCGTGCCGGTCCCACCAAAACCATCACCGTGGCGTTCCAAGGCCATTATTCGCGCTTCAGCAATATGTCCTCCGAGGGGTAGTTCCCTGCGGTGAGCGACCGGCACCTGCCGTGGCCAGTGATTTCTTGGGCCTCTGTAGGTGCCGGCCCTATTTCTGGCGGCTTTCGAATTTGTGACGGATGTTAATGTCACTGTCGATCGGTTGACCGACCCAAAATGGCTAGGGTCGTACACTCACCGGTTGAACATAGTCTGTAGTTGCCCATGGAATTCGAGGATGTCCAACCGAGAACCGTGCATGACAGCGTTTGCATGGTGTTGGGTGACTGGCGGTGCGGTTCGTCCGTGGCAGAGGTTTAACGGTCGGTCATCAGGTACGAGGCAAGGTCCAGGTTCTGCTCCATAGCCGTAACGCATTGGAAGCTGCCAGAGATTATGCGTCCAGAACTGCTTCTTCGAACAAAACAATACCGTGGTTTCAAAACGCTGCTGATAGGAATTACAGAGTCACCACTGAAACAGAAGCGCCGTTGGCAAACCCCAGATAGCATGGCGCACGGTTGGTTCGTCCATGGGGTTCTACAGCTTTAGAGAGCAGGGTGTGTCCGCTCCCCGGTCAATGGTTGTATGTATGTCACCGCCGAGTCCAAACCAGGTAACGTTCGAGGAGAACATAAAAGGCACTAACAAAACCAGAACGGCAGATGGGAATCATTTCATGTCAGTCTGGGTGTGCACACCCGCTGCCGCTGCTTATCAGTCCATTGCCTAACAGATCCAGTATTCGGAACATGGTTAGTGCCGGTTGCTACCGCGCAGGTCGGGCTGGATGCCATGGACCGACGCAGTTTGACCTGTTGCAAAGACTGTTTGATGGAAGCTGAAGGACACTTTCAAGGAGTGAAATAAAATTGTTTCCGTAAGCACAATAAAAAATCGCTACGTATATTAATGATTGCGCGGAATATGGTGATCGAAAGTGCGTATTGGAAGGATAGTGGTTTGTAATCTGCGAAGGAGTACAAATCCGTCTAATCCTTGAAAACTTCGACTTGCCAGGTGGATCCATGTCGCAGTTAGAGTATTTTTTAAGTATCGAAAACCTAATTAATCCATGGTTTTCGACGCTCCTGGTGCATCGAAGGTCTTGATCTTGACATTCATTTATCTTCAGGAGTCCGGCGTAGGTTTGTAGAAAGCGGTAGCGAGATGAAAATGATGAAAATGTTTATAGAACCACTCTTAGCCTGGGTGAGTTGCGAGTTGTGATCAAGAGTGCATGTGGCAAGGGAGACATCGCGCCATTGAACTACGATGTATTGGACGAGCGACCCGACCTTGGAATTCTGATTGAACGCAAAAAATTCATGAGTGGGCTTGCGGCAGTTCAGGTTATCGCGAACGATGAAGTGGATCAACGGTTGGTGGCTATTAACGCTCTAGGAGATTCAGGGTTTTCGATTGCAATGAATGGACTTCAGAACTCCGCAAATTTCGGACTATCTAAAAAACTGGCCGCTGAAATCATAGATGCATTACATTCGGCTGATAGCGATTTGGAAGAAATTGGATAATCCTTGAAGTTTTCACCTTAAGGATTGAAGTCTAATTATTGCTTAGTTTCGAAGGGCTCTTGAGTAAAACACCAAACGTTTCGTGCTGTTTTGACTGATCCTATGGATCCGAACCTTTATCATGTGAATATAAATTTTGGATTTATATCGTTATGAATATATTTCTCAGTGCTAAACATTTTAAGCCAAAACGAGAAGTACTCCCTAAGGGAGTACGCGGAGACCCATATCGCGAATAGAAGGTGGTTTCTACAAAACGAATAAGGTAAATATCAAGTTATCTTCGAATCTGATTTCTAACTTGTGGAGGCATCATGGCTGTGAACGATCAACAACTCACGGACTACTACGAAACACTGAACCTCGAACGTGCTGAGTCTCTTTCTGGCATTCAAGAAAAGATTCAAGAAATGAAGGTCGGATGGGGACAACGTGCCACCAGGGCCGGCAGTAACGGTGACGAGGCAAGACTTCGTATGGTCGTCATTGAGGAAGCCTTGAGAGTTTTTGCCAATGAAGATTCCCGTGAGCAGTATGACTTGGAGCTGTCCAGAAGTCGTCGCAATGGTGAAAGCGCGGTACTCATTGGCCCAGATTGGTCGCAGAGGGCATGGGACTACTACTTTGTGCATGACCTTGGAGCCGCTAGGGTGGCAGCTAGTAAAGCAAAGCAAGAGAATCCCAACGAATCTATGCCATATGTAATTTCAGCATGGATTAACCTAGGATTTGACGAGCACGAAAGCGCCAAACGTGACGCCGATGAAGCCTTCGTTCTTGAAGATGGAACGGGTGACTCGGTAGATGTGCACGAAGTTCGAGGTGTTACGTTCCACCTTCTTGGTAACTTTGATTCTGCTATCAATAGCTTCAAGCGAGCTCTGACCGCTGCTGGTAATCAAGAGAAGATTGCTATTTGTGGTCGAATGGGATATACATATCTGCTTTCGAAAAGGGACGAAGAAGCATTTGATAATGCCATATTCGCTTTATCGAACGAGTTCCAGCTTCCACTAGGTCCTGCTGCCCAGTTGGTCGAACAGGCGGTAACAGCCGTGATCCGTTTCGCCGACGGCAAGGGGACGATCTCGGACGAGCTCGCATCCTACAAGAAATACATGACCCTAATTTCGGAAAGTGGAATACAACCTGAGTGGAAAACAAAAATCTTAGAGTCTTTGCAGTTGCTGGTTGATAAAGTTTCAAGAATCGCTGAGAACAAAAAAAGAATTCAGGAATTACGGAAGATAAAGAAACCTGAAGGTGCCCGACCTGACAAACCTTGGAAAGGTGTCGGAGTCTCCCTGGTTTCACTGCTACTTAGTTTCGTCACGCCGTACTTTCTAGTTATATTCGTTATCTCGGCCGGTTACTCGACGTTCCGCTTTATATCCAGCTCTAATTGGAATAGTGCTAAAAGCGAATTCGACTCCGCGCGTAACGAAATTGATGGCCTTTCGGAACACAATGAACGGTTACAAAATGAGCGACTGGATGCAAAGAAGAAAATTGCACCATTGACGTTGGTCTGACTTTACTGGGTCGGATAGCGTGGTATCGAAAATTGAATCCATAAATTCGAGTAAGGGTTTTCGTTGTTAAAGGTTGCAAAAACGCTCTATACCCTAGTTGGGGAGTTTCCGTTCATTGGTAACGGAAACATCTGGATCAGGGACTCTGTGAAGAACCGAGATTCGATATTGCTTACTCAGTCGCTGGTAATGGATGCTCTTGAGCAAACTACACCAGGTCAATTGTCTGTGACTTTCTTCGATGAAACCCTGAGCGGGCTTTCATCGCCGTTCGTGGCGGCCAACGATGGTGGAAGTGCCATAGTCGAGTCATTACATGATATCAACGACTTGTCTGTCTTTATAAAATATCTGCGTGAGCACATTCAGAACGTAAACAACGTGATTCAAGGACGAACCGAAAGTCTGATAACTTTCCGCGAGAGGCTAGAGTTCCCTGTCGAGAGTTATAAATTGGTCGTTATTTCAACTGATATTATGATGCTCGCAGAAGATCTCCAAAATGATTTGATGATTCTCTTGCGTTCTGGGCCGAGAGCAGGAGTGTCTTTTCTGATTCATTCCTTAGAAATTGGAGCAGAGAATTTCCTTTCTTTGTGCAGCCGTTTGCATATTCAGAATGGCGCGTTAATTGACCCTGAGTCAGGTTTTGCACAAGAATGGCACGCTATATCAGCTCATGACATGATTTCTTCGAGTACCGCAGTTGCTGGCAAGATAAGAAGCACGGCTGTAGCGACTGTACCGTTTGATAGTGTTCAGCATCTTGAAAGTAAATGGGAAGGTAGCAGTGCGGAAGGTTTGTCTTTTGCCCTCGGCCGGTTCGGCCCGGACGCCGCAGAAGTCACTCTAGGTGATGATGTGCACCAGCGCCATAACATCCTAGTTACGGGTGCTGTAGGCCAAGGCAAATCAAATATCTTATCAGTTATTATCCATTCGATGGCGCAGCGATATTCTCCGGAGGAACTCAATTTTTTCCTACTGGATTTTAAGGAGGGGGTGACGCTACAGCGGTTCATTGATTCTTCTTCGGGTGTTTACCTGCCGCATGCTAGCGTCCTCGGTCTGGAAGCGGACCGCCACTATGGGTTGAGCGTACTTAAGCATCTGTTTGGCGTCTATAAATTGCGAATGAAACAGTTTAAAAACTTCGGCGCGAACGACATCAAGGAATTTAGGGCTCTTACGGGTCAGCCGATGGCTCGTATAGTAGTTGTGATTGATGAGTTTCAAATGATGTTCAGCGAAAACGATATCGTTTCATCAGAATCAGCAAGTCTTCTGGTGAAAGCGGTAAGATTGTTTAGGGCCTCAGGAATTCATTTTATTCTTGCATCGCAGACTATCGGTGGGAATATGGCGCTCATCGGATCTGCGGCTGATGGCCTATTTGGCCAGGTTCCAATTCGTATCGCTTTGAAAAACTCGCTAGCTGAGTCACATGCCACTCTTGGCCATCGTAATGACGCCGCCGCGTACTTGCGACCTCGAGAAGCAATACTGAACCAGAACTACGGGGACCTAAGCTCCAATCAAAAGATCAGTGTTGCATTTGCTGATGAGAAGTTGCTAGCCGGACTCCGATACGACTGGTGGTCGTCAGCAGGTAGCGTGACTTCGGCTCCGTCAGTATTTGCTGGTGACAAAAGCGATTCTGTGTCCGAAGTCGTGGAGAGATTCACGAATCGCAGTGCTCGCTCGGTGTCTCCTTCGATCTATTTAGGTGAAAGCATCGAGGTGGGCGGACGTCCTTTGCGTGCTTCGATGGAAAGCGGGGCTGGGCGGAATGTAGCCATCATCGGTTCTGGTGGTGGATATCAATTATTGTTTTCGATAGCTCTTTCGATGGCTATTCAAGACTCTAGCAACAAGTTTGCTGTTGTCGATCTGTTGGGTGGAATTGATGATGTGGAACGCGAGCTAGAGCCGTTAGTGAATCGGTTGCAAGTAACTGGAGCGCAGGTTTTAAGGATCTCGGGCGAGAACATAGCGAGTGAGCTTGAAAGCATCTACGATTCGATTTTGCTTGCTGAGCCGAACGAGCGTGGCAACTGGTTTATTCTCTGCGCTGGTCTTGAGCGGTTTAAGGAAATTCCTCAGGTGTTGGAGCGAATTTACGAAGAGGGCAACGTTTTCGGTGTTCACGTCATAGGTTGGTGGAGAAAGCATAGTAGCTTCAAATCGCATTTAGGGTATTCCGGTGATCCACACTTTGATGTTCGTGTCGCATTGCAAATGGAACCACAAAGCATGCGTGATTTCATGAGCAGCCCTCTACTGAATTGGGAAGCCAGCGAGTATAGGATCCTAGGATGGGACAGGAACTTCATGAGCAATCCTGCCTCGCTGATTCCTTACCGTGCTGAGTGACGAGGGAAAAGCGATGATCTATGACCCAGAACGGGACCCAGGCCGAGTGGCTAGGCCTCCTAATAATCAGGTACGCAATAGCGGACGTCTCAGACGTGCTCTTGGGGCGACTGTACTCCAAAAAACTGGGGTTCGAGATCCGAAAAGTGGAGAAATTACCACTTCGCAAGCGGAAGACAAAGTGCGAGCGGTTGGTGCTGCCGCTCTGCAGGAAATGGATGTTAGGGACCCGGAATCTGTTGCATTTAGATTTCAGAGTCATGCTACTAAAGGAGGAACAGTGAGCTATGCGCAGGTACTGTCAAGCCTTAGAGAACTGAAGCAGCGGGCTTCAGACCAGATTATGTATATTGAAGCGTTCCAAAAGGAACATCGAACCAATATCCAAATGATCAGGGAAAGCCTTAGTGGAGGTGCAAGTGGGCACGATAATAAAATGATACAAGCCATAACGGAGGCAGAATCTTCCTTGAAGAGGTCAAGATCTGTCCTAGATGCTGCTATCAAGGCAATTGATAAATTATCAAACCGATAGGGAGGAATGTCGATGCCAAATTTACAGGAAATCGCAAACGTTGCCTATCGAATTAAGGAAAGTGCCAACGGATTACAAGAGCGAACCATGATCACAGCCGAAGTTTTAGGTTCACACGGAAACGAACTGAGTGAATTGATTCATGGACAATCGAAAACAGGTGTAGAAGCCGTACAACTCATAGGTGAAGCTCAAAGAATGACGGCTGCTTGTGCAGTGAGCCTGAAAAAGCTGAACGACGTAGCTGAAGATTTCTTGAAACATCTAGCTGAATAGATAGACTGGGGCAAGGAATATGTTAGTGGAATGTTCAGCCTTGCAAGAAAGTAGGGCAGCGTCATACAGTGCATTACAGGATGCACTGGCTTCCATGAAGGTAGCCATGAATAAAATAGACAACGTATGTTCTCAAGCGTATGTGACTGTGAACGGACATATTCTTGGGGATGGTTTTGTTGTGGGGACAGCGCAAATCCGGGAGGTATTGGAAGCCATTGCGAGATTGTTGGAAAGCACTGGTGGGCAGATACGGTCACTGGACACCAGAGTGGATGAGGATATCGATTTAGGGTCTAAGAGGTGATATGTTGTGAATCTTGCAGAACTGCTTCAGGAACTGGACCGATATTCAACTGATTTGGGCCATGCAGGGACGGCTGTTGCGAACGCTCTGAGTGAATTAGAAAAATCAAGAGGATACTTGGCGATTTTTAACTCGAAGGACTCCGTTGACGTAACTGTGGCTCTTGGAAGAGCCAAGAGTGAGCTCAATGATGTTGTGCGATCGCTCATCCCATCAATGACCCGTACTCTGCACAACTTAGACGCTTCATTGCGAGAGTAGACTTGCGGGTGAGGGTGGATCTTCAGGGGTTAACTGACCTCTATGAGATTTGGTTCCCCAGTCAAGGAGTCACGCACCAATACCGTCACCGCGAATGGTTCGCTGGGTGCGTGAGCTGTTATATTTACCAATTGATACTTGTAGTAGTGGTCAAATAAATCTTCGAGTGTTCTTTCGAGGTGGCTTGCAGTTTCAGCGGACAACGAGACTTTGCGCATGTCATTAAGTTTTACCTTTAGTCCATTGAGCCTAGCAGCGTGCACAAGTTGGAGTAGAGTCTTTGAGGTGAAGACCTCTGACATGATTTTATCTCGAAATTCTTGTTCGTAAACTTGGAAACGAATAAGTTGTTCATCAGTTAGCCGTCCATTTGAAGCGTCGATCTCGCGCAAAAGAGCGCTGGCCTCGCCTTGTAATACCGTCTCCCATTCCTCCGTGGTTAAATGGTGCGCGTGTTCGGCGAGTTGTCGACGGTAGACAATATCGCTTTCATCCTCAAACTTCTGAATTTTTCGACGATTCCTCTCGATCTGCCATCGGGTTACTACAGCGAAGGATACCCAAAGTGCAGGGGTAATCAGATTCGTGAAAATTTCGATCCAAGAAACGTGATGCAGTGCGCCGAAAGAACCTTGAACTAAACACAAGGACCCGAGACCAAGCCAAGCTATCGGCTGCAATCCACGTAGAACAAGGGCAACAAGAATCATTTCAGTTGCACCTGAATTCCACCAACCGTACCCTGGGAAACCATCGGGGAGACCAAGGTTGACAAAGAAACTCATAGTAGTAGTCAGCGTGACGATCAATACACCTTTCCTCAACGGAAGATCCAGATCGAGAGGCTGTGTGAAGACAACATATGCGCTAACTGCTACGCAGATCAGGATGGCTATGAGGCAAGGCCAAATACTCACAAGCTCCGGGAATGACGAAATGCCCATGATGATATGGGCCGTAGAAAATACGAGTACGAGAACTCGATACACAGGTCTCAGAATTTCATTATTGCTCATAGCGTCGGTCCGATGGCTTGGTTATGAGAGTGATTCGCGTGCCTTTTCCTTGTCTGCTCTGGATACTTGCTTCGACATTGGCGGCCTCGCAAGGTTCGATGATCGAATGTTGCAATCCGAATTGATCAGGAAAGGACGAAGTTGTGTTGAAACCTGGCCCTGTATCTTCGATAGACACTTCTACAGATTGGTCGGGAGTCGCGACCAAGAGAGACACGTGTGATCCTTTGGCATGTTTGCGACTATTTCGAACCGCTTCCATTGTGGCTCCCAGGAGTGCTTCGTACTGGCGTCGGGAGATCCTTAGGTCTGGACGGAAGTCGGCGGATTTTATGGGAATCACTTCGAATTCACTTGATTCAAGTACTAACGAACTAAAAAGTTCAGCGGTCTCAGTAGGTTCATCGTTAGGATTGAAGGTAAAAGCCGACTCAATAGCCTTGCCTGCAGCCTTCGCTCGTGCCTGCAGACTCTCCGGTGATGTGGTTCTTTCTGCTGCCACTCGAAGAATATCTAGGACTTTATCGTGCAGAAGCCGTTCCATCTTGTAGCGCTCGGAATCGATCGCACGTTGTGTCGCGGCCGATTCATACCGCAAATTAAGGATTTCGTGAGCCTGATCAGTGCGAGCTGCACTACGTTTTAGCGCTAGAAACGGTTCGCTAACGACTACAGTCAGCGTAATCGCGAGCAGTGCGTCTTGCCAAGAAAGTACCCAAGGTCGGTTAGCTCCTCCTGGCATTAATGGCACAAATAGAACGATTAACGCAGTGACACCACCATGTACCCAGGGCCAACGGCCGCGCATAGATGCAGCAGCGAGCCCTATCCCGGTCCCGGTGAACCCCCACGTCCAAGTACGGGGTTCGCCGAGATCCTCGATACCGAGCCAATTCATGTTCCAAGCGAGGAGGGTAAACAGAAAGAGTAGGCTAGCTGCTCGTCCTAGGGACTTGGATAGTGGCAGGGAAACCGGTGTTGCTAACACCGTGCCAGCTACAAGAACCGACAATGCCAGGAGGCATGTAGCGAATAGCGAACTGGGGTGTTTGGTTAGCAAATCTATGGCTTCTGGTGCTGCGAGGCTAAGTGTTGAAATGGCGTATCCACCGGCAAGGAGGAGTAAGATCTGCTCGATGCCTTTGAGGGAACGGCCACTACCACCGGCATGTGAC
This sequence comes from Glutamicibacter sp. NPDC087344, assembly GCF_044744225.1. NCBI lineage: Bacteria > Bacillati > Actinomycetota > Actinomycetes > Micrococcales > Micrococcaceae > Glutamicibacter > Glutamicibacter sp. NPDC087344. The sequence continues at coordinate 28,470 of NZ_JBIUXY010000018.1, read as the reverse complement.
GACTGCGAATTATTCATCAGTTATGCAGACTACGTTGAAAGCTTCATCATCGAGTGCACGTATGAAATTCTCATGGGTGATGAGCCCATCTTCATACGCTCTTTGTCGGACGCCTTTACGACCCGTAGCATCGCGCCCGACGTCTGCATATTTCTTTCGAATTCGAGATAGGTACGTCTTGACGGTGAGCGGGCTTATAGCGCTATCGGACTTGGCACGAACAGGTTTGAGCATTGCAGCAATTTCTGTAGCTTCGTAGCCGATGGCGTAGAGCCTCATCGTTTCTAGTTCTTGTGGAGCAAGCTTGACGTGTTTGATTGGGTCTGGGGCGTTCGTGAAGGCCACAGCGAAATCTGGCGTGAAAATATACTTTCCTTGAACTACATCGAGGATATCCGTTGCTAGAGCCTTCGGGCTTCGTTTCTTCGACACCACTCCGGACGCGTTGGCTTGGTAAGCTTGCCTTCTTTTTTCCGGTGTGACTACATTGCTTATCACGAGTACTGGAATGTCTAGCTCAACAAAGGTGCGGATGTTGTTGCGAAGTTGAGAATTGTCATCTAGGAGGATGTCGAGCAAGACGACATGGATCTGGGGAACTAAATCCTTTTGCGACTCCATGATCGTAAGGAGTTGCGGTACGGTGGGTGCGTAGACAACGTTATAGACGTATCCCTCAGGGCTGCTCTTGTGTAGAGCGTATTGCATGCCGACGCGAGTGTAGCTGTCGTTATCAACGAAGCCGATGAAAATATTTTTAGGTGTCGTAGTCACCAAAATCCCTCCCTACTTGCAAGTGTCAATGGCCTTCACCGAGGTGAAACTAATTACCGCTTAGTAGCAAAAATTTTGCCACCGTCCACTTTAGGGATCATATTTGCAAAATATATTTCTATGAAATGTTGATATTCACAATCGAGTTTGTACTCTGCTGAGGAGTACTTATTCAATTTTTTCTTGACAAATGCTTTTCTGGCACAATGAGAATCATGTCTACCCATCCTTCGCCTGCCGACAGCGGATCTAAAGCAGAGACGATTTACGCTCCGAAGCACCTATCCACCACCTTGGGTATGTTCGTTCTGGTGTTCCTGGTAGCTTTCGAATCCATGGCGGTTACCACGGTCATGCCATTGGTCAGCGAAGTCCTGAACGGGGAGAAGTATTTCGCGCTGTCGTTTGCGGCCCCGATGGCCAGCGGAATGCTGGGGATGGTGGCGGCCGGTGAAATCACGGACCGTTGGGGACCAAAGATCCCACTGTTTGCCTCGGTAGCTGTTTTCACTATTGGTCTTCTGGTGTGCGGCACCGCGCTCAGCATGCAGATTCTGATTGCCGGACGCATTTTGCAGGGAGTCGGCGGCGGCGCGATCACCGTGGCACTCTATGTGCTCATCGCCCGGGCCTACCCGGGTAATCTCCACGCCAAAATCTTCGCGCTCTTTGCGACGGCGTGGGTCATGCCTGCGCTCATTGGCCCATGGGTCGCCGGGCTGATCGCGACATTCATCGGATGGCGTTGGGTGTTCCTGGGTGTCATGGGGCTGGTAGTGGTCGCTTTTGCCGCCGTAGTTCCGGCGCTGAACCGGTTGCCCAAGGAGTTTAATGGTTCTCTTGGCCCGGTTTCTTCCCGACGGCTGCTGTTGGCAGGGTTGACCGGAACCGCGGTTATTGCCATGAACCTGTTGGGAAACACCGGGAGTTCATGGTCGGTGCCTGCTCTGCTGGGTGCCTTGCTGGTCGCACTCATCGCAATCCGCCCGCTGCTTCCCAAGGGGACATTCAGCGCCCGCAGGGGCCTGCCGGCCACCATGAGCACCCGCACATTGACCGCGGGGGCGTTTTTCGGGGTTGAGGTGTACCTGCCGTATTTGCTGCGTGAGGACTACCAGCTCAGCCCGGACCGTGCCGGATTGGTGCTGACCGCGTCGGCACTGAGTTGGACGGTGGGTTCCTGGCTGCAGGGGAAGCTGGGGGAGAAGCTGTCGAATTCGCGAAGCATTTTCCTTGGCTCATTGGCCAGCACCATTGCGATTGCCACGGCATTGTTCACCGCACTCTACCACCCGCCGGTTGCCGTGCTGATCTGCGGTTGGGCCTTGGGCGGTTTTGGCATGGGATTGATCTATCCCCGACAAAACGTCAATATGCTCAAACTCTCCGCGGAACATGAACAGGGATTTAACTCATCGGCCATGACCTTGGCTGACTCTTTGGGCACCGCAGGCGCCACAGCCTTGGGCGGGGTCATTTTCGCTTTGGCGGCCACCGGCATGGGATTCATTTCGGTATTCAGCTTCTGCCTGCTGCTGGCGCTGATCCTCATTGTGGTTTCGCCACGCACCAAACCTATCGCCCAACCCGCGGCGCCACTACGCTGAGGGTATGGATACCGCCCTTCCGAAGACCAGCAATCCCGCCGCTGCAGCGTTCGAGCAGGCAGGAATTCACACCCTGGAGCAGGCAGGCCAGGCCGGTGCCATGCAGCTGTCGTCGCTGCATGGCGTGGGCCCCAAAGCCATTCGCATCCTGCGGGAGGAATTGGCCAAAATCGGTCTTGAGATGAATCCCTGAAAGCGGCCCGGTTAGCCTCGCGGCAGGATTTCCAGGTGGCGCGGGCTTGGTTGCACCAAATGCGGTTGGTACTGCTCATGTTTGGCAACATACCCCTTGACGTACGGGCAGACGGGGACAATCTTGGCTCCGCTGGAGACGGTGTTCTCCAGTGCGAATTTCACCAAGATGCCAGCTAGGCCCTGGCCGGCGTACGCTTCGTCAACGGTAGTGTGGAAAAAGATACGTTCCACCCCGTCCGCTGCCTCGAAATCCCGGTAGTGGGCTGCGCCGATGTGCTTCCCGTTGTCCTCAAGTGCGAAGCGCTGACGCTCAGGGAGGAATACTGGTTTGATCTCGCTCATGGTGTTTCCTTTGCAGGGGTCTTAGGACGGGTTGACGCGTGGACGTAGGGTGACTGTCGGCAGGGCCGGTGCGGGCAATGCGGCCGGGGTGTCCGGTGGGAACGGGCCGAATCGTTCTTCGCTGTAATCGCCGGGCTCGGCGCCGATTTCAGCCTGCCATTGCGCGCGGAACTCCATCACCTCGTCGTGGGAACGGCCTACGAAGTTCCACCACATCAAAATATCTTCATTCAGCGGTTCACCACCGATGATCAGAGCCAGAACCGGTTCGTTTCCAGCCTTGATTTTCAGTGTTGTGCATCCGGATCGTACAAAACCCAGGTCTCGGGGCTTGAGCGGCTGGCCGTTGACTTCCACGGTCCCTGAATCCAGCAGGACGCCGTGTTCATGATGGGACGGAACCGTGATCTCAATTTCAACTCCCGGTTCCAGGCGTAGCTCGGCACCGGAAAGTTCGGTGTGGGTCTTCACCGGCGAGGTTGAACTGAGGGTTCCAACGCTGTGGGATCCCAGGAAGACCGCCAGGGACCATCCGTCGGCCCGCAGGGGCTCTGGGCGGTAGTTTTCAAAGGTCGGCTGCATGTTGCGCACGGAGTCGGGCAGCGCGGTCCACAGCTGGGCGCCATGCAGGATGCTGGTGCCTTCGGTGAGGATCTCCGAATGGCTGATGCCGCGCCCGGCGGTCATCAGATTCACTTCACCCGGGCGAACGGTGGCCTTGAACCCGGCCGAGTCCAGATGGTTGATGTTGCCGCTGAAAAGCCACGAGACGGTCTGCAGCCCGGTGTGCGGGTGGCGGGCAACGTTCATGCCGCCGGTGAGCTCAACATCGTCGGGGCCGTAGTGGTCCAGGAAGCACCAGGCCCCGATGAGGCTGCGTTGTTTCTGCGGGAGGGTGCGGAAAACGGTCATGGCGCGCAACCCGCCCAAAGGGACCTCGCGTGGTTCAAGGATCTGGATTTCGGAAGGGGATTGACCCGCGCAGCAGTCGATTTCTGCTGGTTCCTGCTCGAGGTTGCTCATAGGCACAAGGCTATTTCGTGGAGCCTGCTTTGGCCAGCTTCACTGATTCCGGGCCTTGCGGATCAGTGGCTGAAAGATCTGAGGGCGGGCAACAGCGTACGATCAGTAGACGGAGCGCGTCGTGATGAAAAGTGTGAGGGCAGTGGAGAACGTGAATATGCAAAACGAAGAACTGCTGCAGTTGGAGAAGCAAGTCTGTTTTGGACTGGCGGTTGCCTCGCGGACGGTGATCTCTGCGTATAAACCAGTGCTCGATCCCTTGGGCCTGACCCATCCGCAATACCTGGTGATGCTTGCCCTGTGGGAATTCGCGCCGTTGAGCGCGCGCGAACTCAGCGATCAGTTGCATCTTGACCCGGGGACGCTGACCCCATTGCTCAAGCGGCTTGAGGCCGCCGGGCTGATCACCAAAACACGCAACCCCCAAGACGAGCGGTCGATTGTGATCACCACGACCGAACAGGGTGCCGCCTTGCGTGCCCAGGCGGTGAAGGTTCCGCAGGAAATGATGAAACGTTTGAACCTGAGTGTGCAGGATGCGGTGGAGCTGCGTGAGATTTTAGACCGGATGATTGCCGCGGGGACCGCGGCATCGAGAGACCGATCTCAATTTTAGTTGGTGCACCAACTAATATCGTAGACTTAGGTGTACCAGGGGATGCCGAGGGTATTTCCGCTGACACCGAAGAGGAATGGCCATCATGGATGAGTCCCCGCTACCCATCATTCAGGACACCACCGGGCTGAGCCTGAACTACCGGGTGCTGTGGCGCTTGAAATACCTGGGGCTGAGCATTTTCGGCCCAGCTGAACGTGATTTCACCTCCAGCCCCCGCGAACGGCACAAATGGGACCGCGCCTACCGGGTGCTCAAGGCTCACGAGGCAGCCGGCACCCAAGCCGATGAGCTGACCATCTATGCTGCCAGCCGGATGGAGCCGCGGCGACGCCCGCAGCAGTAAGCCCACTTCGACCCCCGTGGGGCAAACACGATAATCTACTATGCATGGATTCGATGACTGAGCTGGTTTTGTCCCGCCAATTCACTGCCCCGCGCAGTGCCGTCTGGGCGGCTTTTGTCGAACCGGAAATCATCAGCCAATGGTGGGGTCCGCAGGGATGGGCCGTTGAAGAAAACTCGATCATTTTCGAGCCCAAGGTCGGCGGACGTCATGAGCTGAACATGTTCCAGATCGGCAATCCAACGGCCAAGGTTCCGCTCAAGGCGGTTGTTACCGCTTTTGACGAGTACAAGTGCTTGATCAGCGACGACGGACCGCACGAGATGACCCTGGATTTGGTGATCAGCACCCGCGTCGATTTTAACGAATTCGCCGGAAAAACCATCATCACCCTGACTCAGGGCCCGCTGCCGCACGAGGTGATTCCAAGCAGCACCCAAGCTTGGCAGTCGGCCTTTGCCAAGCTCGAGTCGCTGCTCGCAGAGCACTTCTAGGTTTTAGACCGCTTCAAAGGTCTGTGCGCCGCTGGCAGCCTCCTGCTCCTGGAAAACACAGGAGAAACGGTGGGTTCCGGCAGTGACGGTCACGGCCTCGGAGCCATCAGGCAGGAAGACCTCGGCGCTGGTGGAGGGCGGAACCACAACGTCCAGCTCGAAGAGCCCGTCGGTCAGCGTCCAGGATGAGGATGCCAGGCCGTAGGGGGTGTGAAGCTCGGTGCGCGCCCAGGAAAGCTGGTTGGTGGGCACCGGGGCGATGCGTTGCCGGCGGTAGCCGGGTGCCGCGGGAGCCAGGCCGCCAACGCTGCGGTGCAGGAAGTCGGCCACGGCTCCGAACGCATAGTGATTAAACGAGGTCATTCCGCCGGGATTCAGCGACCCGTCGGGGAGCAGGGAATTCCAGCGCTCCCAGATGGTGGTCGCGCCCATGGTGACCGCGTAAAGCCATGAGGGGCATTCCTTTTGCAGCAGCAGGCGCCACATGGTTGCGGCATGCCCGGTTTGCACCAGCGCATCACAAATATGCGGGGTGCCCAAAAAACCCGACCCGATATGGAAACCGTCTTCCGCCACCTGCGCGGCGAACATGGCGCCGGCGTGCTCCAGCTGCTGCGGGGCCAACAACCCGAAACGGATTGCCAGCGCATAGGCGGTCTGCGAGGGGAATGCCGCCCGCCCGCTGGGGGTGACGTATTCTTCGCGATATCGCTGGGCGCATTGCTCGAACAAAGCCGCATAGCGCTGCTCCTGAGCGGCGCGACCCAGCACCTGTGCGGTATCACGCATGATTCGCGCCGATTGGGCCAGGTATGCGGTGGCGACCGCCTGCCAGGGCAGGCGAGCCGCCCACGGCTGATCATCGGGAGCTGCCGAATCAAGCCAGTCGCCAAAGGAGAAACCGCCGCTGGCGAAGTCTAGTTTCTCCCCGGCGCGACGCACCATGGCATTAACCCAGCCTTCCATTGAATCCCATTGACGCTCCAGGATCCCAGGGTCGGCGAACCTCTCATAGAGGGTCCACGGAACCACCGTTGCGGCGTCGCCCCAGCCGGCCTCTGCATCAAGCGGCGGCATTGAAGGATCCACGTCCACCCATGGAATATAAACCGGCACATTTCCGTCAGGCAGTTGATCTGCCGCGAGATCTGCGAGCCATCCGGTCAACATGCCGGAACAGTCGTAAAGATAGGAGGCGCTGGGGGCGAAAGCCATCAGATCCCCGGTCCAGCCCAGGCGTTCGTCGCGTTGCGGGCAATCGGTGGGGACGTCGAGGAAGTTTCCCCGCATACCCCACACCACATTCTCATGCAGCTTGGTCAACAGATCATCCGAGCAACTGAAATCACCGGTGCGCACCATGTTGGTGTGGAGCACTACGGCCTTCAAGGCATTAAGGTCCAGTTCCCCGGGCCAGCCCTCTACCTGGACATAACGGAACCCGTGGAAGGTGAATTCGGGTTCCCACTGCATTGCGGTTCCGTCCAGGATGATCTCATCCATGGCCCGGGCTGAACGCAGGGGCCTGACCCCCAACTCGCCGTCTTCCAGAACTTCGGCGTGGCGGAAGGTGATTTTCTGTCCGGCCGCTGCTGCGGGAAGCTGAATCCGCAGGCGGCCAACCAGGTTCTGCCCGAAGTCTACAATCTGGGCCCCGGACGGGCTGGTGAGTTGCTGCACCGGGGGAACCAGTTGGGTTTCCCTGACGGCCGGAGCGTCCGGGGCAACCAGGATGGCCGGATCAAGATCTTGCGGGGTGACTTCGGTCCAGGCGCTGTCGTCAAAACCCGGTTCATCCCAACCGTGCGGAATGCGGCGGGCATCGGTGCTCTGCCCCATATAGATGTCGGCGCGGGTGACCGGACCCAGGGTGCTGCGCCAGGAACCGTCGGTCCCGAAGACGGAATAGGTGCCGTCCGCGTGTTGCACTTCCAACTGCACCAGGGCGGCGGTGGCATCCCCGTAGAGCCCGCGCAGCCCGCCGAAACCGAGGAATCCGCGGTACCAGCCATCGGCCAGGTGGACCCCCAGGGCATTGACCCCGGGGTGCAGCGCATCGGTGACATCCCAAGTCCGGTAGCGCAGTCGTTTGGCATAGGTGCTCCAGCCGGGGTTCAGTGCATCCTTGCCCACGGGAGCGCCGTTCAGGTGCAAGGTCATCACGCCGCGCGCGGTGGCCCGCAGGCGTGCGCCGGTGATCGCCCCGTGGTCCGCGATCTGTGCGGTGAGGTCAACTTCGCCGCGCAGCAGCGCGGCAGGTTCGCCCTCAGCGCCGGTGGGCGGAAGGGTTGGGCTGACCGCCAGGGCGGTGAACAGCGAGGTATCGAGCAGCCCGGTTTCCAGCAGGGTTGCTTCACTGAACGGTGATGGGTCGGGATCTTGGCCCCACACGCGCACACGCACCGAGCGGGTTTCGCGTGAGCCAAGCGGGCTTGCGGGCCACGGAAGGAGGATTTGCTGCGAGGAGGTGATCTGGCCGGTTAGCTGCCGTTCGCCCGTGGTCGGATTGCTGATCTCTAGCTCGTAGGCGCGCTGGGACCATCCGGGAATGCTGGTGTCGGTGATCCAGGACAGGCGTGGGGCCGGCTCGCCGATGCCTAGAGGTTCGCGGTGGTGCTCAACGGTCACTGGACGGACGTGGAAGTTCATAAAAGTTCCTTGGGTGATAAGAATTCGTGGGAGCGGCCAAGCGCTGGTTAGAGGGCGCGAGTCAGGTAGCCGTTGATGAACAGGCGAATGCCCTCGGCCATATCAACATCCATGCCCTGCAGCCACAGGGCTTCCAGGCCTTCGGTCATGGCCAGGGTGCTCAGGGAGGCCTCGCGGGGTTCGGTCCCAGGGGTGAGGCCGTCTTGCTCCAGAACCTCGGTGAAAGCTTGGGTGACGGCGTCCGCGATCCGGCTCAAGCGGTCGCGAAAATATTCATGGGCGGGGTGTTCCGGGTCGACTGCCTCGGTGGAGAGGTTTCTGTAGAGCTGGACCACGCCGCGTTGGGTTGCTTGGATGCGGGAGATTTCGACCAGGGTAGCCAAGAAGTCGCGGCCGGTTTTCCCGCGCAGGTTCTCTTCGGCCAGGGCGTCCCGTTGTTGGAGGACGGCCGTGAGCAGCGCAAGTTTGCCGCCGGCGAAATGGTGGAGCACGCCGGTCTGGCTGATGCCCACCATCCGTGCAATCTCGTTCACGGAGCTTGCGGTGTAACCGTTTTTCGCAAAAAGTGTGAACGCCGCATCGAGGATCTGCTCGCGTCGTTGTGCGGTTTTGCGGTATGCGCCTCTGGTGCCTGTCATACCTGAACTGTATCAGCGATCACACGAAAACATGCAACCCTTCATGTTTTCGTGTTACAGTGATCTGCACCACCGACTGCCCGGGAATTCTTCGGTGTTCATTCGGCCCATTGCTGCGGGCCCACAGGTTAAGGAAGCCTCACCATGACACACCCAACTCAGCGGGAATCCGTCCCCGCTGCGGCCGGCGGACCAGTCCCCGAATTCGCTACTTCACCAGCTGAAACCCCGCGTCAACCGCGCCGGGGACTGGTCTTTTTCCTAGTGCTTGCCATGGTGGGTGCAGGTGCTGCGCAAATGTCAGCCGCCCTGCTCACCCTCACGTTGAAAGCCACCGAGCTCAATGCCGCAACGGCAACCACCACCATCTCCATTTCCAGTGCGGTGGCCGGAATCCTCACCCTGGTTGCCCTGCCGCTGGTTGGTGCGCTCAGCGACCGTTCGCGCTCACGCTGGGGCCGACGCCGGCCGTACTTGCTGCTGGCGGCGCTCGCATTTGTGATCGGCGGGGTGCTGCTGGTGATGGCGCAGAATGTGCCAGTGTTTGTCGCAGCTCACCTGATGATCACCCTCGGATTTGTCAGCGCCAGCGTAACCCTCATTGCGTTGCTCACCGACCAGCTGCCAGAAGACGGCCGCGGTCCGGCCACGGCGCTGTTGAGCATGGGAACACCGGTTGGCGCCCTGTTCGGCATGGCGGTTGCGGTGCCTTTCGGGGATCAGCTGCTTCCCTTGGTCGGCATCCCCACCGTACTGGCAGTTCTCTCCCTGCTCTGCCTGGTGTTCATGGTCAAGGACCCGCAGCGCGCGGAGATTCGCCCGCGTGCAACTCGCAGTGAATTGCTTGGAATTTTTTGGGTCAACCCGATCCGGCATAGCGCCTTTGCCTGGGTGTTTACCTCCCGCATGCTTGTTTTCTCCGGCGTCGCCGCGCTCAACGGATACCAGGCCATTTACATGCTCCAGCGTTTGCACCTGGAACCAGCCTCACTGGGAACCGCCATCCTGCTGACCGTGGTTTTGAACGCCGGCATCACCATGCTGGTCGCCCCGGTGATCGGCAGAATCAGCGACCGGTTGGGAATGCGCAAACCATTTATCCTGGCTGCCGCGGTGATCCTGGGGATCGGCCTGGTGCTGGCTTCCATGGCACCGAATCTGCCTATGTACCTGGTTGCCTGCACCGTGGTCGGCCTGGGCCAAGGCGTCTACTTCGCCGTGGAACTGGTACTGGCCACACAGATCCTTCCGGATAAAACGAACCCGGCCAAGGATCTGGGCATCTTGAAGATCGCCGATAACCTTCCAGTCACCATCGTCTCCGTTGTCGCGCCATTCCTGCTGGCCCTCGGGGCCGGTGCAACGGGCCCGAACTTCTCTGCCCTGTTCCTCACCGGAGCGTTGGCCAGCATCCTCGGTGGGTTCGCCATCCTCTTTGTGCGCGGCACCCGCTAGGCAGCACCACGCCACCCAAGCCAATCCACGCTTTCTCAAACCGAAAGGGCTTTTCATGAGCCACTATCCAGATAATTTCCTGTGGGGTGTTGCCACCGCCGGCCACCAGAACGAAGGAAACAACAAACACAGCGACATTTGGTTCCTTGAAAATGTTCAGCCAACCCTGTTCAGCGAGCCATCCGGACGCGCCTGCGAAGCCTATGACCGTTATGAATCCGACCTGGACCAGGTGGCGCAGCTGGGCCTGAACGCCTTCCGCTTCTCCATCGAATGGGCCCGCATCGAACCCGAACGCGGAACGGTGATCAGCAAGGAGCTGGACCACTATGAAGCCGTGGTTGACGCGGCCCTTGAGCGCGGATTGGCACCGCTGGCGACGTTTAATCATTTCGCCGCCCCGCACTGGTTCTCAGCCGCCGGATCGTGGCTGGCCAAAGACTCGGCGCAGCTTTTCGCCGAGCAGGTGGACCGGGTCATGCAACGCGTGGGCGATCGGCTCACCGCGGCAGTGACCATCAATGAACCAAATCTGGAACAGCTTTTGCAGGCCGGCGGGAAACTCCCGCCGGAAGCCGAGACCATCAAGAGGCAGATGCTGCAGGCCGCCGCGCAGGCGGCCGGAACCGACACCTACTATGCCTCCAACGTGATCCCCTCGAATGTCCAAGGAGAATTCCAAGAGGCATTCACCGTGGCGCACCGCATGGCCAAATCGGCCATCAAGGCCCAACGCTCAGACCTGCCGGTGGGAATTTCCATCGCCATTGGGGACGACCGGGCGGTTCCCGGGGGAGAAGCCCGCAGGGATGCCCGCCGTGCCGCGGTGTATGACCACTGGCTTGAGGTGGCCCGGGATGACGACTTTATCGGGGTGCAGAACTACGAGTCATTCCTGCATGGCCCCGACGGGGAAATCCAGCAAGAAGGGCTACTCAACGGCATGGGGTCCGCGGTGGACCCGACAGCGCTCGCCGGCGCGGTCCGGTACGCCCACGAGGTATCAGGGGTACCCGTGTTGGTGACCGAACACGGAATCCAGATTGATGATGACAAGATCCGGGCGGAGTTCATCCCGCAGTCCCTCGCGGCCTTGGAACAACAGATTGCCGCCGGCACCCCGGTGCTCGGCTACTGCCACTGGACCCTCATGGATAACTTCGAGTGGATTTTCGGCTACGGACCCAAACTCGGGTTGTTAGAAGTCGACCGGCAGACCCTGGAACGCACCCCGAAGCCCAGTGCCAAGGCCTACGCCCAGGTGGTGGCCCAGGCGCGGGCCGTCGCAGTGGCCCAGGGCTAAAACACCCCGTTCACCATCACCCCCGGCCGATGTACGGCATGCCGCCGGCGGTGATGGTGAACTGGTTAACCGAGGCGCTCAGCGGCACCGCGGCCAGGTAGGAGACCGCCGCGGCTGCCTCTGCCAAGGGGAAGGTCGGTTCGATGAGCCGGTGGCCGCTGGGCTGCAAGGCACCGGTCCCTGCCTCAAACTCATCCAAGAGATCACTAGCGGTATTTCCAATATCCAGCTGGGTGGCTCGGATTTGGTAGGGGCGTCCATCCAGTTCAAGCGATTTGGTTAACCCGGCGATTGCATGTTTGGTCACCGAGTAGGCTACCGAATTCACCCGTGGCACCTGTGCGGAGATGGACCCGTTGTTGATGATGCGCCCGCCGCCGTTGTCCTTGAAGTGGATAAATGCCGCGCGGGCCGCATTGATGGCGCCGGTGAGATTGATCCGGCACACCTCGTCCCAGTCCTGCGGGGAAAGCCCATCAATTGCCACCGCTGGCCCGAAAACCCCGGCGTTGTTAAACAACACCTGCACGGAGCCGAAACGTTCGGCGGCCCGTGCAAACAGGGAATCGACCGCGGCTGGATCCGTGACATCGGTGGGAACCACCAGTGCCTGCGGCTGTCCCTGAGCGGTGTCGAGCAAGGTCGCCTCGGTACGCCCGGCCAACACCACATTCCAGCCCTGGGACAGCAACAGCTGCGCAGTGGCCCGGCCGATGCCAGAACCTGCGCCGGTGATCACGATGGTGCGCGAAGCCTGGGTTGGGTGCGATTCGGTGGTCATCAATGCTCCTGAAAATTGAGATGGGTCATGACGAGGCGTGTTCCCATCCTAGGAAGCGGTGCGGTGCGCCGCCAACCGGGCCCGTTATATTGCGTGATCAAGGCCCTGCGCCAGCTGACCGATTGAGTCATAGTCGCGCAGTGCAACTACCGTGGAAGTGTCGTCTTTTCCTTTTGACGATAATTCCCAAAGGAGTTGTGTGTTCCTCGACGTGCTGTTTGGCGTGCTGCCACTCTTCCTGGTGATGCTCATCGGATTCTGCGTCAGCTTTGCGCCGCGGTTCCCCGATGGGGTAGAGCCGGCGCTGAATGTTTTTGTGTTTTATGTGGCGCTGCCGGCCCTGCTGTACAAGGTGGTTGCGCAGGCAGATGTCAGCGCCGGGGTGCCGGTGGATTTTATCTGGGTGTCCACGCTCGCCGCGCTGGTTTTCGCCCTGTGCTGCTGGGCGGTGTTCCGCTACCTGGTGCGGGTAGACCGGGCCAGGGCGCTGGCGGGAATGTTATCCACCAGTTTCGGCAACGTCTCTTATCTGGGTATTCCTGTGGTTCTTGGTGTTTTGGGTCCGCAGGCCGGTTTTGCCGCGGGAATGGGGCAGCTGGTTCACAATGTGATTTTTATGGTGGGCTTCCCCATCCTGGCCCAGCTTGCGCTCCCCGCCAGCGGTACCAGCGGACAAAAACCCAGCGCCGCGCGCCTGGCTCGGACCGTGCGCAACGCCCTGGTGTACAGCCCGGTCACCTGGGCCATGGTGCTCGGTGGCGCGGTGGTGATTTTCGCCGTTCCGGTACCGCAACCGCTGAATGACACCGTGGATCTGCTGTCCGCAGCCGCGGCCCCGGGTGCATTATTCGTCATTGGCATGTCGTTGCGTCGCACCATCCAACGCTCCAACGCACGCCGCGCTGAGCGCCGGACCGGGGCGGCCGGCTCTGCCCCGGCAAGGGCCGCGAAGCTGAGTCTGGGAATCATGGTGGTGGGAAAGCTGGTGGCTTTCCCGCTGCTGACCGTGTTGCTGTTGCGGGTGCTGGCACCGGATCTGGACCCGCTCTGGGTTAATGCGGCGGTCCTCATGGCCGCCATGCCAACTTCCGCCACCGCCTACATCATGGCGCAAAACGATACCGGAGACGGTGAACCAACGGCAGTAGCTATCGTGGCGACCTGCGTGCTGGCGGTGCTTGTGGTGCCGCTGATGGCGCAGCTGGTATTAACCTAAACCGGCGGGCAGCCAAGTAGGCTGCCCGCCGGTTCTGGGTCTAAACGCTGGCGTTGAGTTTGGCTGATTCCTGATTCTCCAGGGCCGCCTGTTCGGCTAACTCCTGAGCTTCGGCATCAATTTCATTGGCAGCCAGAGCTGCCTGCTGCGCCTTGTCCTGCAGTTTGCGCCCCTGCAACGCGGCCAATTCCGCTTCCGAGATCGGATAGGATTCGGTGCGCACCGGCTTGAGCTGGTCGATTACCAACGTCACGGCAAGGCTGGCCAGCGCCCAAATGGACAGTGTGATCACGTGGGAGCCAACCCCCGTCCCGCCAAAGTAGAGGATTGCGCGGATTGACTCCACAGCCGCGGGCATTGGCAAGATCCCGTGCAATACGGTGAAGATCTCCGGTTCCATGTAGATGGACAGCGCTCCGTTGGAGGACGGCACACCCAAAAACATCACGAGGATCATGGTGGGGATCAGGCAGACCATGCCAAGCAATCGGTTGAAGACCGTGGTGAGCATCGCCACCGAGAAAATGGTGAGAACCCCGGTGCCCCACAAGACCCAGAAGTGCCCGTGGACCGCACCGGTGAACGGCCCGGCGATCAGATACAGCACCGTAGACATAAATGCCGCATAACCGGCGGCCAAGGGGAGCAGGTTTTTCAGCGGCATCAGATGCGGTGCGGCGGTGCCGGCAACCATGATGAGCATAAACCCAGCCATGATCCACCCCATCCCCAGGTACATGGAGACCGTACCCATGTTGTCATTCGCCGGGAGGGCCGCTAATTCCTGGTGGTCCAGCTCCAGCTGTTGGCCCTGCGCGATCTGGGTGAAGACGCCGACGACCGTTTGCGCGGCCGCGGTGCCGGAGGCCTGCGCGGTGTAGAGCACGGCCTGCGGGTTGTCCTGGCTTGGAAGCACAAAGGCTCCGGTCAGCTGCTGGGATTCGACCAGATATTGCGCATCGGCTGCGTCGTCCATGGCACTGAACTCGAACATTCCCTCCATCGACTCGTTCAGCGAATCAACCGTTCCCTGAGCCTGTTCTAGGGTGGAGCCAACCACCGCGACGGGCATGTTGCGCGGGGTGGGGTCCTGCATGGCACCGAGCATCGCGGTGAGCATGATGGCGATCATGCCGAATGGCACGGCGGCCAGGGTGATGTAGCGCCAGGCCCGGTTGCGAGGCCGCGGCCCGCCGTGCAGGGAGGCGACGTTAATCTGGGTGGGAGTTGGGCTTTTGCCCTTGGCGGTGCGCAATTTATCGATCAAGGTAATCGCCAGCAGGGCAACAACAGCGCCGCCGGCGAGGATCAGAATGTGAATCCCGGCCCCATCGCCGTCAAAGTAGAGGATTGAACGCATCGTTTCGCCCAGGGCCGGCATCGGGAGGAACTGGTGGAGGAACGGGAAGATTTTTGGCAGGGTGTAGACGGACATACCCATATTGGAGGCCGGCTGTCCGAGCACCATAAATAAAAACATTCCGGGGATCACGGCCATCGGGCCGATGATGCGGGTCAGCAGCAGCTGCCCGGCGCCGACCGCGAAAACACCCAAGGCCAGGGCACCCCAGGCCGGGAGGATCTGGGCGCCCTGGACAACACCGAGGATCGGCCCGCCGATCAGGATGCCCAACCCGGAAAGCAGCACCGACCAGCCGCCGAGCAGCGGAAATGCACGACGACGCTTGAGCAGCTCGGGGGAGTTGGAGAAGGCCAGCGACCACGGCATGTAGCCCGCGGTGATCATGGCGGTGGCCAACAGCATGGCACCCATGCCCATCGAATCGTGTTCTGGCAGCTGCGCGACATCCTCGGTGGTGAGATTCAACCTTTCAGACATAATGACCGGGGTGAGCACCGAGGTGATGGCGGTTTTGGCGGACATGCCGGCCGCGCTGGCGGTGTAGAGGGTGGCGTTTTCTCCGTTGAGGAAAACCGCCGCGGTGGCCTCGCGGTCGTAAACCATGTCGCGGGCTTCGCGGGAGGAATCCACCACCGTGAGGTCCACGGCGTCCGCCTGGGTTGAGTTCAGCGCCTCAACAAGATCTTGGGCATCCGAAGCCTGCGCGGCGGCAATTGCTACCGGCATGTTTTTGGCTTCTTGGTGGTGCATTGCCCCGAGATAACCCCAGATCATCATGCCCACAATCATCAGCGGCATGATGAAAACTGCTACGGTACGGCCGATTTTCTCTGCTCGGGCACGCTTGGCTGCGGCCTCTGCAGGACTGGTGGCCTCCTGTTGGCCTCTGGTTTTACGTCTGGATTGAACCTGGGGTCCGGGGTCGGTGCTGTGATTGCTCACGCTGTAGTGCTCCTTGGCGCTGACTGGATGGAAAGCGGCGACAAACCGTCTTTGTTGAAGTCTATCAACCAATTTACGCCACGTGGCGTAAAATTGCTGTGAGGATGCTGACGATAGACTTGGCGAGCGGAGCAGTTGGTGGAACGAATCGGGGTGTGTGGACGTGAGCAGGCAGAGTGATAAGGCACGTGAGGTGCTGATGGATGCGGCTCAAGAGCTGTTTGCTGTTCATGGGATCGACGGAGTGTCGAACCGCAAGATCACCGAACACGCCGGCACGGCCAACCATTCGGCCATCAAATACCACTTCGGGACACGTGACGACTTGCTCACCGCTTTGATTCACCGGATCATGACGGAAGCCTCAGAATTTCGCGCCCAGCTGCCGGCAACCGAGGATCTTCAGGGCGGGCTGCGTGAGGTGGTAACCCATCGGGTGCTTCCCTGGATCTACTATCTGGCAGCCCAACCATCCCCTCCGTGCCGGGCGCAGTTCCTTTATCAGGTGCGCAGTTATCCCGAGTTATCCCAACTGGGGTTGCAGATGCTGCACAATGACGAGCTGCTCTCCGATTTGGCCGCCCGCACCCGGCCCGAGCTGAAAAACATTCCTTCCTCGGTGCTCCGCGCCCGTTCTGGAATCCTGGGCCATATGATGCTGGGGATCTGCGCCGAATTCGAGCGCCAGGTCGGAGCAGGGTCGCGCGATGCGACGTGGGAAGAACTTGGATATTTTCTGGTGGATGCAATCGTGGGAATGGTTGCGGCGCCGAGCACCGCAAAATCCGAATTCCTTGACTTTGGCAGCCCGCTGATCAGATAAAGGGAACCGCTGGTAGAACAGGAATCGTAACGAAGGACATCATGAACAGCTTCCGTAAAACCCGGCACAAGACGCATATATCTGCCCAGGAGCTGGCGGACCGGCTTAAAGAGCGGGTGTATGTCACCTTTACCGCGTTGGCGGTGCTGTTGGGAATGAACCTGCATAGCCATGATCCGCAACCTGGTGCCTCGGCGCTGAGTCTGGTGGTGACAGTGGCCGCGATCCTCTTGGCCGGGCTGGTTGCCGATGTTATTTCTCATTCAACCGCCCACGCATCGCTGCCCACTCGCGCCGAGATGCGCCATTTGCTGGGTGTGGCCTGGGGAGCGGCCGGGGCAATCGCCGGTCCGTTGGTCTTGTTGGGCCTGAGTGCACTGGGACTCTTCACTACGTCTACCGCGTTGCTCTGGGGCCAGTGGATGCTTGTCGCGGCGCTGGGATTTTTCGCTTGGCTGTCGCTGCGGCGCAGCAAGCTGGGGCTGGGACGCACCCTGGTGCTGATGTTGGTGCTGGTCCTGGTGGGCGTGGTGGTGATTGCGCTTCAGTTGCTGGCGCATTCCTAGGCTGCCACAATTCCGCAACCGGCAACGTCAACCAGTGCACTGGAGTTGGCAGAATTCATGGCCGCCTGCCGGAAGAATGAAATGGTCCTTGATACTGAGACCTTTGAACCGGATCTCCAGCAGTTGCATCAGGGCATGCCTTAAGCGCGATACACCGAGCCAAGAACGTGCAACCAGTCGATGATCCGTCCAATCGCGGATAGTCATTGTGTAAACGGCGCGGGCTTGGACCGTCACCTTGATACCTCAAAAGCCCTCACCTTCGGATGGGGGCTTTTGCAGGTACGCCCGGCAGGGGGCAGCTGCTTGAGGGTCAAAGAATCTAATACAGGTCAGGCCTTGCCGGTAGCGTTTTGGCGGAGCCGAAGGGATCTTGCGGATTCTGCGAGCTAAGAACCGCGATGCCGCGCCCAAGCTGCAGGGAAAACATCGCATCCGGCATGATTCACGGTTCGGAATCCTGTCTGGCGGGTGCATGTGGTTTACGGCTCCGGAAACCGGGCATTAAATAACGTAGAGACCATGCCCGACGCCTCAGGAGAATGGTCTCTACGTAGTGTGTGGTGCACCTTTGAGGTGCAAGGGCGGGACTACCGGCCGAAGAGTTTGCTCCAGAAGCTCGGGGTCTGCGTGGTGATTCGAATTCGCGGAGCGATATCTGGATCCAGGTTTTCGATTGGCTGGAAAAGTCCGGTGCGCAGCGCTTCGGTGGCCGCGACCAGGCGCTGTCCCTCCGGTGAGCAGTTGATGTTGGCTGGATTGATAGCGGTCATTGCGACCCTCCCTCGGGTGATTCAACTTCCGAATGGTGGAAGTTTTATTTTGCTTTACGAAACTAGTATGCGGGACGCGGGGGCTTGAAGGCAATAGGTTCGGGCAAAAATACTTATCCACACTGCGGAAAAACCTCTAAAGTCAGACTTATCCAAAAATCTTTGCTTTTCGACTTGACGGGCGGGGTGTGAAGTGGATTACAGTGGGTGAACAAGTTCCACGGAGCTAGCATCTAGTCGAAGCCGAATCTTTTCGGTGGTAAGGGTGTTCAGCCAAAGCTCCCTGGGTTAACACCTGAGTTAGAAATGAGCTGAGCACCCGATGCATTTAAGCGTTTTCAATGAAGTTTCCGCTGTCGAAGCAGCCGAAGTTCTGCGTCCATGCATCGATGTTGAGCGCTGGATCACCGAGCTGGTTTCCGCTCGCCCCTTCTCTTCTCTTGAGCAGCTCACCGAGTCTGCAACCAGCAGCGCCAAGCCTTTCAACCGCGAAGAAATTGGCGCCGCCCTGGCACATCACCCACGCATCGGTGAACGTGCCGGGGGAGATAGCCAGGAAGCAACCCTGTCCCGTTCGGAACAAGCATCACTGAACCTCGACGCAGGGGTCCTTGAACGCCTCGCCGCAGCCAACCGCGACTACGAGCAGCGTTTTGACCGTGTATTCCTCATCCGCGCCGCCGGCCGCAGCAGCGAAGAAATCCTCGCCGAGTGCCAGCGAAGACTGCAAAATACCGACGAGGCCGAGCTGGCCGAAGTAGCCGACCAGCTGCGCCAAATTGCCCTGCTGAGACTGCAGGACGCGGTCAAAAACTAATTTTCAGACCACTTTCCCTCCACCGACCGACTTACTAGTCAGGAGACGAACACATGGCAGATGTCAGCGCCGAGCGCAGCCACATCACCACCCACATTCTCGACACCGGGACCGGGAGGCCATCCTCCGGTGTCAAGGCCACGCTGGAAGCCAAAACGGCATCCGGCTGGCAAGAAATCGGATCCGGGATCACCGATGCGGACGGCCGCATCAAGAATCTTGGACCGACTCAGGTAGAAGTAGGCCACTACCGGGTTTCATTCGAAATCGGGGACTACTTCGGGAAGCAGGGAACGGAAAGCTTCTTCCCCGGGGTCACCATCGACTTCTACGTCAATAACGTCGATGAGCACTACCACGTACCTCTTCTTATCAGCCCGTTTGCATATTCCACGTACCGAGGAAGTTAGAACCATGACTACCGAAATCACCGCCCCAGCAACCACCGATATCGTCCTTGGCGAGAACCAGTACGGCAAGGCCGAGGTCCGCCTGGTCAAGATCACCCGCGACACCGCACGCCACCAGATCGAGGACCTGAACGTCACCAGCCAGCTGCACGGCGACTTCACCAAGGCCCACCTGGAAGGCGACAACGGACTGGTTGTCCCCACCGACACCCAGAAGAACACCGTGTACGGCCTGGCCCGCGACGGCGTGAACAGCCCGGAAGAATTCCTGCTTCGCCTCGGCACCCACTTCACCGGCGAGTTCGAATGGATCACCGGCGGCCGCTGGGCTGCCCAGCAGTACTTCTGGGATCGGATCAACGACCACGACCACGCCTTCTCCAAGAACAAGAGCGAAGTTCGCACCGCGGTGCTTGAAATCGCTGAAGACGGCACCAAGTCCATCGTTGCCGGTCTGGAGGACCTTACGGTCCTGAAGTCCACCGGCTCCGAATTCCACGGTTTCCCGGTTGACCGCTACACCACCTTGAAGGAAACCAGCGACCGCATCCTGGCAACCGACGTGACCGCCCGCTGGCGCTACACCGCCGACGCAATCGAAGCCGGCATCGACTTCAACGCGGTGTACACCTCGGTGCGTGAGCAGCTGCTGACCCTGTTCGCCAACACCCACTCGCTGGCGCTGCAGCACACCATGTTCGAGATGGGCAAGGCCGCCCTGGAAGCCAACCCGCAGATCGCGGAGATCAAGTTCTCGCTGCCGAACAAGCACCACTTCCTGGTTGACCTCGAGGTCTTCGGACAGGACAACCCCAATGAGGTGTTCTTCGCGGCGGACCGCCCATACGGCCTGATTGAAGCCACCGTCACCCGTGAGGGCGGCGCGGCCAAGCACCCAATCTGGGCAAACATTCCAGCATTTATCTAACTGAAAAGCGGCGGGGGTGTGCCGGTGCGGACACATCGGCACACCCTTGGCAGCGACTGACTTAGGAGGTCAGCCATGAGCGCTACACAAGATGAATCTATCAAAGGGACCCGTCCCGAAGATGCTAAGTTACCACTGGGCAAAACATTCGCCTATGGTCTTCAGCACGTCTTGACCATGTACGGCGGCATCATTGCACCGCCACTGATTATCGGCAGCGCGGCCGGTATTTCACCCGAGGATATTGGCCTTCTGGTGGCCAGCTGCTTGTTTATCGGCGGCCTGGCGACCATCCTGCAGACCATCGGCATTCCGTTTTTCGGGGCGCAGCTTCCGCTGGTTCAGGGTACGTCCTTCGCGTCGGTCTCCACCATGGTGGCGATTGTCAACGGCGGCGGGGGCATCCAGGCGGTCTTCGGCGCGGTTCTTGTGGCGGCGGTCATTGGCTTCCTCATCGCTCCGTTTTTTGCGCGGATCATCCGCTTTTTCCCGCCGGTGGTCACCGGCACCGTGATCACCATGATCGGCATCTCGCTGACTCCCGTGGCCGCCAACTGGGCCATGGGCGGGGATGCCAAGGCCGACGATTACGGATCTTTGGCGAACATCGGCCTGGCGGCCGGCACGCTGCTGGTGGTGTTGCTGCTTTCCAAGGTCGGCAACGCCGCGATCTCCCGGATGTCGATCCTGCTGGCCATCGTCATCGGCACCGTTGCGGCCGCGCTGCTGGGCATGGCCGACTTCTCCAAGGTCGGCAGCGGCGCCATCTTCGCCTTCCCGCAGCCGCTGGCTTTCGGAATGCCGATTTTTGAAATCGGCGGCATCATCTCGATGACCATCGTGGTGCTCGTAATCCTGACCGAGACCACCGCTGACATCCTGGCCGTCGGAGAAATCGCCAACACCAAGGTCGACTCCAAGCGGATCGCCAACGGCCTGCGTGCAGACATGGCTTCCTCCGCGGTTGCCCCGATCTTCAACACCTTTACCCAGTCCGCCTTCGCGCAGAACGTCGGCCTGGTCGCCATTACCGGTATCACCAGCCGCTTTGTGGTTGCCGCTGGCGGCGGCATCCTGGTCGTCCTGGGCCTGCTGCCGATCCTCGGCCGGGTGGTCGCAGCGATCCCCACCCCGGTGCTCGGCGGCGCAGGCATCGTGCTGTTCGGCACCGTGGCGGCCTCCGGCATCCGGACCCTGTCCAAGGTCAAGTACGACGGCATGAACCTGGTGATCGTGGCCGCTTCCATCGCCTTTGGTTGCGTGCCGATCGTGAAGCCGGAGTTCTACGAGAGCTTCCCGGTCTGGTTCCAGACCATTTTCCACTCCGGGATCTCCTCGGCGGCCGTCATGGCGGTGCTGCTGAACCTGTTGTTCAACGTCTTCAAGTCGGGCAACTCCAAGGACAGCTCGGTCTTCGCCGCGGCCCCGCCGCGCATGGTGAAGGAAGAGGAAGTCTGCGGCCTGATCGACGGAGACCACTTTGAAGGTGGCAAGCTGATCGACAAGGATGGCTACGAAATTCCCGTGGTGACCACGGAAGATTTTGAAAAGATCCAGACCGGAGCGATCCAGATGCCTGCACCCAGGCTCGCCGGGAGCTCAGAGCACTGAGTTGAACCCGGGGCAACCCGAAGAAGAGCAACACGATCGTGAAGTTTCTGATAAAGATCCTTCCTGAGTTGGGAAAACACCCGCAGGCTGCAGGCCTGCGGGTGTTTTTTCGCCCACTGCCAACCAAATGGTTTGCAATAATGACGGGTATGAATATTGCTCAGCCCAATGACGGGTCGCCGGCGCATCGCCCGCCGTCGATGGCCGATGTTGCCGCGGTCGCTGGGGTTTCGCATCAAACCGTGTCCCGTGTGCTCAACGACCACCCCAACGTCCGCCCGGGAACCCGGGAGCGGGTTTTGGAGGCCATTGAGCAGCTCAGCTACCGTCGCAACAGGGCGGCGCGAACCCTGGCCACCTCCCATTCGAGCACGGTGGGCATCCTCACCGTCGGCAGCGAGTTTTTCGGGCCGCAGTCCACGGTGCTGGCCGTTGAATCGGCCGCCCGCAGCCGCGGCTACTTTGTCACCGTGACCGCCCTGGACCGCTACGACGTGCGCACCTCCATGGCGGCCCTGAACCACCTGATCGACCAGGGGGTTGACGGGGTGGTCGTGGTGGCTCCGTTTGAGAAGATCACCGACGCCATTGACGCCGCGGACCTGAAGGTGCCGGTGGTCGTGGTGGCGGCGCGGACCCAAGTCCCGGAAGGCGACCCGGCGCGTTATGTGTACGTGGATCAGCGTGAGGGAGCCAGCCAAGCCACCCGCCACCTGTTGGCCCTGGGGCATCGCAAGATCGCCCATGTCTCCGGGCCCACCGGATGGTTCGACGCGTTGGAGCGAAAAATCGGTTGGCAGGATCAGATGGCCGCCGCCAAGGCGCCGGCCATCGAGGTTCCTGCAGAATCCTGGCTCTCGCCCAGCGGCTACGAGACCGGGCTGCGGCTGGTGGAGCAGGTGCGTTCCGGGGAGGTGAGCGCGGTGTTCGCGGCCAATGACTATCTGGCCATCGGGGTGTTGCGCGCCTTCTGGGAAGCCGGCCTGAAAGTGCCGCAGGATGTCTCGGTGGTTGGTTTTGACGACCTGCAGGTGTCCAACTACCTGATCCCGGCGTTGACCACGGTGCGCCAGCCCTTTGCGGACGTGGGGCACGCCGCGTTGAACGTGCTGCTCAGCCCGGCCGCCGACCTGTTGCTGCCGCGGGTCACGGCCCCGACCCTGGTGATCCGCGCGAGCACCGCACCGCCGCCCGCGCACTAGTCGACCGGCTCCTGTTAAATCGAATCCTCCGTGATGTATTGCGCATCTCATTTTGTTAGCGCTAACATTAAGTCCAAGTTCCCGTCAGTTCCCACCACCCCCTTCCGGGTCTGACGATGCAAAGACGCTGCCCCGCATCGGGGCTGAGGACGGAGTTTCCATGGCAGTTGTGCCGAGCGAGGGCGCTGCGCGCGATCTGATCGCCGCCGGACACGCAGTATTGGGTATCGAGCTGGGCTCAACCAACATCAAGGCCAGCCTGATCGGTTCGGGCAATGAGCAGTTGGCCAGCGGCAGCCACAACTGGGAGAACCAGTACGTGGACCGCACCTGGACCTACTCGTTGGATTCGGTGAAAACCGGTGTGCAAGAGGCCGTCGCGGCCCTGTTCCAGGATATTTCGACCCGGTACCAGGTGCGCCCGGAGAAATTCGCGGCGATTGGCGTCTCCGCCATGATGCACGGGTATTTGGCCTTTGACGCGGATGGCGAGCTGCTGGTGCCGTTCCGGACCTGGCGCAACACCTCCACCGGGCAGGCCTCCGCGGCGCTGAGCGAAGCCTTCGGGATGAACATTCCGCTGCGCTGGTCGGTGGCCCACTACTACCAGGCATTGCTGGATCAGGAGCCGCATACCCCGCGTATCGCGCAGCTGACTACCCTGGCTGGATACGTCCATGAGCTGTTGACCGGCCGCCGGGTGCTGGGGGTGGGCGACGCGTCGGGAATGTTCCCCATCGACAGTTCCACCGGCGGGTACGACCTCCAGCTGTCCCAGCGTTTTGACCAGTTGGCCGCCGCCCAGGGCGCAGAAACCGGCATCCTGGATCTGCTTCCCGAGGTGCTGGCCGCCGGCGGAGATGCCGGGCGGCTCAGCGCGGCCGGAGCGAAATTCTTGGACCCCACCGGCACCCTGCAGCCCGGCGCGGAATGCTGCCCGCCGGAGGGGGATGCGGGCACCGGGATGGTCGCCACCAATTCAACCGCACCGCGCACCGGCAACGTCTCGGCCGGCACCTCCATATTTGCCATGGTGGTCCTCGATGCCCCGCTGGCCTCCCTGCATTACGAGGTTGACCTGGTCACCACCCCGGCCGGAGACCCGGTGGCCATGGTGCACTGCAACAACGGCGCCAGCGAACTCGGCGCCTGGGCCCAGGTCTTCAGCCAATTCGCCGCCGCGCTGGGCTCCACCGCCACCGATGACGACGTGTTCGCAACCCTGTTCAACGCCGCCCTTGACGGGCAGGCCGACGGCGGGGGACTGCTCGCCTACAACTACCTGTCCGGGGAACCGGTCACCGGGCTGGATCAGGGACGTCCGCTGATTCTGCGCACCCCGGATTCGACCTTGAGCCTGGGCAACCTGATGCGGACCCAGATTTACGGTGTTTTCGCCACCCTGAGCCTGGGAATGCAGGTGCTGACCGCGGAAAACGTCAAGGTCGAGAAAATGTATGCCCACGGCGGGATCTTCCGCACCGCCGGGGTGGCCCAACGGTTCCTGGCGGCGGCGCTGGATGTTCCGGTGGCCGTGGGCAGTTCGGCCGGGCACGGCGGGGCATGGGGCATTGCCGTGCTCGCCGCCTACCGGCTGGCCTGTTTGAAGACCCCGGAGCAAACCTTGGCGCAGTTCCTGGCCACCGAGGTTTTTGCCGGCACTGAAACCCATACGGTGGCGCCGGAGCCTGCGGATGTCGCCGGATACACCAGCTACCTGCGTTCCTACGCCGACGGCCTGTCGGTTCAGCGTGCCGCAACCCAAGCCATCTAAGAGGAGTTTTTATGAGTACCCCCCGAACCCTGCAGGATTATCCGCAGGCAATGGTCGACGAGGTGCAGCGTGTGCGCCAGATCGTCGCGGACCTGCACGCCGAATTGCCGCGCTATGAGCTGGTGGTGTGGACCGCCGGCAACGTCTCCCAGCGCGTGCGCCACCCCGAAGTTCCCGACGGCAGCGCCGACCTGCTGGTGATCAAACCTTCCGGGGTGTCCTATGACGAACTGACGGCGCAATCCATGGTGGTGTGCACCCTGGACGGAGCGCTGCTCGATGGAAGCGGAGCGCCGTCCTCTGACACCGCGGCCCATGCCTACACCTACCAGCACATGCCGCACGTGGGCGGGGTGGTGCACACCCACTCCACCTATGCCACCGCGTGGGCGGCCCGCGGGGAAGAAATCCCATGTGTGCTGACCATGATGGCCGACGAGTTCGGAGGACCGATCCCGGTCGGCCCTTTCGCCATCATTGGCGATGACTCGATTGGCCGCGGCATCGTGGCCACCCTGTCCGAATCGCGCAGCCCGGCGGTGTTGATGAAAAACCACGGCCCGTTCACCATTGGCGCCGACGCCCGTGCCGCGGTCAAGGCCGCGGTGATGTGTGAAGAGGTGGCCCGCACCGTCCACATTTCCCGCCAGCTCGGTGAACCCAAACCTATCGACGCCAGCCATATCGACTCGCTCTACGAGCGCTACCAGAACGTCTACGGACAGTAAGGACATCATGACTAAGGCCTATGACACCAAGGAAATCTGGTTCTTCACCGGCAGCCAGGACCTCTATGGTGAGGAAACCTTGCGCCAGGTGGCGCAGCAGTCCACCGAAGTTGCCGCGACGCTGGACTCCTCCGAGCAGGTTCCCGCACGGGTTGTGTGGAAGCCGGTGCTCAAGGATTCGGACTCCATCCGCCGCGCCATGCTTGAGGCGAACTCGGATGACAACGTCCTGGGTGTGATCACCTGGATGCATACCTTCAGCCCCGCGAAGATGTGGATTAACGGGCTGAAGGCGCTGGACAAGCCGTTGCTGCACCTGCACACCCAGGCAAATGTCGAGCTGCCGTGGGACTCGATCGACTTCGATTTCATGAACCTGAACCAGGCGGCCCACGGCGACCGCGAGTACGCCTACCTGGCCACCCGGCTGGGGGCCTCCCGCACCACCGTGGTAGGACACGTGTCCAACCCGGCGGTGGCCAAACGGGTGGGCACCTGGGTGCGCGGAGCGGCCGGCTGGGATGCGGTGCAGGGCCTGAACCTGGTGCGTTTTGGCGATAACATGCGCAACGTGGCGGTCACCGAAGGGGACAAAACCGAGGCGGAGATCCGTTTCGGCGTTTCGGTGAACACCTGGGCCGTCAACGACCTGGTGGACGCGGTGGCAGCGGTTGATCCGGCGCAGGTTGATGCGCTCGTGGCCGAATACGAGCACGACTACGATGTGGTTGAAGAATTGCGTGCCGGCGCCGAACGCCACGAATCGCTGCGCTACGCCGCGGCTCAGGAGATTGCGTTGGAATCCTTCCTGCGCCAGGCGGGCGCGTGGGCCTTCACCACCAACTTCGAGGACCTCGGCGGGCTGCGCCAGCTGCCCGGCCTGGCCGTGCAGCGGCTGATGGCCAAGGGGTACGGTTTCGGCGCCGAGGGCGACTGGAAAACCGCGGTGCTGGTGCGCGCGGCCAAAGTCATGGGCGCAGGGCTGCCCGGAGGCGCCTCGCTGATGGAGGACTACACCTATGACCTGACCCCGGGCGCGGAGCTCATCCTGGGCGCTCACATGCTGGAGATTTGCCCGTCGTTGACCACCGCGAAACCGCGGGTGGAGATTCATCCGCTGGGTATTGGCGACCGCGAGGATCCGGTCCGGATGGTATTCAACGCGGATGAAACCACCGGAGCTGTCGTGGTATCGATGGCTGACATGCGTGAACGCTTCCGGCTGACGGCCAACGTGGTTGACGTGGTGACCCCTCCGGCAGACCTGCCGCACCTGCCGGTGGCGCGCGCGGTATGGCGCCCACGCCCGGACTTCAACACCTCCACCGAGTCGTGGCTGGCCGCCGGCGGAGCCCATCACACCGTGATGTCCACCGGGGCGGGGATCGAGGAGTTTGAAATCTTCGCTGAGATCGCCGGCACCGAGCTGCTGGTGATCGATGAAGAGACCACCCGGCGCAATTTTGCCCAACAAATTCGAGTAAACCAGACCTACCTCCGGTTGGCTCAGGGTTTCTAATAAATTACAGGTGGCGCCCGGTTTTTCCGGGCGCCAACGCCTCAAGTTAATTATTACGCTTCGGTAACAACTGCCCTGAAGGGTAGAAAAACCGCCGAGAGTACGCGTAATGTCATGGCTCACATTGAGTGCTTCGCGGTGCCGCCGAATATTTTGTAAGGAAGGGTGGCTCAAACGCCTTGTTAGCGCTAACATAGTGTGAGCCGGGTCCTATTTGGGGTGAGGCGGACTTTTTTCAAGGAGGAAGAATGGCATGGAATAACTGGGCCCGCAAGGCTGCGGCAACACTCGGTTCCGTCGCATTGGTCACGGCGCTTGCTGCCTGTGGCGGTGGCGGGGCAGGCAGTGGTGCAGGCGCCGGAGAAGGCGAATCGACCGCACCGGAGGACATCCAGGTTGGCGTGGCAATGCCCACCGAGACCTCGGAGCGCTGGATTGCCGATGGCGACGCCGTGAAGTCGCAGCTGGAAGAGGCTGGTTACACCGTTGACCTGCAGTTCGCCAACGACGACATTCCAACCCAGCAGCAGCAGATCGACCAGATGATCACCAAGGGTGCAGACATCCTGGTGGTTGCCTCGATTGACGGCACCGCACTCTCCAGCCAGCTGCAGGCTGCCGCAGACCAGAACATTCCGATCATCGCCTATGACCGTCTGATCAATGGCACGGAAAACGTCGACTTCTACGTCACCTTCGACAATTACAACGTCGGTGTGCAGCAGGCAACCTCGCTGCTGACCGGCCTGGGACTGTTGGATGCCGAAGGCAACAAAACCGACAAGAAGGGCCCGCTGAACATCGAGCTCTTCGCCGGTTCGCTGGATGACAACAACGCGCACTTCTTCTGGAAGGGCGCCATGGACACCCTGCAGCCGTACCTGGATGACAAGACCCTCGTGGTCAAGTCGGGCCAGACCACCATCGAGCAGGCCGCGACGCTGCGCTGGAGCCAGGAAGAAGCCCAGAGCCGCATGGAGGACCTGCTGACCGCTCACTACGAGGGTGGCAAAACCCAGCTTGACGGGGTGCTCTCGCCATTTGACGGCATCTCCCGCGGCATCATCACCGCGCTGAGCAACGCCGGCTACGGCAAGGACATTGCCGGCGGCCTGCCGATCCTCAGCGGCCAGGATGCTGAAATCGCCTCGGTGAAGCTGATCAACGACGGAGTTCAGTACGCAACCATCTTCAAGGACACCCGCAAGCTGGCCACCCAGGCAGTTGAAGCGGTCAAGGCCTACGCAGGTGGCGGCGAACCAACCGCAAACGACACCGATTCCTACGACAACGGTGTGAAGACCGTCCCGTCCTTCCTGCTGGAGTCGGACATCGTGGTCGCGGACAACATCCAGGAGC
The DNA here is from genome assembly GCF_044744225.1 of Glutamicibacter sp. NPDC087344. NCBI lineage: Bacteria > Bacillati > Actinomycetota > Actinomycetes > Micrococcales > Micrococcaceae > Glutamicibacter > Glutamicibacter sp. NPDC087344. The sequence continues at coordinate 216 of NZ_JBIUXY010000018.1, read as the reverse complement.
TCCTGGTTGACTCCGGTTACTACACCGAAGATGAAGTGAAGTCCGGCCAGAGCAAATAACGCTCTCACCGGTTGAGGGTTGGGGGGGGGGGCCCCCCCCCCCCCCCCCCCAAAAAAAAAAAAAAAAAAAAAAAAACAAACAAAAAAAAAAAAAAAAAAAAAAACCCCCCCACCCCCCCCCCCCCCCCCCCCCACAACAACACCACACCCCCCACCC
>NZ_JBIUXY010000017.1:0-48641 GCF_044744225.1 Glutamicibacter sp. NPDC087344 | reverse complement strand
CAATCACTGAAATCCTGTTTGCATTTGATGGGCTGATCTTGAGCAGCTGCAACTGCCCGATGAACCTGAATAGCCGCACCAGGATTAGGGTTTCCCGCTGAAGAGGATATCGCTTCCCTAAGACGCTTACGTGAGGATTCCTTATCAGGCCATAGCCGTAGTTGTAAAAAACGTAGTCCGTGAATCACGAATCGAACAGAATGGTGTGGGCATCACACCGAAGCAGGGAACGTGATTGATGCCGTCTCCTTCGCTGGAATCCGCATAGCTGTCAGTACTGCTTTCTGCATCGTTAGCGCCAAGTGCACTGATAAAAGCCTCCCCACCTCGCTTCCAGCAGGATGACACAGTTGTGGTTCGAGACCGGAGGGAGCACTTCAATTGAGTGCAACGACGGTTTGAGGTGGTGAGCAGCCTAGCGGTTGTCGATTGCTGGCGAACGTCGCTTGGGTCTCTGGAACAGACTGCGTCGGGTTCATTCTGAAAACGTCAGCGCGTTGGACAAACAGTTGATGGGTGCCCGTTGGAGGTTATGATGGCCATCTTTGCGGTTGAGTCGAAGATCAGAAGTAGAACTTGAAGCTCAGCGCGTATCAAGACATATTGGCTTTCATCCGACAACTTCGTTCGGAGTCAGACAATATGTGTGTTCAGACCCATCGGCTCACTAGATGGGAGTCGTCCGGAAAGCTGAGCAAAGTTCCATCCGTCGGTGAGGAACCCTTTCATGTGGCTGAAGTAGGAATGGATTGATGCCCGTTGAAATCTGGCATTGCATCGCTTTTCTTACTGTGCACAGTTTCCTCCGACGACGATCCAAACAGCCGACCAGCGTATCGTTGAGCGAATTGAATTCTCAAAACTATGCGCTGCTGAGCGGGGGCGCCTACGCCGTGGTAATGCGGTTGAGAAGCTCGGACGTGTTGGTTTCAGTATCGTTTTGTGCGGTTTGGGAAATCTTGTCAGCGATGACCAAGAGCTGCATTGCGGTAGGATAATCCGAATCTCGCTGGCCACAAAACGGATGCAGGTTGCCCCGAATGAGAATATTGCTGGTTACGAACAATGATTCCGGGATGCGCTATTGGCAACTGTCGTGACCAAAAGAGGTCCTAGGTCATAAGTGAAGGAGATGGGATCGAATCAAAGGTGATTGCCGAGCAGCTACCGACCCGCCTGCATGCCTCTGAACTAATATCCTGTCACGATCTGTGTCTGGGCCGCCTACTTAGAAGACAAGAAACAAATTTATTCGAAAACAAAGTTATTTTGATGTTTAGTAAGATGTTTTGCCCAGAAGCCCACGGAGACTGACGCACACCTTACCTGAGCAGGGATAGGGCCCAGACACGGCCAAAGAAGACAAAAAAGTGGTGTAGCAGGAACTGGTCCTGCTACACCACTTCAGAGACTAGCTGTCGTTTACAGGTACTCTGCGAATTCTTTCTCGATGATAGCCTTTGGCTTTGCACCCAGCGAGGAAGCAACATGCTCGCCATTCTGGAATACGAACATGGCTGGGATCGAGGTGATGCCGTACTTGGCGGACAGCGCCTGGTTCTCGTCGATGTTCAGCTTCACGACGGTGATCTTCTCAGCGTGCTCTTCGGCGATCTGATCAAGGATCGGACCGAGCTGACGGCACGGGCCGCACCACTCTGCCCAGAAGTCCACGATTACTGGTTTGTCGGATTCCAGAACCTCTGCCTGGAACGTTGCTTCGGTAACTGCTTTAGCGTTGCTCATGAGATGCAACCCCTTTCTGAGGAATTAGTTTGCGGCTTCTGCCGGGGTCTTGACGTTGGCCAGGTAGTGCTCGACGTCCTGAGCTGCTGCACAGCCGGAGCCGGCAGCGGTGATTGCCTGACGGTAGGTGGAATCGATGACATCGCCTGCGGCGAAAACGCCCGGCAACGAGGTCTTGGAGCTACGACCCTCAACTGCGATGGTACCTTCTGCAGTGAGTTCAAGCTGATCCTTGACCAGATCCACACGTGGATCGTTACCGATTGCTACGAAGATGCCGGTCACGTCCAGGGTGCTCTGCTCACCGGTGTTGCGGTTCTTCACAACGAGGCCATTGACCTTGTCTTCGCCGTTGATCCCAACAACTTCGGCGTCCCAGACGAACTCGATCTTCTCGTGGGCCAACGCGCGGTCAGCCATGATCTTCGAGGCGCGCAGCTCATTGCGGCGGTGCACCACGATGACCTTGGAAGCGAACTTGGTCAGGAACAGGGCTTCTTCCATGGCTGAGTCGCCGCCGCCGACGACGGCGATGGTCTGCTCGCGGAAGAAGAAACCGTCGCAGGTTGCACACCAGGAGACACCGTGGCCGGACAGGCGCTTCTCGTCCGGCAGGCCCAGCTCGCGGTATGCGGAACCGGTGGAGACGATGACGGAGCGGGCACGGTAGACGGTGCCATCGGCCAGCGAAAGGGTCTTGATCTCGCCCTCGAGGTTCATCTCGGTGACGTCGTCAAAGAGGATCTCAGCGCCGAAGCGTTCGGCCTGCTGCTGCATGTTGTCCATCAGGTCCGGACCCATGATGCCCTGCGGGAAGCCTGGGAAGTTCTCCACCTCCGTGGTGTTCATCAGTTCGCCACCGGCGGTTACCGAGCCTGCAATGACCAGAGGATTCAGGTTTGCACGGGCGGTGTAAATCGCAGCGGTGTAACCGGCAGGGCCGGAACCCACGATGATTACGTCGCGGATTTCATCGTTCTGTACTGAAGTCACGGGGTAGAACCCTTTCGTTCTAATAGTGCGAGGTGGATAGCGAGTGCTTATCTCACTATCCACCTCAACACATTGCTTTGGTAAAAAATTCCGCGGGTGTTACTTAGCGGAGAATTCGCCGATCTGAAGACCGTACGGGCGTGATTCGTTGGCGCCCGAGGCACGGCGCGGAAGCTCGGTAACGTTCAGGAAAACGAATTCGCCTTCCATGAAGTCCTTGTCGCCATCCTTGACCGGAACCGAGATCGATGGACCGGAGAATGAACCCTTCGCCACGGAGGTGGCGTCACCCAGATCATCCGAGCTACCCACCAGGAGCTCATAGGCTCCTCCGGTTGCGTTCAGGCCCTCCAAGGAGATCTCAGAGATGGCCGACTTTTCCTCGAGCTCGAGGATGAACACCATGTTGGAGGCGAACCCGCCAAAGTTGTTGGTGGTGAAGGAATACGTTTTGTAGCTGCTGGAGGCGTTGCCGTCGATCATCTTTGCCAAGGTGTTATCGGTCTCGGCATTCAGCTGCTGGTTGCCAGGAACCAAGCGGGAGACATCATCAATGGCGGGAGCCGGAAGATCAGTGTTTTCTGATTCTTCGGGGGCTTTGGACTCGCCTGGAACCTCGGGAGCTTCGCTGGTGGTCGGGGCGCCGTCGTTCTCAGCGACCTTGTTTTTGTCTCCACCAAGGAAGTTGAAGGCGAAAACCACGCCGATGACCAGAACGATCACCAATACGGCACCAACGAGCAGGCGGGTACCCCGTGAGGTGTTATCTTCGGTATCCTCAGGCTCGACCGGCTGGTTCTGCGCTGGAGCGTTTTTCGCCGCGGCAGGGAATGTTGATGCCTTGGAAGCCGCGACACCAGCTGCTGCACCTGCAGCGCCGGCCGCTGCGGCCTTCTTTTTGTTTGCCGCAGGGGCGGCTGGCGCCGGTTGCGGTTTCGGCTGAGCCTTGGGCTGCGCTTTGGCTTGGGGAGCCTGGCCCTTGGACTGGGCGGCGGCTGCCAGCGCCGCGGTCGCGGTGACATTCGGCTCGTCGTTGTCATCCAAGCGGGTGACCTTGGGTTTTGGAGTTTCCGGCTGAACCGGGGTCACCGGGGTGGCAGCGGTCGCGTCCACCTGAGAGTTCGGTGCCGTTTGGTCGTCCGCTTCGAACGGTGCCGCAGGCTCCTGGTAATCGTCCTGGGTGTAGGCCTCGTCGTCGTAAACCTCTTCGGCTGGCTGCTGGTTCTTTTTACTGAACCGGTTCTTGATCCCTGCGAAGCCGCTGGAGAGCGCGGAACCGACCTTGCCCTGCTCTTCTGGTTCATCCTCGTAGCGCAGGTTTTCGTAGTACTGGTCATCGTCCGCGTAGGTCTCCGGGACCGACTGGCGTGATTCACCGAAGATTTCGGTGCCCAGGGTGTCGGTGAAAAACGGCTCCACGTAGGGTGCTTCATCGGTCTCAAGCACCAGATCCAGCATGTCCGAGGAACGGGCCAAGTTGGCGACCAGATAGGTCTGATTTGAATCGGTGATGCCGAGGTCCAGGACCTGCACGTTGGCAGAGCGTTCACCCATCGCGATCTCGCGGGCGCTGGTGGCAAGCTGCGAAGAATTGTGAACCGATGCCACCATGATGCTCACCGAGCGGTTGAGGACCTGATCGATGCCGCTGAGGACCAGATCGCCTTCTGCGGATGACAAGACGGTCTCGGTGACCTGGTAACGGCCGCTGAGAACGGAGCCGACATCGATTGGCTGCGACACGTGCATCTCCAAGGGGTTGGTTTGCGGTTCGACGGCAGTGAGGCACCACCACCTGCCATGTTACCTGCCGAAGTCCGCGGATTGGTGGCTATTTGGGCAGAATCACCTTGGTTCTTCCGGCGGGTTGGGCTAGCGCTTGAGTCCGGGGATTCGGCGCAGGAGCGGGCCCAGGAATCCATCAAGCTCGGGCACCTTGGTCTTGTACAGCAAACCAATGAACACTATGGCCATCACGCCACCCACCACAATGACCGTGATGATGGCGGTGACTAGTGATTCATACGCGAATCCATAGTTGAATCCGCCCATAAGCCACAACACCAAGCAGCCGAAAACCGCGGAAAACGTTGCCATCCAGCCGATGCGCACGTAGGTGTCGATGACCCGGGTGATGCCGTAGTTGCCGTACCGGCGTTTGACCAGATAATGAGTGCCAATGGCACCAAGCACATTGGTCAGGCCGTAGATGAACGCGATGGCCGCCGCGATGTGCAACGGGTCGACCAGGGCGGCGGCGCTGAACGCGAGCACAAGTCCCAGGGCCGCGGTCGCGGTCTGGATCAGCATCGGGGTGCGGGTGTCCTCGTCGGCGAAAAAAACACGCAGCATAAAGAACTGCAGGGATTTAAATGGCAGGCCCAGGGCGGTCAAAACCAGCAGCTGCCCCAAGGCTCCGGCGGCCTGGTCCGAGTACTCGGACTGGCCCGCGAACAAACGTCCCAAAGGTCCGGCGAGCACAATAAACACCAGGGTGCAGAAGATGATGGGGATAGCCGTCGAACGCATTCCCTGGTTGAGCAACGCGCCAACATCCTGGCGGCGGTTCTCATGGAAGGCCCGGGTGAAGTCATTAAAAAGCACCGTCGCCACGGTCAGGGCGAACAATGAATGCGGCAGCACCGTGATCAGCTGCGAGGTGTTCAGCGCGTATTCGCCGGCCACGGAAGCTGCCTGATCCGCTGGCAATGCGGTGCGGGCGGCGGTGGCCGCGGAGACGATTTTTGAATACAACAGCGAGGAGATGTTGCCAATAACCATCGCGGCCAAAGTCCATACGGCCAGCTTGCCGACATGGCGCAACCCCATACCGCGCCAGGCGAAGTCCAGTTTGAGCTTGAGCCCGATCTTTTTCAGCGGCCATAACAGCACCACCGACTGCATCACGATTCCCAGGGTGGCCCCGCCGGCGAGCCAGATGGTTTTGCCCGTAGTCCAAGTCTCCATCGGATCCCCGGAGGAGTAGGCGCCGAAGGTGAGGATGAATGCGCCGATGATCAGTAGCTGGATGACGTTGTTAACCGCCGGAGCCCACATAAACGCGGCAAAGCGGCCATTTGCATTCAGCACCTGGCCCAGCACCGCATACAGGCCGTAGAAAAACACCTGAGGCAAGGACCAATAGGCGAATGCCGTACCCAGGGCGATCATTGGCTCGGTCCAGTTATTCGTCAGCGCGACAATCAGCGGCCTGGCGCAGAGTGTCAGGATTACCGCCAGAGACCCCATCACCACCATCGTGAGGGTGATCAGCTTGGAGGTGTAGGCAGCTCCGCGGTCCGCGGCCTTGGAGGCCTTGATCAGCTGGGGAATCAGCACCACGTTAAAAATGCCGCCGGCCAACAGCATGAAGATGATCGTCGGGATGACGTTTGCCTTCTCGAAGATATCCGCGACCGACGTGACCGAACCGATTGCCATGGCAAGCAGGGCGGTGCGAACGAAGCCCAGGATGCGGGACACCAGCGTGCCCGAAGCCATCAGCGCATACACCTTTGACCTGGAGCCGGTGCTGGTCGCCGGAGGCGTGGCCGCTTGCTCGGGAATCATTTCCAAGGCACCGGTCACCGGGTGGTCGGAGCCCTGAAAGGAATTAGGAACCTGAGACATACTTCGTTAGAACCTCGCGTGCCAGTTCTGCGATCCGGCGCTCATTGGGGAAGGACAGGCGTTTGCCCAGGGCATCGAGTGGCACCCATGCGACATCAACGGCTTCGTGATCGGGATCGTTCTCGATGGTCAGCCGTCCGCCGGTAGCTTCCAGTAGGAAATGGTGCACGGTCTTGTGCACACGGTAATTGGTCACGGTGAACCAGTAGTCAACCGATCCCAAGGGGGCGAGGATTTGTCCGGCAATACCGGTTTCCTCCTCGATTTCGCGGATAGCCGCTTCCTCGTTGGTCTCTTCACCCTCCGGATGCCCCTTTGGCAGGCACCATTCCAGGCGGCCGCCACGGTTGTAGCGAGCGATGATCGCGACCGGAAAATCGGGTTTTTCAAAGTCGATAACGATGCCACCGGAGGAGACTTCCTCAACGGTTGGCAGACTTGTGTGACCGCCAGTTGCCTGCGCGCGAGCCATTGACGCAGTCAATGGCGTGCGCTTTGGGGCAGACGGGATCGGTCGGTTCATGAATCCACTCTATCTAGAAAGTGCCCACCTTCGCCTTATCGACGTGGGCTAGTAAGTGATCTCGCTGGCAATGTCACTGAAAATTGAAGCAAACTCGTTGAATTTCTGGCACGCTTAAGTCACTATGTATGCACTTCCCACTCATGACGCACTGCGTCAAATCCTGCCTTCGGTCATTTTTGAGCTCGCAGACCGATTCGTCCGGGCAGGTCATGAGCTATCCCTGGTGGGCGGACCGGTCCGCGATCTGTACCTTGGCCGCGTCTCTCCGGACCTTGACTTCACTACCAGCGCGCGCCCCGAAGAGACCCTGAAAATCATCGCTGGGTGGGCCGACAATACCTGGGATGTAGGTAGGGAGTTCGGCACCATCGCCTTCAGGAAAGGCGATTTCACGCTAGAAGTCACGACTTACCGCGCTGATGCTTATGACAAAGATTCGCGGAAGCCGGTTGTTGCGTTCGGCGACAACTTGCGTGATGACCTTTTCCGTCGCGACTTCACCATGAACGCCATGGCGCTACGCCTTCCGGACCTGGAACTGGTTGACCCTTTTGATGGTGTCTCATCATTGACCGATCAGCAGATTCGGACGCCCGGATCCCCGGATATTTCCTTCTCGGATGATCCGCTGCGGATGATGCGTGCAGCCCGTTTTGCCTCGCAGCTGAAGATCGAGGTGAGCCCCGAGGTACGCCAGGCCATGAGCGAGATGACCGACCGCTTTGAGATTATCTCCGCGGAGCGTGTGCGTGATGAGCTGGTTAAGATGATCAACGGAGCGGACCCACGCGCCGGAATCGACTTGCTGGTGGATACCGGCCTGGCTGATCGTGTGTTGCCTGAAGTCTCTGCCTTGCGTTTGGAAATCGACGAGCACCACCGCCACAAGGACGTGTACCAGCACTCGTTAACCGTGCTGGAGCAGGCTATTGCTTTGGAAACCGATGAAGATGGAGCCGTTCCGGGGCCCGACTTTGTCCTGCGTTTTGCTGCCCTAATGCATGACATCGGCAAGCCGGCGACGCGAAAATTCGAACCGAGCGGAGCGGTGTCTTTCCGGCACCACGACATGGTCGGGTCAAAGCTGGTCAAGGCCCGCATGCGGGCCCTGCGTTTCGATAAGGACACCACGAAGTCTGTGGCGCGCCTTGTCGAGCTGCATATGCGTTTTTACGGTTATGGCGACGCTGGGTGGACCGACTCTGCCGTACGCCGTTATGTGACCGATGCCGGCAGCCTTCTGCCCCGTCTGCACTGCCTGACTCGATCGGATGTGACTACACGCAATCGCAAGAAGGCAGAGCGGCTATCCTTTGCCTACGATGACCTCGAGGCGAGAATTGCGGCTATCGCCGAGCAAGAGGAGCTAGATTCGATTCGCCCCGACCTTGACGGGCAGCAGATCATGTCCATGCTCGGGATTCGGCCCGGTCCTGTTGTTGGGCGAGCCTACAACTTTTTGCTGAACCTCCGTCTGGACGAAGGTGTGTTGGGTGAAGAGGCTGCCAGAGAGCGACTCCGGGAATGGTGGTCGCAACAACCGGAATCCCAAGATCTAGTTACTGACGAGTAGTATCTGACTAGTGCATCAACGAAGAGCCTGATTCTCCACGGAGAGTCAGGCTCTTCGTCGATGCACTCAAAAAATTCTTAAACAAAATGTGGATATGGCTGGCGTCAAACCGATCTCGCATGTATGCTGAATACTGTGATTGGGAAGTCTCAATGAGAATTTCGAATCAGGTAGATATCCAAAGACAGTCTCGCGTTGACCGCGATTGACTCAGAGCAGATTTTAGGAGGTGGGACACGATGAATATGAATCAGACCTTTTGGACCGATCGCCCGGTGCGATCCGGCAATGGCATTTCTGCGCCCAATGGCCATCGCTTCGTCTCCCCAACCTCCGGAATAGCGGATTCCTAAAATCATCTAGGCATCCCGGCATAGTTCCTGAGGTTGAAAGTCAGTAATCGACTCCCACCTTAGGAACTTTTTTCATGTCTGCTCCACTTTTCACCACGACAGCTCAACGCGCAGTACGGACCTCGGAACTAATCTTCGCTGGACCGGAAAGCCTCAAGGCTCGTGCAATCTCTACTACCCGTCAAAATCTTCCCAGCTCGCAGACTATGCATGAAGGGAGGGAAACCAAGTGACCAAACGCCAGGATAAGCGCAAGAACAAGTACCTTGACAGTGCAGAGTTCAGCCGCAACATGCGCCAGCGTGAGTTGAAAAACCACGTACCGCCAGAGATGTACTTCCGCATTCGCTAGGGACTGATAACGCCATTACCGTTATCAGCACAATCGAATACAGGAGTACATGATGAACTCGCCGAACAATATTCAGAGGCCCGCCGGCCTGCAAGCCGGCGGGCTTCCCGCATCTAGGGATACTTTCGTGTGAAGAATCTGGGAGAAGTTGCCTGCCGATCCTGAGCAAATAATTTGTTCAATAACGAGAAATAGCCCTTCCCGGCCCGCCGCGGTTGCCGTGGATCTGACCAAATTTTTTGGTCAAACCTGCTGACCGCGCGGTCTGAAAACTCAAACTCAAAATTTTGTTTTGATTTTGAGTTTTTTGTGAGTTTGGGGAACATGATGAAGCTCCCCCTGTAACCCGTGCCGTATAGGCTCTAATAATTTGGTCTTGGCTTCGATATTCTCTGACCTCTCGGAACTCCTTCGAGGTTGTTGTCTCTCTCAGGAGCTACGAGGCCCTATCGGTTCTCTGGATTACCCCTGGTTCTGCCGGCCGCTTTTGGGATAAGCAAACAGCCGCTGCAGAAACCCGAAGATTTCTACAGCGGCTGCGCGACGCTCGTCAGCTTTAGCGCTCGAGCTCTCCGCGGATGAAGGCTTCAACCTTCTGACGCGCGGTCTCATCGTCGTACTGCTCTGGCGGCGACTTCATGAAGTAGCTCGATGCTGAAAGGATCGGTCCGCCAATGCCGCGGTCCAGGGCGATCTTGGCCGCACGCACGGCGTCAATGATGACACCTGCCGAGTTCGGTGAATCCCACACTTCCAGCTTGTATTCGAGGTTGACCGGGGCATCGCCAAAGTTGCGTCCCTCGAGGCGGACGAAGGCCCACTTGCGGTCATCGAGCCAGGCAACATAGTCCGATGGGCCAATGTGCACATCGTCCTCACCCAGTTCGGCCGAGGTATTCGAGGTCACTGCCTGAGTTTTGGAGATCTTCTTGGACTCCAGACGATCACGCTCGAGCATGTTCTTGAAGTCCATGTTGCCGCCAACGTTCAGCTGGTAGGTGCGGTCCAGTACGACGCCGCGATCTTCAAACAGCTTGGCCATCACACGGTGGGTGATGGTCGCGCCGATCTGGGACTTGATGTCATCGCCAACAATCGGGATGCCTGCGTCGGTGAACTTCTGCGCCCACTCCGGGGTGCCTGCGATGAAGACCGGCAAGGCGTTGACGAAGGCGACGCCTGCGTCGATTGCGCACTGTGCGTAGAACTTCGCGGCCTGCTCGGAACCAACCGGCAGGTAGCAGACCAGCACATCGACCTTGTCGTCCTTCAGCGCCTGAACGACGTCGACAGGCTCGGCGGTGGACTCTTCGATGGTCTGGCGGTAGTACTTGCCCAGGCCGTCGAGGGTGTGGCCGCGCTGAACGGTGATGCCGGTGGTGGGGACGTCGGCAATTTTGATGGTGTTGTTCTCGCTGGCCAGGATTGCCTCGGAGAGATCCAGGCCGACCTTTTTGGAGTCAACGTCGAAAGCGGTGACAAACTGTACGTCGCCGACGTGGTAATCGCCGAACTGCACATGCATCAAACCGGGAACAGTGGAATCTGCATCGGCATTCCGGTAGTACTCGACACCCTGGATTAGGGAAGTGGCGCAGTTGCCCACGCCAACGATGGCAACGCGAATCGGGTTCGCCGACACATGAACTCCTTATTGAAACTGATAAGACTTCAGGTAGCTGGGCGCGCGGAAGCCGCGGCGCAGAGTTCTACCCCTATTGATCTTAAGTCCTTGGAGCGCGGAAACATTCCCTCAATAGACAGTGAACAGCGTAACAAAACCTCGCGTGCATGATTCTGAGACAATTTCGACCAAAATCTGAATGACTCGTTACTAGTGATGGTCTGTAAAATGTACATTACTGTTTATACCTTTGGTGCTGACTAAGGGAGTAGTGTCGGTCAATAGAGATAGTCAGGCATAAATTGCGAGTTAGTCATGACGTGGATCTGAGGTTTTTCTGACCACCGTTGTTGAGCAATCGTCTTATTTTCTGCAACACTCGCACCACCGGCGTGGGAAGCACGGTGCGTAGTCGATGGCGCATCGGTTGATTCTTGATGAACGCGAGAACTTCCGCGTCGGTGCTTAAGCGGCCGTGATGGGCTTGCTGCGCAAGGATTGCCAGCGACTCCTGAAAGCTGCCATCCATCCGATGAAAATAGTTTTCTCTCAGCCAAGCCTTGGTTGGAGCCGAAAAACTTAACGATTCAAGATCATCCAGGCTGCCGAGGATGTTTGATCCACGAAAAACTTCGTTGATCATTTGCTCATTGACACCAAAATCGGCAAGGATCATCGTCGGTAGTCCACGATCCAATGACTCGAGCGCTGCGGTCGAGGAAACGGTGACTAAAGCGCTGTGGCGATCCAAAACACTGGACATGGTTCCGGTTTCGAACCGCAGGTGCGAATGTTGCCCCAACCGGCCCGAGGCTTGCAGGTCATCATGCAGCTGGTCGTAGGGGAAGGCTTCAAGATGAGTCTGCGGTTCGCCGGCGCGGGCCCGCAGTTTCACGGTCACCTCGAGCCCGGGGTTCAACCGTGCGGTTTGCTCCAGTGATAACAAGATCGCTTCTCGCTCTTCGCGGGCACCGGGTACTTTGGCCTGTGGAGCGAAAACAATTTTTTGGATATCTTTGTGCGGTTCCGGCGGGAAACCAGCTGAGTGCAGGAAAGGCAGCTTGCTGACCATGATGGTCGGTTGGTGGCCCTCATGATCTTCGGTCATGAAAGAGAAGTCTCGAGCCTCGGCATGTGAATGGCAGATAAAGGCATCCCCGGCCCGCCGGTAGTTCCACCCTTTGGCCGTTGCCGGATAGGCGACACCAGGCAGCGCGGAGATGAGCGCGGTGCGACGTGCATTCACCGGCTCTGAACGCAAGATCCTCGAATATGCCTCGGCGACCACCGGTCCGGTGGCGGCGGCGAAAACAATATCTTCGGGGATCGAGGCCGAGTTGAGCTGATGCAGGGTCAAAAACTGCAAGTCCCGGGGATCGAAGTTCGTCCCGGAAAACGCGGCGGCAATTTGTTCTTCGGTGGGCATGACCGGAGTGCGCACCAGCGCTACACGCCGGTCCCACGACGGGCCTAGGCGGTCAAGGAAGGTCACCGCCAGTTTCAAATAGGAATCGGAATCGGCGATGGCGAGAATTGACGGGTTCATGAAAATTTCACACCTTCAAAGAACTGGAAAGGTGTTCGCGCAGCGGCACCGGAGTTGACTCAGTCCACCAAGAATCCGGGACTGCCTGGGGATACAGCTGGCCTGCGTCATGACCCAATAACAGGCGTAGCGACGGGATAACGGTGGATGGAAGGGCGCGGATTTCCTGCCCGGGACGCAATGCACGCAACCGCATTTCGATTGGAACCGTGTGTTCCTTGGGCACCACGTTCGTGATCTGGCCGATCTTCTGCAGAAACTCGGGAGTTTCGCGGCGGTGTGGAAAATAGGCGACGGGCCCATCGGCGGCAACGGATTCGATCCATTTCAGGTAAGGCTCTTCGTGAATCAACCCGTCGGCCGCCATCGCGGAACCGATCAACAGGGTCGGTTCGGTGAAACGCTCGGCGACCGGTTGGGTCGCGAGCCATTCGAACTTGTGTTGCGCAAACTTGATGCCCAGCTCATTCATGCGGCTCTGAGTTGCCGGGGTGACAAACAGCGCTGAGACAATCAGTAGCCGACCGTCGCGGGCCAGCTGGCGCAGCCGGTGCCACATTGCCAGGCCCATGGCGGTTCTTGCCGCCGAATTTTTTGCTCGAGCACGGATCAGTGGGGTCGGCTCGGAAGAAACGAGCTGATTGATCAGCGCCAAGGTAGCCAAACCGTCATCGATGATCACCACTTCTTTGGCCTTGACCCCGGCTATCAGTGCGCGCTGGACCTTGCCGGAGTAGGCATCCCCGGTGACAAAACGTTCCGCGGGGGACCGCGGGGCCGGCGGCTTGCGGGCCGCCGGGAGAAACTGGACCCCGGCTGGTGCCTGCGCCAGCAAGGCCTGGGTGGTGGCCTCCAGGGGAAGCCCCTGGCGCGGCACAATACGAACCTCATGTCCCAGCAACCCGGCCGCATGGGTCTCCACAGCGGAAAGCAGCTGCAACGGCGACTCAACCCAGACCGACGCCGTGCCGAACCTCGGACGAGGAACTTCCCAGGTGTCTTGGCGGGAGAGGTTCATGGACATCGAACGCGACTTTCCTTCACGGCGGGTGGTAGCGGTGGTCATTGGGCTAGGCGGCTGAGCGACTTGGACAACGAGTCTAGTCCCTTGGAACCGCGCCGCAAGACATGACGCGAGGCCCCGCGCACCTTTGAGGGAAGGCTGCGGCGAGCCGGCAGATGAGCCCAGAGGGGCGGCAGCTCCAGTTTGGTAATACGCCGGCGCTTAAAGTGCGCGGAATACTCGGCATAGTGCTCAGCCAGAAAGGCGGCCGCAGGCTCGCGCAGTTGAGGGAGCCGGGCGGCTTGCATGCAGTAGGAAACCGCGGTGAGCAGCTGTGAGAGCGCATCCTGCCCTGCCGGATGTTCGCTGTCGACGGGGACCGGGATCTCTTGCACAAACAACGCATGAATGATCGACAGCGGGATTCGATTTGAATTCTCATACGGGGCTAACGCCTGCAGCATCATGCCGGTACCCACCGCGGTGACCTCGGTGTCCAGGATGTAGCGGGCGGTTGCCAGTCCGGTGGAGAAACACGAGACCACCAGCTTGGGGCGAGCCAAGGCGATGACGGTTTCGGCCAAATGATCTGTGCGCAAAAGCTGGAAATCTATTCCCAGGTCCGCCGCAGCCTGTGCCAGGCGAATCGCTGCGGTGGGGCTTGCCGAGGGATGGGCCTTAAACAGGACGGTTGAGATTCCTGCCTGGTCGACCTCGCGCAACATCTGCAGGTGCAGCTCGAATTCTTCCTCGGCGTCCAACAATCCCAGGGACCCCAGGTATTGTCCGAGCACCAGTGCCGCGTCGGGCGGCAACTGGAGTTGCGCCCCCGCGGCCAACTCTTCAAACACTTTCGCCAGTGCGGGTGCCGGCAGCACCTCACGCAGGGGATTCAGCTCGGCCAGCAATGCCGGTTCCAAACCCGGGACCAAATCCACGTGGAGGGTGCGGGTGATCCGTTGGCGCAGCGGCATGGACAGCTTGCTGCGGGTCGGGCCGTAGGACATCAGCCCGTCGGAGTGGACCCAAATTTCCGCGTCGAAAAAGATCCGTGCCAACGCCTGGGACGGGTTGACCTGAATGGATTCGAGGACCAAAACCAGCGGCTCGTCTCCCAGAGACCAGGTTTCGCGTAGCAGCCGCTCAAAGATGTGCAGTTCGTCTTCGCGGGGATTGAACTGGGCCGGGCGGCGCGGGGCCATCAGCTGGGCATAGTCCACCACCCGGTCGAAACGCGCGGCGAGCTGTTCGAATCCCGGGCAGTCCTGCAAGGCTGTGGTCAGCTCCGGCACCTGGGAACCGTTGGCCAACACCAAGATCCGTTCATCGGCCGCAGGAAGCATCCCCGCGTCCGCCATTCCAGCCAAAGAGACAAGCTGAAAGTAGCTGCTGGCCTCAACTAATGCGATCACTTGCTGGCTCCGATCGCGCCGGGCTGCAAAAATGAGAGAATATGGCGGCGGCGGGCCACATCCATCTCGAGCGCCACCTGCAGTGCGGAATGCGGGTCGATCGAGGTGAATACCTGGCGCAGCTGTTGTTTCATGGCCAGCCGAACGGCCGGGGGATAGTGCTTGGCACGTTTTTCATGGTGGCAGACAATAGCGAAAAACTGGCGCAACGCCTTGGGCAGGTGGCGCTCGGAGTCCGGGTGGGAACGAACCTCGGAAAGAATCCGCTCATAGGCCGGGATGAAACCCAGCTGGCGTTCGTCGAACACCTGGGTTAGCGAACCCGGTAGCCCGCGCCGGTAGAACACACTCGGGGAAGAGACCACCGCATACCGCGAGGTCTCAAGGTGGACCTTCCACAACCACAACCGGTCTTCGGCGCTGTGCAGGTCCGCATCGAAATAGAACAGTCCACGCTGCTTCATCAGCTCGGTGCGGTACATTCCGGCCCAGACGAACGCATAGTCAACCATGGAGGGGGAATCGATCGGTTCGATGTCATCGGCAGGGGCCAACGGCATCCCGCGCAACGCTTGCGGAGCGCGGTGGATGACCCGGTTGGTGCCGGTGACGCGGACGTGGTCGCTGCGCACAAAATCCACGTGCAACCCGTTCAGTGAATCGGCCAAAACGGCCAGGTGTTCCGGGCTGTACCAATCATCCGGGTCCAAGAAGGTGAAAAACTCCCCGCTGACCTGCTCCAGCCCGGCATTGCGGGCCGCCGAAACCCCGGCGTTTTCGCCCAGCCGGATCAACTGCAGTCCGGGCAGCGAGTCCTGGAAAGTTTCCACCAGCGCCGCGGTTGCGTCGGTGGAGGAATCATCCACCACCAGCACCTCTAACTCCCAGCGGCCCAACTTCTGCCGGACCAATGAGGCCAACGCATCGCAGATATACGCCTCCTGATTGTAGGCCGGGATAACCACGGAGATGCGGCCGGGGGTCAAGCTGGTCATTGCTGCTCGGCTTCCTTGTAGCGGTGCTGGATGAGGGTGTAGCGCAACCGGCGGCCAGAGCGGGATTCTCCGGCCGCCGGTTGCGGTGCGTCTGGTGTGCTTAGCCGTCGACGCGGCGCAGGCGGGACAGCGGTGCCAGCTCGCCCGGGAAGACCTTCTTGACGCCGTCGCCCATGGCTTCTTCCAGGATGCGGATGTCGCGAATCAGCGAAGCGAAGCCCTTGGGCTCCAGGGAAGAGGCCTGGTCCGATCCCCACATGGTGCGATCAAGGGTGATGTGGCGTTCCACGGTGACCGCGCCCAGGGCCACGGCGGCCAGCGAGATCTGCAGGCCGCGCTCGTGGCCCGAGTAGCCGACCGGCACCTGGTAACGCTCGCGCAGGGTCTCGATCATGCGCAGGTTCGCCTCTTCGGGAGGCAGCGGGTAGGTGGAGGTGGCGTGCATCAGCACCAGGTTGCTGGTGCCCAGGGTCTCCACCGCCTTGTCGATCTGCTCGATGGTGGACATGCCGGTGGACAGGATGATCGGCTTGCCGGTCTCACGCAGCGCGGTGAGCAGCTCGATGTCGGTCACGGAGGCGGACGCGACCTTGTGGGTCACCGCACCCTGCTCTTCCATGAACTCAACCGATGGGACATCCCACGGGGAAGCGAAGGCGTGCAGGCCCTTGGAAGCGGCGTAGGAGATCAGTTCCTTGTACTGGGCCTGATCGAACTCGACGCGGTAGCGGTAATCCAGGTAGGTCATCTCGCCCCATGGGGTGGAGCGGATCTTGTCGCGCATGTCCATGGGGGTGGAGATCTCCGGGGTGCGCTTCTGGAACTTCACCGCGTTGGCGCCGGCCTCGGCGGAGATGTCGATCAGCTGCTTGGCGATCTCCAGGTCGCCGTTGTGGTTGATGCCGATCTCGCCGATGACGTAGACCTGCTGGTCTGCGCCGAGCAGGTTCTCGCCGATAGCAACCGGCTTGATGTCAGTGGTAATCGAGGTCATGGTACTGCCTTTCAGTGGGTGAAACTTTGAAATTTGTGGGTTGTTTCCGCGGCGCTCGTGCGGGCGTCGAGCACCAGCTCAGCCAGCTCGCGGACCGCGCCGTGCCCGCCGTCGCGGGTGAGCCTTAGCCGTGCGGCCTGGGCGACCTGCGGTTGCGCATCGGCCACGGCCACCGGCCAACCGACCAGGCCCATGGGCCCCAGGTCGTTGATGTCGTTGCCCAGGTAGGCGACCCGCGCCGGATTGATCGACTCGTCGGCAAGCCAGCGGGCCAGGTATTCGGCCTTGTTCTCGATGCCGTGCGCTACCTCGACCTTGAGTTTGGCGGCCCGGGCCGCGACCACCGGGTTCACTTCCTTGGAGAGAATCAGGAACTTCACCCCGGCGGCGCGCAAGCGGGCAACTCCCATCCCGTCCGAACGGGAGACCCGCACGGATTCGGTGCCGAACTGGTCCAGGTAGGCGGTGTCCGGGGTGTGCACCCCGTCGAAATCGGTGATGACCGCGTCCACCAACACCGGCTCGGTACCGTGTTCCTCCTGCAAGGAAGCCAACAGCAGGTCCGCTTCGGTATCGATGTCGATCCCATGCTCGGCAGGCACCTCATGCAGGGCTACCCGACCGAAAAAGCGGTGGTTCGCGGCCAAAAAGCCGGCCGAATTCATGGCGTAAAACGCGCCGGTTTCACGGAAACGCGGCTCACGGTCCTGCCGGCGCGGACGGGTGGACTTGTCATGGCCCACCGCTTGCGCCAACCCGTCGGCATCCAGCGACCAGTGAAAACCGTGATCGGCCACGGCCGCGAAACTCACCTCAAGCTCACCGGCCAGTACCCGGTTCACCGCCGTGTCGAGATCCGCCGGATCAATAAACGGGCTGGTGCACTGGATGAAGAGGGTGGCTTGCGGGAGGACCGGTTCATTGTTCAGCACATGAACCAGGACCGATTCGCTGGTTGCGGTGTCGCCGGCGATTTCTGCCGGCCGGTCCACCACGCGGGCTCCGTAGGCCAAGGCCTCGGCCTTGATGTCCGGATGGTCGGTACTGACCACAACCTCGCTGACTGAGGTTGCGGCTTGAGCGGATTCGATGGCTCGTCCCAACAGGGATTTGCCGTGGATCCGGCGCAGGTTTTTAAGCTCAATGCCCTTGGACCCACCCCGAGCGGGGATGATGGCCAGGGCTTTTGGCTGATTGGTATTGCTCACAAGAATGAGATTAAACAGCTGAGTTAACCTCCCGGGTGTTATGAGGTAAACACCCGGTGAAGTGCGGGTTTATTTACCTGTTGGTTTGCTGGAGGCCTTGTCAAAATCAATGTGTTGTTCAGCCAGAGCTCACCTGGATACCGGATTTACCCGTGATTTCAGCCCTCGCACGGGGGCAGGCCCCCGTGCGGCGTGAGCCGAACCTCGGTGGTGGGCCTCATTCACAAGGCCGGTTTCAGCGAGAATAGTTAATGACATGACCACCTTGACGCGTTTTATCAGCGCCCCATTCAGTGCCCGGGCGTGGAAGCCCTTTGGCTACCTCACCGTGATGTTGCTGCTTTCTCCCTTTGCCTTTGCCTATGTGGTGCTGGTGCCCAGCCTGATCGCCGCACTGGCCGTCACCGTGGTGGGTTTATGGGTTCCCGGGTGGCTCATCGTTGCCGCCGGATCCTGGTGTGTTCTCTACCGCCGACTGGCCGCTGCCTGCCTGGGACAGGACATCGCCGCCCCCTTTGCCGCGGCTTTTCCCTCCGGGTTCTGGCGCTCATATGCGGCGCACCTGGGGAATCCAACCGGGTGGAAGGCGCTGGCGTTTATGTTCCTCAGTTTTCCATTGGCAATCATCGGGTGGGTGCTCAGCACGGTTGTTTTGGTGTTGGGTTTGGGAGGCATCAGTTACAGCTTGTGGCGAGAGTTCTTGCCGGCCCAAAGGGGAACTGACGGAGAGATGCACCGTGGGGCGAGTTTTGGTGAAGGCTATTTTCTGGACAGCACGCCGTCCATCGTGCTGGTGGGGATCATCGGGGTGATCTGCTTATGGTGCTGGCCCGGAATGACCGGTGGTTTTGCCCGGTTATTCGCCGGCTTGACCCGCGGTTTGCTGGGACAAAGCGCAACAAACCGCCAGTTGACCCAAGCGATCACGGCCCGGGATCTCACCGTCAGCAATGCGCAGCAGACCCTTCAACAGCTCGAACGCTCCCTGCATGATGGACTCCAGGCTCAAATCGTTGCAGCAGGCATGCAGATCAGCGAAGCCAGGCTGATGCTCGAAGAAGGGTACTCACCCGAAGAAATTGATGCGGTGCTCGCCAAATCACAGCATGCCACCCGCGAGACCATCGAGGATTTGCGTTCCCTCACCCGGACAATACATCCCCCAATTCTTGATTCCGGGTTGGGGCCGGCGTTGGAGAGCTTGGTATCCCGCTCGGGTCTGACGGTTCACCTTCACGCCGAGGCGCTGGATGAACTTGCTGAGACTCAGTCCATCCCCGCGCCGATTGTCACCGTCGCCTACTTTGCGGTCTCAGAATCATTAACAAACGTGGCCAAACATGCCGGTGCCACCGAGGCCTGGGTTTCCGTCCAGCTCGGTTCGCGGCAATCAGCGAAATACCTGAAGATCGAAGTTCGTGATGAAGGTTGTGGCGGAGCCGATGCCGCCCGAGGCACGGGCCTACGCGGATTGCAGGATCGGTTGCTGGCGGTGGACGGGACCCTGAAAATTACCAGCCCTCCGGGCGGCCCAACACAAGTGCTCATTACGCTGCCGTTAGGCTCAAAGGTATGAGAATAGCGCTCGCCGAAGACAACGTGTTGCTGCTTGACGGGCTCCTGTCGCTATTGGAGCGTCGTGGGCATGAGATCGTGGTGCAAGCCCAAGACGGGACGCAACTTCTCACACAGTTCCAGGCACTGCACAAGGAAGGCACAAGACCTGATCTTGTCATCTCGGATGTGCGGATGCCGCCGACCCATACCGACGAGGGGCTTCGAGCCATCCTTGCCATTCGCCAGGTGTATCCGCTGCAGCCGGTGCTGTTGTTTTCGCAATGGGTGGAGACTCGTTTCGCGACCCAGTTGCTGGGCAACGACCCGCGAGGAGTGGGATATTTGCTCAAAGACCGGGTCACGGACGTCAAAGAGTTTTTGCTGAGCCTGCGACGGGTTGCCGAGGGACAAACTGTCTTGGATCCCGACGTGGTGGCTCAGCTGATGGGCGGGCCGGTACCTGCTCAATCTTCAGCAACTCCCGCATACGGAGCCCAATTGAACAAACTCACCGGTCGAGAACGTGAAGTTCTGGAACTGATGGCTCGGGGGCTGAACAACACCGAAATCGCCAGTGCCCTGACGATCTCCTATGGCGCTGTCGAAAAGAACGTCGCAGCGATCTTCCTTAAACTCGATTTACCTCCCGAAGCATCCGGGCACCGCCGGGTAAAAGCCGTATTGGCGTATCTTCAGGGCTGAAAACACAAGGAGTTGACCACCAAATGGTCATAAATCCCGCATGCCGTGCCAAGGCAAACTAGGCTGGGAACCATGAGTGCCCAGAAGAAGACGCCACAGCGCGGTCCACTGAGGATCACGGTGCCCTCGAGGGCCGACGGGTTCCTGCGACAATTCACCGCGGTGATCGGCGGGCCGCTGGGCCGGCACAGCGACCCCGGACGGGTGAACCCCGGATTTTTCACCGTGGAACGTGTGCTGATCCTGATGACCATCGTTGGCTCACTGCTGATGCTGTTGTCCAAAAACCCGTGCCGAGTCAACGGCTGGGGCGGCAACAACCCCTATGTCTACGCCTGTTACAGCGACTGGGTGCCGCTCTTCGGGGCCCGCGGTTTCGCCGAGAACCCCTGGGTTCCGTTCTCCGCCGATGCACAATTCGAATACCCCGTACTGATGAGTGCGGTGGCCTCCGTGGTGGCCTGGCTAGTCCCCGAGTCGGTGGCCAACCGCGCCCTGATTTATTTCGACATGAACCTGATCCTGGTGGCGATCCTCTGGCTCGTCACGGTGATCTGCACCCTGCGGATGAGCGGACGCCGCCCCTGGGATGCGGCCATGGTGGCAATCGCCCCGGGGATCATCCTTGCCGGAAGCGTCAACTGGGATATGTGGGCCGTAGCCTTGCTGGCCCTTGGAATGCTCAGCTTCGCCCGGAAACACACGGTGCTCGCGGGAATCCTGATCGGGCTGGGCGCGGCCATGAAGATCTATCCGTTTTTTGTCCTCGGCGCGCTCTTGGTCATCGCGGTGCGCACCGGAAAACTTAAACCGTTCTGGGTCACCGGCGGAAGTGCGGCCCTGACCTGGATCGTGGTCAACCTTCCCTACGCGCTGGCCTACCCGGACTCGTTTAAGCACTTTTTCACCTTTTCATCAGAGCGCGGGGCAGGATTCTCCAGCTTCTGGCACGTCTGGAACCTGCTGGCCGCAGATTCCGAGGTCCTTAAGCCCTTCACGGCCGATCAGATGTCCCGGTGGGGAATCATCCTGTTTTTCCTGTGCTGCCTCGGTGTGGCGGTGCTGGGACTGCTGGCCAAACGGACCCCGCGGGTGGGCTCGCTGGCTTTTCTGATTGTGGCGTCGTTTGTGATGGTTAATAAGGTGTATTCGCCGCAATTCATTGTGTGGCTGATTCCGCTGTTCGCCTTGGCCCTGCCCCGGTGGCGTGAGTTCGCGGTGTGGATGCTGGTAGAAGTCGCACACTTTTACGGCCTGTGGTTCTATCTGGATTCGTTGGACGCCGAAGAAATCCACAAGGTATTCCCGCAAAACGGCTACGTCTTTTTGGTTTTCGCGCACATGCTGATGTTGGCGTACCTGATGTATCTGGTGGTGCGTTCGGTCCTTGACCCGCGGCGTGATCCGATCCGCGCGGTGGGACAGGACGACCCGCTGGCAGGTCCCTTCGCCGGGGCCGCCGACAAGTTCACCCTGCGCGGTTTAATGCAACGAGACCCGAAGCCGGAAGC
Organism: Glutamicibacter sp. NPDC087344; assembly: GCF_044744225.1. NCBI lineage: Bacteria > Bacillati > Actinomycetota > Actinomycetes > Micrococcales > Micrococcaceae > Glutamicibacter > Glutamicibacter sp. NPDC087344. The sequence continues at coordinate 26,916 of NZ_JBIUXY010000017.1, read as the reverse complement.
CGACCAGGCCGCTGACGCCGCACCGCTGAACACGAAGGCCGACGCATGAGCTCGGTGGCGGTGATCGGCTCTGGACCCAATGGGTTGGCCGCGGCCGCGGTAGCCGCCCGGGCGGGGCTGGACGTCACGGTGTACGAGGCCAATGAAACCATTGGCGGAGCGGCCCGGACCCAACCGCTTGATGGTTCCCAGGCCCGTTTTGATTTAGGAAGCGCCGTGCATCCCATGGCGTTGCAGTCTCCGGCGATGTCTCAGCTGGGGGTGCTGGACACGGTGGACTTCATTGTTCCCGAGTTGTCCTTTGCCCACGTTCTTGATGGGGGAACGGCCTACGCCTGGCGGGATTTAGAACGCACCAAAAATGACCTGGGGGCCAGCGGGGAACTTTACTCCCGGGTGCTCGCACCGCTGGTTGAGCACATTGAAGCCCTGGGCGATACCCTGTTGAACCCGCTGCTCAAACTTCCAGCGCATCCTGCCACGCTGGCGAGATTTGCGATCAGCACGGTCGCCGGGATGGGGCTGAAGGATTTGTTCTCCGCGAAATACGAGCGAGCGGCCGCCCTGTATGCGGGGTGTTCTGCTCACGTGGCCGGCGGCTCACGCGGCCCGGCCAATGCGGGGGCAGGATTATTTTTGGCCGCCGCCGCCCACGCCAAGGGCTGGCCGATTCCGCGTGGCGGATCCCAAGCGATTTCCGATGCACTGGCCACAGCACTTCGTGCCGCCGGAGGCCGGGTACGCACCGGGGAACACGTCACCGACCTTGGAGAGCTGTCGGAAGACATTGTCCTTTTTGATACCTCCGCCGAAGCCGCCGGGCTTATTGCCGGCGCGCGGATACCGGAGAAACTCTCCAAAACCCTGGCCGCAACTCGCAGGTCTCCGGGCAGCTGTGTGGTGCATTTTGTCCTCTCGCAGCCGGTGCCCTGGACGGACCCGGTGCTGGCCCAGGCCGGTACGGTCCACCTGGGCGGTAATGCGGTGCAGGTGGGTCGCGCCGAGCGCGAAGCGAATCACCGGACAGCCGAGAAGCCATTTATGATCGTTTCCCAACCCTCGAGCTTTGACGACTCCCGCGCCCCGAAGGGCCAGCATGTCATCTGGGCCTACTGCCACGTGCCACTAGGTGCCCCGAATGACATGAGCCGGCAGATGATCTCCACGATCGAGGCCGCGGCCCCGGGCTTCGGTGAGCTGATCCTCGAATCCCACGTGGCCACGGCACAGACACTCGAACAACAGAATGCCGCCTTGGTGGGCGGGGATTTGTCCGGGGGCACCATGGATCTGCTGGGAAGTGTTCGACGCCCGGTGATCTCCACCGACCCCTGGTATCTGCAAAGCAAGGGCCTGTACCTGGTCTCCTCGGCGACTCCACCGGGGCCCTCGGTCCATGGGATGGGCGGTTATCTTGGAGCTAAAGCGATGTTAAAACGCGAATTCGGGATGACCTGAGCGCACTCCGTCTAGGCTGGAGCATGATGGAAGACTTTGGGTACAACTTCATTTCCCTGGCCCTGCTCGCGGTGCTGTGGGTGGTTTTCGGTGCGCTGTATCGCCGCGATCCGCGGCGGCTGGTGCTTGCCGCGGCACTGCTGCCATTGGTGCTGATCACCCTGTCCACACTCTCCGAGATGCTGGCGGCCTTTATCCCCGGTTTCGGGTTCCTCATCACGATCCTGGTGGTGCTCACACCCCTGATGCTGGTGGTTTTTGGCGGCGCGCTGATCCACAACGGCATTTTGATGTGGCGCCGTGAAGGCGCCAAACTGCCCAACTTGTTGTCGCTGATCGCCGGGATCCTGGTTTTTGCGCTGCCAGTGGCGGCACTGGCCTTGGTGGTTCTGGGGCGCTGGTGGAGCCTGTCCTTGGCGTTCATCATGTTTTTTGTTTCGGTATTCAGCGCGAGCATCTTTGTCATGCTGCTGTTGTATTCCTGGGTTCACGCCAGGTTCCAGGCCAAGGGCCAGGGAGCCGCAGTGGTGGTGCTCGGTGCCCGCACCATCAACGGTGAAGTCACCCCGTTGCTGCGGGGAAGGCTGGATAAGGGCATTGAACTGTACGGCGCACAGGATGGCCCCAAACCATTAATGGTGCCCACCGGGGGACAGGGACCGGACGAAATCGAACCCGAAGCGGTGAGCATGGGACGCTACCTCGCCGAGCAGGGAATACCTCGGGAGCAGATCCTGCTGGAGGACCGCGCCAAGGACACCGTTGAAAACCTGAAATTCTCCAACGAGCTGGTGCGGGCCCGGCGAGCCGATGGCCGGCTGTGGCTGGTGACCAGCGACTACCACGCACTACGGGCCGGGCTGGCCTCGCGGGCGCTGGGGCTTGATGCCCGCGCCTTCGGCGGTAAAACCGCAGCGTACTACCGGCCCAGCGCGTTCCTGCGTGAATGTGTTGCCATCGCCCGGGACCACCGGAAGTTCATGATCATCCTTGCCTTGCCGTTCGCAATGATGATCATCGGGGCACTGCTTGTTGCAACCTCGGTGGGCTAGGCTGCGCGCCGACGCCCAGTTATGCACCCCAAGGTGCACAAAGCCAAGGCCGGGGACCAGCTGATCCGCCTTTTGAGGGAGAAGCAAAATCAGCATTCCGGGCGGTTCGCCCAAGCCGAAGTTTTTTTATGCTGGATATATGATCCAGGTACAGGAATTGACCAAAACTTACGGTGCAAAAACCGTGGTCGACCACGCGTCGTTCACGGTTCAACCGGGGATCGTCACCGGCTTCCTCGGCCCCAACGGCGCAGGTAAATCAACCACCATGCGAATGATTGTTGGACTGGCAAACCCCACGTACGGGCAGGTGCTCGTCAACGGGAAAAACTTTAAGACCTCAACCCACCCACTGACCGAGGTTGGCACCCTGCTCGAAGCCAAATCGGTTCACAAGTCATTGACCCCGCGGGCGCACCTGCGTGCCATGGCGGCCACCGCTAACCTGCCCAAGTCCCGGGTGGACGAGGTGCTGGAACTGACCGGGTTGGCGCCGGTGCAACGCAAAAAGGTTGGCGGCTTCTCCCTGGGCATGGGCCAGCGGTTGGGAATCGCAACCGCGTTGCTGGGGGACCCGCAGGTGCTGATCCTGGACGAACCGGTGAACGGTTTGGACCCCGAGGGGGTGGCCTGGGTGCGCAACCTGGCCCGCCAGCAAGCATCGGTGGGGAAAACCGTGCTGATCTCCTCGCATCTGATGAGCGAGATGGCGCAGACCGCAGATCACCTGGTGGTGATCGGCCGAGGCCGCATCATGGCCGATGCGCCAATCAGCGAATTCATTGACAACGGACTGGCCCAGACCATGGTCCGATCCCAAAACATCGACGCGCTGATGAACGCCCTGGCCGCCGAAGGGGTGCAGCTGCGCCGGCTGGATGCCACCACCTTGGAGGTCACCGGACCCGAATCAGAGGTGATCGGCCGCCGCGCATTAGAGACCGGGGTGGTGCTCAGCGAGCTGCGTCCGCTGCAGCGAACCTTGGAGGACGCCTACATGGAACTGACCCGTGACGCCATCGAATACCGTTCACAGGTGTCCACCGACAACCAGGATGGGAAGTAGGAAATCATGAGTACCGAACTTGCGGCACCATCCGCGGCACGCACCGGCGGCAAGGTCAGCCTCGGCGGAGTGCTGCGCAGCGAAATGATCCGTTTCTTCTCCCTGAACTCCACACGAATCCTGATCCTGGTCTCGATCGTTGTGTATGTCGGCATCGCCGCCATCGGCATCTGGGGTGTTGGATCGCTGATGCAGAACATGCCAGCCGGTGAGCAGATCCCGGGCACCGAAATGATGGGCAGCACCGACTTCGCGGTGGAAACCCTGGCCTCGGGCCTGATGTTCTCCCAACTGATCCTCGGGGTGTTGGGGGTGCTGCTATTCAGCGGCGAATTCACCACCGGCTCCGCGGTGAGCACCTTCCTTGCCAGCCCGCAGAGGCTTCGGGTCATGGCCGCCAAGATCATCATGATCACCGTGCTGACCGCGGTGGTCCAGCTGGTCTCCACCCTGGCCGCCTACCTGGTGTGCCGTCCGCTGGCCGAGAACTACTCGCTGACCCTGGATATGGGCAGCGAAGCGTTCGCCCGAATGCTCTGGTACGGCGTGCTGGCAGTGGTCATGGCGGCCTTGATTGGCCTGGCGTTGGGCGGCTTGCTGCGCAACTCGGCCGGCGGCATCACCAGCCTGGTTGCACTGTTTTTTGTGCTGCCGATGATCGCGCAGATCCTGATGGCGGTCACCGACTGGTTCAAGGACTACGCCCGGTTCATGCCGGACCAGCTGGGCCTCGGGCTGGCCCTTCCGCTGAGCTACCCCAGCACCCTTGAGACCTGGCAACAGCTGCTCGGTGTTGCCGGCTGGATCCTCATTCCGCTGATCCTGGCCGGGGTTCTGCTCAAGAGCCGCGACATCAAGTAGGGTTCGGAAAACTACACTGGAAACCATGAGCAATCTTTCGCTGCAGGAGTCGGTCGCCTCCTTCGACGAACTGGCCGCCAAGCGGATGGGTCGGGTACGCAGGTACCTGAGGACCCATCCGCGTTTGGTGTCTCTTGGCGTCGTGATCTTTTACCTGCTGGGCACCCTGCCCGGGGTGCTGCTGATGGCCGATACACCGGCCAGCCACGGGATTGTCCTGTTATTGATCACCTTGGCAACCGCCGGAACACTGCTGTTCCGCCGCCGCGCACCCATGACGGTGCTGTGCATCGTGTTCGCCCTGCAGTGCATTTCGATCCTGGATAGCGGGGCGGTGTACGGGGCCGAGGGCCTGGGCATGATGCTGGCCCTGTACATGGTGGCCACCAGCTATTCGGCCCGGCGGTCGATTCCGTTGGCCATCCTGGCTGGAAGTTTCCAGATGGTGCTGCTGGTGCTGCTTGGATTCCCGGACATGAGCGACATGGACATGGACCCGAGCGACGGAATCAGCGAATCGGTGTTATCCAGCGTCCTGATCGGGGTGTTCGCCGCATTCCTCATCGGTTTTTACGTCGCCGCCGCGGCCATTGGCGGCTACATCCGCAATTCCCGCATCCACGAAGCTGAGCTGAACCACTGGGCCTCGCAGGTCTCGCGCTTGGCGCAGGTCCAAGAACGCAACCGCATAGCCCGCGAAATGCATGATGTGGTGGCGCATTCGCTGTCGGTCATGATTGCCCTGGCCGAAGGGGCGCGTGTGGTGGGCCGCCGGGATCAGCAGCGGGCCGAGGAAGTCTTGAGCGAACTATCCGGCACCGGCCGGGCGGCGCTGGCCGACATGCGCCGGATGCTCGGGGTGCTGCGTGAAGGCGAAGGCAGCGAATTATCCCCGCAACCAACCGGCGGCAGCATGGAGCACCTGTTGGAGGGGTTCCGGGTGGCGGGGCTGCCACTGACCTACACCTACGTGGGCGAGCCGTTGCCGGATGACAAAGCCTTCCAGCTGACCATCTTCCGAATCATCCAAGAGTCGTTGACGAACTCGCTGCGTTATGCCCGCAACGTCACCGATGTGCAGGTGCGCTTGGAACGCGGCCGGCACCAGGTGCGTTTGGAAATCATGGACAACGGGGATGCCACCCGGGTACCAAGCGTCGGCAGCGGCCGGGGATTGCGTGGCATGCGTGAACGCGCTGAACTTTTTGACGGCACGGTAGATGCTGGCCCCGTGGCCAGTGGCGGTTGGATTGTGAAAGCGATGTTGCAACTGCCCGAGTGCAGTGCGAAGAATAGTAATCAGAAATCCGTAAAGGGGTAGGACATGGACGAAAACATCAAGGTATTGCTGGTTGACGACCAACCCCTGCTGCGAATGGGCTTCCGCCTGATTTTGGAGGGCGAAAACGACATCCAGATTGCCGGAGAGGCGGCCGACGGGCTGGAGGCGTTAACCCAGACCGCGACCCTTCACCCGGACGTGGTGCTGATGGACGTGCGGATGCCCAACATGGACGGCATCGAGGCCACCGAACGTATCGCCAAGGCGCATCCGGAAACCAAAATCATCATCCTGACAACCTTTGACCTCGACGAATATGCGTTCTCCGGGTTGCAGGCTGGGGCCAGCGCTTTTTTGCTCAAAGACGTGGCCCCCGAAGAACTGGTTTCCGCCGTGCGGTTGGTTGCCTCCGGGGATGCCGTGGTGGCTCCCCGGGTGACGGCCCGGCTGCTGGAAACCTATGTGCGCAACTCGGGTCGCACCCCCGCGAACACCGCCGCGCCGCAGCGCGATCCGCTGCTTGACGACCTGACCCCGCGCGAGCAGGAAGTGCTGCGTGCGCTCGCCGAAGGCCTGTCCAATGCCGAAATCGCGCACCGCTTTTTCCTGTCGGAAGCAACGGTGAAAACCCATGTGCGACGCATCCTGACCAAACTGCACCTGCGCGACAGGGTCCAGGCAGTGGTTTATGCCTACGAGACCGGATTGGTGATCCCTTCACAGGGGCTGGACTTCTAAAACGCGGAGTTCTTCTTTTCGGCCCGGCGTTTTTTCCGTGCGCTGGCGCGCAGTTGGATCACGCGTGCCGCGCCGATGGCCGCAACGATCAAGGCGCCACCTAACGCGGCGATGAACAGCGCCAGGCCCAAGCTGATTTCCCCGCGCATCCCGAAGTATTGCACGGTGACCGGATTCTGATTCTGGGCGATAAAGATGATCAGCAAGATCAGCAGCAGCACGCTGATCACGGTAGCGGTCCATAACCGGCCGAGTTTTGTTGAGCCGGAATGCTCGTCTGGCTCTGGCGCCGGAAGCGGCTGCAGGCCTTGGGGATCTGGTTCTTGCAGGTCATAGGATTGCTCGGCTTCAACGGCTACCGGATCAGAGCTCATTGACGGAGCCAGTTCACCCTCAGGCTCACCTGAAAGCTCCAGCTCGGTTTCTCGCTGAGGTTCGCGCGCATCTGAGAACTCGGGAAGTTCCTCGGGGGTACGGTTGGCTTTTGACATGGTGCGCTCGCTTTCTTGGCCAATAGGGACCTGTTCACAGCATTGATGCCCATGATGCTCCACGTCAACCCCGGGGTCGTAATTCCTCGGTAATTCCCCGTCTGGCACAGTCCGGGTACTTCGCCGGGCGGATTCCCGGTGACTTTGACCGCAGTTCCCACGATAAGTGGCGACCGGCAGGCGCGTCGGTCGGCGAGGATGCTTTGACGCACATAAATGATGAAACCCACCAAGCGCCGAAGGGTGCCGGGGATGAGGGGTTTTATGACTTATTTGAAGGACTGGGACTGATTGCGCTGTTGCTATTCCCTGCCTTTAGTACGTTCCTGACATGGCTAGATGCCTTAGCTGAGTCTTGACCTTTTCTGCAAAGTTGGGGGCCTGCGCTGCTACAAGTGCTTCGTGAAGCGTTTTGGGGTTTTGGCGCTTTGCCCAATAAGGAAATTGCCTCTGGACAACAGTACGAACGACATCGGGTCTGCGTTCGTAGATCAGGCAAAGCATCTCGTCGGCAGAGTAGATTTCAAATTCACATTCGTCGGCGAAGGGTTGAAAATCCTTGATGTTGTTAGTGACCAAATAATCGACGCCTCCATGTTCGGCCGCAGCGACTACATGCGCATCAAATTTGTCGCGTCCAAACTGTACGAGATCTTTCCGGATTTGATAATTGGAGATCAAAGCTTCGGGGCAAGTATTCTCGAGGCGGCGGCGTAGTCCTCCGGTTTTCTCCTCGGATGCTGAAGGGTTCCTCTTGCGCAGGTGGTATAGGAACTCTGCGAGAACGTCCTCGCTCCAGCGAAGCTGTATCCCCTCGTGACCGGATTCCAGATCAATCAGGCAAAACCAGTCTCGAAGTGTTCGTGACAGCAGGATATTCGCATCTAAAAACAATAGTGTGGGCCCCGGTTGCATAATGCTAATGATAAGCAACTATGGCCCACACCGATGTTATGTTTCATTCAAGTCCAAAGAATCTTCGAATTCCCGCAGTTCGTCAAAGGCACGGCGTCGATCTTCCAGCCGTTTTTCTTGAAAAGCCCGGATGTCTTTGCGGGTGAAGCGCGAATGGGATCCCACCTTGTGGAACTCGATGTCGCCCTGTGCCGCTAGTTTCAGAAGCGTCGGGCGTGACATGCCCAGCATTTTGGCTGCTTCTACGCTGGTCAGTTCTTGAGTAATTTGAGAGATGGAAATCGATTTCCCCGATGCGGCCATCCGAAGGATTTGGTGCAGTAATTTTCCCAAGTCAGAGGGGATGACGATTTCTTCGCCGGAGGTAGACTCAATACGAATCTTCAAGGTTTTTGGGTCAACGTCATCTAAGCGACGTTCAACCTCTGCAGCTTCCTCGTGCTGGGAAGGAGTCACGTCGAGGACTTGGAGGTTTTGGGTGGTGGCGCGTAAGCTCACTACTTTCTCCTTTCACTTATTTCAACTATGCATCATAAGTGAAATAAGTGCAATGCCGGTGAAGCGGCTTTCAGGACCTTTCGCGACGGGTGCCTACTATTGTTTTGCCTTATCCGGGGATTAGCACCTGTCGGGTGCGGGCGTCAGGTGCGAAGCTTGCCAACGCGGATCTTTAGACGGGTATCGAGGTTGTTCCACGTCAACCCCGGGGTCGTAATTCCTCGGTAATTCCCCGTCTGGCAAAGTTGGCGGCTCCTGACACATCATCTGCCGTGCGGGCTACTAAGCTGGAAGGTGTCCGGCAGGTTCTGCTGGAGCGCACAAACTGAAACAACTGATCTCGAAAGAAGTGAGCACCCAGTCATGGCACAAGCCGCGGCAATGGCACACATTGCAGATTTGGCCGAATACGTAGCGACCTCTCCATCGAGTTACCACGCCGCCGCGAGTGCGGCGAAGCGCCTGGATGCAGCCGGATTCACGGCGCTGAATGAAGCTGACGAGTGGACCCTTGGGGCCGGAGCCTACTATGTGGTGCGTGATGGCGCGGTTATTGCCTGGGTGCAGCCCGAAGGTGCCACCGCAACTACCGGATTCCACATCCTCGGAGCCCACACCGACTCCCCGGGTTTCAAACTCAAGCCCAAACCCACTACGGGTTCCAACGGCTGGTGGCAGGCCGGTGTCGAGGTTTATGGCGGCCCGCTGCTGAACTCTTGGCTAGACCGTGAGCTGGTGCTGGCAGGCCGCCTGGTATTGCGTGACGGGTCGGTGCACCTGGCGCAAACCGAACCGCTGCTGCGGATCCCGCAGCTGGCCATCCACCTGGACCGCCAAGTAAATGACGGCCTGACCCTTGACCGGCAGACCCACACCAACCCGATTTTTGGTGCGGGCGATCTTGCCGATGCAGACATCCTTGCAGTGCTCGCCGCATCTGCCGGGGTAGATCCGGCGCAAATTGCCGGGTATGACGTGCTGACCGCTCCGGCGCAGCGTGGTGAGGTGTTTGGCGACGGTAAGAACTTTTTCGCTTCCTCACGCCTGGACAACCTTTCCTCGGTGCACGCGGGTCTGATCGCGTTGAGCGACTACGCGCGTAAACCCGAGGGGCAGCGCATCGCCATGCTGGCTGCCTTCGACCATGAGGAATTGGGCTCGCAGTCGCGGTCAGGCGCAAGCGGCCCCTTCCTTGAGGAGCTGCTCCAACGCATTCAGGCCTCGCTGGGAGCCACAGTTCAGGACACCGCGCGGGCGCTGTCCAACTCGGTGTGTTTGTCCGCGGATGCCGGTCACGCGGTGCACCCGAACTACGCCGATCGCCACGATCCGGCGAACCGTCCGCAGGTGAATGCCGGTCCGCTGTTGAAGATTAATGCCAACCAGCGTTACGCCACGGATGCCGTGGGGGCTGCCGCGTTCGCACGGTGGTGCGAGAGCGCCGGGGTGCCGTATCAGGAGTTTGTCTCCAACAACCGAGTTCCTTGCGGCTCGACCATTGGACCGCTGACCGCAACCCGTATTGGCATTCGCACGGTGGATGTGGGGGTCGCGCTGTTGTCCATGCATTCGGCCCGAGAGATGTGCGGTGTTGATGACCCGTGGTACCTGTCCAAGGTGGCACGCACGTTCTTCAACGACTGAAAGTGCACGGGCCGTGGCCGAGAGCTGTCGATACAGCAACCGGCTTCGGTCCGTCACATCTTTATATATGCCTTCTGTGGAATCTATTACCCGAGAGTGCAACTGAATCCCGTATTTACAGGCTGACAAGCAGGTGTCGTGTTCCTGTCGTGACTTTGTCGGGCTGTTGTCGGGGCAAAGTCGTGGTGCTGGCGGGCATGTGATGGCTAATGTGAGTTTCATGAATGAATCACGGATTGCAGAAATTCGCCGCTCCAAGGGATGGACGCAGGAACGGCTCGCTACTGAAAGCTCGGTCACCGTTCGGACGGTCCAGCGACTTGAGGCCGGACAGGATGCCAGCATGGACACCCTCTCCCGCATCGCCACCGCCCTCCAGGTGCCCGTAGGCGACCTGTTCGCCAGTGTGCAGACACCACAGTTCCAGGCGTCGGTTGAGGGCCTGGAACAGCGGGTGGCTCAGCAGCAGGAACAACGAGATTCCTACACCAAGGGTGTGGTCTCAATTTTCCGAGGTGTGGGAATCGTGTTGGTTTTCGCCTCGGTGTTCCTTGCCTTCTCCCTGCACTGGGGCTGGTTCAGCTGGTTGATAATCCCGGTCTATTGGGGTGCGGGACGCTTGATCCTTGAGGCGCTGTTCCGTCTGGTGCTGGATCCGAAACTTGACGAACGGTATCCACTTTCCAAGGCCGACCGCGGAATTTTGGGATAACACCGAAGCGCACCAGCAGGGCACCTGGGCCTTGCCGGAGTCGGTGCGGCGGCGAACCTGCTGGCATAATCGCTTGCATGACGATCTTCGAACCTAACGTGTTAGTTTTTCAGCAGATCAAAAATCTGATGAAAAACGACTTCGCGATCCTGGATGGCCAAGGAACGCAGATCGCTCACGTGGAGACCGGGGGCAGCGCCCTGGGTCGGCTATTTGCGGGGTCGCGGCAACTGACGGTGTTCGATGGGCCGAATAACCCGGTCCTGCAGGTGAAGGACAACATGTCCGTGGGGCGCGACCGGATGGAGATCCTTGATGGGCAGGGACAGCACATCGCCAACCTGGTTAAGCGGATCACCTTGTTCAAGACCCGGATCACCGTGGAGTTCCAAGGTGAAGAGATCGAGTTGCTTGGCAATCTCTGGGACTTCGAATTTCAGATCAGCGCGCGTTCGGCAGTGATTGCCAGCGTGTCACGCAGCTGGTCGGGTCTTGGCAATGCCTTGATGGGCAAATCAACCTATTCGGTGCAGCTGGCTCCAAACCTCAGTGTGGGCCATCGTCTAATGAGCATCGGCTCGGTGCTGGCCTTGGACCTGATTCGGGAGAAACAGAACCGGGGTTAAGCGGATTTTCTGGAGGCCAGGGATTCCACAATATACTCGGCGATTGCCAGTGAGCTGGTAGCACCGGGGGACGGGGCATTGCGGATGTGTGTTGCATGCTCTCGGTAGTCAATGGCAAAATCATCCAGCAATCGACCGTCGGCATCCATGGCTTGGGCCCGAATCCCGCGGGTCAGGCGTGCAGCTTTGGCGCCCTCCAGGGAGGGAACGTATTTGGCGGCCTCTTTGAGGAAAAACTGCTCCGAGATGACGGTGCGAGCTTCGCGGAAAGCCGTAGGAAAATTGCGCGAGGCGAACTTCCAGAACCCCGGGTTGCTCAGCGTCTCACCGAGGTCTCTGAAATCCAAACCCAGTCCCCGATATTTTTCCCGGGAGAGGGACAAGAACGCGTTAGGCCCAACCATCATCTGTCCATCAACACGTTTGGTCAGGTGGACCCCGAGAAATGGGTATTTTGGATCCGGGACCGGATAGACCAGCCCGTTGAGTATGCTGCGGTAGCTTTCCTCCAGTTGGAAATACTGGCCAAAAAACGGCACCACACGTGGCTGCCTGTTGGCCCCTGCACCGCGCGCCAGCCGGTCGGACTGGGAGCCGGCGCAAACAATGACATGATCTGCCGGTAATTCTCCCGCGCTGGTGTGCACGCGAACCCCGGACGCCAGTTCTTCGATACGCTCAACGGCGCAGCCAAAACGGACGTCGCCTCCTAGCTGTTGGACCTCTTCAAGCAAGGCTTCGGTGACCGCCCGGTAGCTGATGATTGCGGTGCCGGGTGAATGCAAGGCCATCCGTCCCACGGCATTGGGTTCGATATCTTTGATACCGTCCGGACCCAGCAACGACACCCCGGGAACCCCGTTGGCTTTGGCCCGATCAAAAATGTTCTTCAGCCGTTGTTCTTCCTCGGGTTCCAGGGCGACCACGAGCTTCCCGCATGCCTCATACGGAAGTGCCTTGGAAGCCACAAGTTCTTTGAGCAGCTGGACTCCGCGTCGGCAAAGTTTGGCTTTGAGGCTGCCGGGCTCATAGTAAAGCCCGGCGTGCACTACCCCGGAATTGTGTCCCGTCTGGTGCGCTGCGGCGGTGTGTTCCTTGTCCACCACGGTGATGTTTGCGCCGGGATATTTGCGCAGCAATTCCCGGGCCACCGCGGCGCCGATAATTCCGGCGCCGACGACAACAAACGACGTGGCGTGAGGCATGGGGAACCTTTCGTTGGGTGATGGCGATGTTCAATTGGACATCAAGAAACGCTACCCACGAATCAGGCGCGAAACAATTGAATTAAGCGTGGAAAAACAAAGATGTCTGAGCTCCCGTTTCTGCGTGCGTTGCCTGATGCTCACCCGCTGTTTACCCGGGGCTGATTCGATCAAACACTATGAGTTCGTTTTCCACCCCGGTCAGAAACTTTCGGCCTGAGATCCAAGCCCTGCGCGCCGTGGCGGTCCTGTTGGTGGTGCTCTACCACCTGGAGCCCGACATCTTGCCGGGCGGGTATATCGGGGTGGACATCTTTTTGGTGATCTCCGGTTTTCTCATCACCTCTCACCTGCTTCGGGAGGCTGACCGGACCGGCCGGATTGACCTTCTGGCCTTTTATGCCGGTCGGGTGCGGCGAATCCTCCCGGCGGCCTTGCTTGTCATTGTGGTGGTCGTGATTGGCACACTCATATTCATGCCCAGTACCTTGTGGCAATTGGTGGGCATCCAAGCGGTCGCCTCAGCCCTGTCGGTGCAGAACTGGGTGTTGGCTGCGTCATCGGTGGATTATCTCGCGGCAGAGCAAACTCCCAGCGCGCTTCAGCATTTCTGGTCTCTGGGCGTCGAAGAGCAGTTTTACGTGTTCTGGCCACTGCTGGTGCTGATCGCCTACGTGAGCGTCAAGCGTCGCTGGAGAACCCGTGCGCTCTGGATCGGGTTTTCCGTGGTGACACTGAGTTCTCTGGCGTATTCTGCCCTCCTGGGGTTTAGCGGGGACCCCAGCGGATACTTCGTGACCACAACCCGTGTCTGGGAACTGGCGGCGGGAGGTTTGCTGGCCCTGTTCGCCGCACACCGGGCCGCGAAGGGGGAGAAAATCCTTCAGGGGATTCCGGATTGGCTGCGTAGCGCCCTGGTGCTTTTTGCGCTGGCGGCATTGGCTGGGACGGCATTCACCTATGGCGACGGGACGGTATTTCCCGGTACGGCCGCCCTGGTTCCGGTGTTGGCTACCGTTTTGATCATCGCCGCTGAACGCACCAGTGGAGTCATGTCGGTCCATCAGCTGGTGGACAGCGCTCCGGTCCAGTGGGTCGGGGCGGTGTCCTACTCGCTATATTTATGGCATTGGCCGCTCATCGTTTTCGCCGCACATCTTCTTGGCGGAGAAGCGGGACCTGTCGTCTCGGTGGGATTGCTGGCCGTGTCGCTGGGTTTGGCGCAGCTCAGTTATCGATATGTCGAGAATCCGGTACGGAACTGGTCGATTCTTTCCCGCGGCGCAGGGCGCACCATTCTGGTCGGGGCGACCTCGGTGGCGCTGGTGGCGAGTCTGGGTTTTGTTCCTCAGCAGGCTCAATCAGCGCTTGCCCAGCAGCAGAACCTGGAGGCCACTGAGCTGAGAACCAACCCGCCCGAGGGGTTTGGTGCAGCGTCTTTGGATCTCGAATCGCAGGCGTATGTGGGGGAGAACCGCCAGATAGTTCCGACGCTGAGCGAAGCAGACGAAGATTTACCGCCAATCGGCGACTGCGTGCAAAAACCTCAATCTCTTCAGTCCAAAGAATGCGAATTCGGGAACCCGGACGCCACCACAACGATTGCCCTGGTGGGTGATTCACATGCCACCCACTGGTACCAAGCGGTGCTGGCGCTGGCTGAGGCTAATGACTATAAGCTGGTCACATATCTGAAGGACTCCTGCCCCTACTCGAAGGCGCAACGCACCGCGGAAGTAAACGGTTCAATTTCCTGCAGCGAAGCCAATGAAACGATTACTCATCGTTTGAGTGAGCGCGGTGATATTGACGTGGTCCTGACGGCCAACTGGGCGGAGGCCGGGTACAGCACCGATCCGGCACGTGGTTTCGCCGATGCCTGGTCAGAACTTGAAGACGCCGGGATCCATGTCATTGCGCTGGTTGATACACCGCGCCCAGCGCTGAACGGGTACGCCAGGGATTGCCTGGCCGAAAACCCGGACGACCCCGGACGGTGCGCCACCCCGCGCACCGACGCCTTGGTGCCTACGGATGCCACCGAAGAGGCCGGGAAGCTGGAACCCCGCGCGCAAGTTGTAGATCTCACCGATGAATTCTGCAACTCCGGGAGCTGTCCCGCGCTGGTGGGAAACGTTTTGGTGTATCGAGATAAACACCATGTCTCGGATACCTATATGCGCACCGTCGCCCCGGACTTCATCCGCCGGGTTCAACCGCTCATCAAACCGGTTCGCTGACCAACTGAACCTCTAATAATTTGAGAACTTCACAGTTTGCCCCGGCCAGTGCTCTGGTAGGTGCAGCTTTTGACGCCGGGAGCAGGAAGCTATCCGATCCGGGACGGTGGTGAGGGTGTCTCTATTCAGGCCGCTCTGAGCCTTGGTGAAAGCACAAACGGTTTACATCCCAGCGGTGCTGGCTACCTCACGCGGATGGTGGATGACATATTTCTCCACGGGACGTCGTACTTTGACATCTCCTCCGCACGGACAGCGCTGATATTTAGATTGGAGATTAGAAAATCGTTCAGCCGACTTGGCTGGCAATCAATTCCCGCTCATGTTTTGTGTTTGGCGCACTGCTCAAACAACCTGTGGTTCGGAAATGTTGCCCTGCCCAAGGATCCTGGAAACAAAGGATGCGCCGCTCTATGGCTATTCACGTGAGAACCGCTCGTCGAAACGAGTACGAAGCCGTTGCCCACTTGGCGTTGTCCGCATTCGGACATACAGGTGAAAATGCCCGGGCTGCCACTGCGGATCGACTCAGCTTGTTGCACGACACACAGGGGCGTGCGGCCCAGGGTGAAGTACTTGTCGCGGAAGACTCTGAGACCGGGGCGCTCAGCGGCACAGTCACCGTATTGCCAGCAGGGGTGCCGTATTCCCGCCAGGCGCAGCCAGGGGAAGCCGAAGTTCGTTTGCTGGCGGTGGACAGCGAAGCCCGCCAGCGAGGTGTCGGCTGGCTACTGCTTGAAGAGGCCGCCCGTGTGGCGGATCTCTGGGATGCCGAACACTTGGTGTTGGACACTGCTGCGGACAATCAGCGTTCTCGCCGACTTTATGATGGATTCGGTTATGAGAGACAGCCGTGGCGTGATGTGCAGGGCAACGATTCCCACCCGGACCTGGTGGTGTATGCCCAGCGTTTGTGGGGCAGCGATATCGTGGTGCGCCAGGCCAACTCAAGCGAATACGCTGATGTGGCAGAACTGACCCTCGAATCCTACGAATCGGATTATTCCATTCGCCAGGAGTACCGCGAAGCCCTGCAAGCGGTGTCGAGCCGGGCAACGGAACATCAAGTCTGGATTGCCGCACAGCGCTCAACCAGGCGTTTGCTTGGCACGGTGACAACTCCCAAACCCGGGGCGAACGTATCCGAGCTTGGCCAGCCCGACGAACTCGATTTCAGGTTTCTGGCCATTGCCCCGCATGCCAAGGGACAAGGTATCGGCACCTTGCTGATCAGCCACGTTGAATGGCTTGCCGCGCAGCGAGGGCTGCAACGGGTGGTCCTGAACTCCGGCATCAAGATGTTTCCGGCGCATTCGTTATACGGAAAACTGGGGTACCGGCGCCTGCATTTGCGCGAACGCGAGCACCCGGGCATCGGCCATGTGCTGGCCTTCGGCAAAACGGTGGATCCGGCTCCGTCATTCGCCTAGGTACAGCACGCCAAATTCCTTGCGGACCTCACCCAACACCAAACTTTCGTTCCCCCCAAGCACAGGGCGCCGCCATCGGATCGGCTCCAGCGGCTCACTCAGTCGAGAGACCACGGCGCCAGGCCCAAGACGCTGGGTTCCACGCGGACGCCACCTGAGGCTTTCCTATGGGCATATTGCCGAAGACCGGTTGGAAGAAGCCGCCAAACGACTCGGGGAGGCGCTGCGCCGGCAAGTGTGAACTTGAGGTTTGCGCGATGACTCCCATGATCTACGACACCCTAACTACTACATGTTCGGTTACTCGGGTAAGCTTGTAAGGTCTGTGCTACCGCACGCCCGAAACTTGGGTGTGTCCGGCTCAGGCAACGCAAGAACCTCCTGTTGCGGAAATGCCGCGACCGTTTAGCCCAAAGGAGGTGGGTTCACATGCGTGCTTATGAACTTATGGTCCTCATCGATCCAGAGGTCGATGACCGCACCGTAGAGCCAACCATCGAGAAGTACCTCGAGGTTGTTCGCTCCCACGGTGGCACCATCGACAAGGTTGATATCTGGGGTCGTCGCAAGATGGCTTACGAAATCAAGAAGAAGGCAGAAGCCACTTACATCGTGGTGAACTACACCGCAGATCCAGCTACTTCGGCTGAGCTTGAGCGTCAGCTGAAGATCAACGAACTGATCCTGCGCCACAAGGTCACCCGTCCGGAAGAGGCTCGCGTTTAATTACGCCTGTACTTCCGTCGTAAGACAAACGTTCAAACTTTTCTAAGGAGAGTCAATGGCAGGCGAGACTGTTATTACCGTTATCGGAAACCTGACCGCCGATCCGGAGCTGCGTTTCACGCCGTCCGGTTCAGCCGTAGCGAACTTTACGATCGCTTCGACTCCTCGCACCTTTGACCGCCAGTCCAATGAGTGGAAGGACGGGGAAGCCCTGTTCTTGCGCGCATCGGTATGGCGCGAGGCTGCAGAGAACGTTGCTGAAACGCTGACCAAGGGCATGCGTGTCATCGCCCAGGGTCGTTTGCGTTCACGTTCTTACGACACCAAGGAAGGCGAACGGCGCACCGTTATGGAGCTCGAAGTCGATGAAATCGGCCCGTCGCTCCGCTTTGCGTCCGCCAAGGTAACCCGCACCCAGCGCTCCGGCGGTGGCGGCGGAGGATTTGGCGGTGGAGGCTTCTCCAACGCACCACAGCAAAATGCACCACAGCAGCAGCCGCAACAACAGCAGCCGCAGCAGGGTGGTGGCTGGAACGCTCCAGCCGCTGATCCGTGGAGCACTGGCGGGAATAATGGTGGCGGCTGGGGCAACCCAGGCAACGACGAACCGCCTTTCTAAACACTTTTTATTCACCATCCCGCAGATCACTCTGCGGGCTCCCAAACTAAAGGAGCTCCACGATGGCTAAGGCTGAAATCCGTAAGCCCAAACCAAAGTCCAACCCCTTGAAGGCCGCTGACATCACCGTCATCGACTACAAGGACACTGCACTGCTGCGCAAGTTCATCTCCGACCGCGGTAAGATCCGCGCTCGTCGTGTGACCGGCGTTTCCGTTCAGGAACAGCGCAAGATCGCTCAGGCAATCAAGAACGCACGTGAAGTTGCCCTGTTGCCTTACTCCGGCGCTGGCCGCGGCTAAGGAAGAAGGGATATCACAATGGCAAAGATCATTTTGACTCACGAAGTATCCGGTCTGGGTGCTGCTGGCGACATTGTTGAGGTAAAGAACGGCTACGCCCGTAACTACCTGCTGCCACGCGGCTTCGCAATCGTCTGGACCGTTGGCGGTGAGAAGCAGGTTGAGTCCATCAAGGCTGCTCGCGCCGCTCGCGCCGTTGCAAACCTTGAGGAAGCTCAGGCACTTGCAGCATCGCTGAAGTCCCAGCCGGTTAAGGTTACCGTCAAGGCTGGCTCCAACGGCCGCCTGTTCGGCACCGTGAAGACCGCAGACATTGCTGCTGCTGTTGAGGCTGCCGGCCTGGGCAAGGTCGACAAGCGCAACGTTGAGGTTAGCAACATCAAGTCGACCGGTAACTACACCGCGACCGTTCGCGTTCACGAGGACGTTGTTGCAACCGTGCGCCTGCAGGTTGTAGCTGCCGCAAAGAAGTAAGTCTTTTAGACTCACCTTTCGTTCATCGGGTGGTGCATGCTCCGCAAGGGGCATGTGCCGCCCTTTGGCGTTTAACCGGCCATCGGCGCTCCGGCAACCGCTACGATATGGGTGTGGATCAACAGGATAAAAACAGCGTTTTGTCACGGCAGCGGTGGGAACTGGACTCCCGCCCGGTAAACGTCATCGCCATTGGATCACAGGTCGTTTACGGCACCGTAGGCCTCAGCGCTTCGGTGCCGGTGCTCAACAGCTACGGCCTCAAGGTCGCGGCACTGCCCACCGCCATGCTCAGCAACCTGCCGCACTATCCCAACGTGCATGCGGCCGACCTGTCGGGGCCGTGGCTTAATGATGCGTTGCATGATCTCACCGCCCTGGGCGTGGCAGACGAGGCTTCCACGGTGTACACCGGATATTTCGCAACCCCGCAGCAGGTCGGCGCGGTGGCCGACTGGATTCGGGAACTGCTGGAGCGCAGGCCGCAGCTGCGCGTCATTGTGGACCCTACCTTGGGGGACTACGACGTGGGAGCCTACACCGATCCAGCGGTTGCCGGGGTCTTGCGTGAGCAGTTGCTTCCGCTGGCTACGGGGATCGTTCCGAACCTCTTTGAACTCCATCACCTGCTGGGGCGAGAGCCTGACCAGACGCCGTCCACCGAACAGGTCGCCGCCGATGCACGCCTGCTCCTGGCTGGACGTTGCCGCTGGATTGCGGTGACCGGTTTGAAGCATGCAGCCAACCAACAGGCAGGCGCCCGGGGGCAGAACCTTGTTCTCACACCTGATTCGCTGGACGTAATCGACTTTGAACGGCTGGAATCTGGAGCCAAGGGCACCGGGGATGTGATGGCCGCGTCGATCATTGCAGGACTGCACCAGGGGCTGGGCATTGTTGAATCCGTGTACCGGGCCGGTATCGGTGTCCGTGAACGGCTCGTGGCGCGCAGCCTTGAGCTCAGCTCCAAAAACAACCTGTAGTGAGCGGGACGTAGGCCGGCTCCCTGATCCAAACCGTAGGTTCGAAGCCACTTACCGAAAAACCGCGGTCTCATTTCCTGTTCATCTTTGCGCCCGCAAAGTGTAATTTCCCGGCAAATCCAAGACCTTAGGTTTGGTGTAGCAGTCCAGTCATTGAAGTACTTGGGAGAACACTACTCATGGGATTCGGTTTTCTTGATCCGCGCGAACTCTCGGAAGAACAGCGGCGAAGCCTGGAAGAGCACCGCCTCCATGCTTTGAATGATGGCTCCCAAGAATCGCGTGAGCAATCACTGACCCAACTGCGAGAACTGGCTGGGCTCGGTGCCAAGGAACTGGCAGTAAGCCTCAACATGGATGTTGCGCGTTTGAAAAAACTTGAAGCCGGGCAGCTTGACCGAGCGCAATTGGGAACCCTGCGCCGACATGCAGAGGCCATGGGGTGCCGGATGGAACTGCGTTACGTAGCGGATGGAGTTCACGCAGTATTCGGCTAGGAGAACCCGAAGGGTGGCCGGTGGTAACCGAAGAACGTCGTTAACGAAATTGTCTGCGTTCCGGAAGCCAAAAAATCCGAAACGCAGACAATAAACGTACAACTGGCCATCCAAGGGTTCTAGTGGGCCGTGTTCGAATCACCCGTTGCATGACGCATTTCCATGGCGGGTGCTAGGGCCATCAGGCCTGCCGCGATACCAACGGCACCGCAAATCCAAGACACCCACGTGCTCATGGCGTAGCCGGTGTACTGTCCTATCCATGGCGAGACAAAAAGCAGTGCGCCAGCAGCAGCCAGCGCCCATTCCATTGAGACCAAGCGTGGCATCGCAACGCTCAATACGGCGGTTGCGACCATCAACAGACCAAAAACCATCATCAGCGTCATGGATCTGGTTGTTCCAGCGAGCCAGATTGATGCAATGGCTGCGTACAAGCCTGCCGCCACACCGACCCAGTCTTGCCACCGAGTCCATTTCTTCATTTGAAACCGACCTCCAACCTGAAATTTCAGTGGGCCCCCGACGGGAGTCACCTTCAAATGTAGGAGCGGCCCGGAAGGCGGTCAACGGCTATTCGGGGACAAAACGGTAACAACCTGATTTCCTTTCGACGGTGGTGAATTTCTGGCCTGCCGGACGACCGTTTCTACGCAGTTTTAACCCAGACACTTGGGTTGAGCGCCTTCGAATTTCGCGATGATGGGAGCTCGCGGCAAATCCAGGCCACCACGAGTATCCAGCGAATCTGTAAATCACAACGGAACGGTCCAACGCACGTACTCGATGTAGAAGCCGGGGGACGCCGGGGGAGAATATTACTCGCAACCTGCACACATCCGGTGACCGGCTACCGCAAACTCTGAGCACGTCAGCGCTTTGTGGGTGCTTTATTCGGCAAAGCACCTAGAAAGTGGCGGTCAAGGGGTGAAAGCGACACTAGAGTATGGGGTTGAGACACCCGTTACTGTTGCGGATCACAATGAAGTGGGAAAGGGCTAACATGCACCAGCGTATTCACCATCGCGCCTTCACCGAACGACTGATGAGCGCGGAGCAAGCCGCCACTTTCGTCAAGCCCGGCATGACCGTAGCCATGAGCGGCTTCACCGGTGCCGGATATCCGAAGGCCGTGCCCGGCGCCCTGGCCAAACTTATCGGGGCCGAACATGAGGCCGGCCGCGACTTCAAGATCAACGTGCTGACCGGCGCTTCCACCGCCCCAGAACTTGACGGGGTCCTTGCCAAGGCGGAAGGCATGAATCTGCGCCTACCCTACATGTCCGACCCGGAACTGCGCCGCCGGATCAATGAGGGAAACATGGAATACATGGACATTCACCTGTCCCATGTGGCCCAGCATGCCTGGTTTGGTTTTTATGGAAAAATCGACCTCGCCATCGTCGAGGTCGTCGGGGTGACCGCCGAGGGCGACCTGATTCCTTCCTCCTCCGTGGGCAACAACAAAACCTGGCTGGAGATGGCAGACAAGGTCATCATTGAGGTAAATACCCAGCAGTCCGCCGCCATGGATGGAATGCATGATATTTACTACGGCACCGCTTTGCCTCCGCACCGGAAACCCATCGAGCTGACTACGGTGCGTGACCGCATCGGCCAGAAGTATCTGAACGTGGACGTGAACAAGATTGTCGCCGTGGTTCAGACCGATGCCCCGGACCGTTTGAGCCCGTTCGCTCCGGTGGATGTCACCAGCGAGAAAATCGCGGATCACCTGCTGGGATTTTTGGACTATGAGATCCGTGCCGGCCGCCTGAGCGAAAAGCTGCTGCCGCTGCAGTCCGGTGTGGGCAATATTGCCAACGCGGTGCTGGCCGGGCTCTCACGCGGTGGTTATAAGGGCCTGACCGCGTACACCGAGGTCATCCAGGACGGGATGCTTGAACTGATCAAGGACGGCACCATTGAGTTTGCCTCAGCCACCAGCTTCTCGCTGTCCGAGGCAGGGATCGCCGAGTTCAACACAAACGTCGACCATTACCGTGAGCGGATTCTGTTGCGAGCTCAGGAGATCTCAAACCACCCGGAGATCATCCGCCGGCTGGGCTGTATCGCGCTGAACGGCATGATTGAGGCGGATATCTACGGCAACGTGAACTCCACCAACGTACTGGGCTCACACGTCATGAACGGCATCGGTGGTTCGGGCGACTTTGCCCGCAACGGCTACCTGTCGGTCTTCATGTCCCCGTCAACCGCCAAGGGCGGCAAGATTTCAGGTATCGTCCCGTTCGCCTCCCACGTGGACCACACCGAGCACGACACCATGATCCTGATTACCGAGCAGGGCCTGGCCGACCTTCGCGGCCACTCGCCCAAGCAGCGTGCCCAAGTGATCATTGACCAGTGCGCACACCCGGACTACCGCCCACTGCTGCAGGACTACTTCGACCGCGCCCGCAGCCAGAGCTACGGCAAACACACCCCGCACCTGCTGGGCGAGGCCCTGTCCTGGCACCAGCGATATTTCGAGACCGGAGACATGCGCCCGGCTAATTGACCTCCGACAGCTCGATGGAGATGAGCTGATCATCCCCTGGCCCCGGGTCGCCACGTGAGTCGGTGTTGTTTGTGAGCACCAGCAGCTGACCCGGGGCACCCGGCGCCACATCGCGCAGCCGGCCTAATTCGCCGAGCAGTTCACGCTGCTCGGTTGGGTCCGCCAACTGAACCGCGCGTAGCCGCTGACCTCGTAAGTTTGCCAGGTACAGCACCGAGTCGATGATGGTGATACCGCTGGGGCTGGCTTGGTCGGTGGGCCACTGGGCGATGGGATTGATGAAGCCGGAGTCGTTCGAGGTGTGGCCCTCGGCTTCGGGCCAACCGTAGTTTCCGCCAGCGGTGATTCGGTTAAGTTCATCCCAGGTGTTTTGCCCGAACTCGCTGGCGTACATTGTTCCGTCCGCATCCCATGCGAGGCCCTGAACGTTGCGGTGGCCATAACTGTATACGTAGGAATCCGGGAATGGATTATCTGCTGGAATCTCGCCGTCCGCGGTGAGCCGAAGTATTTTCCCGCCAAGGCTTCCCAGATCCTGCGCGTTTGCGGGCCTGCCAGCATCCCCGACACTTGCGTAAAGCAGGCCATCCGGACCGAAAGCCAGCCGTCCGCCGTTGTGGTTGGACGCGGACGGCAAGGCATCAAGCAGTGTGGTCGGCGCCGAGAGGGAGTAGCTTCCGGCAGTTCCGGACAGCTGGAATTCTTGGATCCGGTTGCCCTGCGAGCCTGTCGAGTAGGCATAAAGCCGGTCAGGTGTTTTGAAGGCCAACCCCAGCAGACCACCTTCACCGCCAAAGGAGACGTCGTTCAGCCGGGCAACTTCCCGGACTTCACCTTGATCAAGCACCTCGAGAATGCGCCCGGTGTCTCGCTCGCTGAGCAAGAGTACGTCCCCTGCCGCCGCCACAGACCAAGGCGCAGCTAGATTAGTGGCCAGGGTGTGCTGTTGACCAGTCTGCTCCGGATCATTTTTTGTGGGGGCATCACTGGTCGGCTCCGTGCCGTTCGGTCCTGAGGCGTTTGGCAGGGGACTGGTTGGCGCCGGGGAGTTGGGAACCGAGCAGGAGGCAAGCAGCAACCCAGCGGCGATCAGGGTGCTCAGGGCGCGCGAGCGTTGCATGACAAGTCCTTATCACTGAGCCTGATGCCTTGGCACGTGCAAGGTGGGGCGGTAAGTGAGCTCTTGAATGCTGTGATCCAGCAGCCGGGAGTCTATTAATTCAAGATCATAGTCATCCATCCCGGCGAAGATGGGGCTAGCTCCGCTACGCCCGGTGAGTACCGGAAACACGGTGACTTGGATAAAGTCCACCAATCCTGCGGCCAACAACGAATGGTTCAAGGCCAAGGAACCATGGGAGCGCAATGGAATCTCGGACTGCGCCTTGAGCCGGGTGACCACCCGAACCGCGTCCTCCTGTTCGAGGGTCGCATCGGGCCAATTCAGTGGTTCCACCAAGGTGCTGGAGATGACGGTGGTTGGTTGTTCGTGCATGGCGACACCCCATGGATCCTCCACCTCCGGGTTCTGCTCGATTTGGCTCCAGAAGTGTTCGAAGAGGCGAAAGGTCTGTGCCCCGTAAACCATACGGCACGGCGGGGTGTAGAGCTGTAATCTGCGTCCGAGCAGTTCTGGCCCTTGTTTGCCCCAGTAGCCGCCCCAATCGGAACCCGCGCTGCCGAAACCATCGAGGCTGCTGAACACATCGAAGGTATAGGTTGCCGACATGATGGACCCTCCAACTGATGGGCTATGCAGTGCGCCAACTCTACGCCGATGCCGTGCGGGGCGGAACCCTCTTGCCGGGTCAAGAGCAGCCCTTCGGTCCTTGGGGAAGTTGGCGGGTGTACATTCACGGGTTCATTAGCTGTGGATGCGATGTCGTGTTCGGAGATGCCGCTTCACAAACCAGTGCCCGATCTTTCCCAGGACATGGGGAAAGCATTGATCGAGCTGAGCGCAATGACCTTTTCGCGCGACACCCTGGTTGCTAGATTTTGCGCTTTAGGGTTGTTAGCATCGCTTGTTACGGCGTTTTTCGGTTCCGTGGCTCCTGCACTAAAAGCAACAAAACTCGATGTAGCGCAGGCACTTCGAAACTAGCTGCTGTGCGGTGGACCGTAACGTCAGTGCCTGTGGCAAAGCTGCGTGTGGTCATGCTTTCGGTTTTCTCGTCAGATGCCGGCACGAACCTCATACCGATCTCTCCAGACCTCTTTTCTTGCGCCTGAATGCATGTCATCCTCTAGGAATGAGAACCGTCCGTCCTGTTGCTTCCCCGAGCCTTCAGGCTGCGCTGGGAGCCGGCATGGATCCTTTGGATTATGCTCGACAGCTATTGCCGTTGCACCGTACGTGGTCTCAGGGCGAACCGATACGCAGGGAGGTGCGTCCCGTGATTGCGCGTTCATGGGGGCGGGCGCCGGGGCGTGGCGGAGTGCCTGAAATGTTGCCGGAATCTGCGTTGGCTGAGCGGCAGCGCGAGAATGACGAATTGCCGATCCTAGGCGAGTTGTTAAACGAGCGATTGCTGTCCATGGCTGGGCAAGCCGAAAATCAGCTGGTAGTCACCGATGGCGAGGGTTATATCCTTTCGGTGCTCGGTCCGCGGTCGGTCCGCCGACAAAGTGATGGGATCGGTTTTGTGGCGGGTGCTCGTTGGCGTGAGGCTGATGTGGGAACCAACGGAATCGGCACCGCCATGGCCGAGCGGGCGCCGGTGCAAGTTTTCGGACCGGAACATGGCCGCGAGGAGCAGCATGCGTGGGTGTGCACCTCGGCTCCGATCATCAATCCGGTCACCGGGGAGCTGGCTGCCACCGTGACACTGGCAGGCTCTTTTCGCACCGCGCATCCGCACACACTGGCGCTGGTCTCTGCAACCGCCCGTGAGGCGGAAGGCGAGTTATTGCGGCTGCATCAGCTCAAGCTAAATGAGCTGCGTGGTTCGGTGGATCAGCCGGTTGAGAATTATGTGCTGGTTGATGAGCAGTATGCGGTGGCCGCTAGCCGTGGATTCGACTGCCCCGGGCGGCTTTCGGTGATTGGGGGACTTCACGAAGGAAGCGTTTGGGTACGCGATTTGGGTGCCATGAACGCTGAATCCGTCCCGGGAGGTTGGCTGTTGCGTCCCATTGCGGCGCAGAGTGTGCTGGAGCTGTGTGGTGGTCCGTTGTTGCGTGCGGTGATCTGGGTGGGATCCGAACGTACCGAGGTGCCGCTGAATTTTCGGCACTGGCGTATTTTGCAGGTGCTGGCCAGCCATGCGCAGGGTGTGGGGTTGGAGGGGTTGCGTGAGTTGTGGGATGAGCCAGTTACCCCGGTGACAGTTCGTGCTGAGGTCTCTCGGCTTCGGGCAAAACTTGGTGGAATCATTGTTGCGCGGCCGTATCGTTTGACCGTCCCGGTGGTTTTCTCCGACTGAGTGAGCCGGAAAGCCCCGAGCTTCTGGCAGCATTTCCTAGCTAGCCATCAGAAGCTCGGCAAAAGCTTTTTTGTCCGATTCTAGGGTCGGCGTTTCCGACTGTTCCGATGGTCAAAGAAGCACCATGACTTTCAAGGTCGTATGGCAAAACCTCTGAAAAATAACCCGCCGCTCAGCTTTCCTGGATCGATGTCCAGCACCACGTTTTCCAGTTGCTGTCCTGTGCCCCTGTTATAGCGTAGAAATCGGTATTGTGAACCGTCGTTGTTATCCACCATGACAATAACTTCTGTATCGGTAAAAATCACCTTGGACGATGCAGAATTATCGCTACGCCCCTCAACTGTGAATTTACGTTCCGTCTGCCCTGTCTCCAAATCAGTGGTCATGATCGAATCTTCGAGTCCGTACCACTCAAGCGTCCCGCCTTTCACGGACTGGTTAGTCACTTGGGGAAGCCCTGTGCCGTCTTCACTAATGAACGATTCGATATCCTGGTCTGAGTGCAATGCTTTGCTCTCGTACTTCCCCGTTTTTATATCCCAAATTGACAGGACTGCCTCAGGCGGAACTTCTAATCCACCTCGTTTCTCGTCCGAAATGTAATAGATTTTTCCATCGATACAAGGAGCATCATCGAGAACTGCACCCTCCCTAGCCTTTGTGCTAGTGCCAATATTGATCTCTTTCCCATCGGTTGTGCCCGATAGCTGGTTGAGTACCATGGGCTCGGTATCCGGGTCGTTGGTCTTGGAATACGGTCCTGTGGCTAACCCGATTCCATAGACTACTCCTTCGCATTGCGAGGCAATGAAATACCCGCCTTCGACATCTTGCAGGGAGCTTCCATCTTCGGTTGTAGTCACAACCTGTGTTGTATAGCCCGTATCGCTGAAGCCTAAGTTATAGAGGCCGATGACGGTATTTTGATTGGCTGGAAGCATCGCGTATTGACTGTCGGTTTTCATGCTTTCAAACCTCGTGAGCCCTTCGCTGTCGAACCTGTAGTCGTTCTTCATATCACTGAAGTACAGTCCATCTTTCATCCATTCCAGCGAGCACATGTCCATACCCCATGTTGAGATTTCCGAAAATGAGCCATCATTTTCCGCCAGCACAATCTTGCCGTCTTGGTGCTCTCCATCCATGTC
>NZ_JBIUXY010000016.1:0-48797 GCF_044744225.1 Glutamicibacter sp. NPDC087344 | reverse complement strand
TGGTCGAAATATGTTTAACACTGTCCGTGCCTGCCTTTGACTTTAATGACGTTTGGGTTGAGTTTAATTACACGATCATTGGTATCAATGAGTGGTGTTGGCTATCTATCGGCGCAATTTCTAAGACATCGATAGCCTCGGAACCACGGAAAGGAGGGTGTTAGCCGCACCATCAGGCAACAAAATTCTGTTGCGTATACGCAATTATTTTAGATTCGTTGCATTTACGCAAAGCTGGGAGTAGGGTAGCACCATGCAGGAAATTGTCCGGCTTATCAATGAATCGGGGCTCTCAAAAAGTGCAATCGCACGCAGGGCTGGTGTTTCGACCTCGACCGTTACCAGAATCGTGGCCGGCGAGCTGGATCCGACCATCGGAACAGCTACGAGATTGATTAATGCCTTGGGCTACCAGTTCCCGTCCCAGATGCCTCGGCTGTGCGACACCCGAGCCGTTCATGCCGCGCGGAGTCTGATCATGGAGGAACAAGCGGAGGGTTACTGGGTTGAGACCTTAGACCGATGGGCCTGCACTATCTCCGACCTGGTGCTTACCGCGGGACAAGCAGCGCCGATTCTACAGCGGCCCGAAACTGTGTCGATTAGAACCTCATGGTCACCACTGCGCATTTTTGGTGCAGTGTCTGCAGCCGGCACCCGCTACGTTGCTAGTGGTTGGGCGGCGGCAGTTGCCTATGGTGTGCCGGACGCTACCCAAAACCCGTTGGTGATCTACGTTGACGGAGGAGCGGCTGCGCTGGGATTGGCTCTCCCGCATGACCCGAACGGCGGGCGCGAGGTGTGTATTCTTCCCTTTGACGGTGTCAGCGAGCAAGGTGCACAGGTCTCGGATGGGGTTTCCTGGGCGGATTCCTACCAAGTGGTCCTCGACTTATGTGCGGATCACCGAACCGAGGAACTTGGGCTTCGGATGCTGAGCAGGCTGGAGGAATCACGTGGCTAAGAATTCGCGATTCAACCGGCGCTCTGATCAATACCAAAAACAGCACAAGCCAATTGTTGGAAACTCCGCATCTTTGCTGGAGCCTGTTCTCTCCCCGGCACCGCCGCGCGACATGGCCAGAGAAGTGGCTACTGGGATCTCATGGGACTCAACAGCGATCGATTGGACCCTGTTGCAGAAAAGTGCACCTGAGCGTGTGTTGGCGCGCTTCAAAGCTGTTCTACCAGCCCACGTATGGGATGCTGCGGCTTTGGAAGGAAACACCTTCACATTGCCTGAAGTTCAAACACTTTTAGAAGGCATCACGGTCGGCGGCCGCCGGCAAGATGAAGCAGAGCAAGTTTTGGCATTGGCTGAATCATCTAAGGCCCTGGCGCACATGGTGCGGCATGGGAAATTTGTCATGGACCGGCCCACCATTAATCAAATTCACCACCTCGTGGCACGCTTTGAAGCTTTGGACGCGGGTATGTTCCGCGGAGAAGGGCCTACCCGCGGTGGTGGTCTGGTAAACCTCGGTGGACAGGGAGAATATCAAGCAACCAGCTCTGCGGATGGGGGAGCCGATTTACGCAAGGAGTTCGACTCGGCCATCGTGTATTTGAGTTCTGCTGAGCTTCATCCAGCGGAGCGAGCCATCGCCTACTTCGGCATCGGAGCCTTTCGGCAGTTCTTTTTCGACGGGAACAAACGCACCTCGAGGTTGATGATGAATGGCTGGCTTATGGCCCAAGGGTACGATGCGATTTCTATTCCAGCGGCTCGCCGGTTAGAGCTGAACCAGCACCTGATAAGCATGTACACGGGGAAGGATGCCACCGGGCTCATGAATTTCATCGTTGACTGCCGTCCGCGCCCTTAGCTTTCTAGGACGTGGGCTCCGGCGGCTGGGTGTGCAGCCCGTTGAACAGCAAGGAGATCGCCTGATTCTCCAGGGTGATGGCATCGATCACACCGTCGAGCCGATACCAGTCCACCACCGAGTTGATCATGCCGAACAACAGGCGGGCGGTTGCGCGCGGTTCTAAGTCCTCGCGCAACTGCCCTTCACTCTGCGCCAAGGTCACCAGCGCGGAGAGCTCGCGGTCCATCTGGCGGCGACGCTCCAGGGCCTTGCGCTCCAGCTCGGTATTGCCGCGCAGGCGCAGCAACAAGGTCACATACGAGCGTTTGGCAATCAGGATGCGCACGGTTGAACGCAAAAAGAACTCCAGGCGTTCGTCCGCGTTGCCAGCATGCTGGCGTACCTGCTCGATCATCGATTCCAGCGGGATGAGTGCCTCATCCAGTGCCAGGCGCAACAGGTCTTCCTTGGAGGGGACGTGGTGGTAGATCGCCGACTTGCTGATTCCCAGTCGGTCGGCGAGCTTGCCCATCGAGGTTGCATCGTAGCCGTACTCGTTAAACGCCTCGACGGCGATCTGGAGCACGGTTTCCTGGTCGTAACCGGGACGGCCGCGTTTGACCGGTGGGGTCACTGCTTGGGTAGATTGCATAGTTCCTCGATTATTTCACGTCCACCCGCGAATCAGTTGTTACGCAGGTCGTAGATGCGCTTGAGTTTGCCCATTGAACGCTCAAGGGTCTCCGGGTCCACCACGTCAATCGCGCAGGAGGAGCCCACATGGATCTTGATGAGCTTAGCCAAGGCCTTGGCGGCGTTGGCCGCATCATCCGCCGAGGCATCGGCGCGGCGTTCAACCTTCACTGCCAACTGGTCCATCCGATCCGGGCGGGTGAGCACCAGCTGGAAATGCGGGGACAGGGCCGGCACCTTCAGGATCAGTTCTTCGATCTGGCTTGGGAAGAGGTTCACACCACGCAAGATGATCATGTCATCGCTGCGCCCGGTGATGCGACCCATGCGGCGGTGGCCCGGTCGATCGCTGCCCGGCATCAGGCGGGTCAGGTCGTGGGTGCGGTAGCGGATGATCGGCAGCGCCTGCTTGGTCAGCGAGGTGAAAACCAGTTCTCCGTGCTCACCGTCTGGCAAAACCTTGGACGGGTCGTAGGCATCCAGGATTTCCGGGCGGAAGTGGTCCTCCCAGATGTGGCTGCCGTCCTTGCGTTCGCGCGATTCGCCGGCCACGCCGGGGCCCATCACTTCAGAGAGGCCGTAGATGTCGCAGGCGTCGATGCCGAACATCTCTTCCAGCTCGTGGCGCATTTCCTCGGTCCACGGTTCCGCACCCAGGACCGCCACCTTCAACGAGGTGCTGCGCGGGTCGACACCCATACGCTGCATGGCATCGCCAATGGTCAGCAGGTAGGTCGGGGTGCACAGGATTGCATCCGGTTCGAAGTCTTTGATCAGGGTGATCTGTTTTTCGGTTTGCCCGCCGGACATCGGGATCACGGTGGTGCCGAGCCGTTCGGCGGCGGCGTGGGCGCCCATGCCGCCGGTGAATAGGCCGTACCCGTAGGCGTTGTGGACCTTCCAGCCCGGCTTCACCCCGGACAAACGCAGGCAGCGGGCTCCGAGCTTCGCCCAGTCATCCAGGTCCTGCTGGGTGTAACCCACTACGGTCGCGCGGCCGGTGGTGCCGGAGGATGCGTGAATCCTGGCCACCTCATGCTGCGGAACGGCGAACATTCCGAACGGGTAGGTCTTGCGCAGGTCTTCCTTTTCGGTGAAGGGGAAGATCGTCAGGTCGGAGAGCTCTTTAAGGTCATTGGGGTGCACTCCGGCGGCGTCGTACTTTTCTTTGTAGTACGGCACCTTGTTGTAGGCCAGGTGCAGGGTCTCTTTCAGGCGAGTGAGCTGGATCGATTCGATCTGATCGCGGCTCATGGTTTCTTCGGCATCCAGCGGATTCGGCAGGCTGTCGCGGTCGATGTTCTGTGACATGCTCGTACTTTCGTGTGGTGGTGGCGGAAAAGGCTAGCGGCTCTTGGGTTTGGGGATGGTTCGTGAACGCCCGCGGAATTCTGCCACCGTCTCGGTTCTCCCGTTGGTGCCCGGTTGGGTGACCGTGATGTCGTAGATACCGCTGCGACCCTGTTGCGAAACTCGGCGGGCCGAGGCGGTCAGCAGGCGTCCGGGAATACCTGGCTTGAGGAAGTTGATATCAACCCCTGAAGCAACGGTGATGGTTTCTTCCGAACCTTCCGGGGGATTGCAACTCAGGGCGAATGCGGTGTCGGCCAGGGCGAAGATCATTCCACCGTGGGCGATGCCGAAGCCGTTGAGCATTTCTTGCTTCAGCTCCATGGTGATCACTGCCTGGCCATCACTGACATTGAGCACCTCGATGCCCATCCATTGCGTGGCGTAGTCATTCTCGAGAATTGCGTGGGGTAGCGGGTTCTCGACCTGTGTTTCGCTCATGGACTTCCTTCACCGAATTATTTACCGAACGATCATTAGGTAATAACAAAATGTGAGGCAAGTCAAGTTCTAGGGGTGAATCGTCTGCGAAAAGGTGGGGATCGCGGGGAAAAGTCTTAGCCGCCGAAAATCCGTTGGTGCAGCTCTAAGATGAACGGTTCCTTGATCCGGTTGTAGTCCATCATCAAGCCTGCGTCGGCATCCGATGCCGCCAACTGCGCGGCGGCGCGGTATTTGATCGCGGCGTAAGCTTCCCTGTCGGCGGGGTGGGTGCGCAGATGATCACGGAAGAGGAGCATCCGGAGGAATTCCGGACTTCCGGCGCTGAAGATATGAATGTTGGCGTCGGCCAACCCCGCGTCCGGGGACGGCTTGAACATCCGGTGTTTGTACCAGCCAGGTTCACGGTGCCAGAAAACCAGGCCCGCGGCCCGCAGCTGCGGGACATAACTCGACTCGTCGTCGGCATCTGGAACCAGCAAGGCCACATCGATCAGTGACTTGGCCGGCAGGCCCGGCACCGAGGTTGAACCGGTGTGTTCAATGGCCAACGCGGTTGATCCCAAGGCTGTGCTGAGGGCGGCATGAATGGTTGTGAAGTCTGCTGGCCACTGCGGTTTGGGAGGAACAATTTTCACCAGTCCGCGCAGCAGCTGGCCGTCGACTGCCTCATAGGCGGGATCGGTCTCCGGTTGCCCGGAGAGCAGCGGGAGAAAGGGAAGGGTGCACAGGAACCGTGGGTTCGCCGGCCAACGCGGGTCGGTGGCGCTGGTGGTCACCACGCAACCCAGCGCACGGTAAAAATCCACCGCGTCTGCGTCGGTGGTGGCCCAGATGCTGCGCTGGTGCTCTTGCTGCAATCGAAGCATCAGTGCAGAACCCAGGCCCTGGTGCTGGAATTTCTCACGTACGGCGAGGTATTCAACGCGCAGGCTGTACTCGTCGTGCAGCGCATAAGCTGCCAGCGCTATCGGTTCGTTCCCGGGGGAGAACTCGACGAGGACCTGCAATTGCTGGCAGTGGTCAAAAAGTGCTTGGAGGGCGGCTTCATCCGCCGGGTCGGCGGCCAGCGCCAGGAGTTCCCGTACGGCCTGATGGCCGCGATAGTCCGAGATGTGTATGTGGCGCATGGCCGCCTTCCGGTAGCTGTTGCAGTGATACGGCGGTGAATTATCGGGTCATGAGTTCACGGCAGCCCAGCGCGTCCAAAATGAACGCGTAGTCCCACGCCCGCGACTTCCACGATTCATACCGGCCCGACGCACCGCCATGGCCGCCGTCCATTTCGGTTTTCAGCACTATCTGCTGATCCCCGGTGGTCAGCTCGCGCAGCTTCGCGACCCACTTGGCTGGTTCGACATACAGCACACGGGTGTCATTCAACGAGGTCACTGCCGCGATCTTTGGATAGGGCTGCGCGCTCACGTTTTCATAGGGCGAGTAGGACTTCATGTAGCGATACACCTCCTCGTCCTGGATGGGGTTGCCCCACTCCTCCCATTCGAGGGCGGAGAGCGGAAGCTCCGGATCCAGGATCGAGGTCAACGCGTCGACAAATGGGACCTGCGCCACGATGGCGGTATACAGCTGCGGAGCCATGTTGGCGATGGCGCCCATGAGCAGGCCGCCGGCCGAGCCGCCGAGCGCGACCAGGCGTTGCGGGTCGGCCCAGCCGGAATCCACCAGGTAGTTGGTGGCATCGATGAAATCGGTGAAGGTGTTCTTTTTGTGCAGCTTTTTGCCCTGTAGATACCAGTCGCGGCCCAGCTCTCCGCCGCCACGCACGTGGGCGATCACAAAAACTACTCCGCGATCCAGCACACTGAGCCGAGGGATCCCGAAACCCGGATCCATGGAGGCTTCATAGGAGCCGTAACCATAGATCAGCACCGGGTTGGGGACCGAGGTGTCCAGATCCGCACGGCGCATGATGGTCAGCGGGATCCTGGTGCCGTCGGCGGCCACGGCCCACTCGCGGGTGGAAAGATAATCCTTGGCGTTAAAATCATTCACCGGTGTCTGCTTGCGCAGCACCAGCGACTGGTCTTCCAACCACAGGTCGTAAACCCGCGCCGGGGTGAAGTCCGCGGTGTAGCCGATGCGGATCAGCGGAGCTTCAAGGGAGGCGAAGGTGGGGGAGGCGGTAAACAGTTCGTCGTCAAAAGCAGGTTCCAGGGCTGCTTGCTGCGCGTCGGTGCCCAGCCCGTCCAAGGCGATCAGCTGGACCCGCTCGCAGGTCTCACGCCGCACCGAAAGCACCAGGTGGGTGCTGGTCACCACGGTGCCTTCAACCTTGACGGTTTGCTGGTGTTCAACCACGGTGCGCCATTGTGCGGGTTCGGTATCCGCGCCAAGCTGTCCCAGCTCGGCTAGGGAAACCATATTGTTCGGAGCCTGATGATCGTGGGTGATGATTGCCTGGCCGGCGGCCCCGGGCAACAGGTCCACCCCGTGCAACAGGTGCAACGAACGCGGAACCAGCAACTGGACCTGGGCTTGGGAATCGGTGAGGTCCAGCACGCTGGTCTCGGAATATTCAGAGTTGCCGCTGGAGATCAGCAGTTTGGTCCGGTCGGCGCTCACATCGAATCCCAACCACATGCCGGGATCATTTTCCTCATACACCACGGTGTCGGTGGCTGGATCAGTACCCAACACGTGGGCCTTGAGTTGATGGGGCCGCCAGGTCTCGTCAACCACCACGTAAAACACGGTGGAGGAGTCCGGGGAGAACGCCAGACCGTAGAACACCCCCTCGATGACATCGGGGAGCAGTTCGCCGGTCTGCAGATCCTTGACGTACAGCGTGAAACGTTCGTCTCCGGCCGTGTCAATGCAGTAGGCCAGCAGGTTGCTTTCCTCATTCAGGCTCATTCCGCCCAATGCAAAAAACGACTGGCCTTCGGCAAGCTGATTGCCATCCAGCAGCACCTGCTCGGATTCCAACGGAACCTGCGGGTCGATGACCGGTGGGGTCCAGTCGGCCTGAAGATCCCCGGTAGACTCCGCCTTGACCCGGCTCTGGATGGTGTAGGGTTTACCCTCGACCGAGCGGGTGAAGTACCACCAACCGCGTCGTCGGGTGGGAACCGACAGATCGGTTTCTACGGTGCGTGCCTTGATTTCCTCGAAGATCGCTTGGCGCAGCGGCTCCTGGTCGGCGGTTACCTGATCGGTGTAGCTGTTCTCCGCGTTCAGATGCTCCAAGACCTGCGGGCTGGTTTTATCCCGCATCCATTCATAGTCATCGGTGAAGGTATCACCGTGGAAGGTACGGGTGACTGGAATTTTCGCGGCGATCGGCGCGCTGGCGGTAAGCGGTTCTGGAGTCATATACCTATTCAATCCCACCGCCGCTGTGTTTGGCAGGCTACTAAGCTCAGCGCGGACAGTGCGCCGCGCATCAGGGACAGACACGTGCCGATCAACGGACAGGGTACCGACATGGGCGGATTGGTCATAGGCTAGCAATCAGAGTGAATCAATCTGCCCCATGGGTTACTCGCCCTTCATCATGAGAAAGCGATTGAGATAAGTGAAAAACACATACACACCGGCCCGGACAGGTCGCCTTACCCGGTGGATTGCCGGAACGGCTATCGGTCTGCTGGCATTGGTTCTCGGCGCCCCGGCTTCCCAAGCCCAAGGCACCGAGAGCGTTGAGGGCCAGACCTACGTTATTGGCACCGACACCACATTTGCCCCGTTCGAATTTCGTGAAAACGGGGAACTGACGGGTATCGACATGGATATCCTGCAGGCAATCGCCGAGGATGAAGGGTTTGACGTCGAGGTCCGCTCCTTGGGATTCAGCGCGGCGTTGGCTGCGTTGTCCGCCAACCAGGTGGATGGCGTGATTGCCGGGATGTCGATTACCGATGAACGCAAGGCCATCTACGACTTCTCCGAGCCGTATTTCGAATCCGGCGTGCAGATGGCCGTGGCCAAGGATGACGAAACAACCACCGGCTACGATGCCCTGCAGGGAAAAACTGTCGTTGCCAAAACCGGTTCTGAAGGCGAGACCTACGCCAAGTCGATCGCAGACCAGTACGGTTTCACCGTGAAATCACTGGATCAGTCGGCGACCATGTATGAATCGGTTAAAGCCGGTTCCGCGGTGGCGGTTTTTGATGATTACCCGGTTCTTGCCTACGGCATTGCCCAGGGCAATGGCTTAAAAACCGTGACCGACAAGGTTCCCGGTGGCTCCTATGGCTTCGCGGTGAACAAGGGGGAGAATACCGCCCTGCTTGCCGCGTTCAACGACGGATTGGCGGAGCTGAAGGCCAACGGCGAGTACCAGCAGATTCTGGATAAGTACCTGGCTGACCCCACCGCCGCTGTTCCGAGCAACTTCTTTGATCTCGTGGTCAAGTCCTTCCCTGCACTGATGACCGGGTTGTGGAACACCCTGCTGGTTACCGCGATCTCCTTTGTGGTTGCGATGATCCTCGGCCTGGCCTTTGGTTTCTTGAAGATCGCCAACAACATTGTTTTGCGTGGCATCGCCACCACGTTCATCAGCATCTTCCGCGGCACACCCCTGCTGCTGTGGGCCTTCATGTTCTACTTCGGCTTGCCGCAGCTCACCGGGTGGGACATCAGCGTTTGGACCGCCGGTGTGTTGACGCTGTCGCTGAACTCCGGCGCCTATGTGGCGGAAATTGTCCGCGGCGGTATCCAATCGGTGGATCCCGGCCAGCTTGAAGCCTCGCGCTCCCTGGGGTTGGGGTATGGCAAGTCGATGCAGAAGGTGGTTGTTCCGCAGGCTTTCAAGATCATGACCCCGTCATTGATCAACCAGCTGATCATCATGTTAAAGGATTCGTCGTTGCTGCTGGCTATCGGTTTCACCGAGCTGCTGTACCAGGGCCAGCAGATCTACGCGGCGAACTTCCGAGTCACCGAGACCCTGCTGATCGTGGGCTTCATCTACTTCATCGCCATCACGGCCCTGACCAAATTGGCTAACTACGCCGACCGGAGGTTCAACAAGTGAGCACCGCAAGCGAGACAAACTCGCAGGTAAAAATTCAGGTCACCGACCTTCACAAGTCATTCGGATCCAACAACGTGCTCAAGGGCATCGATTTGGATATCCGTGAAGGCGAAGTGGTTTGCGTGATCGGGCCCTCGGGTTCCGGTAAATCCACTCTGCTGCGCTGCCTGAACAAGTTGGAGGACATCACCTCCGGCACGGTGGTGGTTGACGGTTTTGAGCTGACCGATCCGAAGGTGGACATCAACGAGGTTCGCCGCCACGTGGGAATGGTGTTCCAGCACTTTAATCTTTTCCCGCATATGTCGGTGGCGGAGAACATCATGCTGGCTCCGGTTGAGCTGAAAAAGATGGACCGGACCCAAGCCCGGGCGAAGGCACTGGAACTGCTGGAGCGAGTGGGGCTTCGGGAGAAGGCGGATGCCCGCCCGTCCTCGCTTTCCGGCGGACAGAAGCAGCGTGTGGCGATTGCCCGTGCGCTGGCCATGGCCCCGGGAATCATGCTTTTTGACGAGGCCACCAGTGCCTTGGACCCGGAGATGGTTGGCGAGGTGCTTCAGGTCATCAAGGAATTGGCTGATTCGGGAATGACCATGGTGCTGGTGACCCACGAGATGGGCTTCGCCCGCGAGGTGGGGGACCGGGTAGTTTTTATGGCTGATGGTGTGGTCTGCGAACAAGGCAAACCGGAAGACCTGTTTGGCAACCCGCAGCAGGAACGTACCAAGGACTTTTTGTCTAAGGTGCTATAGGAGCGCCGAGGCCATATGGCCTCCGCGTTGCTGCCGAGGTATTTCCTTCAGCCGCCCGGTCAACAGTTGTTGCTTGTTGACCGGGCGGTTTTGCTGTGTGCGGACTTAATCACAGGTGCGACATAGAGAATTATCATTGAAGCTTCAAGTTATTTGGCTAGGGTTGATGGTGAGTTGTTACGAAGCCGCTCATCCCCGATGCAGAACTGATGGAGATTGAAATGACCACCCGAAACAACCCGACAATGACTTCTGTTGCACTGCTGGTGCTCCGTGTTGTCCTGGGGCTCATCCTCGTTGCCCATGGATGGCAGAAATACTTCCAATTCACCCTGCCGGGTGTCACCGCCTCGTTTGAGCAGATGGGAGTCCCGCTGGCCGCGTTGGTCGCTCCGGTAGTTGCCACGCTTGAACTTGCCGGCGGCATCGCCCTGATCCTGGGTGTGGTGACCCGTGTTGCGGCAGGCCTGCTTGCGCTGGATATGCTCGGTGCGCTCTTTATGGTGCACCTCCCGGCGGGGCTTTTTGTTGACAACGGAGGGTATGAACTGGTGGCGATCCTTGGTGCCGGAGCCGTTGCCCTGGCGCTGGCCGGGCCCGGTGCATATTCCGCGGACCAGTTGATCTTCGGGCGGAAAGCCGCTGCCAAGCAGCTGGTGAACGCCTGATTGTTCCACGAATCGACGCCCCGAGAGAATTGCTTTCGGGGCGTCTTTTTTGTTGATCGGACAGCTTTTGTTGGTCATGTTCCCGCGCTCGTGTTGACGTGACAGATCCCACTCTGACATACTGAACGAACGGTCAGTATGTAAATATTTTTCAGTGAGGTGAACCATGGCCCCGACCACACCGCAGGAGCCGGGACTAAGTGCCGTCCCAAGCTACGAAGAAGAGCAGTCCCAGGCGCGTTTTGATGCCCTGATTGGCAAGGACTCGCGTATTGAACCACGCGACTGGATGCCAGATGCCTATCGCAAAACCTTGACCCGCCAGGTCTCCCAGCACGCGCATTCGGAAATCATCGGAATGCAGCCAGAAGCGAACTGGATCACCCGCGCTCCATCGTTGAAGCGCAAGTCGATCCTGATGGCCAAGGTCCAGGACGAGGCCGGTCACGGCCTGTACCTCTACTCCGCCGCCGAGACCCTGGGCACCAACCGCGATGAGCTGAATGACCAGCTGCTGACCGGTCGCGCCAAGTACTCCTCGATCTTCAACTACCCGGCACGCTCCTGGGCAGACATGGGTGCCATCGGTTGGTTGGTTGACGGAGCGGCAATCGCCAATCAGGTGCCGCTGTGCCGTGCGTCCTACGGACCCTATGGACGAGCCATGGTACGAGTCTGCAA
This sequence comes from Glutamicibacter sp. NPDC087344, assembly GCF_044744225.1. NCBI lineage: Bacteria > Bacillati > Actinomycetota > Actinomycetes > Micrococcales > Micrococcaceae > Glutamicibacter > Glutamicibacter sp. NPDC087344. The sequence goes on along the minus strand of NZ_JBIUXY010000016.1, from coordinate 37,402 downwards.
GGAAGAATCATTCCACCAGCGCCAGGGCTTCGAGATTCTGCTCTCGCTCTCGCGCGGCAGCGAAGCCCAGAAGAAGATGGCGCAGGATGCCGTCAACCGTTTTTACGAGCCAGCATTGATGATGTTCGGCCCGCCAGATGACCAGTCGCCGAACTCCAAGCAGTCAATGGCCTGGAACATCAAGCGTTTCTCCAATGATGAACTGCGTCAGCGTTTTGTCGGCATGATCGCCGAGCAGGTGAAGGTGTTGGGCTTGACCCTGCCGGATCCCGAACTGCGGTACGACGAAGAAAACAAACAGTGGATCCACATGGATCTGAACTGGGACGAGTTCATGGCAGTTATCAAGGGCAATGGCCCAGTTAATGCGCAGCGTCTGGAACGTCGCCGCGAAGCCCACCGCGAAGGTGCCTGGGTCCGCGAAGCCGCCGCAGCATACGCCGCCAAGCAAGTACAAAGTGAGGTTGCCTGACATGAGCCAACAGAGCAATTGGCCCCTGTGGGAAGTTTTTGTCCGTTCCTCCCGAGGACTCTCGCACGTGCACGCCGGATCGTTGCATGCACCGGACGCCCAGATGGCGGTGCGCAACGCCCGCGATCTGTACACCCGCCGCAACGAGGGAGTGTCCTTGTGGGTAGTGAAGTCCGAGGACATCATCAGCTCCGACCCGGACGAAAAGGACTCATTTTTCGAGTCCCCGCAGGGTAAGGACTACCGCCACGCGACCTATTACAAGGCCAGCGAGGGAGTGAAGCACCTGTGAACCACGACGAACTCGAAGCCGAATTGGACAGCTTCGGTGATGCATTGGCCTCGGCCACGCGTGTGACCCCCGGAAACGCCCTGCGCCCCGAAGACATTGCCGTTGACGGCCTCAAGCCCAGCGATGAAATTGCCCGGTACACGTTGACCCTGGGTGACGACGCGTTGATCCTGGCTCAGCGGCTTTCGCACTGGATTTCCCGGGCGCCGGAGCTGGAAGAGGATGTCGCCCTGGGCAACATCGCCCTCGACCTGCTGGGACACGCTCGCTCCTTCTTGACCTACGCCGGACTGGCCTGGGACAAAACCGAAGACGACCTGGCTTACTGGCGCGACGAAGAGGAATTCACCTCCTTGTGGATCGTCGAGCAGCCCAATGGCCACTTCGGGGTCACCATCATCCGCCAGCTGATCGTCTCGATTTTCCAGCACCTGCTGTACTCCAAGCTGACCGAATCGGGAGACGAGACCCTCGCGGCGATCAGCGCCAAGGCCGTGAAGGAAGTGGACTACCACCGCGACCACGCCATCCAATGGACCGTGCGCCTAGGACTGGGGACCGAGGAATCGGCGGCCAAGATGCGTCATGCGCTGGAAATTCTCTGGCCATACGTGGACGAAATGTTCACCGACCTCCCGATGCACCGCGAACTAGATGGTGTGGCTGTGCTTCCTTCTTCCTTGCGCGCCGCCTGGGAAGAGGAAATCACCGCGGTCCTCGCCGACTCGGGACTGGAAATTCCAGCCACCGGACAGGCCATGGCCAATGGCCGCGGTGGAGAGCATTCCGAGCACCTCGGGTTCATCCTGGCCGAAATGCAAGTCCTTGCCCGCAAGCACCCCGGTGCCAGCTGGTAGCCACCACCCAACCCTTTTCGCCCGCTAAGGGGGAGCAGTCTTGAGCAACCTGATCACCAACACCGAAGATCTGTTCGCCATCGCCTCGAAGGTCACGGATCCTGAGATTCCCGTGCTGAGCATCGCCGACCTTGGAATCCTGCGTGAAGTCCAGCAGGATGAGGACGGCCAGATCCATGTGGTCATCACCCCCACCTATTCGGGGTGCCCGGCCATGGACGTCATCACCGAGGACCTGTACCGGGTTTTCCACGACGCCGGCCACGAACAGATCGATATTCGCTTGGTGCTCACCCCCGCCTGGTCAACTGACTGGATGACCGCCGGTGGCAAAGCCAAACTGGAAGCCTACGGCATCGCCCCGCCCACCGGGCGGGGCCATGCCGGACGCGTGACACTTGGCATGAGCGTCAAGTGCCCGCGCTGCCACTCGCTGAACACCCGCGAACTGGCCCGCTTCGGGTCGACTTCCTGCAAATCGCTCTACACCTGCAAAGACTGCCTGGAACCCTTCGACTACTTCAAGGTGCTCTCATGACCGACCAAACCACACCAACTCGTCGCCGCGCCGCCTTTCACCGGCTCACCGTTTCCAACGTCCGCCGGCTGACCAAGGACTCCATTGAGGTGACCTTCGAGGTTCCCGAGCAGTTGAGCGACGAGTACGACTATGTTGCCGGGCAGTATGTTGCCCTGCGCAAAGAAATCCCGAACGCGGAAGGCGAGCTGCACGAGCTGCGCCGTTCCTACTCGATCTGCGCCGAACCTACCGGCAATGAGATCAAGGTTGCCATCAAACGCGACCTCGGTGGCCTCTTCTCCACCTGGGCCAATGAAAACCTGAGCGCAGGTGACCAGATGGATGTGATGAGCCCTGCCGGAGCTTTCATCTCCAAGCACCGGCTGACCGAGATCAACGACCCGTCCCAGATCGACACCACCGCCCAGGACCGTTTTGTGGCCGTGGCCGCCGGGTCGGGGATCACCCCGGTGCTGGCCATCGCCCGCACCATCCTGTCGGCCAATGAGCACACCCGCTTCGATGTGATCTACGCGAACAAGGCCGCCATGGACGTGATGTTCTTGGAAGAACTGGCCGACCTCAAGGACCGTTACCCCTCCCGGCTGGCCCTGCACCACGTGCTCAGCCGCGAGCAGCGCATCTCGCCGTTGCTCTCCGGGCGAATCGATGCAGAAAAACTGTCAACACTGCTGCAGACCGTTGTCCAGGCACCCAACGTGGACGAGTGGTTCCTGTGCGGCCCGTTCGAGCTGGTCCAGCTGGTCCGCGACCAGCTGGCCGGCATGGAGATTCCCGCCGAGAAGGTTCGTTTCGAACTGTTCACCACCGGTGAGCCAAGCAAACCGCAGGGCAACATCGGCCGCCCGGTCACCATCGACGAGGATGAGGAAAGCTACGAGATCAGCTTCACCCTCGACGGCCTGCAAGGCGAGGTCAAGTCCCCGGTACGAGCCAATGAGACCGTGCTGAACGCGGCTCTGCGCGTGCGCCCGGACGTTCCGTTTGCCTGCGCCGGTGGGGTGTGCGGCACCTGCCGCGCCAAGGTCACCTGCGGCACCGTCACCATGGCTGAAAACTACGCGCTGGAACCGGACGAGGTCGAGGCCGGTTATGTGCTGACCTGCCAGTCGCACCCAACCACCGAAAAACTCAGCGTCGATTTCGACGCCTAGACGCGGTAGGACACATTCATGATTGAACTGAAAATTGCCGATTCGATTGCCCGGGTGGTGCTGAACGCACCGAAGAAGATGAACTCGCTGGACGAGGCGGCGCTCGCCGAATTGTCCGAAGCCTATGACACCGCTGCGGCGGCCGTTCAATCCGGTGAGGTCCGTACCCTGGTGCTGACCGGTGAGGGTCGTGGCTTCTGTGCCGGGCGTGACATCTCCGGGGTCAACCCGGCCGATGATGACGTCATTGGCTACCTTGAAGGCAAGGTGCAGCCATTGCTTGAGAAGATGTCCAGCTTCCCGGCGCCGACCTTCGCTCTGGTGCAGGGCGCCTGCCTGGGTGTAGGGCTGGGCCTGGCCGTCGCCACCGACGTCGTGTATGTGGCCGAGAATGCGAAAATCGGTTCACCGTTCGCCAATCTGGGGGCAACCTTGGACTCCGGCGGGCATTGGTTGTTCACCGAACGGCTGGGGGCGCACCGCACCCTGGACATGATCTACACCGCGGAGCTGATCTCCGGGGCCGAGGCGGTACGCTCGGGCTTGTTCTCCCGGGCATTTCCTGCCGAGGAACTGACTGCACGCGGCGAGGAGATCATCCTCAAGGTCGCTGCGGGCGCAACCCAGGCATTTGTCGCCTCCAAACAACTGGTGGCGGAAATCCGAGACCAACGTGTGGGGTTGTGGAACTCAATGCGCACCGAAAACCGTGCGCAGGCGGCGCTGTGCGACACCGCCGACTACGCGGAAGGCTTTAAGTCATTCCAAGAAAAGCGTCCGCCGGTTTTTACCGGCAAGAAGTAAATATGTAGCAAGCCAAGCGCCCGCCAGTTCGATTCTGGCGGGCGTTTGGCACCTCTGCCACCGGATGCGCAGGTGCGCGTGAAACGAAAGCCTCAGGCCCGTGCTGGGGCTGCTGGCCACGCCGAAGCGTGAAGTCGTGTCTGCAGCATCCGGGTACAACGGGTGTTTACGATCGTTTGCTCAGTGGACCTGACAAGCTGTGCGCCTGCCCGTGCTGTTTTCGCACACCAACGACAAAACGTCCACCAGAACGAATCCGGTGGACGTTTTGTCTTTGACGGGCCGAGGAATTTAACGGGTGTCGGTGTCCTCGAAAATCAGCAGCGTCTGGGTATCGATGACTGTCGGCAAGGCCTGGAGTTCTTCGAAAACCACACGTCGCAAATCAAGATTGTCCTTGGCGCGCACCAAAAGAATCACGTCGAAATTCCCGCCAACCAAACCGATATGGTGCACCTCCGGGATTGCCGCCAGATGATCACGCAACTCCCGCCACGAGTGCTGCCTCAGCCTCAAAGTCACGTAGGCACTGGCTTTGAGGCCGGTTTTCACCGGATCAATCACCACCGTATACCGGGTGATCACCCCGGCATCTTGCAACTTGGCGATGCGTGAATAGGCGTGGGCTCGGGAAACATGGACCTTCTGGGCCACCGCTGTGACGGATTGCCGCCCGTCGCTGGTGAGTTCGGCCAGAATTGCGTGGTCAACATCATCCAGTTTCAGTTCCGCGTCGGCGGCCATTAATTCTCCTTTTAAACGGGACGGACGAGTCATCGTCAAACTCATTTTCTTGAAACGAATCGTCTATGAGTATACGTATCTCATGCTCAACTTTCCATGATTCTCATCGAGACTGGATACAGATTGCCACTGATACGCATAATTGTTTGCAAATGTTGTTTGAGTGAAGCCAGTCACAGAGCTACGTGACGCAGGACCTTCGCAGCACTACGAAAGGTGGGAGAACATGAGCACCGACGCACACGCGGACCGCATGAGTGAAGTCAGCAGAAAATTCGGAATCACCCCGGAAGACTACATGTTGCCAGCTCGGCACATGATCAACCTTTTGGACCCAGATGGAAGCCTGCGTCCACAGGACAAACAGGGAACCGAACCGGGACACGAATACCCGTTGCCGAGCCCCGCACGGCTGATGGAAGCCTACTCGGCACTGGTGACAGGCCGGCGTGTTAACGACCAGAATTCCGCCTTGGTCCGTCAGGGCCGTATGGCCGTCTATCCTTCAAGCCACGGACAGGAGGCCTGCCAGGTAGCCGCCGCGCTGTGCCTGGAAGAAGGCGACTGGCTGTTCCCCACCTACCGCGACACCGTGGCGGTGCTGACCAAGGGGGTTGCGCCGATGGAGGTGATGACCAGCTTCCGCGGTGAATGGCACTGCGGGTATGACCCCAAAGCCTACAACTGCGCACCGATGGCCACCCCGCTGACCACCCAGCTGCTGCACGCCGTGGGTGTTGCCCACGCGGCCAAGCTGCGCGGCGAAAATACGGTGGTGGTCGCGATGTGCGGTGATGGCGCCACCAGCGAGGGAGACTTCCACGAAGCACTGAACTTCGCCGCAGTGTTCAACCTCCCGGTGATCTTTTTTGTCCAGAACAACAAATACGCCATCTCGGTACCGTTCTCCCAGCAGTCTGCGGCACCGTCCCTGGCCCACAAGGCCGTGGGTTACGGCATGGCCGGCGAACGGGTGGACGGCAACGACCTCATGGCGCTGATGGCCGTGATGACCCGTGCCGTGCGTTTGGCTCGTGAAGGCAACGGCCCGCTGCTGGTTGAAGCCCATACTTACCGGATGCAGGCGCACACCAATGCAGATGACGACAAACGCTACCGCGAAGACGCGGAAGTCGCCGAGTGGAAAGCCAAGGACCCGGTAATCCGGCTGCAGTCCTACCTCGACGATGCGGGGCTGCTGACCGAGCAAGCCGCGGCCGAGATCACCCAGAAGGCTGAAGCGGTGGCCAAAACCCTGCGAGATGGAATGAACCAGGACGCGAACACCGATCCGCGTGAACTGTTTGAACATGTTTTTTCTTCAAAGACCCCGCAGTTGGCCGAGCAACAGGCAATGCTCGCCGACGAACTAGCCCGTGAGGAGGCCTAGCATGACTACCACCACTTCGCGTGTGAACCCGAACGTCTCCGACGCGACCGCCCGTGCGGCAGCCAAGGCAGCGACCGAAAACCAGCCGGTGACCTTCGGCAAGGCCCTGAACACCGCCCTGGCCGATGCCTTGAGCGCGGATCAGTCGGTGGTCATCTTCGGTGAGGACGTGGGAACCCTCGGCGGTGTCTTCCGTATCACCGATGGGCTCACAGCCCGCTTTGGCTCCGAACGCTGCTTCGACACACCCTTGGCCGAGTCGGGCATTGTAGGCATGGCCGCCGGCATGGCAATGAACGGGATGCGTCCGGTGATCGAAATGCAGTTTGATGCCTTCGCCTACCCGGCTTTCGAGCAGATTGCCTCCCACGTAGCCAAGATGCGCAACCGCACCCAGGGGCGCCTGCCGTTGCCGATGGTCATCCGTATTCCTTATGCCGGCGGTGTCGGTGGCGTGGAGCATCACTGTGATTCCTCCGAGGCATACTATGCCCACACCCCGGGCTTGAAGGTCTTCACCCCGGCGACCGTGCAAGATGCCTACCTGATGCTGCGCGAGGCCATTGATTCCGAAGATCCGGTGGTCTTTTTCGAACCCAAGAAGTTGTATTGGTCCAAGGAACAGGTGGATCTCGAAGCGCTCGCCGCGCAATACGAGGCGCGCAAGGCCGCCCGTACCGAAGGCGTAGCGCGGATTGCGCGGGCCGGCTCCGACGCCACCCTGATCACCTACGGACCGAGCGTGTCCACCTGCCTGCAGGCGGCCAAGCTGGCCGCCGAGGAAGGTATCAGCCTGGAAGTCATTGATATTCGCACCATCGTGCCATTTGACGACGAATCGGTTGCCGCCTCGGTCCGCAAAACCGGGCGCGCCATCGTTGTGGCCGAAGCCCAGGGTTTCGCCTCGGTCGCCAGCGAAATTGTAGCGCGTGTGCAGGAACGGTGTTTCCATTCGTTGGCCGCCCCCGTGCTGCGCGTGACCGGCTTCGACATTCCTTTCCCGGCGCCAACGCTGGAGAAATACAACCTGCCAAGTGCCGAACGCATCTTGGACGTCGTCGATCAGCTTCAGTGGGAGGCTTAAATTGAGTATCAAAACGTTCCTCCTGCCGGACTTGGGCGAAGGGCTCACCGAGGCGGAGCTGGTGCGCTGGATGATCGCCGAAGGTGATGCGGTGATCGTGGACCAGCCGATCGCCGAGGTGGAAACCGCAAAATCATTGGTGGAGATCCCATGCCCATTCGAAGGTGTGGTCTCGACCCTGCATGGTGATGCAGGACAGATGATGCTGGTAGACGAACCTTTCATTTCGGTGAACACCGCGGGGGACCAGCCAACGGAAGAAGCACCTGCCCCGGCTGAACCAGTCGAGGGCGCGTTGTCCTACCGCGACGAGGAACTCGCCGGAACCCAGAAACCGGAAGACACCGACGAGGACGAGGGCAGCGGAAATGTACTGATCGGTTACGGCACCGGGGCATCGAAACCCAGCTCCAGCCGTCGGCGCCGGCCGCGCAGCGGAATCACCACCGCGGCGGCTTCCAGCGAGACCTCAACCCAGGCCGTGCGTGTCATCAACCCGCTGGTACGCAAGCTGGCCAAGGAACACTCCATCGACATCCGCACGGTCCGCGGAACCGGCCCGGAAGGGCTGGTGCTGCGCGCCGATGTTGAGGCTCTCTTCGGGACCCACCAGCAGCCGGCCGATGCACTTGCAGCCCCAGCGGTCGCCACCCCGGCAGCCGCCGCAGCGCTGGTGGCTGTCCCCGCCGTGGACACCGCAGCTCAGAGCGGTGAAACCGATAAACGCACCGGACTGCCGGTAGCCTCCAGTCAGATGCTGTCAGGGGTTCGCAAAACCATTGCCACGGCCATGAGCACCTCGCGCCGCGAAATCCCCGAGGCCACGGTGTGGGTGGACGTGGATGTGACCAAGCTGCTCAAACTGCGTGGCAAGATCAAAGAAGCTGCGGGCCAAGCCCCCAGCATCATGGCATTGATCTCCCGTTACGCCGTGGCAGGCCTGCAACGATTCCCTGAATTGAACAGCCGCATCGAGGTGCTGGCTGATGGCTCGCTGCGCCATACCGTTTTCGAGGGCGTGAATCTGGGATTCGCGGCACAAACGGATCGAGGACTTGTGGTTCCGAACGTGCGTGGAGCCCATAAACTCAACGCCAACGAACTCTCGGCCGAGTTCGCCCGGCTGGCCGGCATCGCCCGCGAGGGCAAGGCCGGTGTGTCCGAGCTGTCAGGCAGCACGTTCACCATCAACAACTACGGCGTGTTCAACGTGGACGGCTCCGCGGCGATTATCAACTATCCCGAAGCGGCCATCCTCGGCCTGGGACGAATCGTTGAGAAGCCGTGGGTGGTTAATGGAAAAATCAAGGTTCGTTCCATCTGCGAGCTGACACTGAGTTTTGACCACCGGGTCTGCGACGGCGGTACTGCCGCAGGATTCCTGCGCTACGTTGCCGATGCGATGACCGATCCGAAAAACGCCCTGGCAACCCTGTAGCCAGGTGCCGCAAGACCCCACGGTGAGCCGGTGAAGTCCGGTGGCCGTGGGGTCTTTCTAAACCCCTAAGCGCTCGCTGATTCAGAGGCTTAATTGGCAAGTCATGATCCATTTCTTAGACTTGAGATGGACCGCCAGGGTGCCGTGCTTAATAACGAGTAGGGTGCCGAAGCCGAAAGGAGCCGATCATTTCCACCGAACGTGTAGAGGTTAGAAGCCGCCGAGCAGTGCTGATCTTGCTCTTTGTGCCCATCGTGGTCATCGTGGCAACGCAGCGGATCTTGGGGCCCAACCTGCCAAGCATCACGGCAACCCACTGGTCGGATAGTTCCTACCCGGACGGGTTCACCGACAGTTCGGTGCTGTTCACTGCATCCATCACCTTCGCGGTCATTGGCGGCTTGGTTGGCTGGGGTGCCCTGTTCTTAACTCGTAAACCCCTGGCGTTGCTGGGCCTGCTTTTTGTGGGAAGCCTGACCGCCTGGACCACCGCAGGCGTGTATGTCTCAAGCTCGGTTCCCACCGCGCTCGCCGGGGACCCTACGCAGGCCGTTTCCGGGCCCTGGATTGTTGCGAGCATCCTTGCCACCGTGATTAGTTTCGTGCCGCTATGGCTCTGTGGAGTTTTCCAGCAGTACCAGCAAAATCGGCAGAACCGGCGTCGTGAGTATGGCGCCCAGAACCTCAACAAGCCCGTCAAGCCACAGGCCGAAGTCCCGGGCGCAGCGGCAACCGTCCCTATAGACGGGTTCAACGTCACCATGAATGCACCGTGGTGGTTGTGGTTCCTGGGGATTTTCACTGCGGGCTTGGGCGTTTTTATGCTTGTGATGAGTGCAGGCGAAGGTGGCGACGTGGTCAGCCAAATCATGGGAATCGCCGTTATTGTGCTGCTCACCCCGCTGGTACTGGGCATAGCCCGGATCCGTGTGACGATTTCCAACGGGAAGCTTCGAGTGGCCAGCGCCGTATTGGGGTTCCCGCTGCGCACCATCGAGGTTTCTCAGATGCAATCGGTGATTTCCGAAGAAATCCAGCCGATGGAATGGGGCGGTTGGGGATGGCGATTTTTCCCGGGCGGCTCCGCTGTGGTGATGCGCCGCCACGAAGGTCTGGCGGTTGAGCTCAAGGACAAACGCCGGTTCGCCGTCACCATCCCGGACTCAGCCCGGGCAGCCGCCCAGCTCAATGCGTTGATGGCGCAGGGGCGCTAACCGCCACGCGTTTCAGCTGCGGGTCGGACCGATCACCATGGAACGAAGGACCAGCCCGGAGAAAAGGGATGCGGTGACCACATGCACAAGACCCAGGACCGCATAGACCGCCAGCAACAGCTGAGGAACCTTTTGGATATGCGGGTGGGGGAGCACGTATGAAAGCATAATAACCAGCACCCAGAGAACGAAGCTGGCTACTCCCAAGGTTCGCGACCAACTGGTTCGGTTCACCTCGCCGCTCAGCGGCTGAATCCGCTGCAGCAACGCCGCGGCGACAATCATCCAGAACGCGGCGACCAAAAAGCCGGCGGCAATATCGCTGGGGCGGTGCCAGCCGCACACCAAGGTAGCGACGCCGGTAACCGTGGCGAAAATCCAGGCAACCGGCTGAACCACCGGGCGCAGCCGAGGCGGCGAAATGAGATACATCAACCCCATAGCCGCGGCCGCGGCGGTGGTGTGCCCCGAAGGAAAAGAGTTTCCGGCCGTCCCGAAGTTGAAGTCCGGGCGCACCAGTAGCTGATGTTTGAGGACCTGTGTGGTAGCCATGGCGGCTCCGGCGGCCGCCAGGGCAATCAAGGCACGCAGGAAGCTGCGGTCGCGGATCACCCGGTAGAGCAGGAAAACTGCGGCGATAATGCCGCAAATCATCGGCAACAAATCCAGGAAACGGCGCACCGGATTTTGCAGGTCTGTGGAAGGCCACCATTGGGACCAGACCACAAAACCAACCTGGTCAGCCCACTGGCCGGCACGTAGCTGAACAAAAAAGACGTATTCGATCACGAAGAGCGCCAAGAGCAGCAACAGCCCCCACCACCACTGCACGTGGTGTGGCTTCGGGGCGGCGGAATGGCGACTCATATCTCTAGACTGTCATAACTCACGTGTTTCACGGCATGCATTCGGTGTGTAACCATCAACACCATGGCTAGGCTTGGAGTATGAATTTTCCCTTGCCAGCCGTGGAAGAAATCCTCAGCAACAGCCACGTGGTTCGCTTGCCCATGCAGGTGAAGTTTCGTGGAGTGACCCAACGTGAGGCGCTGCTGATCCAAGGACCCGCCGGGTGGGGGGAATTCTCCGCCTTCCTCGAATACGGGCCGGCCGAAGCCTCGCGCTGGCTGGCGGCGGCTATCGAAGCGGCGTATCAGCCATTCCCGGAACCACGGCGCACCAGCATCCCTGTCAACGCGACACTGCCAGCAGTCCCTGCCGGTGACGTTGGCAGGGTGCTAGAACGCTACGATGATCCGCACACCATCAAAATCAAGGTCGCCGAGCAAGGCCAGGACCTTTCCCAAGACCTCGCCCGTGTCGCCGAGACTCGCCGCCTCTACCCGGAAGCGGCACTGCGGGTGGACGCCAACATGGGATGGGATATCCCCACCGCGGTTCACGCACTCAGTGCGCTCAGCGAATTCGATTTGCAGTATGCCGAACAGCCGGTTCCCGGGATTACCGGACTTGCCGAAGTTCGATCGCAGTTGCGCAACGCCGGAATCGGCCTGAAAATTGCGGCGGATGAAGCCGTGCGTAAACACACCGACCCGCTGGAAGTCTCCCGGTTGGGGGCCGCCGATTTGATGATCATCAAGGCTCAGCCTCTGGGAGGGATTCAGGCGGTCCTGGACATCGCTGCGCACGCCGAATTGGATGTGGTGGTCTCCAGCGCGCTAGACACCTCCGTGGGACTAGCGCAGGCGGCCGCACTAGCCAGCGCCCTGCCCGAGCTTCCTTATGCCTGCGGCCTGTCTACCGGAAACCTTTTCGCAGACGACGTGACCGACACGCCGTTGCTAGCCACCGCAGGCTACCTGCCGGTGCGTCGAGTCGAACCGCAAGCTCACAAGCTCTCCACGCTGTATCCGGGCCGTGAGCGTGAAGCATGGTGGCACCTGCGGGTGCGCGAGTGCTACCAACAGCTGCTGGAGCCATAGGACGCTGGGGCGGGAATTAGCCTTGCGTTAACCTCCTGTGCAAATTTTGACCATGTCCGGATGAAAACCTCGAATCGCTTCACCCCCTGACGAGCGAGCCACACCGAGGAAGTGACGGATCCATGAATCCCACCCGTACCCAGCTGCCAATGCTTGGCCACACCCGTGGCGGACGTTCCGCGGCGACCTGCCACTTCAAATGCGCAGATGCCTGCGCCAAGCCGGATTGCAATAACTCATCCAACGACTATTTCCGCGACATTGCCGACGCGGCACTCTCTCGCCGCCAAATCTTTGGCCTAGGAGCGGTTGGAGCCTCCGCCCTGGTCATCGGCCCGCAGCTGTTCGGTGCACCAGCGTCGCAGGCGGCAGAAGTCGCGGTAGCCGGCAAAAACTCGAGCGGTGGCGGAAAACTGGCCTTTGAGGCCATCGGCCCGGTGTCGCGTTCGGTGGACACCATGAGTGTTCCCGAAGGTTACGACTGGCACAGCATCATCCGCTGGGGTGACCCACTGTTCAAACGATCCGCGGAATTTGATGCCCAGAAGCAGAGCGCCCGCAAACAGGCCGAACAGTTCGGCTACAACTGCGACTACCTGGACATCATCGTGGACAAATACTCCGGCCGCACCGGTGTGCTGGTCGCGAATCACGAGTACACCAATGAAGACATGATGTTCGCCTCCGACTGGTTTGAAAACAACAAAGACGAAGCACGCCGTATCGCCATGAACGCCCATGGATTCAGCATCGTGGAGGTCTCGCGCAAAAAGAACAACAAAAAATGGACCTATGTTCGAGGCGGCGAACGAAACCGCCGCATCACCATGAGCACCGAGTTCGCGGTGGACGGTCCGGCGGCAGGAAGCAACCTGCTCAAAACCCGTGCCGACCGCAAGGGAACAAAGATTCTGGGCACTCTGAACAACTGCGCCGGCGGAACCACCCCCTGGGGAACCATCCTGTCTGGGGAAGAAAATATCGATCAATACTTCCGCGGACGCGGGACCGAGCAGGAGGCACGCTACGGCATTGCCGCCCAAGCCACCGAACGCGGTTGGGAAGAAACCGACCCGCGGTTCGGCCTGCACCATGAAGGGTATGAGAACGAGGCAAACCGTTTCGGTTGGGTGGTGGAAATCGACCCGCAGAATCCGGACTCCACCCCGGTCAAACACACCAGCCTCGGCCGCTTCAAGCATGAAGGCGCCAACGTGCGGATCGCCAGCAACGGCAAGGCGGTCGCCTACTCGGGTGACGATTCACGGTTCGAATACATCTACAAGTTCGTCTCGGCGTCGAAATACCGAAAAAACGACCGCCGGCACAACATGAAACTGCTCTCCGAAGGCGACCTGTATGTGGCCAAGTTCGCAGGTAACTCACCGGCCAGCGAGATCGATGGAAGCGGCGCATTGCCCAGCGACGGCGCCTTCGACGGGACCGGCACCTGGGTGCCGCTGGTCCGCGCCGGTGTCTCAATGGTGGAAGGCATGAGCCTGGAAGAGGTGCTGGTCTACACGCGCCTGGCCGCAGATAAGGTAGGCGCCACCAAGATGGACCGCCCCGAAGATGTGGAACCAAGCCCGGTCTCCGGCAAACTCTACGTGGCGTTGACCAACAACACCGACCGAGGAAAAGAAGGAAAAGAATCAGCCACCGAGCAGAACCCGCGCAACGCCAACCGCGACGGCCACGTGCTGGAACTCACCGAAGCCGGAAACGATGCGACCGCGACCAAGTTCACCTGGAACATCCTGCTGGTTGCCGGTGACCCGAAGGTCAACTCCTCCACGTATTTCTCCGGTTACCCGGCGAATAAGGTTTCCCCGATCTCCTGCCCGGATAATCTAGCCTTCGATTCGGCCGGCAACCTGTGGATCTCCACCGACGGAGCACCGAGCACCATTGGCTACTCCGATGCCTTGCACAAGGTCACGCTCAGTGGAAAGAATCGCGGCAGGGTGGAACAGTTCCTCGCGGTGCCCACCGGCGCAGAAACCTGCGGGCCGGTCATCCATGACAAGGACGGTTCTGTGTTCGTTTCGGTGCAACACCCCGGAGAAGGCGGCACCTTTGACCAACCGGCATCCCTTTTCCCTGACTTTGTGAAGAACGCTGGAAAGGCAAAGAAGGGACAGTTCTACGGTCCACGGCCAACTGTTGTCCAGGTCTTCAAGGAACAGAAGGGCTCCAAGGGTCACGGGCACGGCAAAAACTAAACCCCGCGGGTGCAACGGTGCGGTGGCGGGGGAAGCATAACACTTCCTCCCGCCGCGCTGGGAACCGAAAAACGAACGTGAATCTTAAGGGCTCGTTCACTGGATAGACTTGGAAGGATGTTTTCCGGCCAAGACTTGAGGTGACCGACCGCGTGAGTGCGCAGCAAGATGGACAGCGTGCCATTGCCACAGCCCGCGAAGTGCTCTGCGCACTGATCGCCGCAGGAATCAGGGACCTGGTGATCTCCCCGGGGTCACGCAGCGCCCCGCTGGCCTACGCCGCAGCAGAAGCTGAAGCCGCGGGGAAACTGCAGATCCATGTACGCATCGATGAACGCTCTGCGGCGTTCATGGCACTGGGTATATCCCAAGCCACCCAAACCCCGGTAGCCATCGTGGCCACCAGCGGCTCAGCCATCGGGCAGATGCTGCCGGCCGTGATGGAAGCGAATCACACCGGCACCGCGTTGCTGGTCCTCTCCGCAGACCGTCCCGACGAATTGCACGGCACCGGGGCTAGCCAAAGCACCCGGCAGAAAAACCTCTTCGGAGAGCACGTGCGCGCCGCCCTGAACGTCCCGGCAGGGCACAGCCCCGCCACTGCCCTTGAATCGTCGCTGGCGGCATTGCGAGGCAACGCACTCACCGCCCCCGGCCCGGTCCAGCTCAACCTCCAATTCCGTGACCCATTAACGCCGGAAGACGACGCGAGCATCGATAACCAGCCGTGGACTCAGATCCACCCCGGAAACTGGAAACCGGCCGCGGACAAACTCCCCGACATGTCGTGGCCGCGCCCAGAAGCTGCCACCACACGGCGCACAGTGGTGGTGGCCGGGCATGGGGCGGGGGCCGAAGCCCAAGCCTTCGCCCAGCACCTGGGGCTCCCGCTGTTTGCCGAACCGTCCTCCAACGCACGCTTTTCCGCGAATGCAATTCGCCACTACCGCCCGCTGATCGCGGTAGGGCTTGAACAGATCGAGCGCGTGGTGCTTTTTGGCCGTTCCACCCTCAGCCGACCAGTCGGGCAGCTCCTGGCAGCTGAGCATCTTGACTCTGTGATCTGGGAGCCATCACCTGCACCCTGGTATGAATCCGGACGCCGGCGCGAAGTGCCGGTGGCCAACCGGCAAGAATTGGTGGACTTCGCCGGTAATGCAGCGCAAGGATGGCTGGCATCCTGGCAGCACCTCGATGTCCAGGCGCAGGAAATTCGCAGCGCAATGCAGGACCCCGCGACACTCACCGGTGCGGGTGCGGCCACTGAGATTTGGAACGCGGCGGTTCCCCAATTGCTTTTGGGTTCCTCAAATATTGTTCGCGACTTCGACCTCGCAGCCGACCCGCTGCAGCCAGGCGCGGGCCGCTGCCATGCCAATCGTGGGTTGGCCGGCATTGACGGGACCATCTCCACCGCGCTGGGCCTAGCGATCGGCAGTGGCGAACGAACCCTTGCGGTCATGGGGGATATTACCTTCGCCCACGATGCCAGTTCCCTGATCTTCAGCCCTGACGAGCAAAAACCCACCGTGGACGTGGTGGTCTACAACGACGGGGGAGGAGCGATCTTCTCCACCTTGGAACACGGTCAGGTTGAGCTCTCGCACCGTTATGGGAACAGCGTGGAACGGCTTTTCGCCACACCCCAGCAGATGAACCTGGCAGCGCTCGCCGAAGGCTACGGCTGGGAATACCATCGGGTCTCAGACCCGGCCGAGCTGGCCTCGCTCTTGGCACAAAGTACACCACAGCAGCTTCGCCTAATAGAGATCCCGGCGGAACGCCAGAGCCTGCGCGCAGATCAGCTGGAACTCAACCAACGAATTGCCCAGTTGTCCTGGCCAGAGTATTAAACTGATTCGAAGCATCCGTGCTGGAGGACAGCACAAAGCCCCGGCGGGTATCCAGATTCTGGAAACCCCGCCGGGGCTTTAGTCATGCATCTATCTATGGAATCATTCGATATCCACGTGGGTCGGATCAAGGACTCGACGCAGGAAGTCCTTGGTGCGCGGTTGCTGAGGATTGCCAATCACCTCGGCTGCTGGGCCCTCTTCGACCACAACGCCGCCGTCCATAAAAAATACGCGGTCTGCGACTTCTTTGGCAAAGCCCATCTCGTGGGTGACCACGAGCATGGTCATGCCCTCGCGGGCAAGGTTTTTCATAATGGCCAAAACTTCGCCGACGGTCTCCGGATCCAGGGCACTGGTCGGTTCATCGAAGAGCATCAAGGTCGGTTCCATGGACAGCGCACGGGCAATCGCCACACGCTGCTGCTGGCCGCCGGAGAGCTCATCCGGGTAGCGGCTCCCGAAGTCTCCCAGCCCAACGCGCGCAAGGTTTAGTTCCGCCGTGGCCTTGGCTTGGACCTTGTCTCGTTTGAGCACCTTGATCTGAGCGACGGTGCAGTTTTCCAGCACGGTCAGGTGCGGGAACAGGTTGAACTGCTGGAAAACCATGCCGACACTCTGGCGCATCTTATCGAGGTTCACCTCGGGATCGGTGGCTTCAAAGCCGCCTACATGGATGGAGCCGCCATTAGGCTTTTCCAGCAGGTTCACGCAGCGCAGCAGCGTGGACTTGCCCGAACCCGAAGGCCCGATCAGGCACACTACCTCGCCAGGTTTCACATCGAGGCTGATGCCCTTGAGCACCTCGTTGTTGCCGTAGGACTTTCGCAGATCCTTGATTTCCACACCCGCGGCTCGTTGAGCCATGGTGTTCTTTTCAGCGGTCATTCTCAGTCCCTTCCTAACGCTTGGTCCGAGCCGAGCGAGATTCAAACTTCCGTGCCACCAGGCTCAACGGAATGGTGATGACCAGGTAGAACAGGCCGGCGGCCACCAGCGGGGTGATGCCGGCGTCCAGTGACTGGATACCGTCGCGGCCGAACTTGGTCATTTCGTACTGGGCCATCGACGCACCCAGGATGAACGCCAATGATGAATCCTTGGTCAGCAAGATGATTTCGTTGGTCATCGGCGGAAGCACAATCTTGAACGCCTGGGGAATCACAATGGTGACCATCGCGCGCCAGGCAGGCATGCCTAGGGAGCGGGCGGCCTCGGTCTGGCCCTTGGGCACTGCCTGCAGGCCGGCACGCAATGTTTCTGCGATGTACGCCGAGGAAACCAGGCCCAAGGCCAACATGATGTTCACCGGCTGCGGCCAGGTGGTGCCGAACGCTTGGGGGAGGCCAAAACCGAAGGCCAACAGTACCAAGATCGCGGGGATTCCGCGGAAGAACTCAACAAATCCGGTGGCGAACCACCGGTAGGGGGCAAAGGAGGCCATCTTCATCAAAGCCAGGATCAGGCCGACAACCAAACCGAAGGCGAAGGAGATGACGGTGTAGAAGATGGTGTTTTTGAGCCCAACAATGATCAGGTCCGGGAACATCGGCCCGAGTTTGTCAAAGGAGAAAAACGCGTAGCGGGTTTTCTCCCAGTCAAGGGACAACAGGACCGCGATGATAATCGCGAAAAAAACGACAATCTGGATGGTCTTACTCAGGCGGGCGCGCTGACTAGTGGTCATTGCCATGGTGTACCTCTCGTAAAGGTCGCGGGGGCCAAGGCGGCACCTGAACCAGGATTTACCGTGGCCCCCGCGTCAAAATAGTCCGTTAGCGGCGAGTGCTTACTTCTCGCCGAACCACTTCACGGTCAGAGTTTCCATCTCTCCCGAGTCGGTCAGGCGCTTCAGGGTGCCGTTGACCAGCTCAAGGGTTGCCGCCTTGTCCTTCGGAACGGCCACACCCAGCTGCTCGCCGGTCTTGAAATCGGCGACGACCGAGTAGCCCGGCTTGTCCTTGATGGCGTAGCCCAGGACGGACTGGTTGCCCAGCAACGCTTCAACCTGTCCGGCCAGCAAGGCCTGGGTCTGCAGTCCCGCATCCTCGTAACCGACAATGTTGTTCAGATCGTTTTCCTTGCCGTACTTTTCGCCGGTGGTGGCCTGCTGAACGCCGACCTTTTTGTCCGCGGCGGAAGCCAGATCGGTGATCCCGGAACCTTCCTTGGCAATCAGCACCAGGTCGTCATCCATGTAGGGGGTGGAGAAATCCATTTTTGCCTTGCGGGCATCGGTGATGGAGATCGAGGAGATGGCGATATCGCACTGGGACTTGAACAAGCCGGATTCGATCGAGTCGAAGCTTGCGTCGATGACGTTGAGTTCAACGTTTGCGTCCTTGGCAAGTTCTGCGGCAACGTCCATGTCGAAACCGACGTTCTGGCCGTCCTTGACGAATTCAAATGGCTCGTAGGGAATGTCCGAGCAGACGGTGAGCTTGCCGGCATTGATGAAGCTTGCCTCGCCCGAGGCCTCTGCTGATGGCTCGGCTGCACCGTTGTCTGAGCCGCAGGCGGTCAGGGCCAACAGGGCCACGGAGGTTGCAGCCAGGGTGGTGGCGAATCGTTTGGTGGTCAGACGCATAGGATCAAAACCTACTTTCGGGTAATGCGAGTGGATCGTTGCGTACGCACAATCATAACCACGCGATGACGAGGATGAGATTCACCTCACACACATCTTGACGAGAATAAGCAATACTTAGGCTCGAAAAGTGATCATTACCCGATGGCCGGTAGGTGTTCTAGCTTTCGCTACTCGGCACCCAGCGCTTGGCGCATCGGACGCATCTTGGCCCAGGACTCTGCCAACTCGTCTTCGGGCACCGAACCGGGAACGATGCCGCACCCGGCGTACAGGCGCATCAGATTATTCTCCTCCAGGATGCCGCCACGCAAGGCGATGCCGAATTCGCCGTCGCCCCGCGAATCCACCCAGCCCACCGGGCCGGCATACGGCCCGCGGTCAAGGCCCTCCAGCTGGCGCAGAACCACACCCGCGCGTTTGGTGGGTGTGCCGCACACAGCTGCGGTGGGATGGAAGATCTCGGCGATGTCCAGGGCGGAGGGCAGGGCTCCGGTGGCATCGGGGCGAAGTTGGGCGCGGACATCACTGGCCAAGTGCCAGACGTTGGGCAGCTGAAGGATAAATGGTTGGTCGGGGGCCTGCATCCCGTGGGAGATGGGATTCAGGGATTCGGTCAATGAATCGATGGCCAGCTGATGCTCATGGCGTTGTTTGGGATCGTCAAAAAGTCGATCTTTGGCGAAGTCTGGATGCTCGGCGCCTTCTGTGGCGCGGTCCAGGGTGCCGGCCAGGACCCGGGCTTCGGCCACTCCATTGGTGACACGGACCAGCATTTCCGGTGTGGCTCCAACCAAGCCGTCCACTGCATAGGTCCAGCAGTCGCCGTATTGGTCGGTCAGCGCCGCCACCACCTGTGACAGGTCGATGGGTTTGCTGCTGCGCGCCAGGATATCCCGGGCCAGCACCAGCTTGGAGATGCCGGACTCACCGAAAGTGCCCAGCGCTTGGCGCACCGCTTCCAGGTAGGCGCCGGCGGTCAGCTGTCCGCTGGACAATTCGATCTCGCCTTGCTCGGTTGCTGGCAGTGCGGCATTGTCCATGGCCAGTTCGGCCCGTTGCAGGGCCTGCTCCAAGGTCAGGCCCGCAAGCTGTTCGGCGCTGCCGGTCACCGTGATCCAGGATTTCTGATCATCTTGCCCCAGCACGATCTCCGGGATCACAAGACGCGAGTTGAAACTGCTGGTGAAGGAAAAAGCGAAGGAGCCAAAGGCGATCAGGCCGCTGCCGGGACGGCTGATCGGATCGATGATCGTCGCCTGGCTTAATAACTGGCTAAACCACGTTCGTGCATCGAGAAACCGGTGCTCCCCACGGGTGGTGAGCCTGGCGGCGATTCCGAAACCGACCAGCCCGCGTCCACGCCGCGTCCAGACCATGCTGCCATGGCGAAGGGAATCGGAAATGAGGTGCTCGGAGGCACCTTCGTACTCGAAAGTGATGCTGGTTAACACGGGTGCCGAGGCGTAAAGGCCGCTGGCACCGAGAACGGACGAATCTGCAGACATGATAGGGCTAAGCCTACCGCGCTATGACCGGCAAACACCTGCCGGGGTGTCCGTGCTCACCAGCACGGCGCGCGGCTGTGACTTTCAGCGGGTTGAGTCTCGCGAATGCGCACGACCCGGTAAACTCGGTGTTGACCAGTTTCGCGGCCTAATAGACATGCCATAAAACACGGCAATTCAAGGTTTGCGAGCGTTCAGTGGAACGCATCGGATAGAGTGAAGTGATGTTTATGCACCCACAGCGTGTATAGATTGTCCTCGTTCAATGCGATGACCAACCCGATGAAAGATAAGTAAGCCGTAAAACAGTGACTGATTCCAAGAGCAACTGGACCGCAGCCGGACACGAGGTGTCCGACTCGATTGAGCTGAATCCTGAAACCGCAGTGCTTGCTGCGGCCATTAATCTTCCCTCGGGCTTTGCAATGATCGCCGAGGATCCTGACTTTGGGCCCGCCATCTCCACCGGCATGGCCAAGGTGGAGAAGCTGCTGCGCGACGCGTTGGCCAACTCCGATCCGTTGATTGATGCCTCCAGCCGGCATCTGGTGGAGGCCGGCGGCAAAAGGGTGCGCCCCTTGCTGGTGCTGCTCACCGCCCTGCTGGGACATGGTGTCACCGATGAGGTGATCAAGGCGGCCGCCGTGGTGGAGCTGACCCACTTGGCAACCCTGTATCACGACGACGTGATGGACTCCGCGCCGATGCGCCGCGGGGCTCCGACCGCCCACGAGGTCTGGGGTAATTCAGTTGCGATTCTGGCTGGAGACCTGATTTTTGCCCGGGCTTCGGTCTTCGGTGCCGATCTTGGACCGGAAGCGGTGAACTGGCAGTCGCGGACCTTTGAACGTTTGTGCCTAGGCCAGTTGCATGAATCGATCGGCCCACGCGATGGAGAAGACCCCATTGCCCATCACATCCAGGTGATCAGCGACAAAACTGCATCACTGCTGGCAACCTCCGGTGCTTTCGGCGCACGTTTCGGCGGTATTCCCCAGTTTATCGAGGTGCTGCGCGACTACGGTGAAAAGGTCGGCGTGGCTTTCCAGGTGGCCGATGACGTGATCGACATTGCCTCCAAGGAAGCCGATTCGGGCAAAACCCCGGGCACGGACCTGCGTGAAGGGGTGCCAACCCTGCCGGTTTTGCTGCTGCGTCAAGCCGCTGAGAACGGCGACGCCCAGGCCCAGGCCGCCGTTCAGCTGGTGGACTCGGACCTGACGACCGATGAAGCCCTGGCGAAGGCAGTGGATGCTGTCGCCAGCCACCGTTCGGTCCAGGACGCATGGAATGTGGCCCGCCGGTGGGCTGATGACGCAATTGAGGTGCTCGCACCCTTGCCGGACGGCACCGTGAAATCCGCATTGATTTCCTTCGCAGATGCAGTGGTGACCCGCGAGGCCTGAGCCAGGTTGCCTGCACAATAGAAGTAGTCCTGCATTTTCCTTTGGGGGAAATGCAGGACTATTTTTATGCGAGGCGCTCCTAGCGTTGCACGTCGGTCTCGAAGAGCCGCTGAGGATGAGCGTCGGAAAAGAGCACGGCCCGCAGCTGCTGCGCCTTGAGCGCGCGATCTTCAACCGGAACCCGGTGGCGAAGCTGGCGGTACAGTTCATCGTCCCAGTACCTCGGGAAAATGTGCTGGTGATAGTGCCACACGTGCTGATTGCCGGCCGGTTCGTTGTGCTGCCGGGTGCTGGTGCCATCCGGATTCCACGCCAGCTTCATGGCCAGCGCAATACGCCGGGTTTCCCGCATGATGGCCGCACCGATTTCTTCATCCAGGTCGTATAGCGACTCCAGATGAGCGGTGGGGATAATCATCACGTGCCCGCCGAAGTTCCCGAAACCGTCACAGGCCATGATCGCGGCGACCTGCTCGGTTTGATAGATCAGGTCGGTGGGTGCGCACAGGTTCGTCTCGCTAAACGGCAACTCGTTAACCAGCTCGCAGAACGGGCACTGGTAGCCCTGTGGCTCGTGCGAACGATAGAGCACTAGTCCTCCAGCTCGGCTGCTAATTCCTCAAAAATCCATGCGAACATGTCCAAGGTGAACTCGCTGAAGGTGCCTTCTTCACTGACCCAGTTGCCCTTGGCGTTGTTACGGCGGTAAACAATCGGGTCCGGTACCTCAAGCTGGGATTGCTTGAAACCCCAGACAAATTTTTCTTCTTCATCTTCCAAAAACAGCAGGTAACCATCTTCGATTTCCAGCTCTTCGGGGTCGAAGAAGTAGTGGTAGGCCTCCATGAAGTCTTCGTTATTGCCCAACGCGAGGTAAAACTCCTCAAGGACAAAAGGGATCTGGACCTTGGACTGTGCCAGCCCGTCAGCCAATTCGCCGTCGGACAGGCCATCGGCTTCGTTCCACTGATCTTCGAGGTATTTCGGGACGAGTGAACGGAACTTCTCTAGAAACATGTCAGCCATGGGTTAATCCTATCTAGAACTAGCCCAACTCAAGCGCACTGAGCGCAATCCATAATTGAACCCTGTCGCTGGTGACGTTTGGATCATAGCCGGAGAGCTCGGCGATCTGCTGCATGCGGTAGCGTACGGTATTGCGATGCAGCCCCAAAGATTCGGCAACGGCCCCCACTGATCCATCGCGGTTTAGGTACTCGCGCAGGGTTTTCATCAGCCCCGAATCATGGGACAGGTCGAAATCTTGAATCGGCCCCAACGCCTCGGCCGCCAAATCCTGCAGCGGGACATCCCGGGCGGCCAGCAAAAGCGAGGTTAAGGAAAGTTTGGTGGGAACGTTCACCCGTTCGCCGTGGCGCAATGATTCAAGCGCCTCGAAGTAGCTCCAGCGGATTCCGGTGGTGTTCGAGTATCTCCCGCCGTACCCAACCTTGGCGGGGATTCCGGCGGTGGCAAGGTAGGCATCGAGCCGGTCAACCGAGAGCTGAACCTGTTTATAGGCCACGATGACTACCAGCCGGTCTTCAACGATGGCGGTGACCTGTGAGTCCAGGTCGGCGGGCAGCGGCAGGGTCTGCAAACGCTCCGCCTGGCCATGGGCCTGAACCAAAACGACCGAGTGCTCGCGTTGCGATTCCAAGCCCAACGCCCCCAGACGCACCGCCGCGTCAGAACCGGAGAGCACCCCTGAGGCAAGATCGGCTAAGACCTGGCCGTTGGCCAAACGCTGTGAGGCGCGCAGCCGTGACTTGTTGGTCAGCTCCAAGCCAATCAGCGACTGGGCGTATTCCACAATTGGATCATGAGCATAAGGTTCAGCGATGTGCAGGGTGCAGCGGTCTCGCAATCCGGTGGCCACCGGCAGCTCATGCCAGTTCCGTGTTGCCTCGAAGTCCCCGCTGATCACCTCTCCATGCAGGCTCAGGGCGACATCCGTGTGCAGCATCTTAGACAGCTCGGTGAGCATGCGGTCAAGATCCGAGGACAAGAGGGACTGCGCCAGCTTCTGGTGGGCCTTGAGAAGGTTTTCCACCCGCTTGACGTGGTCTGCGTTTAACGCTTCGGCGATGAGGCGTGAAATGGCGGCGAACGGCGTTTTG
The DNA here is from genome assembly GCF_044744225.1 of Glutamicibacter sp. NPDC087344. NCBI lineage: Bacteria > Bacillati > Actinomycetota > Actinomycetes > Micrococcales > Micrococcaceae > Glutamicibacter > Glutamicibacter sp. NPDC087344. The sequence goes on along the minus strand of NZ_JBIUXY010000016.1, from coordinate 13,773 downwards.
TAGGGTACCTCGATGACCGGCAACCCCACCTCACGGGCCGCAGCCAGGACCGGCTCGGGGACACTTTCATGTTCGAGCCCGATACCGAAGCCGAGGGCAACCACATCATTTGCCGCCAAGGTGCGGACAAACTCGCGCTGTGTTGACGCAGACTTCTGGCGAACACCGGTAGTCATCACGATCTCCCGTCCGGTGAGGAACTTGGAAGGATCGAGCAGCTCGGTCACCGCACCCCAGGTAATCACGGTCTCCAGGGCATGCGTTGGATCGGTTAAAGCCTTCAAACCAAGCTCGCCATGATCTAGCAGTCCGCGTAAACTAATCGCCATAGGTTCATTCTATGGTGCGATAGCGATTGAAACGATTTACGCATAATGCTCAAGATCATTGTCGAAAAATGCTGAGAATTGATCACTTTGCAAAATTTTTGCGCTAGCTTAGTGGGATGAGCTCTCAATCATCCACTCAGGGCGCTGCGCTCGCACCAGAGAAGCGTGAGACATTTTCTTCACGCAAGCTCTTTATTCTCTCCGCGATCGGTTCGGCCGTTGGTTTGGGAAACATCTGGCGTTTCCCCTACGTCGCCTACGAAAATGGTGGCGGCGCCTTCTTGATCCCGTATATCGTCGCAATCTTCTGCGCCGGTATTCCACTGCTATTCCTCGACTATGCGATCGGGCACCGCTACCGTGGCTCGGCACCGCTGTCCTACCGCAGGGCAAACCGCAAAACCGAAATCATCGGTTGGTGGCAGGTCCTGATCTGTTTCGTAATCGCTATCTACTACGCGGCCATCATCGCGTGGGCCGCCATGTACTGCTGGTACTCGGTGACCAAGGCGTGGGGTAACGATGCCGAAGGATTCTTCTACGGCGAGTTCCTTAACACCGCAGACACCGTAGGGGTCTCCTTCGACTTCGTGCCGAACGTGTTTTTCCCGATGCTGATCGTCTGGATTTTCACCATCGTGATCATGGTTGCCGGAGTGAACAAGGGAATCGCTCGCGCCAACGCGGTGTTTATGCCGTTGCTGATCGTGATGTTCCTGATCTTGGTTGTCCAGTCGGTCTTCCTTCCCGGGGCCATCGACGGACTGAACGCATTTTTCACACCCAACTTTGACGCCTTGCAAAATCCAGCGGTGTGGGCTGCCGCCTTTGGCCACATCTTCTTCTCCCTGTCCGTGGCCTTCGGCATCATGGTCACCTACTCCTCATACATGAAACGCAAAAGCGATCTGACCGGCTCCGGCTACGTGGTGGCCTTGGCCAACTCAAGTTTTGAGATCCTGGCCGGCATCGGTGTCTTCGCGGCGTTGGGATTCATGGCCTACAACGCCAATTCGTCGGTGGACTCGGTAGTCTCCGGCGGTATCGGCTTGGCGTTTATCGCCTTCCCAACCATCGTGTCCGCAGCGCCGTTTGGCGCGCTGATTGGTGTGCTCTTCTTCGGCTCCCTGGTCTTCGCGGGCCTGACCTCGTTGATCTCTATCCTTGAGGTCATCGTGGCGGCCTTCCAAGACAAACTGGGTTGGGGTCGTGTGAAGGCAACTCTGATCGTCTCGATTCCGGTGGCCGTCGTATCCCTGCTGCTGTTCTCTGCCACCACCGGCATCTATTTGCTCGACACCATCGACGCGTTCGTCAACCAGTTCGGCATCCTGGCCTGTGCACTGGTGATGGTGATCGTCTTCGGTTCGGGTCTGGGTATGCTGCCAAAACTGGCCAAACACCTGAACCGTCACAGCTCCATCAAACTTGGGACCGGCTGGATGGTTTTGGTTGGCGGCATTGGACCTGCAGTCCTTGCCTACATGCTGATCAACGAGTTCCAGGCGAAAATCACCGAACAGTATTCCGGCTATCCGGCATGGTTCAACGGGGTCTTCGGCTGGGGGCTGTGCGGGTTATTGATCGTGGTTGCCGGACTCATTTCCTTGATTCCATGGAGCAAAAACTCAAAGCTCGAGGACCCGGAATATGACCAGCATCAACAGAACGTCCAAGCAGAAGCCGTTCCCGAAACCGTCTCGAAGGAGTACTGAGTCATGAGTATTGGCGCCATTATCATGTTGGTGATTTCCATCCTCTCGATCTGGGGCGGACTCGGTTTGGCTCTGCTGAACCTATCCCGCAATCCCGAGAAAACAGACGACGATGTGATCGAACCGGCGCACACACTGTAATCCCGGTACGGCACACCCACCGCGCCCCCGCTCGCACCGTTGCAACGGGGGCGCGGTGCATCTGTGCACTTGCACTACCAATCAGCTTGCCCCTTGTGCCGAAACCGGTAGTGTTACAAAAGTTGTCAACATATTCTGCTACTAGAACATTGCATTCTTTGGTGAATGCTTGAGCGATAGTGAGAGGAAAAGCTGGTGGACGTTACCTACCGCATTGAACAGAAGCGCAAGCTCGAAGGCCCCTTCCCCGGCCCCAAGTCGCAGGAGCTGACCGCTCGCCGCGCCAAGGCCATCGCGGCCGGCGTCGCTTCGACACTTCCGGTGTACGCAGCAGACGTCGACGGCGGCATCATTGTTGATGTCGACGGCAACCAGCTGATCGACCTGGGCTCAGGTATTGCCGTGACCACCGTGGGCGCCTCCAACCAGGCGGTAGCCAAGGCCGTGGCCGAACAGGCACAGCGCTTCACCCACACCTGCTTCATGGTTGCACCATACGAGGGCTACATTGCCCTGGCCGAAAAACTTGCAGCCATCACCCCGGGTACCTTCGAGAAGCGCGCGGCGTTCTTCAACTCGGGATCTGAAGCGGTAGAGAACGCCGTCAAGGTGGCCCGTGTTGCCACCGGCCGTCAGGCAGTTGTCGCCTTTGACCATGCCTACCACGGCCGTACCAACCTGACCATGGGCCTGACCGCCAAGGCGGCGCCCTACAAGCGCGGGTTCGGGCCGCTGGCACCAGAGATCTACCGGATGCCAATGAGCTACCCATTCCGCGAGGAGAACCCGAACATTTCGGGTAAGGAAGCCGCAGAGCGCGCCATCTTGGCCATGGAAAAGCAGATCGGTGGCGACCAGATTGCCGCGATCATCATCGAGCCTATCCAGGGTGAAGGCGGCTTCATCGTCCCGGCCACCGGCTTCCTGCCGCGCATCGCCGAATGGGCCAAGGAAAACGGCATTGTTTTTGTTGCCGACGAAGTCCAGGCTGGTTTTGCTCGTTCCGGTGCGTGGTTCGCCTCAGACATTGAAGATATTGAGCCAGATATCATCACCGTGGCCAAGGGTATTGCCGGCGGCATGCCGCTGTCCGGCATCATTGGCCGGGCCGAACTGATCGACTCGGTTCACGGCGGCGGCCTAGGCGGCACCTACGGCGGCAACCCGGTGGCCGTTGCGGCGGCCCTGGAATCCATCAAGTTCATGGAAGAGCAGGACCTTGCAGGACGTGCCCGCGAGATCGAAGAACTGTTCTTCACCCGTTTCACCGCTCTGCAGAGCGAAATCCCGGCACTGGGCGATGTGCGTGGCCGTGGCGCCATGGTGGCCCTCGAATTCGTCAAGGCCGGTGGCAAGCAGCCGGATGCCGCCGTGACCAAGGCCATCGCCGACGAGTGCCTGGCACAGGGTGTGCTGATCCTGACCTGCGGTACCTACGGCAACGTGGTTCGCCTGCTGCCGCCGTTGGTCATTGGCGACGAACTGCTAGCCGATGCATTCAACGTGCTGGAAGCGGCAATCCGCAAGCACGCAGCCTAGGCCCAAGCTAAGCCGATAGCCTCGGACTTAAACAACGTCCCCGCACCATGGTGCGGGGACGTTGTTACTTAAAGGCTGTGTGTGACAAGGGCGGCGGTCAACGTCGGCAGGCTACCCGAGCTGTTTCGGTTCCGGCATGGAACCGATTTTTGGGGCGCGCAACATGTCGATCAGCACAATGATCACCGCGACCCATACCAGCGCAAAACCGATCCACCGTTCCAGCGGCATGTGTTCGCCAAAAACCAAGAGTCCCAGGATGAACTGGATCAGCGGAGCCAGGAACTGCAAGGACCCAACGGTGCTCAGCGGCAGACGCCGCGCGGCACCACCGAAGAGCAGCAACGGGACGGCGGTGATAATGCCGCTGGCGGCCAACAGCAGCACCGTAGACGGGTCCGCGCTCACGAGTGTCGAGGAATCTGCCAGTGCGAGCCAGGCGATGAACCCCGCGGCGAAGGGCGTGAGCCATAACGTCTCCATGGTCAGGGTCCCCAGCGCGGTTCCGCTTTGCCCCACCTGGTTCTTGACTAAACCGTAAAACCCGAAGGAGAAGGCCAACCCCAGGGAAATCCACGGTACCCGGCCCAACCCGACGGTGAGGACGATCACCGAAACCGAAGCGAAACCCACAGCCACCCATTGCAGGGTTCGCAGGCGTTCCTTGAGCACCAGCACACCGAGCAAAATGGCGACGATCGGGTTGATGAAGTATCCCAGCGAGGCTTCCAGCACATGCCCGGTGAGTACGGCCATTGCGTAAAGCACCCAGTTCGCGGCGATCAAAAAGCTGGCCAACGCCAGCTGCCACATGGTTTTTCCTTCTTTGAACATGGCGGCGAACTGGCGCAGTTGTTTGGTTGCCAGCAGGAGCAAGGCACAGAAAATGAGGGAGAAAACTACGCGGACTGCCACAAATTCGAATGCGGAAATCTGCGGAAGCAATAGGAAATAGACCGGGAGCAATCCCCAGATCAGGTACGCGGTCGTTCCTTGGATCAGGCCGTAGCTGTGCTGCGAACGGATGGGTTTGACGGTGCGTGGTGTCATGCGAAGCAGAGCCCTTAGAACAAAGTGGGCTGTGGGCCCGGAAATGAGGTGTTGTGAATGTAGATCTGAACTTCACCGTATAACACCTTGCGCTCGGTGATATTCCTCGGGCTGCCAGCCAAGCGCGCGATGTCGCCAAGATCACCACAGGCTAGCGCCGGATTTTCAGTGTTCTCGGAACGCTGTGACCAGTCCGTGCGTTGATTAGACTAGGAAGACTAAAAGCAGAATTATCCTAAAGGGGAGTACGGCATCGTGCACGGACACAACAACGGATTCAAGACGGCCCTTTTGCTTGGTGGCATGTTTGCGTTGCTCCTGGCAATTGGCTCCCTCATTGCCAACGGAACCGGTAACGCGAGCTTCATCTGGATCTTCGCACTGATCGGTGTCGCCACCACCGCCTACGGCTACTGGAACAGCGACAAGATTGCCTTGCGTTCAATGCATGCCTACCCGGTGACCGAAGAACAGCAGCCAGCGATGTACCGAATCGTTCGGGAACTCTCAATGAATGCGCAGCAGCCCATGCCGCGCCTGTATGTTTCGCCCACCGCCTCACCCAATGCGTTCGCCACCGGACGCAACCCGCAGAATGCGGCGGTGTGCTGCACCGAGGGCATCATGCAGCTGCTCAACGAGCGTGAGCTTCGCGGCGTGCTGGGACACGAGCTCATGCACGTGTACAACCGAGACATCTTGACTTCCTCGGTGGCTGCGGCGATCGCCGGCGTGATCACCTCGCTGGCGCAGTTCCTGCTGTTTTTCGGCGGCGGAAACAACAACGATAATCGCAACGTCAATCCGATCGCCCTGATCGCGCTGTCGTTGCTCGCACCAGTGGCCGCCTCGATCATCCAGATGGCGGTCAGCCGCACCCGCGAATACGACGCGGATGAAGATGGCGCCAAGCTGACCAATGACCCGCTGGCCCTGGCCAGCGCCCTGCGCCGGCTGGAATCAGGGATCAGCGCGGCCCCACTGCCGGCCCAGGACCAGAAGCTGGTGAACAGCTCGCACCTGATGATCGCCAACCCGTTCGGCTCCAAGCTCAAGTCGATGTTCTCCACCCACCCGCCCATGGACCAGCGCATTGCCCGGCTTGAGGCCATGGCAGGAGGCCCGCAGTACTAATTCCTGCCCGGCAACGATTTTGGAACCTAGAAAGGCGAGGAGCCTGCCCAGAGGGCAGGCTCCTCGCCTTTACCTTGCCGCGGTGCGAAACGCCTAGCGGAAGTTCACGAACTGCAGGTCAGCTTCTTCGAAGTCGCGCAGCAGCGCCATGGTGGCCTGCAGGTCATCGCGGGACTTGGAGGAAACACGCAGTTCATCGCCCTGAATGGTGGACTTCACACCCTTTGGTGCCTCGTCGCGGATCAGCTTGTTGATCTTTTTCGCAACGTCCTGCGCGATGCCTTCCTTGATGCTGGCTTCGATGCGGTATTCCTTGCCCGAGGCGAAAGGCTCACCGGCATCCAACGACTTCAGGGAGATGCCGCGCTTGACCAGCTTGGACTGGAAGACATCCAGGACGGCGTTGACGCGCTCTTCCGAGCTGGCCTTCATCAAGATCTTCTCGCCGCTGAAATCAACCTCGGCACCCACGCCCTTGAAGTCGTAGCGCTGGGCGATTTCCTTCTGGGCCTGGTTCATCGCGTTGGCGACTTCCTGGCTATCAACCTTGCTGACGACGTCGAATGTGGAATCGCTAGCCATGTAAATACTCCTAGATGTAACGGTTCAGATTCGAGTTCAAGACTACCGGTTTTGGGCCCTGAATTCGGTCTGTGATCAGGGTTACAGCAAAAAGAGCCCTCTCGATTTCACAACACCGGAAATCTCCTGTAGAGTTATTTCTCGTTCCGACAAGAACAAATGTTCTCAAACGGAGCGACTCGGCAGATTACCCGAGTGGCCAAAGGGGGCTGACTGTAAATCAGCTGGCAACGCCTTCACTGGTTCGAATCCAGTATCTGCCACAAATAACTCCCAGATCGAAAGATCTGGGAGTTTTTTGATTATCCGGAAGTTATTCCCGATCTGGCCAAGGTTCGTTAAATCTCCCATTTCTGGGAATTCACCATGCTCGTCCGCTACCGTGGAAGCATGGCAACTAAAAATGTGAGCGAAAACGACTTCGCGCAGCTGATCGAAGCGAACGATATTGTCCTCGTGGATTTCTGGGCTGCGTGGTGCGGTCCTTGCCGCCAGTTCGCCCCGGTGTATGAGCAGACTTCGGAAAAGTTCACCGACGTCGTCTTTGCGAAGGTTGATACCGAGGCGGAACAGGGTCTGGCCCGGGCCGCGAACGTCACCTCAATTCCAACCATCATGGCTTTCCGTGAAAAGGTACTGGTCTTCTCGCAGGCCGGCGCCCTGAACGCCAGCCAGCTCGAAGACCTGGTGACCGCGGTTAAGGGTATTGATATGGGTGAGGTCCACGCGCAGATCGCCCAGGAAGCCGCGCAGGCAGAGTCCTAGGAACCCGCGCTTCGGGTTCTAGCGTTCCCGGTGGTCCAATGGCGCGTAGCGGGGCCCGAAGCTTTGTTTTCGCTCGCCCGAAAGCTGCAGCAGGCGGATGACCCGTTGTCGATGCGGGGCGAACGGAGCAAGCAACTGGAGCATCCCGGAATCGTCTACACGGCGCCCGGTCAGTACCTGGCCTACGAATCCGGCCAGATGAAAGTCTCCCACGGAGATCAGATCTGTGGCTCCGTGGGATCGTTGAAGCGTCTCCGCGACGGTCCACGCCCCGATGCCGGGCAGGGATAACAGCGCGGCCTGTAGGGTGCCTGGCGGTTGCGCTCCGGGTTTGCTGGTCTCCATCGGTTTTTCCGCCCACCATTCAAGGCTTCGGGCGACCGGCGCGAGTTGACGCAAGGTCCGCGCCCGTTGCTGGTCTACCCGAGCCTCCTGCCATTCCCAGCGGGTCATCGTTGCGATCTGCGAGGCTCCCGGGGCGATGCGCAACCCATCGGGCGCAGGCCCGGGCGCTGGGCGCCCCTTGTGGCGGATGAGCCACCGCCACGCATAATTCGCCTCGATACCGGTGACCCGCTGTTCGAGGACTGCACCCAGCAGATGATCAAAAATTCGATTGGTGCGGGGGAGAATGACATCCCGGTGCAGGCTGCGTGTATGCTGCACAATTTCGGGGAGCCCCGCGGCGAACTCCGGGGCGTCAAACTCGCTCCAATTGTCGCCGGCACCTAAAAGATCCGGTGCATATCTCACGGCCCACTCTGCGCCAGGGCCCCACGCCTGAAATATTGCGGGATCATTAAGCGAAGCCTTGCAAATTCGTAACGAGGCATCGCCGGTTGGTGTTCCCAGCGCAAACCACACCTCGGTGGGGGACAAACGAATCGTGGGATCTCCGAGCCCGCGCCGTAGAACACCCAATGACTTGGCTAAAGAAACGGGCCGCTGAGGGTCATAAGTTCCGCTGTGCGTGGACTGATCTTTAGTCACCGACAAGTGTTTCCTTTGCTCCCGAGATCTTTCAAGGGCTCATCCAACTACACCACAATTGGCCAACCGGTGACTGCGTGACGTTAAGCTACGACGGGCAACGACAAGTATGACGCGCGCCGGTAAAGTTCTTGACATGAAGTATGCGCCTACCGTGTTGGACCTGATCGGCAACACACCGCTCGTTAAACTTAATCGTGTTACCGAAGGCATCAAAGCCACGGTCCTAGTGAAGCTCGAATACCTGAATCCAGGCGGCTCCATCAAGGACCGAATTGCACTGAAGATGATTGAACGTGCCGAACGCAGCGGCGACTTGAAGCCCGGCGGCACCATCGTCGAACCAACCAGCGGCAATACCGGTGTGGGACTTGCCATGGTGGGGCAGCTCAAGGGATACAACACCATTTTTGTCACCCCGGATAAGGTTGGCGAGGAAAAGCGTGATGTGCTGCGTGCCTACGGTGCGCAGGTTGTGGTGACCCCCACAGCGGTTGCCCCTGATTCGCCGGAGTCCTACTACGGCGTTTCCGACCGTTTGGTCACCGAAATCGACGGTGCATACAAACCAGATCAGTTCTCCAATCCCGGCGCCCCAGACAGCCACTTTGAAACAACCGGCCCCGAAATCTGGGCCGATACCGACGGTACGTTGACCCACGTGGTGATCAGTGCGGGGACCGGTGGAACCATCACCGGCACCGGACGCTACCTGAAACAGATCTCTGCTGACCGTGCAACGGGCCCGGTTAAGGTCATTGCGGCCGATCCAGATGGCTCGGTTTATTCCGGGGGTACCGGGCGTCCCTACTTCGTTGAGGGCGTAGGCGAAGATATGTGGCCGGGCAACTATGACCCGGCGGTACCGGACGTGGTTGAGGCCGTGACCGATGCGGAAGCCTTCGCGATGACCCGCCGGCTGGCCAAGGAAGAGGGCCTGCTCTTGGGAGGCTCCTCCGGCATGGCCGTGGCCGCCGCCCTGCGTGTTGCCCAGGACCTGGGTGAAGATGACGTTGTGGTGGTCATCGCCCCGGATGGCGGTCGAGGTTACCTTGCCAAGATCTACAACGAATCCTGGATGCTGACCCAGGGCTTCACCGGGGATGACAGCTCCGAGCTGCGCCGGATGGCCACCGCTCTGGCCACCGAACCGGTGATGACCATTTCAGTGGACACCACCCTGGCGCAAGCCGCCGCGTCATTGCGAGAATCGGGAGCGGACGCGTTGGTGGCAGCCAGTGCGCAGCTGCCCGCCCGCATCGGCGAAGTCCGTGGGGTGATCGGTGCCGCGCAGCTTACCGAAGCATTGCTTGCCGGCGCCGCCCCGGAAAGCACGCTGGCGCAGCTGGACTCGTTGCCCATTCCGCTACTTGGTGTCGGGCAGAGCCTGGAAGATGCCCAGGCGCTGTTGGCCGAAAATCCTGCCGTGTTGTTAACCGAAGATGGCGAGGTTGTCGCCGCCGTGACCGCGTCGGACCTCCTGGCATACGTCACCCGCTAGAGATTTCGAAAAGGATATATATTCAATGACTCAGAATCCTCAGGGTTCCAACACTCGTTTTGTCCACGCCGGCCAGGCGTTTGAGCCGGTCACCGGTGCCGTGGTGCCCCCGTTGCACTTCTCCTCCACGTACGCGCAGGAGGGCATCGGCCAGCTGCGCAGCGGCTACGAGTACGGCCGTGGCGGCAACCCAACCCGTGATGCGCTGCAGCTGCAGCTGGCTGCCGCCGAACACGGCACCCACGCCTTCTCCTTCGGGTCCGGTTTGGCTGCCGAGGATTCCCTGATCCGTGCCATCTTGCGCCCAGGGGACCACATTGTGCTGGGTAACGACGCCTACGGTGGAACCTTCCGCCTCATCGACCGCGTACTGGGCGCCTGGGGGATCGGGAACACCCCGGTAGACATGAGCGACGAGGCCGCCCTGACCGCGGCCATCGAGAAAAACAACGCGAAGCTGGTTTGGGTGGAAACCCCCTCCAATCCGATGATGAAAATCACCGACATCGCCAAGGCTGCGCAGATTGCTCACGCGGCCGGCGCCCTGCTGGTGGTCGATAACACCTTCGCCAGCCCGTTTTTGCAGCAGCCCTTGGCCCTGGGCGCCGACATCGTGGTGCACTCAACCACCAAGTACATCGGTGGCCACTCCGACGTGGTGGGTGGTGCGCTCATCGTCAAGGATGCCGAACTTGCCGAGAAGATCGGTTTCATCCAGTTCGCCGTGGGTGCAGTGTCGGGCCCGATGGATGCCTTCCTGACTACCCGTGGGTTGAAAACCTTGGGCGTTCGGATGCGCACCCACTCGGAAAACGCCGCACAGGTGGCTGCGTGGTTGTTGGAGCGTAAAGAAGTTGAGCGGGTGCTCTACCCGGGGCTGGAAAACCATCCGGGCCATGAGATCGCCAAGGCGCAGATGAGCGGCTTCGGCGGAATGGTCTCGGTGCAGTTCGCCGGCGGCGAAGCCGCGGCACGCACGGTGGCCGAAAGCACTCGCCTGTTCACCCTGGCCGAATCGCTCGGCGGCATCGAATCGTTGATGAACTACCCCTCGGAAATGACCCACGCGTCGGTCAAGGGCACCGAGTTGGCTGTTCCGGTGAACCTGCTACGCCTGTCGGTGGGTATTGAAGACACCGCGGACCTGATTGATGACCTAGAGCGGGCCTTCGCCGCGCTGTAGCTCAAAAACAGCACCAAAAAACTGATGCGCACCGAACCCTCAGGTTCGGTGCGCATCAGTTTTTGCGGGCTCCCAGCCGGTAGGTTCGGCTAGCGCCTGGGGCCGGGCGGGCGCTTGCGTGGCTTGGGAGAGACAATCTTGAAATAGCGATTGCTTGCCGGGGCCCACATCAAGGCCACACTGAACAAAACAATCGCGGCAAGGATTGAATACCTGCCCATCCGAAGCGCCATCGGCAGGGCGGCGATCAAGCCGACCCACGTCAACTGCGCGCGGGCCGAACGTTGGCCAAGGAATAGTCGATAACCCAAGATGCCGAAGGCAACCCCGGCGGCCAACAGCACGAGGACCAGTGCAATGGAGCCAAGATCAAGTGATCCGCGGTTGGATTGCTCGACTATCAGGAAGCCGCCGAATCCGACAAAAAGCAAACCCGCCAGCGCCCAGAGCAGCTGCGAGATCAGCAGCCCGCCGGGAACTGGCTCGTCCGGACGCCTGAAAAAATCACGAATATTCACGTGTTTAACCCTACTGGTTTTGTTGCGGTGCCCGATCTCACACAGCCCCGGCGCTGACAAACAGGGGTAATGTTCGCTAGCATTAAGTGTTCGCGAACATCAGGGTATCCCTTGCATCTGGCCCAATTTTTGAGGTTAGAGCCTTCTCGTGTTGTATTTCCGCAAAGTGTGTGCGGGTCTTTATGTCATAGGGGAGCGCTTGATGAGCGTGACTTGTATCTGACTGTGTAGCCTTGCGTCGTTTCTTTTGGGGACGGCTAGGCCTTTCCCCTAACGAATGAGGTAATTCTTCGTGTCTTCTGACATGCCCGTAAACACTGCCGACGCCCAGACCACCGAGGAACCAACGGTTACCTTCAGCGAACTTGGTTTGGATGCCCGCGTGCTTGCAGCACTGGCTGACCTTGGTTATGAAAAGCCATCACCAATTCAGGCCGCCACCATTCCGCTGTTGATCGACGGCCGCGATGTTGTTGGTCTGGCTCAGACCGGTACCGGCAAAACCGCCGCCTTCGCCCTGCCTGCCCTGTCCCGCATGGCAGAGCTGGCCGACCTGAACGGTCCGGCCACCACCCCGCAGATCCTGGTATTGGCTCCAACCCGCGAACTCGCGTTGCAGGTTGCCGAGGCTTTCACCTCCTATGCCAAGTACCTGCCTGACTTCACCGTGCTGCCGGTCTACGGCGGCTCGCCATACGGCCCGCAGCTGGCTGGCCTGCGCCGCGGCGCCCAGGTTGTTGTCGGTACCCCCGGCCGCGTGATCGACCACATCAACAAGGGTTCGCTGGACCTGTCCAACCTCCAGTACATGGTGCTGGATGAGGCCGACGAAATGCTGCGCATGGGCTTCGCCGAAGAGGTCGACAAGATCTTGGAAGCAACCCCGGAAGAGAAGCAGGTTGCCCTGTTCTCGGCCACCATGCCGCGCACCATCCGCCGCATCGCCTCGGAATACCTGCGCAACCCGCAGGAAGTGGCGGTCAAGTCCAAGCAGACGACCGGCGCCAACATCACCCAGCGTTACCTGCAGGTGATGGGTGCCCACAAGCTGGACGCCATGACCCGCATCCTCGAATCCGAGGAATTCGACGGTGTGATCGCCTTCGTCCGTACCAAGATGGCTACCGAGGACCTTGCCGACAAGCTGAAGGCCCGCGGCTTCACCGCAGCGGCCATCAACGGCGACATCCCGCAGCAGCAGCGTGAGCGTACCGTGGAGAACCTGCGTTCGGGCAAGATCGACATCCTGGTCGCCACCGACGTGGCAGCCCGTGGTCTGGACGTTGAGCGCATCTCCCACGTGGTGAACTTCGATATCCCTCACGACACCGAGTCCTACGTGCACCGTATCGGTCGTACCGGCCGCGCCGGTCGTAAGGGCGACGCGATCCTGTTCATGACCCCGCGTGAAAAGTACCTGCTGCGCGCCATCGAGAAGGCTACCCGCCAGTCGGTGACCCAGATGCAGCTGCCTTCCCTGGATTCGGTCAACAACCGTCGTATCCAGAAGTTCACCGACCGCATCGATGCCACCATCACCGGTCAGGACCTGGGAACCTTCCGCGAGATCGTTGAGCAGTTCGCTTCTCAGCATGAAGACCTTGATCACCTGGAGATCGCGGCAGCCCTGGCCCTCATGGCCCAGGGTGGTCGCCCGCTGCTGATGACCGAGCCGGTCATGCCACCAGCTAAGAAGGCCCGCCTGGAGCGTGACCGTGCAGAGCGCGGGGAGCGCGGCGATCGTGGCGAGCGCGGCCCACGCCGTGGCAAGACCGCGGCCGAGGGCAACGCCATGTACCGTTTGGCTGTTGGCCGTCGCAACCGCGTTCAGCCGGGCTCCATCGTTGGCGCACTGGCCAACGAGGGTGGCTTCAACTCCTCGGAAATCGGCGGCATTGAGATCCGTTCGGACCACACCCTGGTCGAGCTGCCAGCAGAGCTGAGCAAGGATCAGTGGCGTGCACTGTCCAACACCCGGATTGGCGGAGAGCCAATCAACCTGGAGCTGGACAATGGCCGCAAGCCGCGCCGTGAAGACGAGTCGGACCGTGGCGGCTACCGCGGCGGTCGCGGTGGCAGCTTCAACGACCGCAAGCGCTCCGGTGGCTTCCGCGGTGATGACCGCCGTGGCGGTGGCGAGAAGCGTTTTGGCGGCCGCAGCAAGGATCGCTTCAGCGATTCGGCTCGACGCCGTGACTACTAAGCACTAACGGCTTAGGAAATAGTACAAACCGTTCTCTAGAACCTATGCAAACAGGTTTCAAGTAGCCTGATGCTGTCTAGTTCCTGCTTCATCGAGACCGCTTACCGACACCAAACCATCAAG
>NZ_JBIUXY010000015.1:0-79427 GCF_044744225.1 Glutamicibacter sp. NPDC087344 | reverse complement strand
TGGCGTGCCTTGGCACGGTTTGTCGAGCCTTTGACCGTGCGTGCCAGGCTCTGCTGAGCACGTTTGAGACCGCGTTGAGCGTTGCGAAGGGCACGGGGCACCTGGTGGCGTGTACCGTCAGAGACCACGTACTCGCGCACCCCAAGGTCAACACCCACAGTGCTTGCCGGAATCGTGGGTGCTGCTATTGGGTGTGTGATTTCGCAATTTACGCTGGCGTACCACTGGCCGGCTTGTTTCGAGATCGTCACTGAAACCTGTGTGGCGTTTTCAAAGCGGACGGTTTCACGCATCTTCACCCACCCGATATTCGGTACGCGCAGACGCTTGCCCTCGATACGGAACTGCCCCGAAGACAGGCGGAATGATTCTGCGCTCACGTTCTTCTTCTTGAAGGTCGGGTGCTTGGCGTGGCCGGCGAAGAAGTTCGTGAATGCCGCACCTAAAGCGATGATTGCTTCTTGTGGGGCGCATTTAGTGGATTGGAGCATCCACGGGAACTGTGTTCGTTTGATGCTGTTCAGTTCACGGCGTAACGCGTACTGGGTCGGGGCTGGCAGGGAAGGGTCGAGTTTTCTTGCTTCGTATTGTTCGTTCCATTGGGCTAGTGCCCAGTTGTAGGCGAAGCGAGCGGTGCCGGAGGCTTTGGCAAGCCCGGTGGCTTGCTTGTTTGTGGGGGTGAGCCGGATTTTATGTGCTTTGTGCATCGTGCACCGCCTGAGTCACTGAATCGTCCCGGCCGTCGGTCAGCTTCATATTCTGATGAGAAGGTGTTGTAGTTTTCCTTGCCTGTTCCCGTGTTGCGAGTGAAGTGTTCCAGGCGACAGCCAGACCTGGGAGCAGGTGCGTTAGTGCAGGTGTTTGTTCCCTGGAGGGGTGAACACTATGGCGGTCACGCTTTAACACGGTGGTGGCTCCTTCCCGGTTTCTCATCTTCTCGGTCTTTAGTACGGATGTTAGCTGCTGGTACCGACACTAAAGGCGTTGAGGGTGTTGGTGGTTCTGATGTGTGCCGGTTGGGGATAAAAGTGTTCACCTTGTTGTCTGGGTTGGTTTCAGGCATGGAGAGCGTTCATCCGGATTGGCGTAGCTTCATGGGGTTCGTTCGGCACTGAGCTTGTCCTTTTGGTCTCACCGGCGCAGTGCCGGAGAGGAAACTGCAAGCCTTTTGATGGTTGTTCCGATTGGCTGGTATTTACTTGTATGGGGCTGGTGTTACTTTGTTTGGTGGGGTTCAAACAAACAGCAAGCAACCCCCTAAGACAGGCTCCGGCCGGACTCAGGGGGTTTGCTTCGTTCTACGGTGAGTCAGACGCCGCTTCACGTAGAAATGTCCGCGCCGCTCGTTCAGCACCCTGAGAAGGCCTTGTGCGGCACGGAGGCTTCCGTGCGCGGACCTTACGCCCCGTGAGCTTCCAGGCGCCGCTCAGGGCCCTGCAGGCCCCGGAGCAAGCCAACTTAGGAACTTGGCTGCTCGTTGGGCCTTTAGCGTCGTTCCGCGTGGCACAACGGGTTGAATCTTGCATCGCGGGAAGGCCGAAGTCTTGTAAGGTGGCGTCCGAGCAGGATGGCCGTTGATACGGATCTCTAACTGGAGGACATGTCGTTCGATGGGCCCATTTGAAGAATGCTGATTCTTAGGCATGGAATTAAGAATTGAATCGGAGAACCGAAGCGATTGGGGAGTAGATCGCGGCGTGGAGAAATGCGGTTCGAGAAACGAAAAGAGAGACAATCTGAATTCAGATTGTCTCTCTTATTTCGAGCCCCCTGCCGGAATCGATCCGGCGACCTCGTTCTTACCAAGAACGCGCTCTACCACTGAGCTAAGGGGGCAACGAGTAATAACTTTACACAGCTTTTGTTGGATTGCAAAATCGGGAGGCGAATTGTAGTCGACCTCACATCACTCCTACTCAGATGCTCATTGTTGAGCTGCACTGCGGGTCTGCTGTTGGGTTTGGATCGATACCCGAACGGGCTTGTTTCGATTTTCATTCAATGGCGGACCGATGTGGCTGGGGATCGAGAAAGGAGTGCGACGCCCACCTTGCGGTGGTGGCAGTTGTTGCCGAGGTATCAATACGGAGGTGCGGATAAGTGCACAACTTGGGCCCGGGATTTTATTACCTCACCCTATTTATTTGCCAATTCTGAGGATGCAAGTGGCTCGTGAGTATCGTCACGCTAGGGGTTTTTACTTCATTTCCTGCCATCCGAAGTAGTGGTTGGTTCATGAATCAAACACTGACTAGGCTGTATGTGAATTCCGAGTGGGATTTTTGGTCCCGGTTGCCGATTTTTGTTTCCACGAAAACCCGTGTAGAGTATTTACTCGTTGCCCCCTTAGCTCAGTGGTAGAGCGCGTTCTTGGTAAGAACGAGGTCGCCGGATCGATTCCGGCAGGGGGCTCTGAGTGAGAAACGATCTTGGCTTCTACTGGAAAGTTTCTCACTTGTGGCGGCGTAGCTCAGCTGGTTAGAGCGCACGACTCATAATCGTGAGGTCCCGGGATCGAGTCCCGGCGCCGCTACAACAAATTAACCCTAGAATCACAACGATTCTAGGGTTTTTTGTTGCCTCAAAGCTCTTCCTGGTTCCCCCAAAAGGTGCCCCCGATCTTTTGTTTTCGCGAATAGGGTATTGGGTCGTGCGACTGGTACCGGCCGGGCAAGGGGGAAGTTGTTGTCGGGGGATATAGCCCGTTGTCGGCGTGGCACTGTGATGGGTCATGCCGTAGTGGGGTGTGTAGTTTTCTGATCAGGCTACCGCCAGTGGGTCGGGTGGGTGCTGGCCGCCGAGGGCAGGCGATTCTTTTTTTCGTGACACCATGCGGGTCACCTCCAATATGCGTCATGCTTCTGGTGGTGGGTCGATCTTGGCACTTGTGCCTTGCCGGCTTCGCTCAGACCAGTCACTATAAAACTCATGGTGGTGTGAGATGCGGGGAGTGGCCAGCCCCGCGCTACTGGAATATTCTTCGCGATCGACTCTGAATCTTGATGATTTTTGATCGAGTATATATGCTGTATATACAGAAATGAGGTGCTCATGACCAAGCTACTTATCAGCTTCCCTGACGATGTCGCTCAGCGACTGCGCGATGAGATTCCCAAAGGCGAGCTGAGTAATTTCGTCGCCAAGCAGGTTGAGAGCGCACTTGATGCTCAGAAACTTCGTTCGTTGGATGATGCCATTGCTCACATCAAGCAAAATGACAAGTCGTTGCTCGACAGGCTGGGCAATGTCACGTGATTTGGACTCCAGAAGCCCAAGACATCTTCAGAGCGTTCTCGGCGATCTACGACGCTTTTCCAGACATGCGAGATGCAGGGTTGCTACAAAGTTCACTTGAACGCCCTAAGGTTCAGCTCTATGGCAATCCTCAATACGTGACTATTCATCAGAAATGCGCATCACTCCTGGATTCTCTATGCAGGAATCGCGCATTAGTTGATGGGAACAAGCGTTGTGCGTGGATTGCGGTTCGCCTAACGTACTACCGGAATTTAGGCGCTGTCTGGGTACTGGGGGATGATGAAGCTTATGACCTGGTGATCGAAGTGAGCAGTAGGCATTTAGAAGTCGCTGAAATTGCTCGTCGATTGGAACATGGGTTCCAACAAATAAATCACTGATTCGAGGTGGCCAAAGCTTATCGCCTCAAGCATCAGGCAGTGGTCAAGAGAGACGCGCATCGTCGCCCCGCAAAAAATCTTTGACGCCAGGTGGACTGTCGGTAACGGCGCCCCAAATGCGGATCGGCGTTCAACCGATCCGCGGGCGCGACGCTAGTTTTGTTTCCCAGAGGTGTCGTTCTGTTCCCGGGAGACTCCTTGCTGTGCAATTGTCAGTAGCTCCTGCAATACGGAATCATCAAAACCTCGGTCCTCATGGGACTCGGTGCTATTTACATCGTGCCCGTGAACTTCTGTGTGCAGCCGCTGCATCTTCATATCCAGGCTTTCGGCGACTCGTGCCGCTTCGGCGAGCTCGGCCACCAGGTGCTCTGGCACTGAGCCTTCGTATTTGTAGAAAATCTTGTGTTCCAGGCTGGCCCAAAAATCTTGGGCAATGGTCCTGATCTGGATTTCCACGGTGATATCAACCGGCCCTTCGGAAAGGAACACCGGAATCTTTACGATGGCGTGGACGCTTTTGTATCCGTTCGGTTTCGGGTTCTTGATGTAGTCCTTGATCTGGATGACCTCTAGGTCGCTTTGTGAGGTCAGGGTGTTGAGCACCTTGTAGATGTCTTTCACAAAGCTGCAGGTGATTCGGACACCGGCAATATCGCTAATGTTTTCGCGAATCGCCTCGAACGCCGGTGTGATGCCCCGTTGGGCAACCTTGCGCATGATGCTCTCAGGGGATTTGACCCTGGACGTGACATGCTCAATCGGGTTGTATTTGTGCAGGTAGAGAAATTCCTCCCGCAAGATCGACACCTTGGTCAGCACCTCGTCCACGGCGAACTGGTGCTCCATCATAAAGCGCTGGAACTCGTGGTGGAACTTGCGGGCCATGTCTTTGAGTTCTGGAGAATTCAATGCTGGATTCGACGTGGGAAGCGCCAAGGATGCCTGCGTGCTGGGATCTGGAACCAAAATCGTCATTCACCTCAATAGGTTGATGTGCCGCAAGGTGTGCGGCGATGATTCAAGCCTAGTCGCGGCTCCTTAGAATTGAGCTAGAACAGCTGGGTAAACACCGGAAACGAATGCAGGAGGAAGTGAGCAGATGCGGCTGCATCCAACGGTTGAAGAGCGTAATCTGCCAAGTTACGCGGCGGGATCGATTGAGGTGCCGTTCGTCATCGGCTTTTATCAGGAGAAGATTGAGCGGGACACCTACTGGCCGGCCCACTCGCATCCGACGCATGAACTGTTGTGGAATTCCCGCGGAGCTTCCTCGGTGACCGTTGGAGCGCGCACATGGACGGTCTCTCCGGTGCTTGGAATGTGGATTCCCGCCGGAGTGCTGCATTCCGGGGGAGCCTCGGCGGGAACCAGCTGCAACATGAATCATTTTGGCTTCTCAGCGGTTGATTCGATTTCGGCAGAGCCGGTCCCGGTGGAAATGACCCCGTTGTTACGCCTGCTTTTAGAAAAGCTCGCGCGACCGGACCTCTCCGAGCGTTCACGGCAAATTACCGAGGCCGCGGCGCTGGACAACCTTCAGTCGGCACCCATGGATGTGTCAGTTTGTGTCCCGCGCGCCGAACTGCTTCAGCCAATCGTTCGCCACATGCTTGGCAATCCGGGGCCCGCGGATAAATTGCAAGACTGGGCGCAACGGCTCGGAGTGAACTCGCGAACCCTCACCCGGGCATTCCAGCAAGAGACCGGCGGCGGCTACACGCGCTGGGTTGCCTCTTTGCAGGCTCAACACGCTATTGACTTGGTAGGTCGTGGTGAAGACCTGCATCAGATTGCTGATCAATTGGGATACAACTCGATCAGCGCATTAGGTGCAGCGTTTCGCCGTACGACGGGTTTCACGCTATCGCGATTCCGCAGCCAGTGATTCCAATTTGTCGTTTTCGCGACATTGGAGTCTTTTTGGCGCGATTGCGCCCCGGTACCCACCGACCTAACATGTAGAGGAAAGGCTCACCTTACTTCATTGCCCAAGTGGTGTGATGCGTTAATCAAATGATTGATTTGCGGGACCACCCGGGCAAAAGAACACCTTGAGCACCCGATACATCACCCGTGGAGTACCCCCATGTCTAAATCAAGCTACCTGCGCTTGAAGCCGCTCGCTGTGGCAGCCGTTGCCCTTTTCGCCCTCACCGGCTGCGCCTCAAGCGATGCGCCTACCGCCGAATCCACTACGAGCCCCAGCGCCAGCAGCGAGGCCAGCTTCCCACTGACCGTAAATCATGCATTCGGCACCACCACCATCGATAAGAAACCAGAACGTATCGCCACGGTTGCCTGGTCCAACCACGAGGTGCCTTTGGCCTTGGGCGTAGTTCCGGTCGGTATGGCGGCGGCGAACTTCGGCGATGACGACGGCGACGGGCTGCTGCCCTGGGTTTCTGAAGCATTGACCGGTCTGGGCGCCGAAACTCCGGTGCTTTTTGACGAGACCGACGGCATCGATTTTGAAGCAGTTGCCGACACCCAGCCAGATTTGATCCTTGCGGCCTACTCCGGTTTGACCCAGGAGGACTTCGACACCCTCTCGGAAATCGCTCCGGTTGTCGCTTACCCGCAGGCGGCCTGGGCCACCAGCTGGCGCGAAAACATCGAGTTGAGCTCCGAAGCCATGGGCCTGGGAGCCGAAGGCAAATCACTGATCGGCGAGATTGAATCGGAGATCGCCGCTGGGTTGGAAGAGCACCCAGAAATCAAGGACACCTCGGTGATGTTCGTGACCCACGTGGATCCGTCGGATCTTTCAACCATCAGCTTCTACACCACACACGACACCCGAGTCGCGTTTTTTGACGACCTCGGCATGAGCACCCCGGCAGCGGTGGAAGAAGCATCGAGTGGGGAAGTGAGCTTCTCCGGCGAAATCTCAGCAGAAAATGTTGACCAGCTTGCCGACGTCGACGTCATCGTGACCTATGGGGATGAAACCCTGGTTGAGACCCTGGAAGCAGACCCGCTGCTCTCGCAGATGCCAGCAGTCAAGAACGATGCCATCGTTGCCCTGGACGGCTCCGGCCCCATGGGTACCGCCGCCAACCCAACCCCGCTGGCGGTGTCTTGGGTGCTGGACGACTACCTTGACCTGATTGGTGACGCGGCCGCCAAGGCTGCGAAGTAGCAGCCAGACGCCTCCCCGTTCTTTGATGACACAAACAGTTTCAACCGCCGGCGCGGTACTTCACCGTCCGCGCCGGCGGCGTTTGCTGTGGTTGCTTGCTCTGGCAGCGGCCTTGGTGGTGCTGGCGGCGGCCTCGATCACCATTGGTGCCCGGCACGTCTCGTTTTCCGATCTGCTGGCCGGGTTGGCCGGGCATACCGAGAACATTTCCCAAGCGGCAATCGTTAAACGTGTGCCGCGCACGGTGCTAGGGCTGCTCATCGGGGCGGCCCTGGGGCTTTCCGGCGCGATCATGCAGGCAGTCACGCGTAACCCGTTGGCCGACCCGAGCATCCTCGGGGTCAACATGGGGGCGTCGCTGGCCGTGGTCATCGGCATCACCTGGTTCGGGCTGAACAC
The DNA here is from genome assembly GCF_044744225.1 of Glutamicibacter sp. NPDC087344. NCBI lineage: Bacteria > Bacillati > Actinomycetota > Actinomycetes > Micrococcales > Micrococcaceae > Glutamicibacter > Glutamicibacter sp. NPDC087344. The sequence continues at coordinate 72,248 of NZ_JBIUXY010000015.1, read as the reverse complement.
CGCCCACGGTTATATCTTCAGCGCCATTACCGGGGCCGGCTTGGCTGCGGTATTTGTGTATGTGGTCGGCTCGCTGGGCAGGGGTGGAGCCACCCCGCTGAAACTCGCCTTGGCTGGAGCCGCGACCAGCGCCGCACTGGTTTCCTTGGTCACCGCCATCTCCTTGCCCCGTGCCGACCTGGCGGACGTGATCCGTTCCTGGCAGATCGGCGGGATCGGCGGGGCGACCTTCGCCAACGTGGCACCGATGATTCCCTTTTTGGCTGCCGGATTGATTTTGGCGTTTCTGTGCGCGAATCCGCTCAATTCACTTGCCTTGGGGGATGAATTGGCCGCCGGCTTGGGGGAGAAGGTGATGGTGGTCCGGGGGATTGCCGCCCTGGCCGCCGTGATTCTTTGCGGCGCGGCCACCGCGATGGCAGGGCCCATTGGATTCATCGGACTTGTTGTTCCGCACCTGTGCCGATTGTTGGTTGGCGTGGACCAACGCTGGCTGCTTCCCTTTTCCGCACTGACCGGGGCTGCGCTGCTGGTTTTCTCCGACATCCTTGGCCGGGTGATCGCCCGCCCAGGTGAGCTGGACGTTGGAATCCTCACCGCGCTCATTGGCGCCCCCGTGTTTATCGCCATAGTGCGCCGTTCAAAGATCCGAGACCTGTGACCTCCAGAACCATCGAACCCGTGGATCATCACTCCCGCGAAGCGGTGATCAGCGCGCTGGGCAGCTCCCGCCGCGCGCTGGCCCGGCATCGCGCCCTGGTGCTGGGTGTGCTGTGTGCCTTGCTGGCACTGATGATCGTCTTGAGCCTGACCCTTGGAAAAACTGCCTACTCGCCAGCCCAGGTATGGCAGGTGATCATGGGCCACCAAGTCCCCGGCGCCAGCTTTACCGTGGGAACCTTGCGTCTTCCGCGTACCGCCATGGCGTTGGTGGCTGGGCTGTGCTTCGGGTTATCCGGGGTGAGTTTTCAAACCCTGCTGCGCAACCCGCTGGCCAGCCCGGACGTGATTGGCATCAGCACCGGAGCCTCGGCCGCCGCCGCCTTTGCCATTGTCCTCTTGGGACTCTCGGGCACCGCGGTATCGTTTGTCGCCATTATCGCTGGGCTGCTGGTGGCCCTGGCCGTGTACCTGCTGGCCTACCGTGGCGGGGCTGCCGGAACCCGGTTGATCCTGGTGGGCATCGGCATGGCCGCCATGCTTGAATCCCTGATCAGCTGGGTACTAACCAAGGCAGGGCAATGGGATCTGCAGGAAGCCACCCGCTGGCTGACCGGCAGCCTCAATGGGAGCAATTGGTCCGGGGTGCTGCCCGCACTGGTTGCGCTGCTGGTGCTCGGACCGGTCCTCGTGGGCCAATCGAAAAACCTCAGTAGCCTGCAGCTGGGAGATGACACCGCAGCCGCATTGGGCGTCCGGGTGGAGCGCTCCCGGGTCGTGGTGATCATCGCCGCCGTGGGGCTGATCGCCTTCGCCACCGCGGCGACCGGGCCTATTGCCTTTGTCGCATTCCTCTCCGGGCCTATCGCCGCCCGGCTCATTGGCCCACGCGGTTCACTGTTGATCCCCGCGGCGTTGGTGGGGGCGCTGCTGGTGCTTGTGGCGGACTTCGCCGGCCAATACCTGTTGGGAACCCGTTTCCCGGTGGGTGTGATCACCGGCGTGCTGGGAGCACCCTACCTGGTGTACTTGATCATCCGAAGCAACCGGGCTGGAGGCTCACTGTAATGCAACACCACGAACTTTCGGTGCAGAACCTTCACGTTTGCTACGGCGAACGCACCGTCATCAAAGAACTCGCCTTGGATATTCCAGCCGGGCAAATCACCACGATTGTGGGCCCCAACGCCTGCGGAAAATCCACGCTGCTGCGTTCCATGTCCCGGCTGCTTCAGCCAAAGAGCGGGCATGTCCTCTTGGATGGAACCGACATCCACCGGATGCCGGCCAAGGCCTTGGCCCGCACCCTGGGCCTGTTGCCGCAGACTCCCATTGCACCCGAAGGCATTACCGTCGCAGACCTGGTGGGCCGGGGCCGCCAACCCCACCAGTCGATCTTCTCCCGGTGGAGCCGTGCGGATGACGAGGCAGTCGCCGAGGCCCTGGAACTGACCAACTCGGTGGCACTGGCGGACCGATCGGTGGATGAACTCTCCGGGGGACAACGCCAGCGAGTGTGGATCGCCATGGCCTTGGCGCAGGGCACCGACATCCTGCTGCTGGATGAGCCAACAACCTTCCTTGACGTCAGCCACCAGGTTGATGTGCTGGACCTGCTCACCGACCTGAATCGAACCCAAGGAACCACCGTGGTGATGGTGTTGCATGATCTGAACCTCGCGGCCCGCTATGCGGATTACCTGGTGGCCATGCGGGACGGGAGCATCCGCGCGCAAGGTACCCCCGGGGAGATTCTCACCGAGGACGTGGTCAATGAGGTGTTTGGCTTAAGCTGCCGGGTCATCCAAGACCCCACCACCAACAAACCCCTGGTTCTGCCGTGGGGTCGACACCACATGCTCGACGAGATGCAGCCAGAGGCTTCCGGCCACTAAAGTAGGGGCGAACCCACATGGAAAGGCCAGCATGGTATTCGCCTCCGAGGTCCGTCAACTCTGCCACGGGATTAGCTTCTCCCAGCACGAACCCGAACCCACGTTACGTCTGCGTCGCGGGGACGAATGGAGCAACGAACCACTTCGAGCCAACCGCAGCCTCAGCCTCACGGTAGGGGAGCAGAAGTTCTGCCTGGGATATATCACCATGAACGCCGACGGGAGCAGGGACAACCATCCGTGCCCCAAACACAAGGCCGTGCGCACCGGGACCCAATGCGACTTCTGCCAGCGGCGTGACCAGAGCAAGTTCATGCATCACTTCCACAAGACCGGTGAAGCTCCCGCGGGAATGCGAACCTACCTGGAACAGCCGCATTTCCTGTACGTAGCGAGCTTTGCCCACGGTGCCACCAAGGTCGGCACCACCTCCGTGCAGAGCAAATGGAGCCGTTTAGCCCAGCAGGGGGTCGTCGTCGCCCGTTACGTTGCCGGCGCTGCCGACGGGGCTGCGATCCGGGTACTTGAAGACCTGGTCACCGAGCATGTTGGGCTTGGACAACAGGTACGGCAGAAATCTAAGATCAAGGGACTGACCAGTTGGGAGCTAAACCTGGACGGCCTTGAGAAGATCAACCAATCCTCGGCGAATCAAACCCGAGAGTTTTTGGCTGCGCAACGCGGGCTGGAAACCTATGGGATTGAGGTACTGGACCAGCGGTGGCAACAGCCCGACTATGCCCAAGCAGTCATCGAAGCCTGGGATATCCGCAGCCTTCATCCGTGGGACCAGAAGATTGTTGAGACCACGCTAAAGCTGCGGATTCGTGGAGTGCTGGGTCAAAGCCTCATGGTGGACAGCGGACCGTCGACTACCCTGCGACTGATCGACGCCGCAGAACTCAAAACCCGCGAGCTGAAAATTGCCGAGGAACTCGGGGACTTCCAGGAGGCGCAGTCCGCACTGTTCTAAATGATCCGGCGAATCGCTACTCGTTGGAGGGGCCATGACTGATGCGATGGATCACTGAGTGCTTCGAGTCCAGTTCTGCGATCAGCCTGAACCCTACGGGATGTCGATTGGCTTGGAGTCGGACGAATTCCCAGCTGCTCAGTGGATGAATCCCTAACTACTTGTCCCACCGGTTCGACGAAGCGGGCTTCGGGCTGAAAGAATCGAATCAGCAGAAGTAGATCCGAAGTGTTAGACAACCGCTGAGCAAAGCAAGGACCTATGGAATCCGTGAACAACTCCCCGCAGACCAGCCCCATGCGACTAAACCGGTTATCGATCCTCGCATTGGGCCTGGCCATCGCAGAAATCTTCGCCCTGATGTTTCTCGGCGGTACCGGCCTGGCGGTCTTTGCGGTCGGCACGGGCCACATGGCATTGCACCAAATTAAAGCCCGAACGGAGGCCGGCGCATCCTTGGCCACCGCCGCCTTGGTCATTGGTTATGCGGTGGCAGCTTTCGGTGTCCTGAGCACCGCACAAGTTTTGCTCTACATGGCGTTCTGACCGGATCTGGCGCCGCGTTGCTACTCCAGGTAGCCAGAACGATGGTGTGAAAAGCCGGCCGGCCAAGGTGCCAGCGCGGCATCACACCGAAGAATGTCATTAGAAATACCTCTGCGGTGTCCATAGCCGATCCCAGCCCTGAACTAGACTGGTGACTATGACCAATACGCCTTGGGAGGCGGCCTCCCCGCACTACAAGAAGATCGTTTTTATCTCGATGGGAACCATCGGGTTGGGCATCATCCTGACAGTCATCGGTTCGCTCAATCATCTGCAACCGCTGCTGTTCCTCGCCATCGGGCTGCTGGTCATCGGCATGCTATTCCACATTGCCGGACTTGTCGTCCGTGCCCGTGATGTCCGCAACTGGCGTATCGCTAACGGCCTAGCAACCCCGCGAACCAAAAAGACCAAGGATTCCGGAGCTAACTAGCACCGATCCCTTGGCGCAATTCCTTGCAGAACACCGCCTGCCGGCCACGGCACCAAGCTGGGCGGACTGCACCAAACACACCGTCACAAAGTTCAGGAGAACTAATGGGCATCAACCCTGATCTGGTGGGGCGCATCTACCCTGCCGGTGAGTCCTACCAGGTAGGACGAGAGAAGATCCGCGAATTCGCAGCAGCAACCAAAGCCAGCTCCCCGGCGCACTACGATGTTGAATCCGCACGCAAGCTCGGCTTCAACGACGTTGTGGCCCCACCGACCTTCGCCATCATCGTCGCCCAGCGGGCCGACGCCCAGCTGATTGCCGATCCCGCCTCCGGGATCGACTTCTCCCGGGTGGTTCACGCTGACCAGCGTTTCACCCATCACCGCCCAATTGTTGCCGGCGACGAACTGCTGGCAGAACTCTATGTGGACTCCGTGCGCGAAATGGGGGCCGGAGCCATGATCACCACCCGCGCCGAAATTACCACCGTCGGCGGCGAAAAGATCGCCACCACCGTTTCATCGCTACTGGTTCGAGCTGAGGACTAAACATGATCGAATTCGACACCCTGGAAAAGGGACAAGTTCTCGGCACCCACACCGTCAAGGTCAACCGCGCAGACCTTGTCCGTTACGCCGGCGCCTCGGGCGACTTCAACCCGATCCACTGGAATGAGCGTTTCGCCAAGGAAGTTGAGCTTCCCTCGGTCATCGCCCACGGGATGTTCACCATGGGTTCGGTCATCGACCTGGTTTCCACCTGGGTTGGAAACCCCGGGGCAGTGATTGACTACCAGACCCGTTTCACCAAACCGGTTGTTGTCGAGGACCCGGAGGGAAGCAACCCCTCGGACTTCGAAGGAACAACCATTGAGGTTGAAGGCAAGATCGGTGCCCTGGATGCCGAAGCCCGCACCGCGCGTGTGGACCTGATCGTTTCAGCCAACGGAACCAAGGTTCTGCTCAAATGCCAGGCAGTGGTGCAACTCTGAACCAGCAATCTACCGGTGAGGTCCAGCGGCCGGTCATCCACTGGCGCAACGCCCTCATGGCCGCCTACCTGGCCAGCGGCCTGCTTTTGGCGACGCTGGTCTCACGGTTGCCCACCCTGCGCGACACCTTAGGACTGGACCACTCGCAGGTGGGTTTGCTGCTACTGGGTATGAGCGCAGGATCATTCCTTTCGGTCTCCTTTGCAGGGCACATGGTCATGCGATTCGGCGCCACCAACGTCATGCGGTACGGCGCACTGATTGCCGGCCTCGCACTGATTGGCGTTGGCAGCACGTCCGGACTATTGCATTCAAGCCTGCTGACCGCCACGGTACTCTTCTGCCAAGGACTAGGCGCCGCCTCATGGAATGTTGCCTCAAATATCCAAGGCGCCGCCATGGAACGGGCCCTGGGGCGAAGCGTGATGCCAGCGCTTCACGGCTTCTTCTCGGTCGGAACGGTGCTGGGAGCTGGAATCGGAGCGGCGGCAGCGGCCATCGAGTTGCCGTTGGCAATCCACTACGCACTCATGGGCGCCTTGATTATTGCCACCGTGCTGTATTCAGCCCGTTTCTACGGGGAAGACAAAAGCCGCGCGCCGAAAAACTCACCTTCCAAGGGGCATTCGCTACGCAGCACCTGGAAGGAACCGCAAACGGTCCTGCTGGGTGTACTGGTGTTGGGGATGGCGCTCGCCGAAGGTGCTGCCGGTGACTGGGTAGCCTTGGCGCTGGCTGACGGCTACTCGACAAGCGAAGCGACCGGGGCCCTCGGGTACGCGACGTTTGTCACCGCCATGACGTTAACGCGGCTTTTGTCCGGGGATCTGATCCTGCGGATGGGGCGAGTCTGGATGATCCGCGCCAGCGCGATCTCCGCGTTGATTGGTTTGCTGATTTTCGCTTTTGGCGGGAATCTTCCGCTGGCCTTCGTTGCGCTGGCGGTTTGGGGCATGGGAGTCGCTTTGACCTTCCCGCTGGCCATGAGCGCCGCGTCGGATGATCCGGAACATGCCGCGGCGCGAGTGGCGGTGGTTTCAACCATCGGTTATGCAGCCTTCCTCGGCGGCCCACCGCTGTTGGGCCTGCTTGCCGGGGTCATCGGTTTGTTGCCGGCGCTTGGTTGCATCTCCATTCTGGTCGTCGCCGCATTTGTACTGTCCAAGAATGCCGCCGGGTATCCCCGCGATACCGAGAACTCTCACTAGCCCCTGGGACTAGTGGAATGTTGTACACACAGGGAAAGTAAGTAGTCCAATGCTCAAAAACATGACCACCACGGCCGTTGGAGGCCCGGCGACACACACCGTGACTGCCACCAGCGAGGCTGAACTCATTGCCGCGCTGATCGCGGCTGAGCAAGCGGGTGAAAAGATCCTGCTGGTGGGCGGCGGCTCGAACCTGGTGATTGCCGATGCCGGATTCGCCGGCACGGCCATCCGCATTGCCAGCCGGGGGCTGAGCATCGCCCAGCTGGATGATGCTCGTGTGCTGCTGCGTGCGGCGGCCGGTGAGAACTGGGATGCCACGGTTGAATACTCCCTGGCCGAAGGCCTGAGCGGTTTGGAAGCACTCTCCGGGATTCCCGGGTGTGTCGGCGCTACTCCGGTGCAGAACGTTGGAGCCTACGGCGCCGACGTGTCCCAGAGCTTGCTGTGGGCCCGGGTATGGGATCGTGTCGCAGGCGAAGTTAAGCAGTTATCAAATCAGGACCTTGAATTCGCCTACCGTGATTCACTGATCAAACGCACCAGTGATAACGGTTCCCCACGGTACGTGGTGCTGGAGGTTGCCTTTGAGCTGGCGAGAAACAGCGAGTCCGCGCCGATCCGTTATGCGGAACTAGCCCGCCGGCTTGGGGTGGAAGCAGGCCAAGCCGCGGATGCAGCCCTGGTGCGGCAGACAGTGCTGGACCTGCGCCGTTCCAAGGGCATGGTGTATGACCCGCGGGATCCGGACTCCCATTCAACCGGTTCATTTTTCACAAACCCGATTGTGGATTCCCAGCTGCTGGCGCAGCTGCCCGACAACGCGCCGAACTACCCGGTGGAACAGGACGGGATGGTCAAACTTTCAGCAGCGTGGTTGATTGACCAAGCGGGCTTCGCCAAAGGCTACGGCCTGGAAGGCACCGAAGGGTTCGGGCTTGCCGGGGGACGAGCGGCACTGTCAACCAAACACACCTTGGCGATCACCAATCGGGCAGATGCCACCGCAGCGGATATCCTCGCGATTGCGCGGGCCGTCCGAGGCGGGGTCGAACAACGATTCGGGATTACCTTGGAAAACGAGCCGTTGCTGATTGGTTTAGAGCTCTAAACCGGCGAACCAAAACCAAAAGCCTTGGGGCGAACAGTTCAGTGAACTGTTCGCCCCAAGGCTTTTGCATCTGAGATGACTGTTACAGGCGGCCCTGCGCGATGGCCAGCATGCGGCGTAGCGGCTCAGCGGCGCCCCACAACAGCTGATCGCCAACGGTGAAGGCGGAAATGTACTCTGGGCCCATTTCCAGCTTGCGGATACGTCCCACAGGGATGTCGAGGGTGCCCGATGCTGCGACCGGGGTCAGCTGCTCCATGGTGGCTTCCTTCTGGTTAGGAACAACCTTGGCCCACTCGTTGTCCTCGGCCAGCAGCGACTCGATTTCCGAAACCGGCAGGTCTTCCTTCAACTTCAGGGTCAGTGCCTGCGAGTGCGAGCGCATGGCGCCGATACGAACACACAACCCGTCCATCGCGATGTGGCGGCTACCCGAGGTCTGCAGGATCTTGTTGGTTTCTGCTCCGGCTTTCCACTCTTCACGGGACTGGCCGTTGCCAAGATCTGAATCGATCCACGGGATCAATGAACCGCCCAGCGGCACACCGAACTGGGCGGCATCCAGCCCGCCGCGCTGGGTTTCAAGCACCTTGCGGTCAATTTCCAAGATTGCGCTAGCAGGGTCCGCGAGTTCGCCTGCCACCGAGGCGTTGATGTCGCCGAACTGGGTGAGCAACTCACGCATATGGCGGGCACCGCCACCGGAAGCTGCCTGGTAGGTCATGGAAGTGCCCCACTCAACCAGGTTGTTTTTGAACAGTCCGCCCAAGCCCATCAGCATGCAGGAAACGGTGCAGTTGCCGCCAACGAAATCCTTGACCCCGGCGACCAGCGACTGGTCGATGACGTTGCGGTTGATCGGGTCCAGAACAATCACCGAATCGTCGTTCATACGCAGGCTGGAGGCCGCATCGATCCACAGGCCATCCCAACCGGCCTGACGCAGCTCGGTATGAACCTTGGTTGTGTAGTCTCCGCCCTGGGCAGTCACGATAATGGGCAGCTTAGCCAGAGTCTGGATGTCGAACGCATCCTGCAGCGGGCCGGCGCCCTCGGCGAACGCTGGGGCCTTGCCACCAGCGTTCGAAGTCGAGAAAAAGACCGGGTCAATCTGCGCAAAATCGCCTTCGTCGAGCATGCGCTGCATCAGCACGGAACCAACCATGCCACGGTAACCTACAAAACCAACAGATGAAGTCATATATCAATGGTAGGTGCGAAACACTGGATTTTCTTGATTCGTTACACCACTTAAAACAGAATCACACCCAAGCCTCAGTGGGGCAGGGTGTGATTCCATCAGAGCAATAGTGCTACTTCTCCTCGAGGAGCAGCTTGCGGTTTTTGATGGCCCAAAAAGCGGCATACAAGAAAACCTGTGTCGGTACGAATAACAGAATCACACCGAAGATCTTGTGTCCGCCGAGCACCATGAAGAACCCTAGAACGGCAACGACCAACGCCAACAAGGGGAAAAGCATGTAGCCAAGGACAAACAGTGCATCGGAATGCTGTTTGAGGTCAGCAAGGTATTTTTTCATGGGAAACGATTAGTCCTTTTCGCGGATCCAGGTTTCGAAGCGGTAGCGTGTGCCGGTTTTTGACTCGTGCCAGAGGTTTTCTGGCCCCTCAAGCCCAGGGTCGCTGAGTCCCAAGACAAAATCAGACGAAAGTTGCGGGGCGGAGGTGTCGCCTGGGACATCAAGATCGAGTTTGGTGATGACCGCGAGATCTAACAACTCCAAGGATTGGGAGTAGACCTTGCCGCCACCGATAATCCAGATTTCCTGGCTGCCTTCGCAGCTTTTCGCCAGTTCTAGGGCTTCATCGAGGCTGGAGACCGGAAGTGCTCCAGCGTCGCGTAACTCATCGGTGGTTTCGGTACGCGTGGTGAGCACAATATTGCTGCGCCCGGGCAACGGACGAAACTTTGCTGGAAATGACTCCCAGGTGGTGCGCCCCATGATGACAGGATGGCCGGCGGTGATTCTTTTGAAGTGGGCAAGATCTTCCGGGACATGCCAAGGCATACTTCCCTCGGAACCGATGACGCCATTGTGGGCCTGCGCCCAAATGGCACCAAGAAGCGGTGGCAGATCCGCGGTGTGCTTGGCTTCGTGGGTCATACCGCGACGGTTCCCTTGATCGTTGGGTGGTGCTGGTAATTTTCGATGTCAAAGTCTTCTAAGGTGTAGTCAAAAATTGACTCTGGCTTTGACGTGAAATTCAGCTGTGGGTAGGGATACGGTTCGCGGGAGAGCTGCTCACGCACTTGTTCCAGGTGGTTGGTGTAGATGTGGACGTCACCACCGGTCCAGATGAATTCACCCGGTTCAAGGTCCAGCTGCTGGGCGAGCATTCTGGTCAACAGTGCGTAGGACGCGATGTTGAACGGGACACCCAAAAACATGTCTGCACTGCGCTGGTACAGCTGGCAGGAGAGTTTGCCATCGGCGATATAAAATTGGAAAAACACATGGCACGGCGGCAATGCCATGTTCTCAATCTCCGCAACGTTCCAAGCCGAGACGATATGGCGGCGGGAATCGGGGTTGCTGCGCAGCGAAGAGACTAGTTGAGATATTTGGTCGATATGCCCGCCATCCGGGGTTGGCCAGGAGCGCCACTGGACACCATAGACCGGGCCGAGTTCACCATCTTCGTCGGCCCATTCATTCCAGATGCGCACGCCCTGATCTTGAAGCCATTTCACGTTGGATTCTCCGTGCAAGAACCACAGCAATTCGGCGGCAACCGAGCGGAAATGCACACGTTTGGTGGTGATCAGCGGGAAGGAATCGGGAAGATCAAACCGAATCTGACGACCAAAAACCGACAAAGTGCCGGTGCCGGTGCGGTCTTCCTTGGCTGCGCCATTCTCCAGAACGTCGCGAAGCAGGTCTTCATATGGGGTAGGAATGCTCACCACCCCAGTTTAGTTCACTGTGGCTTGCCACCGGCTCAGCCGTGTCTGAAACCACGCTGGCGGCAAGCAATTGCCCAGCCTCAGACCTACTCCTTGACGACAAGGTCCTGGTATTCCGGGTAGCGGCGCAGATAGTCCTGCACGTAGCTGCATTCCGGAATGATCTTGACTCCCTCGCTGGATAGACGATCCAAGACCAAAGTGACCAGCGCGCGTGCGTAGCCACGCCGCCCGAATTCTTCATTCACAATGGTGTGCTGGAGAGTCACCAGATCATCTTCGCGGTGATATCCGATGAACCCGATGTAGGTTGAACCGTGCCACAGGGCAAAGCGTCCACGGTCTTGATCATGATCCAGGCGTAGCCCCTGATGCACGATCTTTTCAACCGGCTGCTGTGGCTGATTTGCGCTCATGGCTTGGCCTTTCCTCGGGTGAGATGAGTCACTGAAGTTCTGTAGTTAACAGTCATAGTCGCATTTGCGGGCAGATGCAACGACGGGCACCGTTGTGTTGCCTTGCGGCCAAGGGCGCCCGTAACGGTGGAGCACAGCAGGTGAGAAAAGGGAGGAATTTTTAGTCGTGATACGGGGTGTGGATTTCCAAGGAAATGATCCGTGGTTTCGCACCGGGAATTTGGTGGGCCACAATCACCCCACCCGGTTCAAGATATGGATCCTTCGTGGGAAGCACCTCGGCAATCTTTTTCGACGTGTTGCCAGCCAAAACCCGGAGCACAATCGGAAGCACCGGCCGGTGGGTGCACAAAACCTGCGAGCGGTTTCTGTCCAAGAGCTTCTGGATCGCCCGCGCTGCCCGCTTGGGGTGCCTGTTGGCCGCATGCTCGGTGACTGCCCTAACCGAGGAAAGTTTCAGCTGATTTGCGCTGACAAAGGGAGCCACAGTCTGCACACAACGCATCCACGGGGAGGAAGCGACATGGGCTGGTGCCCAGACTTCCAGCAGCCGTGAGACCGCTTGGGCCTGACGGCGGCCTGTGGCAGCCAGCGGGCGCTCACCCTCGGCACGAGTCCACTTGCTTCGCGGTTTGGCCTTGGCATGGCGCACCACAATCAGCGGTTTCGCCTGGAGATGCCCGACCTTATATGCATGAACTAGATCGTGCAACGGCGCGGCGTCGGTGGGGTTGCTCAGCATGGTGATCGCTTGTTTGGCTGAGACCCAGCGGACCTCATCGCATTCGGCGCCGTCGGGGATTACCTCACCGGCAGCGCCGGCAGCCGCCGCCCAGTAGTAAACCACCTTGGCGCGTTGCTTCACCGAATACGCGGTGGCCGCCAGGGGCAGACCGAGCGTTATCTCCAGCCCGATCTCTTCCCTGACTTCGCGGACCGCGCATTCAGCGATGGCTTCGCCATCGTCCAGCTTGCCCTTGGGCCAAGACCAGTCGTCGTACTTGGGCCGGTGGATCACAAGCACCTGGAGCTTACCGCCTTCGATGCGCCACGGGATGGCTCCCGCGGCGATGATATCGAAATGTCCGAGCCTAATTTCTTCAACATCGCTTGAGCGATGCAGTTCCAGCACCCGGTCAAGGGCGCGTTGAACGTTTGATTCGGTCACTAGCTGTTTCGCCCGCTATTTCGTCGCTGAGCATGGTCCTGAATGAGCCAAAACTGGACGTCGGACAGCGGATTACCGTCCGCATCCTTGTAGTGGCGATCCCATTTCCCATCCGAGTGCAGATGCCATGAAGCGGTGCCGTCATCCATGTAGCGATCGAGCAGGCTGATCATGTATTCAACATCCTCCTCGCGTCCCAGCGAGACCAACGCTTCCACCCGTCGGTCGAGGTTGCGGTGCATCATGTCCGCCGAGCCGATGTAGACAATCGGGTCCCCGGCATTGGCGAAGGTGAAAACCCGGCTGTGCTCCAGGAAGCGGCCCAGGATTGACCGAACCCTGATGTTTTCGCTGAGTCCGGGAACACCCGGGCGCAGGGCGCAGATGCCGCGGACAATCACGTCAACCTTGACCCCGGCCTGGCTGGCACGGTAGAGCGCGTCGATGATCGCCTCGTCGACAATCGAGTTCACCTTGATCACGACCTTGGCAGGGACTCCGGCCTGGGCGTTGCGCACTTCCTGCTCAATGTGCGCCAGCAGACCGGTGCGCACCGAACGCGGAGCGACCAACAGGCGGTTGTAGGTGGAACGCGGCGCGTAGCCCGAAAGCTGGTTGAACAATTTCGAGACGTCCTCGCCGACTGCCTCGTCGCAGGTCAGCAGCCCGAAGTCCTCGTAATAGCGGGCTGTGCGCGGGTGGTAGTTGCCCGTACCGATATGGCAATACCGGCGCAGCTTGTCACCCTCGCGGCGTACCACCAGCGAGAGCTTGGAGTGCGTTTTGAGCCCAACAATGCCGTACACCACGTGCACACCGGCCTGTTCCAGCTTGCGCGCCCAGGAAATGTTCGCCTGCTCATCAAAGCGGGCCTTGATCTCAACCAGTGCCAGGACCTGTTTGCCAGCTTCGGCCGCATCGATCAGGGCGTCAACAATTGGTGAGTCGCCACTGGTGCGATACAGGGTTTGCTTGATCGCCATCACCTTGGGATCTGCCGCAGCCTGTTCCAGGAAGGCCTGGACCGAGGTGGAGAAAGAATCGTAGGGGTGGTGCAGCAGGATGTCGCGGCGGCGCACCGCGGCGAACACGTTGGCCGCTTTGGCCGTTTCAGACTCATTCAGGAAACGAGAGGTGTGACCCATGTGCTTGGGGTAGTGCAGTTCGGTGCGATCCAAACCAGCAATCACACCGAGGCCCCGAAGGTCCAAGGGGGCCGGAAGCTTGAAGACCTCGTCTTCGTCAACACCGAGCTCGCGGGAGAGCAAATCCATGATCTGCGGGTTGATGCTGTCAACCACTTCAAGGCGAACTGGAGGGCCGAAACGACGGCGCAACAGTTCTTTCTCTAGTGCCTGAAGCAGGTTTTCGGCATCATCTTCTTCGACTTCCAGGTCCTCGTTGCGCGTGACACGGAAGAAGTGGTGTTCCACGATTTCCATGCCTGGAAACAGCTGTTCCAGATGTACGGCAATCAAGTCTTCCAGCGCGATAAAACGAGCCGTGCGGTGTGACGAATGCGCCGCGCGGGGGCCATCGATGCTGATCAAGCGGTCAATGGTGTCCGGGACCTTGAGTCGGGCAAAAAGTTCCTTGCCGGTCAGTGGGTTTCGCACCACTACCGCCAGGTTCAAGGACAGGCCGGAGATGTAGGGGAAGGGGTGTGCCGGGTCGACGGCCAGCGGAGTCAGTACCGGGAAGACCTGCGCTACAAACCACTCGGAAAGTGTTGATTGTTCGGCGGTAGACAGCTCGGACCAACCGGTGATGCGGATTCCATGGTTCGCCAGGTCGGGGGAGACCGATTCGGAATAGACCTTGGCGTGGCGGGTCTGCAACTCGTGGGCGGAGTTCAACAGCAATTCAAGCTGATCCACCGGGTTCATTCCGTTTGCGGCCGGCACCGCCAATCCGGTGACGATGCGGCGTTTGAGACCGGCGACGCGCACCATAAAAAATTCGTCGAGGTTCGAAGCGAAAATCGAGAGGAAGTTCACCCGTTCCAGCAGCGGCAGATCTGCGTCTTCGGCCAGTTCCAGAACCCTGGCGTTGAAATGCAGCCAGCTCAGTTCGCGGTCGAGGAATCGCTCGTTTTCAAAACCTCCATCGGGGTGCAGGTCCGGTAGCGTTCCTGCTGGTTCGATGCGGTCTTCATTGACCTTGGAGGAAGGGACATCCCTCAATTGAGTTGAAGGTTGTTTTGGGGTGGTTGTCATCTACTGAACTCACTTCTTCCTGCAGGTGGGGGCCGTCTTCACCATGAGTCGGCGGTCCGGGAATTCCCGGACCGCCATGTGGTCTTAGTTTATCGGTTCGGGGCCGTACATGATGTCTGCTGACCAAAGCGTGAAGCCCAGCGAACGGTAGAGTTTGACCGCCGCTTCATTTTCCGCATCCACATACAACAGCACGGAACCGACCCCTTGCTCCAGCAGGTAGTTGATTCCTACCGTGGTCAGCGCCCTACCTAGACCTAGACCTTGAGCTTCAGGAACAACGCCGACCACATATACCTCGCCCATCGGCCGGCTCTGGTCTGCCGTGGCCTGGTGGATCTTGGTCCAGTGGAAGGCGATCAGTTGGTGATCTTGGTCAAAGGCCAAAAAGAAGCCGGAAGGGTCGAACCAGTTTTCGTTCATTCGGGCGTCAAGATCCGCGTAGGTGAGCGAACCCTGCTCGGGATGATCGGCAAAGGATTTAGCGTTGGCTTCAAGCCAGGCCGCTTCGTCTTCTCCGACGCGGAAGGTCCGCAGTGACAGGCCACGCTGCAACGGAGTTTCTTCCAGCGAATCTGTACCTTCGCGGCGCATGCGGTATAGCTCCCGGACCCGGGCCAGGCCAACCGAGGCGGCCAGTTTGCGTGCGGCCTCGTGATCGCCGTGCGCCCAGGTGAGGATCTGTGACAGATCCAGCTGTTCGCCCAGCTTCTCCAGTAGCTGGCGGCCGATACCATGGTTGCGGAAGTCTGGATGAACTACCAGTTCGACAACCCAGCGTTGGGAGATCGGGTCGTCAATCGCGACGATTACACCGCTAAGTTGGGCGTCGGTACCTTCACCGGAGTATGCCTGCAAGGTGATGACATTCTCACCGGAATCCTCGGAGCCCAGGGCGACAAGTGTTTGATCGCTCAAAGGAGGATTGCCGTCCTGCGCGGCGGCAACGGTAGCTAGCTCTCGAATCTCGGCCAGCGAACTTTGTTCCAGCTCGCCAAGGACCTTCTGAATGGACACGGTTTTCTGGGGAAGCTCGTTCATGCTCTCAGGTTATCGGTTCATTGACCGGGCTCGCCAGAGCCAACGAAATCTTACGTTTCGTTATGGAATCTGTACCCGACGTTTCGGACGGTCCCAATCAGTTGCTCGTGGTCGGTACCGAGTTTCGCGCGCAGGCGCCGCACATGGACATCAACCGTGCGGGTGCCTCCGTAGTAGTCGTAACCCCACACCTCATGCAAAAGCTGTTCGCGGGTGAATACGCGGCCCGGAAACTGCGAGAGGTACTTGAGCAGTTCGAATTCCTTGTAAGTGAGGTCGAGGATTCGCTGGTCGATCTTCGCCGTGTAACTGAGCTCGTCAATGCGCAAGCCCGAACGCCCCTGCGGTTGTTCCACCGGGGCGGCAGGCTCCGGGGTGGCCGAGAGGATCAGCCTGATCCGGGCTTCTAGCTCCGCTGGGACGGCAGTGGGCAGAATGAAGTCAGCGGCGTGCCATTCAGAGTTCAGGATGCTCAAGGCACCTTCGCTTGCGACCAGCAGGATCGGGAGCCGCAAGGTTGAATGGATGAGTTGAGCCAAAGCGCGGGCGGCCACCAGCTCCGTGCGGGCATCAAGAATGACCGCGTCACAGTCGGAAATCTGACTCAGGGACTGCGTTTGCGCCGGTAGACACTGGATCTGATGCAGTAGTAATTCAAGCGCCGGAAGCACTTCAGCTTCGGACTGTCCGTTGTTGGTCAGGAGCAGCAGGTTAGCCACAGCGGTCTTCCTCCTGCCGGATAGTTGCGAAAAAATCGTTTTTACGTGTCAAAGTATAGAGAATGGAAGAGTCCAAGTTCGCATGTGAAGTCACAAGTGCGCATAAATTACCGTCAGGAATTCTGGTTTGAGGATTAAGGTACTGATAAGCGGCCTGCTGGCTTCGGCCCTGCTTTTGGGGGCTGCCAGCGTCCAGTCCGTAGCGTGGGCGATGGGCGCTGTGGCGGTCATTTTGCAGCTTCTGTTCTCCTATGCGTGGCCTCGGCTGGTCCGTTCGGATGCACCCTGGCCACTGACGATCATTCTTGCGGTGTGCTCGTTGGCTGCCACCGCGGCGGCATTATTTATGCCCGGCGTGTCGCCCATGGCGCACGGGGTGGAAGTGATTGCGGTCGGTGTGCTCCTGGTTTTTATCAGCCAGGTATTACGTGGAGCCGATGCCGAAGGACGCATGGCCGGGACCGTCAGCGGCATCACCGGGCTGGTGATGGCTGTATTGGGTTCAGCATGGGCAGCCGCTGGCACAGTGAATCAGGGTTTTGCGCTCACAGTGGTGACGGTGATCGGATTGCTCGGTGCTGGGGTGGTGTCCATGACACGATTGCCCAACCGCATCACCATGGTGCTGGCCCCGGTGGTGTCGACCGTGCTCGGCGCCATTGCCACTGCCCTGCCCTTGGGCTTGCATGCCTACGAGGGCCTGGTACTTGGCTTGTTCGCCGGAATCCTGGTCAGCGCGCTGCGTGCGCTGGCACTTGCCACCCGCAGTGTGCGCAACCTGACAGGGGTTATCGGGCTGTCCAGCGGCATGATCTTAATCAGCGGAGCGGCCAGTTGGTACGTCCTTGAACTGATGGCCTTCAGCTAGGCAACGACACCGTTCACAGCACAGATTCCCCGGTGAAGTCACGGATGTCGCGGTTCATTCGATGCTCGCGCTAAGATGAAGCCATGAATGATAATTTTCTTGCACTCGAAATTTTCTTCCAGGCTCTCGTAGTGATCGCCGGACTGGGAATGGCAGCTTTCGCCGGTCTCGTCGTCAAGCGTCTGTTCCAGGGCCAGAAATAGCGAACAGCGCACACAATAGCGTGTGCGCTGTTTTTTATTTCACCGACGATTCTAAGGAGCATGTAGTCCATGGCGTTTGACCTCCCGACTGATCTCACCCCGGAACTAGTGCCGTTTGCATGGCTCATCGGCACCTGGGAGGGAACGGGTCGCCTTGGCGAAGGCGAGGCCGAGGATGAGTACTTCTGGCAGCGGGTCACGTTCACTAATATCGGTGGCCCCTACCTGGAGTACCGAAGCGAGTCCTGGTTGACCGACGCCGAAGGTACAAAACTTCGGCTTTTGACTGCGGAGACCGGGTTCTGGTCGCTGGACCGCGAGCAGCTTGAAGCTGATGCCGGTCCAGGCATGATCCCCGGTGATGCGTTCCCCGTTCTTCGCTCGGCGGATGACGTACAGAAATTGCATACCCCTGAAGGATTCAAGATTCAGGCTCACATTGTCCAGCCCGGCGGAATTTCCGAGCTGTACTACGGCCTGATTAACGGTCCGCGGGTACAGCTGGCCACCGAAGGATTGTTGCGTAGTAAAAACGCAAAACAGTATGCTTCCTCCACCCGCATCTACGGGTTGGTCAATGGCGAGCTCTTCTGGCGCTGGGACGTTTCTGAAGGAAATCTTGAGCTCAAAGCCCATGCGTCAGCCGCTTTGAAGCGTATCGTCGCAGATGAAAACACGAAGTAATGATGACTGAGACTTATCGTTCCCCTTTACTGCAGCGTGAGGGCGCCGTAGAAGCCGGGGGAGTAGATACCGGCGTCGCCGCCCACTATGGTGCGCCAACTCGCGAAGCCCGTCGACTGTTCGACGGTGAAGCGATTGCTGACCTGACGCACTTTGACATCCTTGAAATCTCCGGAGCAGATCGCCAAAGCTGGCTGGACACACTCAGCACCCAGCGAATCTCAACCCTGAAACCCTCAGACAGCACTCAAACTCTGTTGCTTTCCATTCAGGGTCGTGTTGAGCATGAGATGAAGGTGCTGGTCCAGCCGGAACGGCTGCTGCTGATTCTTGAACCGGGTGCCGCTGCTCCTTTGCAGGAATTCTTGAATTCCATGCGGTTTATGCTTCGTGTTGAGGTCGCCGACCTTTCCGCCACCCATGGTGTGCTTGCCGCAACCCGTCCGATTCCCAGCGCGGGCGATGCAGTATGGACCGATCCATGGCCTGGCGTAAGCGAGGGCGGATGGGCGTACTCCCGTGAGGACCATCCCGGTACTGAGCGTCCCTGGTTGCTGCACGTCGTAGAGCTTGAGAACACGATTCAAGCCGTAGCCGATGAACAGCTCGCCGGCATGATGGCCGTTGAGGCGTTGCGTATTGCCGCCTGGGAACCGCGCTTCGGTGCAGAGATCGATGACAAAACCATTCCGCATGAACTGGACTGGCTACGGACCTCGGTTCACCTGAATAAGGGGTGCTACAAGGGCCAAGAGACCATTGCCCGGGTGCACAACATCGGGCATCCGCCCCGGCGTATCGTGTTCCTGGACCTTGACGGGTCGTTGCATACCTTGCCGGCTCCAGGATCCGAGCTGAAGCTTGGGGAGCGGACTGTTGGCCGGGTAACTTCGGTGGCGTTGCATTTCGAGGCCGGACCCATTGCTTTGGGTGTGGTTAAGCGCAACGTCGATCCCGAGTCGGTACTCAGTGTGGTTGACGGGGAGAGTATTTACCCCGCGTCCCAGGAGATCATCGTAGCTCCAGACGCCGGCCAGGTAGCCGGACGATTCACCGGATTCCTGCGCACACCCCCTACCGCATAACCCAATCAAAAATTACAGGAGCCGTGAAGTTCAAGTGAACTTCACGGCTCCTGTGCGTAGATCTTTGCAGCCCTCCGTTAGCCGAAGAGGATTCGTGCTTCGTTGTAACGATCCATCGGCACACGCTTGAGGTTATTCAGGGCAGCGCGCAATGGGACTCGGTTGATCTTGGTCCCGTGCAGGGCCACCATGGTTCCCCATGCCTCATCCGATACCGAATCTACGGCAGCCATGCCCAAGCGGGTTGCCAGCACCCGGTCAAATGCCGTAGGTACGCCGCCGCGTTGGATATGACCCAGCACGGTGGCACGGGTTTCAATGCCGGTGTGTTCTTCGATCAGCGGGGCGAGCATTTCCCCGATCCCGCCCAGGCGTGCCCGGCCAAAGGTATCTACGCCGCGTACCGAGAAGGCCTCTTCCATGCCTTCGGGAACAAAACCCTCGGCCACCACGATCAGCGGAGCGCGTCCACGTTCATGGGCCTCATTAACCCACTGGCAGATCTGTTCCATGGTGGTGGAGACTTCGGGGATCAAGATCGCGTGAGCGCCGGAGGCCATGCCCGCATGCATTGCGATCCAGCCCACGTGGCGGCCCATGACCTCGGCGACCATGCAACGGTGGTGCGAGTCGCCGGTGGTGCGCAACCGGTCGATGGCCTCCACGGCAATCTGATTGGCGGTGTCGAAACCGAAGGTGTAGTCGGTCGCGTCCAAATCATTATCGATGGTTTTGGGGACACCGACGATGGGCAGCCCGGCTTCGCACAGGCGTTGCGCGCCCGCGAGCGTGCCTTCGCCACCGATCGCTATCAAGGCATCGATATTGTTTGTTTTCAGCATCGCCGCGATGTTTTCGGCCCCACCCAATTCGCCTTCGAAGGCGTTGGTTCGTGAAGTTCCCAGGATGGTTCCACCTTGTTTGGCGATACCGCGGACCGCGGTTCTGGGAAGTTCAAAGAATTCGCCTTCTTTGACTCCACGCCAGCCGTCGCGGAATCCAACAAATTCGTAGTCGTAGCTCTTGATGCCGTTGAGCACAGCACCGCGGATCACTGCGTTCAGACCTGGGCAGTCGCCGCCCGAAGTCATGATTCCAATGCGCATTTTGCCTCACTAGGTCATGATGGGAAACGGCCGGTCACGGTGCAGGGGAGCGGGGAAGCTCGGTAAGTCCCAACATATGACGCAGCAGGGTTTCCATCTGGATGTCGATCGATATCCGCGCGCCATTGAGCATCGAGTTCGAGAAATAGTCTACGTGGTTTACGCCACAAGGGCGAGTTCACGAATCACTGATGATCCGTGAACCCGCCCTGGACTTCTGCCGCGTCGCTCACCGAGAGTTAGAGCTTGCGCAGCCACTTCTGGAGAATGATGGTGTCATCCTGTGCCGGGATCAAAAGCCAGGCAACAATGTACGCTCCGATGCCCAATACCGGCAGCAGGAACGAGATCAGCATGATGATTCGCACGATGGTGACATCCCAGCCGAACTTGTCCGCGATTCCGCCGGCGACGCCGCCAGCCATGCGGGCCGGGCCTCGGCGTAGTGGCATTGATCGGATCGAGTTGAAGAACTTGTCCATGTTTAGGCTCCTGATAGTGATAGTTGAATGCTAGAGGTTGGGATTTGCAGGTGGTGGCAGTTCTTCGTCCCGGCTGCCACGTTTCATTGCCGAAGCGATTCCGGAAACGACCATCACGATACCGGCTAAGGCGATCAACGCGATGAAAAATAGCGGAGTGTCCAGTTTCCAATCAAAAAGTGTGTAGCTGAGCGAGACCACGGCCACGACCACGAGGATCAGTCCGAAGACCAAGGTTCCGGTGGGAAATCTTGTCTCCCTGGTTGGTTTGGTGTTCATGAGTTGAGTCCTTAGAACTGGGGTGAAATGACGGTGCCGGAAGTTGCGGCAATTTCTGTGTCGATGCTGGAGAACACGCCATCAATATCTACCGTGAGAGTGGGAGCGTTTGCCGGTAGCTGACGTACATCTTGCGGAAGATCTCCTTCGACGTCTGAGATGAAAACTCCGTCGCTCTTGATCATGACCGGAATATTGTCCGGTAGTTTCAGTTCCACCTTGGAAAATACCGAGGAAACCTCCACCGTGGTGTCTGAGGTGATGCTCTGTTTTCCGGTCAGGTCCAAGGTGGTGTTGCTGAATACAGCGCTATACGAATTTTCCGAATTGCCGCCGCTCACCAGCCCCCGACCGTTGGTAGCCAGGGAACTACCGCCAAAAATGATGGTCAGTACCAGCAGCGGAATGGCTAGTCCCAACAGCCCGCCGCTGGTGCGTTTAGTTGCGGAGACTAGAATCAGTGACACACCTACGAGCAACAGGCCACAGGCTAGGGCTACAGCCCAGCCATTGCCCGGAAGCTGAACAATATTGAGATAGTCGACGCTGAGCACCAGTGCAATGACCAGCACGGTGAGGCCCACTATTGTTGTAGCGATCCATCCGGGGACCGGCGGAGCAACACGTGCCCGGCGGGCTTCCTTGGCTTGTTGCGCGGCCTGCTGTGTCGAGGCGTAGTTCTGGTACTCGTATCCCGAGGTGAAGTCATTTTCCGGGCGCGAAGTTGGCTGGGCCTTGGTGTGTGGCGCGGCCGGTTCCGGTTGGTCAGAATCCATGGTCCCCTCCTGGGAATCCGAAGTGGGTGTCTGGGTGAAGTCGAAAGAATCGGTGGCAGACGGTGGGTCGCTGTGAGGAACCGTGGCCTGCGCGCTAAAAGACGAATCCTGCGAACGCCACGGTTTTTCAACTACTGTGCCTGTGAGCGGGCCGTCGGTGTGGGATGCCGCATTCGGCCAGGTGCCAGTCGGATCGGTGCTGGTACCAGGAGCTGAAGCAGGGTTTGCCCCGGGGGTTGACCCGTCGTATTTGGTGTTGCGGCGCTTGAAAATCAGGAAAATGATGGCTGCGACAATCGCGATGGGCCACAAGATAGGAGCCAGTGTGTCCAAGAACCAGGGGGCCGGGAAGATCCCAAGGATCACCGCGGTCAAGGCGCCGGTCATTCCCGTGGTCCATTCCTTGTTGATGGCTCGCTCAAGGTGGATTTGGTTGTTGGTATCGGGTAGTAAAGCCCAGGCGAGGCCGTACACGATCAGGCCAAGCCCGCCGAGGATGCTCAGTGCCACCAGGATGCCACGGACCAAAACCACGTCAAGGTTGAACCGCTGGGCGATTCCGGCGGCAACGCCACCCACCCACTTGGATTCTTGACGGACAATATTCAGCTTGCGCATCTGGGTGAAAAACTTGTCGTTTTGCCCCGGGCTCTGGTTCTTCATGTATTAATTTTCGCTGGGAAGCTTGCTGCGGCGCTATGAGGGGCTACCCTGATTCTTCCCTAGGGGTGCCCCGGGTTGCACCTAGAACGTGAGGTAAACCGGCGTATCCGTGTTTGACTTAGAAGTATGGCAAGCCCAGAACAACGAAAATTCATCGTGCGCAGCGAAGACCGGTTTATTGCCGGTGTCTGCGGGGGACTGGCCGAGCATTTAAACCTCCCCGTGAGTTACGTACGCCTAGGATTTCTGGCTCTCAGTGCCCTAGGCGGTGTTGGCTTGTTGCTTTACGGATGGTTGTGGGTCTTCACCCCGAGCGCCAGCGAAACCCAGGCCGATGAACTGCGGTCCTGGGGAAGCCGGAACCGCAGCCTTGCCGAGGAGATGTCCCGGGTCCAACAGGGCTTGTTTAACGGCACCGAGAACGCGGTATCGCTCAGCCGGTGGCGGGATGTGCTGATCGGTGTGGGAATGCTGACGCTGGCGGTGTTGGCCTTGGGCCAATGGGCTGGCTGGAACTTCCGGTGGGACTTGATCTGGCCTGCCATTGGAATTATCGGCGGCATTTTGCTCGCCTGGATGCAAATTGACCGCAGTGCGGCACGGCCAGAGCGCAAACTGAACGCCACCTTCGTCATTCGCTTGGCACTGGGATTAGTCCTGGTGATCGGCGGGCTGTTGGCTATCCTCAGCGGGACGGTCTCGGTTGCCGACCTGCTGGGTGGGCTTTGGGCGGCGCTGGCTATTATCGCCGGTGCAGTGGTGGTGCTGCTTCCCTGGGGTGCCAAACTGTGGCGTGATTATCTTGCCGAACGCAGCAGCCGTCAGGCCACGGCGCAGCGCGCCGAATTCGCGGCGCACCTGCATGATTCGGTGTTGCAGACGCTGGCAGTCATCCAAAAACGCAGCGATGATCCGGCCGCCGTGCGCACCTTGGCTAGGGTGCAGGAACGTGAACTGCGGCAGTGGCTCTATGGAGAACAGCACCTCGATGATCAAGATGTGGTTGTTGAACTTCAGAATGAGGCAGAGAGTATTGAGAAATTCCTGTTGAGGGACATTGATGTGGTGGCTGTGGGCAATGCGCAGGGATTCGCAGGACAGCAGGCACTGGTGGCAGCCAGCCGTGAAGCAATGATGAACGCCGCCAAACATGCCGAAGGCAGGATTTCGGTTTATGTGGAGTGTTCGGTTACCGAGGTTGAGGTGTTCATCCGTGATCGGGGAACGGGTTTTGACCAGAAATTGATCCCTGAAGATCGTCATGGGGTGCGAGAATCGATTTTGGGACGGATGGAACGTGCCGGAGGCAGCGCACGGATCCGCAGTAGCGAAGACGGCACCGAAGTACAGTTGAGTATGCCGCGTGGCAGTGACCAGGAAGAATCAAAAACATCATGACTGAAACCTCAAAACCGACCTACCGGGTAGTGCTGGTTGATGACCATGCGATCTTCCGTTCCGGGCTGCGCGCTGATCTCGCGTCTGATCTGCACATTGTTGGTGAAGCTGGCAGCGTGGAGCAAGCGATCGAGGTCATCGAGCGTGAGCGCCCGGACGTGGTGTTGCTGGACGTGCATTTACCAGGCGGCCGGGGCGGTGGAGGGGCCGAAGTCCTGCAGGGGTGTGCCCACCTTTTCGCAGAAACAAAGTTTCTGGCCCTGAGCGTCTCAGATGCGGCACAAGACGTGGTTTTGGTGATCAGGTCCGGGGCTCGTGGTTATGTCACGAAAAGCATCTCTGGTGAGGAGATTTCAGATGCGGTGCGTCGTGTCGCTGGTGGCGATGCGGTGTTCTCCCCACGACTTGCAGGGTTCGTGCTTGATGCGTTCGGCTCCACTGTGGCACCGGGAGCGATTGATGAAGAACTTGACCTGCTGACCGACCGAGAGCTTCAGGTCATGAGGCTGATCGCGCGAGGTTACAGTTACAAGGAAGTAGCCAAGGAATTGTTTATCTCGATCAAGACCGTTGAATCGCACGTCTCAAATGTGCTGCGTAAACTCCAGCTCTCCAACCGCCACGAACTGACGCGTTGGGCCGTGGAACGCAAAATTCTTTAGGACCAGGAAATATAACAGTCGAGGCACCAACCTTGTGGGGTTGGTGCCTCGATGCGGATCACGGGAAACTTACTTCGCTTCACCCAACAGCTTGATCATCCGGTCAACACCTTCGGCCAAGTCAGCATCACCCAGTGCATAGGACATGCGGATGTAGCCCGAAGGTCCGAATGCTTCACCTGGAACTACGGCAACCTCTGCCTGCTCCAAAATGAAGGCGGCCAGCTCGGCACTGGTGTTGTTCACGACTCCGCGAATCTCGCGACCCAGCAAACCGCGTACGTCCGAGTAGGCGTAGAAGGCACCTTCTGGGGTCGGGCAGTGCAGGCCGTCTATGGTGTTCAAGCCCTCAACAATTGCCAAGCGGCGGCGGTTGAAGGCAACCTTCATATCGTCCACGGCATCCAGTGGACCTGCCACGGCTGCCAGTGCCGCATGCTGGGAGACGTTGGCGACGTTCGAGGTGGCGTGTGACTGCAGGTTGGTGGCGGCCTTGATGACGTCGTTCGGGCCGATCATCCATCCCACACGCCAACCGGTCATCGCGTAGGTTTTTGCCACACCGTTGAGGATCACCACACGGTCTTCCAACTCAGGAACCAGGGTGGCGATGGAGCTGAACTGGGCATCGCCATAAGTCAGGTGCTCATAAATCTCGTCCGTGACAACCCACAGGCCGTGCTGCGCAGCCCACAAACCAATTTCCTTGACCTGCTCCGGGGTGTATACAGCACCGGTTGGGTTCGACGGAGAGACGAACAGCAGGATCTTGGTGCGTTCGGTGCGAACTGATTCCAGCTGCTCCACGGTGACCTTGTAACCCTGTTCCGGGCCGGCAAAGATCTCTACGGGTTTTCCGCCTGCCAGCTGGATGGCCTCCGGGTAGGTAGTCCAGTAGGGAGCCGGAACGATCACTTCATCTTCTGGATCCAACAGCGCGGCAAAGGTGTTGTATACCGCCTGCTTTCCACCATTGGTGATCAGTACCTGTGAGGGAGCAACCTCGTAGCCCGAATCGCGCAGGGTCTTCGCGGCCACAGCTTCACGCAGTTCTGGAAGTCCGGCCGCGGGGGAGTAACGGTGGTTTTTCGGATCACGCGCAGCCTGCACGGCTGCCTCGATGATGTAATCCGGAGTTGGGAAGTCAGGCTCACCAGCGCCGAAACCGATGACCGGGCGTCCAGCGGCCTTCAGCGCCTTGGCCTTGGCATCAACAGCAAGGGTTGCGGATTCGGAAATTGCGCCGATGCGGCGAGAGATTCTAGACATAGAAGATTTCGTCCTGAAGTCAACGAGGATTGGTGTCACTTCCAGTCTAGATCCCGATGCAACAGTTCCCGCGAAGAACCGGAAAAATGACTTATCGCAACCGGGATTTACGCGGCGAGAATGCGTTGTGCGACACACTGGCACTTATCAGTTCGACATTTTGGAATTCGTTGCGTAGAGTTGTTTCTCGTTGCAAAGACATCGCAACGGACAAGGCATAACGCTGAATCCGAAAAGATGTGGCAACAGAGCATCTAGCTCTAAAGGGTAGTGGCGCAATTGGTAGCGCAGCGGTCTCCAAAACCGCAGGTTGCAGGTTCGAGTCCTGTCTGCCCTGCGCAGTAGCGATATATCGCTCAGCAAGAATTTCACGTCACGGTGTGTTGTGGTCAGAACGGCTGCGACACACCGTGATTGTTTCAACTGGCCAAAAAATTGAAACGGGGAACAACGTGACAGAGGCTGCAGTGAACCCTGGTAAGGGTAAGCAGAAAAAGGGCATTTTCGCTCGTATGATGCTGTTCTTCCGTCAGGTAATCGGCGAACTGAAAAAAGTTGTCACACCGACGCGCAGCGAACTTGTGAACTACTTCTTTGTTGTTCTCGGCTTTGTTGTGGTGGTCATCGCGATCGTCACAGCGTTGGACTTCGTCTTCGGGCAGGGATCGATCCTCCTGTTCACCCGGCAAGTAGAACAGTAATTTGATTGCCTCGGCGGTATAATCGCTCCGAGGCAATTTTAGTGTCATCCAGTCAAAGAAAGCAGGATCCGCAGTGTCCGACAAGGAACTCGAACCGCAGATTAATGACGAGGTCGAAAACGAGTTCGTTGAAGCCACCGGCGATCAGGTGGAGGCAGCTGAAGAAGTTGCATTCGACGAAACCGAAGAGGAAACCCTAGCGGACGACGAATCCTTCGAGGCTTTCCTTGCAAACGTGGATGCCGATGACGCAGACGCCGAGGATGAAGCAGCTGAAGCTTCAGCCGACGAGGAAGCTGAAGAAGAAGCCCCAGAAGCTGAGGACGCAGCCGATAAGGTCGCGAAACTCAAAGAAGAATTCCGCACCAAGCTTCGTCGCCTTCCTGGTGACTGGTTTGTGATCCACACCTACGCCGGTTACGAAAACCGTGTGAAGGTTAACCTCGAAACCCGTATCCAGACCCAGGACATGGAAGATTTCATTTATGAAATCCAGGTCCCGATGGAAGAGGTTGTCGAGGTCAAGAACACCCAGCGTAAGATCGTGCGTCGCGTGCGCATCCCGGGTTACGTCTTGGTGCGTATGGAACTGACCGACGCTTCGTGGGGTGTTGTTCGACACACCCCAGGTGTCACCGGTTTCGTTGGCAATGCCCACGACCCGAACCCGTTGAACCTTGACGAGGTGTTCTCCATGCTTGAACACACCGTGGTTGATCCGGCCGAGCAGCCTTCGGCTTCGAAGCCAGGCCGTGCGCCAATTACTGAGGTCACCGTCGACTTTGAGGTCGGCGAATCGGTCATCGTCAACGACGGTCCGTTTGAGACCATGCCGGCAACGATTTCCGAAATCAAGCTGGAAGCCGCACAGCTGGTTGTGCTTGTTTCGATCTTCGAACGAGAGACTCCGGTGACCCTGAACTTCAGCCAGGTCACCAAGATCCAGTAGTATTAAGTTTTCGTGCCCCGCTTCGAGTGCTTTCGAAGTGAGGGCGCGTTCGGCTGTCGCGCCACGATAGCCACAACCCGCGCCACGCTCCTGTGCTGCGGGAACTGCAAGAGTAGAAGGACCCGACATGGCCCCAAAGAAAAAGGTCACCGGACTCATCAAGCTGCAGATCCAGGCAGGTGCTGCTAACCCAGCTCCGCCAATCGGTCCTGCACTTGGCCAGCACGGCGTCAACATCATGGAATTCTGCAAGGCTTACAACGCAGCGACCGAGTCGCAGCGCGGTAACGTGATTCCAGTTGAAATCACCGTGTACGAAGACCGTTCGTTCACTTTCATCACCAAGACCCCACCTGCAGCTGAGCTGATCAAGAAGGCTGCCGGCATTGCTAAGGGTTCGGGTGTTCCGCACACCAACAAGGTTGCAAACCTGACCCAGGCTCAGGTTGAGGAAATCGCCACCTCCAAGATGGCTGACCTCAATGCCAACGATCTGGCTGCAGCAGCCAAGATCATCGCCGGCACCGCTCGCTCCATGGGCGTGACCGTAGAAGGCTAATTCCGCCTTCTGGCCATTCGCCCCATGGGGGATGGACACTCAAGAATTCAAAAAAGGCGAAAATTTCATCCGATTTTTTCGCCCGTGGCAGGGCCCCGCGCGGTCCAGATGACCACGACTGCATAAGGAGATAACGCAGATGGCAAAGCGCAGCAAAGCATATGTAGCCGCCGCGGCTAAGATCGAGGCTGACAAGTTCTACGCTCCAGCCGAGGCAATCGCCCTGGCCAAGGAGATCGCTGGCGACAAGACCCAGTCGACCGTTGAGGTTGCATTCCGCCTGGGTGTTGACCCACGCAAAGCTGACCAGATGGTTCGCGGTACCGTGAACCTTCCACACGGCACCGGCAAGACCGCCCGCGTGGTAGTTTTCGCTAACGGTGACAAGGCTGAGGCAGCACGCGAAGCCGGCGCCGACTTCGTTGGCTCGGACGACCTGATCGAAAAGATCCAGGGCGGCTGGACCGACTTCGACGCAGCGGTTGCTACCCCGGACCTGATGGGCAAGGTTGGCCGCCTGGGTAAGATCCTCGGCCCACGTAACCTGATGCCAAACCCTAAGACCGGCACCGTAACCATGGATGTGGCCAAGGCTGTTACCGACATCAAGGGCGGCAAGATCGACTTCCGTGTCGACAAGCACTCGAACCTGCACTTCATCATTGGCAAGGCTTCGTTCGATGCCAAGCAGCTGACCGAGAACTACGCAGCTGCTCTGGATGAGGTTCTGCGCCTGAAGCCTTCGGCTTCGAAGGGTCGCTACATCTCGAAGGCAACCATCGCTACCACCTTCGGTCCAGGTATCCCTGTTGACTCGAACGTTACCCGCGTTGAGGCCTAAGCTTTAGAGCTAACTTAAACCCGCGGACTTTACCACCATCGGTGATAGAGTCCGCGGGTTTTTGCTGTTATCAGAGAACTGAGAGTAAGCGAAACCTGCTTGAAGGTATGGCCTGCAGCAGTAGGGAGAGCATTGCTGAGTGCGAACGGCCGGAAACCGCTGGGCCCGGTATCTGCCGACGGCCTTGATGCCAGCTACAGAGCATTGAGTATTGTATGTGGTTCCAAGTCACATTGCGGCGTCTTAGTCGTCAACGTATAAAAATACGTGCATGGTGAAACTTTTCCATCAGGCGCTTAACCCCTAAAAGTCGGGGATCTAGCGCCTTGGCATGCAGGGAACATGGGAAAACACTTGGAATTTACCGGTTTTTGGTTCTGTGTCGTGGCGCCGAAATGTTACTATTGTTCTACTGAGTTATTCAGCGGTGTCTGCATGGGACCCCCAAGACTATGCAGGCGCTGGGTGGGTAAGTTTCCCCAAAGCTTATTCATCGACAAGGAGCCTGTATCTAGCGTCCCCCAAGTGCTAGATGCAGGCCCTGTCTTTTAACTTCGAGGCAGTGGCAGTAATCACAGCCCGCCCCGACGCCCTGGATTTGGATGACGGCCAAGGGCATGCCTACAATAGAAATACCGAAGACCGTCGGTTGAGCATTTTTGCTCCTAAAGGTCCGTAAGGACAACCAACGCAGGTTTCATAGATTTGCTTTAACTTGAATGAGTTGAACTGCCCTGTGCTCCTGCGCGGGGCTATTTTTATGGCCTCGCCGGTTATGAAACGGTACCGAACAAAACCCCGGAAGGAGTGTTATGGCAACCCCAAGCAAGACTGCAGCGATCGAAGAGATCACCGCTGACTTCAAAGATTCATCTGCGGCTGTCTTGACCGAATACCGTGGGCTTACCGTTGCACAGCTCAAGGATCTGCGCCGCTCGCTTGGTCAGGAGACCAAGTACGCCGTTGTGAAGAACACCTTGACCGCTATCGCAGCGAAGGAAGCCGGCATCGAAGCATTCGATGACCAGCTTTCCGGTCCGACCGCTATCGCCTTCATTAAGGGCGATGCAGTTGCTGCCGCAAAGAGCCTCACGGAGTTCGCCAAGGCCAACGACAAGCTGGTTATCAAGACCGGTTGGTTCGAAGGCAAGGCACTTGATACGGCTGGCATCGCGGCCTTGGCTGCGCTGGAATCGCGCGAGACTCAGCTGGCACGTGTTGCTGCCGTGCTGCTGGCTCCAGCTTCCGCTGCTGCCCGCGTCGTCGACGCCCTGCGTGTAAAGCTCGAAGAGAACGGTGGCGCTGCCGCTGAGGAAGCCCCAGCTGCTGCTGAGGAAGCCCCGGCTGCCGCCGAGGAAGCTCCGGCAGAAGCCTAAGCTTTCGCGATTCTCTCGCAACGTAACCCCAATTCATAGGCCGCAAGGCCAAAACCGAAAGGACGCCGACCATGGCGAAGCTCACCAACGAAGAGCTGCTTTCCGCATTCAAGGAAATGACCATCATCGAGCTTTCCGAGTTCGTTAAGGAATTCGAAGAGACCTTCGACGTAACCGCTGCTGCAGTTGCAGTTGCAGGTCCAGCTGGCGGCGGCGAAGCTGCTGCTGAAGAGCAGACCGAATTCGACGTAGTCCTCGAGTCGGCTGGCGACAAGAAGATCGCAGTCATCAAGGAAGTTCGCGCAATCACTTCCCTGGGCCTGAAGGAAGCTAAGGAGCTCGTTGACAGCGCTCCTAAGGCTCTGCTTGAGGGTGTTGCCAAGGATGCTGCTGAGAAGGCTAAGGAAGCCCTCGAAGCTGCTGGTGCAACCGTCACCGTTAAGTAAGTTCCGCGGTCACTCGCAACTTATTGTCAAGGGTCCACAGATTTTCATCTGTGGGCCCTTGGCCGTTAACTGAATGATTCCTTAGAGATTACTTTATAACGTTTCTATTAACAGCGTTTATATAGGTTCAAAGTTTACGCTGGTACTTGTGTTGACTAGCGCCGCCATTCAGAAGAACAAACAGACCCCCCGCTTGGGTTTGTTGGATGGACTACGAATCACCGCCGCGGTGGTTGTAGTCCTCTATCACTACACCGCGTGGGGTCATAATTTTTGGGGCCAATACGCGCCCGACGCCTGGCCGGTGCTCTCCGCTGTGACTCGCTACGGGCAGATCGGCGTCCAGCTGTTTTTCCTGATTTCCGGGTTTGTGATCCTGATGTCGCTCCAAGGCAAAACGGTGATCCAATTCATTGGGTCGCGAGTGGGAAGGCTCTACCCGGCCTATTGGGTGGCCGTGTTTGCGGCAGCGTTGTTGTCGTTCAAGATTTGGCCAACGATTGCCGACGGCCGTGCGATATCGGATATTCTGCCCAATCTGACCATGATGCAAACCGCGTTCGAGGTCCGGCACCTAGACGGTGTGTATTGGACGCTGTGGGTGGAGCTGCGCTTTTACATTTTGCTTGGGTTGATGTTGCTCTTCGGGCTGATCAAAAACAAGGCGATCATGTGGCTCTCGGTGCTGTGGCCAGCGCTGGGGCTTTACCTGCACTTCACGCCTCACACCACACTCCAAGAATGGGTAGCCGGCCCGTACGCTTCGCTTTTCGCCGCCGGTATGGTGCTCTATCTGATCTACCGTGACGGGCATAGTGCGCTTCGGTGGGTTGTGGTGGCCGCTAATACCGCTGTTGCCGCCTATTTTACCGGGCTCAAAGGCAGCGAAGACGCGCTAACGCTGTCGCATATGCAGGTACCAGCGTGGCACTTCCAGCTGCTGATTGTACTGTGTGTCGGATTGCTGGCGGTCTGTACGCTGACACCCCTGAAACACGTTCAAGCCTCATGGCTGGCTGTGGCCGGTTCGCTGACATTTCCGCTGTATCTCTTCCACCAGCTCTGGGGTTGGTGGATGATCAACCAACTGCACACCTATGTGAACAAGTATGTTTTACTGCTGGGCACCATTACGGTGCTGATGCTGTGGTCGTATGTTGTCGCGCGATTTGTCGAAAGGCCGGTGGGCCTATGGTTGCGTCAGGCTACCATCGCCGGTCTGACCAAGGCTCAAAGCGCGGTGCGCAGGGGACTGGCCAAACCTGGTGTGGCTATTCCGGAGTCGAAATATCCGCAATCGTGGCCTCAAATCCGTTAACCAGATCCTGGGGGTTTACCAGCAGTCCATGGAGGGGGTCCCCGCTGCCCAAGGCGACTCGTGCGGGGACCGGATTGGCGAACACGCTGGCGTCGATAAGCACAGGCAGAACTGTATGGGAGCCAAACGGTGTGATGGTACCCCTGACAAAATGGGTGACGGCTAAGGCCGTTTCCGCATCTGGCAAAGAGAGCTTGTTGACCTGCAAGACTGCACGAATCTTTGCCCAGTCGAGTTTTCGGCCCCCCGGGATGAGGGCAAAAACGAAAGTGTCATCCGAGCGTTTGAGCACCAGGGTTTTGAGCAGGTGTTCGGGAATTACCCCTAGCAGCTGTGCGGCTTCCTGAAGTGACCGCGCGGCCTGCCTCGGGACCAACTCGATGGGTACAGCGCGACGCTGGGCATCCAGAAGAACTCGGGTCATGGCCTCCGAAGCGTTCAGATCCGACATTAGGTTTCCCTTCATGGTGCGTGCTTGCTGCCCGTCGCAACGGTATCGAGATCACGGTACCGCGGCATCTATAGAGCCGAGCCTAATGCAGGGCGGGGCAACGCCATGATTATCGCGGTGATGACACACGGGGAGAACCCGTGTTGCGTAGCAAACTGGAGGTTTCCGTGCGGCAACACTAAAAAGTTTCGTCGCGAAACGCAATATTCATGGCCTTCGCGCCACGTTGTGACTAATCCCACTTTTAGGGAGAAGTGAAATTTTGGCCCGACGGCCAGAAGAATTCTTGCGGTATTGCAGCGCTGCGACTTCAGCAGAAAATGCCGTGATGATCTGGGAAAAGTATCAATTCGGGGGACCGGGAGCGCGTTCGCTGTGTGAAAAGCGAGGCATTTGCTGAACTGCTACGTGGTGACCGCGATGACAGGGCCGAAAACTATAGCACGAATTGAGTCCGGAGGTGTCGACAAGTGCAAATTCCTCCGGTAGGGTTGAAGTTTGCGCCTTACTGTTTGCGCGCGCGGCCTTCATATAGCGGTGGGTCTCGCGAGCGAAAAGAGGGCTTGTCCTATGACAGGCACCTTAGCACGGTAAGCGTTCGGAAACCTGACGGTCTTTGGAAGGATCCATCTTGGTCGCCTCGAGCAACCCTAACAACCAAACCGCTAGTTCGGCTCGCGATGCTGCATACGCTGGCCGACTTTCTTTTGCAAAGATTCACGAACCACTTGAAGTGCCTAACCTGCTGGCATTGCAGACCGAGAGCTTTGACCGCCTCGTCGGCAATGAGCGCTGGGTAGAGCGCCTGACCAAGGCCGAAGCCGCTGGCGATACCAGCGTGCCGAACACCTCGGGTCTGGCTGAAATCTTCGAGGAAATCTCCCCGATCGAGGACTTCCAGGACACCATGTCCCTGAGCTTCTCCGATCCGGAATTCGCTGATCCCAAGTACACCATTGCGGAGTGCAAGGATCGCGACGCCACCTACTCGGCACCGCTGTACGTCAAGGCCGAATTCATGAACAATGAAACCGGCGAAATCAAGCAGCAGACCGTGTTCATGGGCGATTTCCCGCTGATGACCGAAAAGGGCACCTTCATCATCAACGGCACCGAGCGTGTCGTGGTGTCCCAGCTGGTTCGCTCCCCGGGTGCATACTTCGAGTCCGCACCGGATAAGACCAGTGACAAAACCATCTACTCGGCACGCATCATCCCGTCCCGCGGTGCTTGGTTTGAACTGGAAATCGACAAGCGCGACCAGATTGGTGTGCGTCTTGACCGCAAGCGCAAGCAGTCGGTCACCGTCCTGCTGAAGGCCCTGGGCTGGAGCGAAGAGCAGATCCTGTCCGAATTCGGCCAGTACGACTCGGTTCGCGCCACCCTTGAGAAGGACAACATCAAGGACCAGAACGAAGCGCTTCTGGATATCTACCGCAAGCTTCGTCCAGGCGAGCCTCCTACGGTTGAGGCCGCCCAGGCGCTGCTGAAGAACATGTACTTCGAGCCCAAGCGCTACGATCTGGCCAAGGTCGGCCGTTACAAGATCAACCGCAAGCTCGGTGTGGAGACCCCGGTCAACGCAGAGAACGCCTCGGTGCTCTCGATTGACGACCTGGTCGCCATGATCCGTTACCTCGTTGCGTTGCACGCAGGTGAGAAGACCGTCTCCGGCACCCGCAAGGGCGAGATCGTCGACGTTCCGGTGAACGTTGATGACATCGACCACTTCGGCAACCGTCGCATCCGCGCGGTGGGCGAACTGATCGAGAACCAGATCCGCACCGGCCTGTCCCGTATGGAACGTGTGGTGCGCGAGCGCATGACCACCCAGGACGTTGAGGCGATCACCCCGCAGACCCTGATCAACATCCGCCCAGTGGTGGCCGCGATCAAGGAATTCTTCGGCACCTCGCAGCTCTCGCAGTTCATGGACCAGAACAACCCGCTGGCCGGCCTGACCCACAAGCGCCGCCTGTCGGCTCTGGGCCCGGGCGGTCTGTCGCGCGATCGCGCCGGCATGGAAGTTCGAGACGTTCACCCGTCGCACTACGGTCGTATGTGCCCGATTGAAACTCCCGAAGGCCCGAACATCGGCCTGATCGGTTCGCTGGCAACCTACGGGCGTATCAACGCCTTCGGTTTCATCGAAACCCCGTACCGCCGTGTCACCAACGGCGTGGTCTCCAACGAGGTCGACTACCTGACCGCGGATGACGAGCTGCAGCACTACATCGCGCAGGCAAACGCCCCGCTGGATGAGAACGGCGCGTTCATTGAAGACGCCGTGCTGGTCCGTGAAAAGGGCGGTGGCGGTGAACCCGTGATCGTCGACGCCGATGAAGTGACCTTCATGGACGTTTCCCCGCGCCAGATGGTGTCCGTGGCTACCGCCCTGATTCCGTTCCTGGAGCACGACGACGCGAACCGCGCACTGATGGGCGCCAACATGCAGCGCCAGGCAGTGCCGCTGCTGAAGTCCGAGCGCCCGCTGGTTGGCACCGGCATGGAGAAGTACGCGGCGATTGACGCCGGCGACTCCGTGGTGGCTTCCAAGCCGGGTGTGGTGACCGAGGTTTCCGCAGACCTGGTGGTTGTCATGAACGACGACGGCACCGAGTCGATGTACCCGATCATGAAGTTCGCACGCTCCAACCAGGGCAACGCGTACAACCAGCGTGTTCGTGTTTCCGAGGGCGACCGCCTGGAATTCCAGTCGATCATTGCCGATGGTCCGTCCACCGACTCCGGTGAGCTGTCCCTGGGCAAGAACCTGCTGGTGGCATTCATGTCCTGGGAAGGCTACAACTACGAGGATGCGATCATCCTCTCCCAGCGCATGATCTTCGAAGACGTGCTCACCTCGATCCACATCGAAGAGCATGAAGTCGACGCCCGCGACACCAAGCTGGGTGCCGAGGAAATCACCCGCGACATCCCGAATGTCTCGGAAGACATCCTCTCCCAGCTCGATGACCGCGGCATCGTGTACATCGGTGCAGAGGTCGAGGCCGGCGACGTGCTGGTGGGTCGCGTGACCCCCAAGGGCGAAACCGAGCTGACCCCGGAAGAGCGCCTGCTGCGCGCGATCTTCGGTGAGAAGTCCCGTGAAGTGCGCGACACCTCGCTGAAGGTGCCGCACGGCGAGTCCGGCACCGTGATTGGTGTGCGCATCTTCGACCGCGACAACGACGACGAGCTCTCACCTGGTGTGAACCAGCTGGTGCGTGTCTACGTGGCCCAGAAGCGCAAGATCACCAACGGTGACAAGCTTGCAGGCCGTCACGGCAACAAGGGTGTTATTTCCAAGATTCTGCCGCTGGAGGACATGCCGTTCCTTGAGGACGGCACGCCGCTGGACGTCGTGCTGAACCCGCTGGGTGTGCCAGGTCGAATGAACGTCGGCCAGGTTATGGAAATCCACCTGGGTTGGGCCGCCAAGCAGGGCTGGAACATCGAAAACGAGCCAGCCTGGGTCAAGGACCTGCCGAACCTGCCTCGCCAGTCGGCATCCACCACCGTGGCCACCCCGGTCTTCGACGGCGCCTCGGAAGAGGAAATCCGCGGAATCCTGGATTCGACCAACAAGACCCGCGACGGGGTGCGCCTGATCGGCAACTCCGGCAAGGCCCGCTTGTTCGACGGCCGCTCCGGCGAACCGTTCCCGGATCCGGTCTCGGTCGGCTACATGTACATCTTGAAGCTGCACCACCTGGTGGATGACAAGATCCACGCCCGTTCCACCGGTCCGTACTCCATGATCACCCAGCAGCCGCTGGGCGGTAAGGCCCAGTTCGGTGGCCAGCGCTTCGGTGAGATGGAAGTGTGGGCCCTGGAGGCCTACGGCGCCGCGTACACGCTGCAGGAAATCCTGACCATCAAGTCGGATGATATCCACGGTCGTGTGAAGGTGTACGAAGCCATCGTGAAGGGCGAGAACGTCCCGGAGCCAGGTGTTCCGGAATCGTTCAAGGTTCTGATCAAGGAAATGCAGTCGCTGTGCCTGAACGTCGAGGTGCTTGGCACCGACGGCCAGACAATCGAAATGCGCGAATCGGACGAGGAATCATTCCGTGCCGCAGAAGAGCTCGGCATCGACCTGTCCCGGTCGGAGCCGAACTCCGTAGAGGAAGTGTAGTCCGGCGCGCCGCCCGGAAGACATTCTCCGGGCGGCCGCGCCGCACACCAACTTATTCGTATCGACTTCAGACACCATAGAAGAGAGAAAAGGACCCTATGTCCAACGATTCCTCATTTGGCCTCATGCGCATTAACCTTGCCACCGCGGACGAAATCCGCGCCTGGAGCTACGGCGAGGTCAAGAAGCCTGAAACCATCAACTACCGCACCCTGAAGCCGGAGAAGGACGGTCTTTTCTGCGAAAAGATCTTCGGTCCTTCCCGCGACTGGGAATGCTACTGCGGCAAGTACAAGCGTGTACGTTTCAAGGGCATCATCTGCGAACGCTGCGGCGTTGAGGTGACCCGCGCAAACGTGCGCCGTGAACGCATGGGCCACATCGAGCTTGCCG
Source organism: Glutamicibacter sp. NPDC087344 (assembly GCF_044744225.1). NCBI lineage: Bacteria > Bacillati > Actinomycetota > Actinomycetes > Micrococcales > Micrococcaceae > Glutamicibacter > Glutamicibacter sp. NPDC087344. The sequence continues at coordinate 35,295 of NZ_JBIUXY010000015.1, read as the reverse complement.
CTCCCGTGACCCACATCTGGTACTTCAAGGGCGTTCCTTCGCGCTTGGGCTACCTGCTGGACTTGGCGCCGAAGGACCTGGAAAAGGTCATCTACTTCGCCGCCTACATGATCACCTCAGTGAACGAGGATCGCCGCCACGCGGAGATGCCGAATCTGCAGGCACAGCACGACCTCGAGCTGCGCCAGCTGGCGAACAACTCCGAAGCTGACAAGAAGGCTGTTGCAGCCGACCTGGAAGCCGAGCTGGAGCGTCTGGAAGCCGACGGCGCCAAAAACGCCGAGCTGAACAAGGCCCGCACCCTGGCCGAGAAGACCGTCCTGCAGATCGACAAGCGCGCCAAGGCTGAAGCCGAGCGCCTGCGTGCGGTCTGGGAACGCTTCAAGGGCCTGAAGGTCGCCGACCTCGAAGGCGACGAAGGCCTGTACCGCACCATGCGTGAGAAGTACGGACTGTTCTTCGAAGGCTCCATGGGTGCCGAGGCGATCCAGAAGCGCCTGGAGAACTTCGACCTTGAGGGCGAAGCCGAAGAGCTGAAGTCGATCATCGACAACGGCAAGGGCCAGAAGAAGGCCCGTGCGCTCAAGCGCCTGAAAGTTGTCAACGCATTCCTGGCCAATGGCAACTCGCCAAAGGGCATGGTGCTCGACGCCGTTCCAGTGATCCCGCCAGAGCTGCGCCCAATGGTTCAGCTTGACGGTGGCCGTTTCGCCACCTCGGACCTGAACGACCTCTACCGCCGTGTGATCAACCGCAACAACCGCCTCAAGCGACTGCTTGATCTCGGGGCACCTGAGATCATCGTGAACAACGAAAAGCGCATGCTGCAGGAAGCCGTTGACTCCCTGTTCGACAACGGCCGTCGCGGCCGTCCGGTCACCGGACCGGGCAACCGCCCGCTGAAGTCCCTGAGCGACATGCTCAAGGGCAAGCAGGGTCGTTTCCGTCAGAACCTGCTGGGTAAGCGTGTTGACTACTCGGGCCGTTCGGTCATCGTGGTCGGCCCGCAGCTGAAGCTGCACCAGTGCGGCCTGCCTAAGCAGATGGCCCTGGAGCTGTTCAAGCCGTTTGTGATGAAGCGCCTGGTTGACCTCAACCACGCACAGAACATCAAGAGCGCCAAGCGCATGGTCGAGCGTTACCGCCCGCAGGTGTGGGATGTTCTCGAAGAGATCATCACCGAGCACCCGGTGCTGCTCAACCGTGCACCAACCCTGCACCGCCTGGGTATCCAGGCCTTCGAGCCTCAGCTCGTTGAGGGTAAGGCGCTGCAGCTGCACCCGCTGGTGTGTGGCGCGTTCAACGCTGACTTCGACGGCGACCAGATGGCAGTTCACCTGCCGCTGAGCCCCGAAGCCCAGGCTGAAGCCCGCATCCTGATGCTGTCCTCGCACAACATCCTCAAGCCTTCGGACGGCCGTCCGGTGGCTCTGCCTTCGCAGGATATGATCATCGGCCTGCACCACCTCACCACCAAGCGTGAGGATGAAATGGGCGCCGGGCGCGTGTTCTCCTCGGTTTCCGAGGCCATCATGGCCAAGGACCGCGGCGAACTGCACCTGAACGCTCCGATCAAGGTGCGTGTTGAGAAGTTTGTTCCTTCCGACGAGCAGGCAGCTCCGGAAGGCTGGGAGCCAGGTACCCCGGCACTGCTGGACACCTCGCTGGGCCAGGTGCTGTTCAACGACACCCTGCCTGCGGACTACCCATGGGTATCCCGCGTGGCCGGCAAGGACGCGCTGTCCGACATCGTGAACGACTTGGCTGAGCGCTACCCGAAGGTTGTCGCAGCGGCAACGCTGGATAACCTGAAGGATGCCGGTTTCCACTGGGCAACCCGCTCGGGCATCACCGTGGCGATCTCGGACATCACCTCGAACATGAACAAGGCCAAGATCCTTGAGCCGTACGAGGAACGTGCCCGCAAGGTCCAGGCCTCGTACGACAAGGGCCTGATTGCCGACGTTGAGCGCCGCCAGGACCTGATCGACATCTGGACCAAGGCTACCGACGAGGTTGCCGAGGCCATGAAGAACGGCATGGAAGAGCTGAACACCATTAACCGAATGGTGACCTCCAAGGCTCGTGGTAACTGGCTGCAACTGCGCCAGATTGCCGGTATCCGCGGCCTGGTGTCCAACCCTAAGGGTGAGATCATCCCGCGCCCGATCAAGTCTTCCTACCGTGAAGGCCTGTCCGTGTTGGAGTACTTCATTGCAACCCACGGTGCCCGTAAGGGTCTGGCGGATACCGCACTGAAGACCGCTAACTCGGGTTACCTGACCCGTCGTCTGGTGGACGTTTCGCAGGACGTCATTGTCCGCGAAGAGGACTGCGGCACCAAGCGCGGCTTGACCGTTGCCATTGCGGACACCACCAGCGGTGTGCGCGTGAAGCACGAAACCGTGGAGAATTCGGCGTACACCCGTACGCTGGCCGCCGATGCCAAGGATGCCGAAGGCAACGTCTTGGCGGCTGCCGGCAGCGACGTGGGCGACGTGCTGATTGACGTCCTGTATGAAGCAGGCGTTGATGAGATCCGCGTTCGCTCCGTGCTGACCTGCGACTCCGCTGTGGGAACCTGTGCACTGTGCTACGGCCGTTCGTTGGCAACCGGTAAGACCGTGGACATCGGTGAGGCAGTGGGCATTATCGCCGCGCAGTCCATCGGTGAGCCTGGTACCCAGCTGACCATGCGTACCTTCCACACCGGTGGTGTGGCATCGGCTGACGATATCACCCAGGGTCTGCCTCGTATCCAGGAGCTCTTCGAAGCCCGTACCCCGAAGGGTGTGGCTCCGATGTCAGAGGTCTCCGGTCGCGTGTCGATCGAAGACGACGAGAAGCAGCTGCGTGTTGTGGTGACCCCGGACAACGGCGACGAGAAGCAGGCCTACCCGGTTCTGCGTCGTGCTCGCCTGCTGGTGGAAGATGGCCAGTCCATCACCGCCGGTACCCAGTTGACCAGCGGTACCCTGGATCCGAAGCAGGTGCTGCGAGTTCTGGGCCCACGTGAGGCGCAGAAGTTCCTGGTCCGCGAGGTTCAGGACGTGTACCAGTCCCAGGGTGTGGGCATCCACGATAAGCACGTGGAAGTCATCGTCCGCCAGATGCTGCGTCGCGTCACCGTCATCGAATCAGGCGAAACCGAGTTGCTCCCGGGCGAGCTTGCAGACCGTTCACGCTTCACCGCGGCGAACCGCAAGGCCGTTGCCGAGAGCAAGCGTCCGGCTGCCGGTCGTGACGAGATGATGGGTATTACCAAGGCATCGCTCGCCACCGATTCGTGGCTGTCGGCTGCTTCCTTCCAGGAAACCACTCGCGTCCTGACCCAGGCCGCGATGGAAGGCAAGGAAGATCCGCTGCGCGGTCTGAAGGAGAACGTGATCATCGGTAAGCTGATCCCGGCCGGTACCGGTCTGGATCGCTACACCCAGGTCGACGTTGAGCCAACCGATGAAGCAAAGGCAACTTTGTTCACCGGCACCTCGGCCTTCTCCTCGGGTCTGTACGACGATGCGCTGGAAGGCGGGCTGTCGCCTGAATTCCGTGCCATCTCGATGGACGACTACGACCACGGCTCGGACTTCCGCTAAACCGGAAGCCTGCCGAGGCTAGTTAGCTCGTAGGGCGCCCGCCGCACACTTAGGTGTGCGGCGGGCGCCTTCGGCTTTAATGCCGGCTCAGGTCTTCGTGATGCCATGCCGCGTGCCCGCAGGAAAACAACATGGGGGATTCATCAACCAGTAAATGACCTTGCCGCGAGGGTCGGCGGTGGTTCATCCAAGGTCCGCATGGGGTAGCTGCGGGGGAGCGGCGCAAACGCAGCCCGAACCCCGATGCTCCCGATTGGGATGATTTATCAACTAGCCTCAGTAGGTGATCGCAGTCGGTATGCGCAGTCGGTGTAGCGAGCTTCGCTGCCGGTCCTCTGGGTCCGGGTACTGCTGCCGAGCGGGAATGCCGCTGGCGAGGATCTGGGTGGCCGGGTGCATGGTGCCGGGCCCTTTTTGGCATGAGTAGAATTTTCAACTAGATGTCAATTCATCTATAAAAGCACCCATGCTCTCGGTGCGACGCGCTGTTCAGTGAGGTGTCACCTGATGGCGGTTGCCCGTTCACCGACGGGCGATAGTTTGGAACCAAGGTCCTCACCGCCCGGTGGCATCAAGCAGTAATCGCACGGTGCCCCGCGGTGAGATAGCTTACTGTTCATGGTGCAGGGGCTGATTAATGCTAGAGTTAAAGCAATTGTTTTATGTGTGGCAAAATGGACTCGGTCCGGGTTGCGGGTAGGTTGCGCAACGAATGCCACACTTTCGCACGCCTAGGGACAATCAGATCCTGGATGGGCGGTAAAGCAAGCAGTTAGTGCTGCAAAGGACAGTGTGAGCCCGCATAAGCCCGCCCTGCCCGATGCCGTGCCGAAGAACTTAGACAATGGAAGGACACGAAAGTGCCTACTATTCAGCAGCTGGTCCGCAAGGGCCGCTCGCCTAAGGTCGTAAAGACCAAGGCTCCTGCCCTGAAGGGCAACCCAATGCGCCGTGGCGTGTGCACTCGTGTGTACACCACCACCCCAAAGAAGCCGAACTCGGCACTGCGTAAGGTCGCACGTGTGCGCCTTGCCGGTGGCATTGAGGTCACCGCTTACATCCCAGGTGTCGGTCACAACCTGCAGGAACACTCCATCGTGCTCGTTCGCGGTGGTCGTGTGAAGGACTTGCCAGGTGTCCGTTACAAGATTGTTCGTGGTGCTCTGGATACCCAGGGTGTGAAGGATCGTAAGCAGGCTCGTTCCCGCTACGGTGCAAAGAAGGATGGTAAGTAATGCCTCGTAAGGGTCCGGCGCCAAAGCGCCCACTAGTTTCTGATCCAGTTTACGATTCCCCATTGGTCACCCAGTTGATCAACAAGGTTCTCGTAGACGGCAAGAAGTCCACTGCAGAGCGCATTGTTTACGGTGCACTCGAAGGTGCAGCTGCCAAGTCCGGTACCGACGCCGTGTCGACCCTCAAGAAGGCCATGGACAACATCCGTCCGGCCCTTGAGGTTCGTTCCCGCCGTGTTGGTGGCGCGACCTACCAGGTTCCCGTCGAGGTCAAGCCAGGCCGTGCAACCGCACTGGCTCTGCGCTGGCTGGTTGGCTACTCCAAGGCTCGCCGCGAGAAGACCATGATCGAGCGTTTGATGAACGAGATCCTGGACGCCTCGAATGGTCTTGGTGCAGCTGTGAAGCGTCGTGAAGACACTCACAAGATGGCTGAGTCCAACAAGGCATTCGCCCACTACCGCTGGTAAGAACCGCTTGGAATTGCTGGGCGTCTACCGGCGCCCGGCAGTTCCAGCACCACCTCTTAGGGAGACAACGTGGCACAGGACGTGCTGACTGACCTGAATAAGGTCCGCAACATCGGCATCATGGCTCACATCGATGCCGGTAAGACCACAACTACCGAGCGCATCCTTTTCTACACGGGTGTAAACCACAAGCTCGGTGAGACCCACGACGGTGCCTCGACCACCGACTGGATGGAGCAGGAAAAGGAACGCGGTATCACCATTACCTCCGCGGCCGTGACTTGCTTCTGGAACAAGAACCAGATCAACATCATCGACACCCCGGGCCACGTTGACTTCACCGTTGAGGTGGAGCGCTCGCTGCGCGTGCTCGATGGCGCCGTTGCCGTGTTCGACGGCAAGGAAGGTGTTGAGCCGCAGTCGGAGACCGTTTGGCGTCAGGCTGACAAGTACGATGTTCCACGCATCTGCTTCGTCAACAAGATGGACAAGCTGGGCGCTGACTTCTACTTCACCGTAGACACCATCGTCAAGCGCTTGGGTGCCAAGCCGCTGGTTATGCAGCTGCCAATCGGTTCCGAGTCGGAATTCACCGGCGTTGTGGACCTGCTCTCCATGAAGGCTTTCGTCTGGGAAGGCGACGCCAAGGGCGACGTCACCATGGGCGCAGCGTACGAAACCCGCGAAATTCCTGCAGACCTGCAGGAAAAGGCCGAGGAATACCGCGCAAAGCTGGTTGAAGATGTCGCTGAGGCATCCGAAGAGCTGATGGAGAAGTACCTCGAAGGCGAAGAGATCTCCGTTGAGGAGCTCAAGGCAGGCATCCGCAAGATGACCGTGAACTCGGAAGCCTACCCGGTCTTCTGTGGTTCGGCCTTCAAGAACCGCGGTGTGCAGCCTATGCTGGACGCCGTGATCGACTACCTGCCATCCCCACTGGATGTGGGCGCCATGGTCGGCCACGATCCAAAGAACGAAGAAATCGAGCTCACCCGCGAGCCTTCCGAGGATGCACCATTCTCGGCACTGGCTTTCAAGATTGCCGCTCACCCGTTCTTCGGCCAGTTGAACTTCATCCGCGTTTACTCCGGCAAGGTCGAGTCCGGCGCACAGCTGCTGAACTCCACCAAGGGCAAGAAGGAGCGCGTTGGCAAGCTCTTCCAGATGCACTCCAACAAGGAGAATCCGGTAGACGAGATCCACGCAGGTCACATCTACGCAGTGATCGGCCTGAAGGACACCACCACCGGTGACACCCTGTGCGATCCGCAGAACCCAATCGTTCTTGAGTCGATGACCTTCCCGGATCCAGTGATCTTCGTGGCCATCGAGCCTAAGACCAAGGGTGACCAGGAAAAGCTGTCGACCGCTATTCAGAAGCTCTCGGCGGAGGATCCAACCTTCACCGTGTCGCTGAACGAAGACACCGGCCAGACCGAAATCGGCGGCATGGGCGAGCTTCACCTGGACATCCTGGTGGACCGCATGAAGCGCGAATTCCGCGTGGAAGCCAACGTCGGCAAGCCGCAGGTTGCATACCGCGAAACCATCAAGAAGGCTGTGGAGAAGGTTGACTTCACCCACAAGAAGCAGACCGGTGGTTCGGGTCAGTTCGCAAAGGTCCAGGTCTCGTTCGAGCCTCTGGAAGTTGTGGACGGCGTAACCTACGAGTTCAAGAACGCCGTCACCGGCGGTCGTGTGCCTCGTGAGTACATCCCATCGGTTGACGCAGGTATCCAGGACGCCATGCAGTACGGTATCCTCGCCGGTTACCCGCTGGTTGGCGTGAAGGCCACCCTCATCGACGGTGCTTACCACGATGTCGACTCCTCGGAAATGGCATTCAAGATCGCTGGTTCGCAGGTATTCAAGGAAGGCGCACGCCGCGCCAACCCTGTTCTGCTCGAACCACTGATGTCCGTTGAGGTTCGTACCCCGGAAGAGTACATGGGCGACGTTATCGGCGACCTGAACTCCCGTCGTGGTTCGATCCAGGAGATGTCCGACGCCGCAGGCGTTAAGGTCATCAAGGCTGGTGTGCCACTGTCTGAGATGTTCGGTTACATTGGTGATCTGCGTTCCAAGACCCAGGGTCGCGCAGTTTACTCGATGACCTTCGACAGCTACTCTGAGGTCCCGAAGGCTGTTGCCGACGAGATCATCCAGAAGTCCCGCGGCGAGTAATCGTCCGGGAACAACCACTTGGCCGTGACCCCCGTGTGGGGAAGTGGCCGATCGCAAGGCCGGCGTTAATTCGTTGAGGCCGGCCTTGCAAACGGCCAACGAGGGATTTGCATCACATGCAGGGCCCGCAGAGGACCGAAATTTCCATATTTATCCATGCCCCCAGTAGACTATTTGAAGTTCGTTTGCGAACCGCGCAGACGAAAAATGTCTTCTGTAAATGTTTCTAGGAGGAACTTGTGGCAAAGGCAAAGTTCGAGCGCAGCAAGCCGCACGTCAACATTGGTACCATCGGTCACGTTGACCACGGTAAGACCACGCTGACCGCAGCAATCTCCAAGGTTCTGGCTGACAAGTACCCAGATATCAACGAGAAGCGCGACTTCGCTAACATTGACTCCGCTCCGGAAGAGCGCCAGCGCGGTATTACCATCAACATCTCGCACATCGAGTACCAGACCGAAGCTCGTCACTACGCACACGTTGATGCTCCAGGCCACGCTGACTACGTCAAGAACATGATCACCGGTGCTGCCCAGATGGACGGCGCGATCCTGGTTGTTGCCGCAACTGACGGCCCAATGGCTCAGACCCGCGAGCACGTTCTGCTGGCCCGCCAGGTTGGTGTTCCTACCCTGATGGTCGCACTGAACAAGTCGGACATGGTTGACGACGAAGAGCTGCTTGAGCTCGTGGAGATGGAAGTTCGCGAACTTCTGTCCTCGCAGGGCTTCGATGGCGACGACGCACCAGTGATCCGCGTTTCGGGCCTGAAGGCTCTGGAAGGCGATCCAAAGTGGGTTGCAGCTGTTGAGGAACTGATGGACGCTGTTGACAGCTTCATCCCGAACCCAGTTCGCGACCGCGACAAGCCATTCCTGATGCCAATCGAGGACGTCTTCACCATCACCGGTCGCGGTACCGTGGTGACCGGTCGCGCCGAGCGTGGCACCCTGGCCATCAACTCCGAGGTCGAGATCGTTGGCATCCGCCCGATCCAGAAGACCACCGTTACCGGTATCGAGATGTTCCACAAGCAGCTCGACGAAGCATGGGCAGGCGAGAACTGTGGTCTGCTGCTTCGCGGTCTGAAGCGCGACGATGTTGAGCGCGGCCAGGTTATCGTAGCCCCAGGCTCGATCACCCCGCACACCAACTTCGATGCAAACGTCTACATCCTGTCGAAGGACGAAGGCGGACGTCACAACCCGTTCTACTCGAACTACCGTCCGCAGTTCTACTTCCGCACCACCGACGTAACCGGCGTTATCACCCTCCCAGAGGGCACCGAAATGGTTATGCCAGGCGACAACACCGAAATGTCGGTTGAGCTGATCCAGCCAATCGCTATGGAAGAGGGCCTCGGCTTCGCTATCCGTGAAGGCGGCCGCACCGTTGGTTCGGGCAAGGTCACCACGATCACCAAGTAGTTTCTACTTGATGTTCTAGACCGCTAGCGGTCGAACAGCTTTCCCCGTCACTCATTACGAGTGGCGGGGATTTCTGTCTTAACGGTGTCCGAATGTGGCAAGTAACTCTAAAAGCTGGTCTAATTGGAGAAGGGCGGCGACTGCTCGCCGCACAATAGATCAGTTGTGAGGGGAGCGCACGGAGAATGGAAGTGGTCTTAGCACTGGTTCTGATCGCGGCAGCGTTTTTTATTGGCCGCCGGCAGGGGAGCAAGACTCCCGCCAAGGATTCACCGGCGCTGCTCAAGGCGCGCGAAACCGCCTGGCAGGAAGGGTATGGCGCCGCGGTACGTTTCTACGCCGAACAGCAGCGCAGTGCCGCGGCCACGGCCGCCGTGTCCGAAACAGCCCCGGGCGCACCCGAGCCTGCCACACCCGAACCGGTGGCACCCGAATTCTCGAACGCAGGGCCGGCAACGCCAGAGCCACGGGCCACTGAGCGGCCTGCGGCCGATTCCGTGCCTCAGGCGGGCGCAACCACCGAACCGCAGGCGCCTAGCCGCCAACTGTTCTGGCAGGCCGCACCGGCCACGAATGCAGCGACGGTACTCTCGGCCGCCTCTGCGCCGCCGGTGCTGAGCACCCCTGCCAAACCGGTCAAGGTCCTCAGCAAACGCGAACGCGAACTGCGAAACATCAACATCACCCTCTACGTGGCGGCGCTGATGATTGTTGCAGCCGGGGCGCTGTTCCTCAGCTTTGCGCTCCCGCCCCTGGCCAAGTTGGTGGCGTTGTTCGCCCTGGCCGGGGTGTTCTACGGCGGCGGATTGATTGTCCACGCTACCCGTGCCTCGTTGCGTCCGGCCGCCGCGGCCTTTGCCGGCACAGGTCTCGCGTTGCTTCCGCTGAGCGCCATTGCCACCTACAACACCGTGAACCTCAGCGGTCCCACGGTGTGGCTGGTGTTCTCCGCCATTGCCACGCTGGCCGTTGGGTACGCCACGTTGCGCTTCCGTTCCCGGGTTCTTGCCTGGCTGGCGGTGCTGATCCTGGTGAGTACCGCCATGGCCGGGGCAGCCACCATGCAGCGTGGAGTGTTCTACTACTTGCTGTTTTTGTTGCTGCTCTCCATCATCTTGTTGCTCGCCGCTACACGCAGCATGGCAGTGCGCGCCTCCCTGTTCTTCCAGGCGCTGCATTCAACGGCGCAGCTGCTCCCGGCATTGGTACTGGGATTGGCGGTGATCCTTGCCTCGCAACTGAGCGCGCGGGATTACCTGTGGGTCTTTTTCCTGCTGACCATACAGCAACTGCTGGGGGTCAGGCTTTTCGATTCCATGCGCCACCTGCGATTCCTGGGGGCGCGGCTGAGTGCCATGCTCACGGTGGTGGCCGGCTGTGCGGTGCTGGAACTACGCGTCTCAACCATCGCGCTGGTTCTTGCCTTCCTGCTTGCCGCCCAGGGCGTGGCGGTGCTGGTGGCCGGGCGACGGTATCGCGAAGTTTTTGCCGTTGATGATTCACTGTGGCGCATCGAGCGAGCTAGCCTCTGGGTATTGAGCTTGCTGTCCGTGGTGACCGCCTATGAGGCAGGCGGCTCCGCGTCCGAGTCCAGTCTCATCAGCCTGGTCGTGGTTCCGGTCTTGATGCTCTCAACCTTGCCGGGACTGTGGCGCAACGCGAAAATTGAGGCCGCGGCGCTTCTGCTGTTTGCCTTTGTGCCCGCTGCGGACAGCGCAAGCGACCCTTGGCGCCTGTTGCCCTCGCTGATTCTGGCGCTGGTGATCATGGTGCTCATCAGCCGGCGGACCGAGGGAGCCTGGAATGCAGGCTATCGGATGGTGCTGTGGTTCCTGGGCCTGGCCCTGGGCATCACTGCCGGACGCAGCGCAGCTACGCTGATGTATCCTTCTGAATTCCCGGCGCAAAGCCTGGGAAGCATCCTCGGGCTGTGGGTGGTTCTTTTTGCCTGGTGGGCCGCGGACATCCTGCGCTTGAACTCAAACTCACTGAGAATCCGTGAGCTTGATCTGCGACCAGTGCGGATCGCCTTCAGCGCGTTGGCTGCCGCCGGGACCCTTGCTGCGCTCACCGGATTGGGCTCCGACCAGGCACAGATACTCTTCGGGTTGAGCCATGCGGGTTGGTTTGTTGTTGGCATGATCCCCGCCGTGGTGTTGACCATGGCCTCGGGGCTGCGGATCGCCGCGCATTCCACGCGCGAGGAGCACCTGGTACGTGCAACCGCGGCAGGAATTCTAGTGCTCATTGGACTCTTGAGTCTCACGCTCACGTGGTGGCAGGTTGCCCCGCTGCTGGGACTGGCGCTGATTGCTTACTTCCTCTTCGAAGCCCGCCGGGTACACCACGCGATGTGGAAGATGATTTACGCCGGTGCTGCGCAACTGATCTTCTCGGGCTCCATCTGGTGGTTCACCTGGCACATGGGCTTTGACGTGCATGGCCAGTTCGCCATGTTCATGGTCTCCTTGGTCCTGCCGCAACTCGCTCGTTTGGGTTATGCCTGGCGTCAGCGCCAGCAGCTGCGCAGCGAGCTGAAGGTTATCGCGTGGGGGATGTTGGTTTTCCTGCCGGTATCCACCGCCGTGTATCTGGCCGTGAACACACCGGCCGATAGGGGAGTGCTGCTCCTGGCGAGCGTGCTGTTTGGGCTGTACGGAAGTTTTGCCTTCCTTGCTGATCGGCAGGCCGGGTTCGCGCGGCAATTTTACCTGGTGGCCCCGATCCTGGGGCTGCTTGCCCTGATCCAGATTCCGGCGTGGAGCATGTCGAGAACAACCGGTTGGGTGCGCAGTGCCTGGTGGGACACGAATGTCTCCTTTGGCATGCTGTTGGGGTTCGCGGTGCTTGCCGCGAGTGCCGAGTGGATACTGCGGCGCACACAGAATCTGAGCCTGGTATTGGGTGTAGCACTGTTCGCGCCGCTGTTGGTGCTTGCCGCGTGGAATCCGGCCAGTGGATGGATCATCGCCGGGGCGGTTCTTGCCGCAATGATTTTTACCCTCTTGGTCCATACCCGTGCCGTGGCATGGTTTGCGGCGGGAACCGGAATTTTCACCAGCTACGCACTGTATCTCGTGGTCCAGCTGTGGCGTGAACAGCAGATCCCCAACAGGATGCAAACCTTGGATCTGGTGTGGGTGCTGCTGGGAGCGAGTTTTATCCTCTACGTGCTGGCGGCAGCCCACGGGCGATTCGCCGAGCCAACGCCGCGCTACCCGCAGCTCACATACCGAGCCGTGGATCCCAAGGGTTCGGCATCGAGGCTCTACCTGGCCATGGGCCTGGCGACTGCGGCCGGTGCCGGTGGGCTGGCCCATCTGGGAAGTCCCGGCACGGGCTCGGTGTTGGGCGGGGCGGTGCTGATCTTTGCGGTGGCCGTGGCCTTGCGAATTTTCGAATGCCCGCAGCAACTCAAGCCATTCACCGTTGATCTCTTGTTGCCCTTGACGGCCTGCCTGGGGATGAGCAGCTACATTCAACTGGAACATCTTCCGCAGGCAAGCACTCTGGCCGCGTACGGCAGCGTGGTGTTTGTGTTGCTGGCGCTGTGGCGGATAGTTCAAAAAACTCCGCTGCTGGAGCATCGCTACCTGGTGGTTGCCGGTGTATTGGCGAACCTGGCGATGCTGGCAGACCTGATTCAAGCCAACCCGGTGACACGAATCTACGCACTGGTGTTCTTCGCGGCACTGATTGCCTACGGACTCAAGCAAGGGCGCCGGCTGTATATCTGGTGGGGCGCGGCAACTATCACGCTAGCAGTGCTCTGGTCTCTGCGTTCCTTGGCCTTCCTCTGGCTGGTAATCCTTGGGCTTGGATTGATTGTCGCCGCGGTCATCAAACTTTCACGGGTGGACAAAAACTCGAAACAAGATAGTCCGCAGAGCGAGGTGCCTCATTCGGAGCCACCCAACGCAGACTCGCCTCGGTAAAATTTTTACGCCGGAGATCAACTCCTCGGGCGCGTGAGGTCAAGATCACGCGCCCCAAAGAGCCTGAAAGATTTGCGCGATCTGCATCGACCTGTCAGACTAGATAAGTTGCTTCGTTGCAACCCGATCCCCGTTTCGCGGGGTAATCGGCTGGTTTGAACAACCGGGATCGACTCTCACGCAGGATAATGCCTGGGGTTCGGGATCGATACAACCGTTTCAAACTCTAAGGCCTTCGATAAAAGTGAAAACTTTTGCGGGCTGTTGTGACTAAAATTTTCACGACACGCCCGAGTTCGGGGGTCGGAGCCTCCTGGGGTTGAGGAACCCGGATTTATTCGGATTCAGCCGCAGCGTAAGGCGTGCCGGCTCGCAAGAGCCCGTATATAGGCACAGAACTTGTAAATAGTGCTATCAGAAAGAGGCATGACGCCATGGCGGGACAGAAAATCCGCATCCGGCTGAAGTCGTATGACCACGAGGTCATTGACGTTTCAGCACGGAAGATCGTTGAGACGGTCACGCGCGCAGGCGCAACCGTAGTCGGCCCAGTGCCGCTGCCAACGGAGAAGAACGTGTACTGCGTTATCCGTTCGCCACACAAGTACAAGGACAGCCGTGAGCACTTCGAAATGCGCACGCACAAGCGTCTGATCGACATCGTTGATCCGACCCCGAAGGCTGTTGATTCGCTGATGCGTCTCGACCTGCCAGCGGATGTCAACATCGAAATCAAGCTTTAAGGGGAGGTGGCGAGAAAACTATGACCGCAACCCGCAATGTTAAGGGCCTGCTGGGCACGAAGCTCGGCATGACCCAGGTTTGGGACGAGAACAACAACCTGATCCCTGTCACCGTCGTGCAGGCTGATAGCAACGTTATCACCCAGCTTCGCAACGCTGACCGCGATGGCTACACCGCAGTTCAGATCGGCTACGGCCAGATCGATCCGCGCAAGGTAACCAAGCCACTGGCAGGTCACTTCGAAGCTGCTGGCGTGACCCCACGTCGTCACCTGGTAGAACTGCGCACCGCAGACGCTGCCGAGTACGCAGCTGGCCAGGAACTGTCCGTCGAGATCTTTGAAGCCGGCCAGAAGGTCGACGTCATCGGTACCTCGAAGGGTAAGGGCTTCGCCGGCGTTATGAAGCGTCACAACTTCCATGGCGTAGGCGCTTCGCACGGTGCTCACAAGAACCACCGCAAGCCAGGTTCCATCGGCGGCGCATCGACCCCAGGTCGCGTTTTCCGTGGACAGAAGATGGCCGGTCGTATGGGTTCGGAGCGTGTCACCACGCAGAACCTGACCATCCACGCCATCGACGCTGAGAAGAACCTCCTGCTGATCAAGGGTGCCGTTCCAGGCGCCCGCGGCCGTGTCGTCCTCGTACGCACCGCCGTGAAGGGAGCATAAGTAAATGACTAAGGCACTTAAGGTCGAACTGCCAGAGAGCATCTTCGGCGTACAGACCAACGTCCCGCTGCTGCACCAGGTTGTCGTTGCACAGCTGGCTGCTGCCCGTCAGGGTACCCACAAGGTCAAGGACCGCTCCGAGGTTTCGGGTGCAGGTCGCAAGCCGTTCAAGCAGAAGGGTACCGGCCGCGCCCGTCAGGGTTCGATCCGCGCTCCTCACATGACCGGTGGTGGCATCGTCCACGGCCCAACCCCACGTGATTACTCGCAGCGTACCCCGAAGAAGATGAAGGCTGCTGCACTGCGCGGCGCCCTGTCTGATCGTGCACGCTTCGATCGCGTACATGTCATTGAAAACCTGGTTGCCGGTGAAACCCCGTCGACCAAGGAAGCACTGGCAACCCTGCGTTCGCTGACCGAGCGCAAGAACCTGCTTGTCGTCATCGATCGCGCCAACGACGTTGCAGCACTGTCCGTGCGCAACCTCGCCGCTGTGCACGTTCTGTACGTCGACCAGCTGAACACCTACGATGTTCTGGTTTCGGATGACGTAGTCTTCACCAAGGCTGCATTCGATGCCCTGGTCCAGAAGGAGGAAGCCAAGTGAGCACCTTCTCCAAGGCTCCACACGACGTGGTCATCGCACCAGTCGTATCGGAAAAGAGCTACGGTCTGATCGACGAAGGTAAGTACACCTTCCTGGTCGACCCACGTTCGAACAAGTCGGAAATCAAGAATGCCGTTGAAGCTATCTTCAACGTCAAGGTTGAGTCCGTCAACACCATCAACCGTGCAGGTAAGCGCAAGCGCACCCGCTTCGGGTGGGGAACACGCAAGGCTACCAAGCGTGCAATCATCACCCTCAAAGACGGTTCGATTGACATCTTCGGCGGTCCGCTTTCCTAAGCGGAGACCACTTTAACGAGGAATAGAATAAATGGGAATTCGTAAGTACAAGCCGACTACCCCGGGCCTTCGCGGCTCGTCGGTAGCCGACTTCGCAGAAATCACCCGATCGACTCCGGAAAAGTCGTTGGTTCGTCCACTCACCAAGAGCGGCGGCCGTAACAACTCCGGTAAGATCACCACCCGACACAAGGGTGGCGGACACAAGCGCGCATACCGCGTGATCGACTTCCGTCGTCACGACAAGGACGGCGTTCCGGCAAAGGTCGCTCACATCGAGTACGACCCGAACCGTACCGCTCGTATTGCACTGCTCCACTACGTGGACGGCACCAAGCGCTACATCATCGCACCGAACAACCTCAACCAGGGTGACACCGTTGAGGCCGGTCCGAACGCTGACATCAAGCCAGGTAACAACCTGCCGCTGCGTAACATCCCGGTTGGTTCCGTGATTCACGCTGTGGAGCTTCGCCCAGGTGGCGGCGCCAAGATGGCTCGCTCGGCTGGTGCATCGATCCAGCTGGTTGCCCGTGAGGGTCGCTTCGCTCAGCTGCGTCTGCCTTCCGGCGAAATCCGCAACGTTGATGTGCGCTGCCGCGCAACCATCGGCGAGGTCGGCAACGCCGAGCAGATCAACATCAACTGGGGTAAGGCCGGCCGCATGCGCTGGAAGGGCGTTCGCCCAACCGTGCGTGGTGTA
This sequence comes from Glutamicibacter sp. NPDC087344, assembly GCF_044744225.1. Taxonomy (NCBI): domain Bacteria; kingdom Bacillati; phylum Actinomycetota; class Actinomycetes; order Micrococcales; family Micrococcaceae; genus Glutamicibacter; species Glutamicibacter sp. NPDC087344. The sequence continues at coordinate 19,422 of NZ_JBIUXY010000015.1, read as the reverse complement.
GCCATGAACCCGATCGACCACCCACACGGTGGCGGTGAGGGTAAGACCTCCGGTGGTCGTCACCCGGTCAACCCTAACGGTAAGCGTGAAGGACGCACCCGTCGTCCGAACAAGGAAAGCGACAAGCTCATTGTGCGTCGTCGCAAGACCGGCAAGAACAAGCGATAGGAGCCTGGAAACATGCCACGCAGCCTGAAGAAAGGCCCCTTCGTCGATCAGCACCTGTTCCTGAAGGTCGTTGCTGAAAACGAAAAGGGCACCAAGAACGTCATCAAGACGTGGTCCCGCCGTTCGATGATCATCCCGGACATGCTGGGTCACACCATCGCCGTGCACGACGGACGTAAGCACATTCCTGTGTTTGTCACCGAATCCATGGTTGGTCACAAGCTCGGTGAGTTTGCTCCAACCCGCACGTTCCGTGGCCACGTAAAGGACGACAAGAAGGGCAAGCGCCGCTAGGCCCCGCAAGGGAACTAGTGATCGCTTAGCACTTCTTCGATAGACGAGAGAAGGATAGCAATGGAAGCCAAGGCAATTGCGCGTCACATCCGCGTAACGCCTATGAAGGCCCGGCGCGTCGTCAACCTTGTTCGTGGTCTGCAGACCAACGAAGCACTGGCCATTCTGAAGTTCGCCCCACAGGCAGCTTCGGAGCCGGTATACAAGGTTGTCGCATCGGCAGTGGCTAACGCCCGTGCCGCCGCGGACCGCGCAGGTGAAGCATTCAATGAGGACGAGCTGATTATCAGCGAGGCGTTTGTTGACGAGGGTCCGACCATGAAGCGGTTCCAGCCGCGAGCTCAGGGTCGCGCATTCCAGATCAAGAAGCGCACCAGCCACGTGACTGTGGTTGTTTCAACCCCTAAGAAGGGTGGGGAGAACTAAATGGGACAGAAGGTAAACCCGAACGGTTTCCGTCTCGGCATCACCACTGACCACGTGTCGCACTGGTTCGCTGATTCCAGCAAGCCAGGTCAGCGTTACGCGGACTACGTAAAAGAAGACGTACAGATCCGTGCACTGCTGTCTGACGGCATGGACCGCGCCGGCATCGCCCGCGTAGAGATCGAGCGTACCCGTGACCGCGTGCGTGTGGATATCCACACCGCTCGTCCGGGCATCGTAATCGGTCGCCGCGGCGCCGAGGCCGACCGCATTCGCGGTGAGCTGGAGAAGCTCACCAAGAAGCAGGTTCAGCTGAACATCCTCGAGGTCAAGAACCCTGACATGGAGGCCCAGCTGGTCGCCCAGGGCATCGCCGAGCAGCTTGCTTCCCGCGTGGCTTTCCGCCGTGCGATGAAGAAGGCCATGCAGTCGGCAATGCGTGCAGGTGCCAAGGGCATCCGCGTGCAGTGCTCCGGTCGTCTGGGCGGTGCAGAAATGTCCCGCAAGGAGTTCTACCGCGAAGGCCGTGTGCCACTGCACACCCTGCGCGCGAACATCGACTTCGGCAAGTTCGAAGCCAAGACCACCTTCGGCCGTATCGGTGTGAAGGTTTGGATCTACAAGGGTGACGTCACCGCCAAGGAACTGGCTGCACAGCAGGCTGCTGCTGCTCCAGCTCGTGGCGGCCGCGGCGGCAACGATCGTCCACGTGGTGGAGAGCGTCGTCGTCGTAACGACCGCAACAAGGGCGCTGCAGCTGGTGCTGCGGAAGGAGGAGAGGCTTAAATGCTTATCCCACGTCGAGTAAAGTTCCGCAAGCAGCACCACCCGAAGCGTTCGGGTGCTGCTAAGGGCGGCACCACCCTGAACTTCGGTGAGTTCGGTATTCAGGCGTTGACCCCGGCTTACGTGACTAACCGTCAGATCGAAGCCGCTCGTATCGCCATGACCCGTTACATCAAGCGTGGCGGTAAGGTGTGGATCAACATCTACCCAGACCGTCCGCTGACCAAGAAGCCTGCTGAAACCCGCATGGGTTCCGGTAAGGGTTCCCCGGAGTGGTGGGTCGCCAACGTCAAGCCAGGACGAGTCATGTTTGAACTCGGTGGCGTCAGTGAAGAAGTAGCTCGTGAAGCATTGCGTCTTGCAATCCACAAGCTGCCGATGAAGGCACGCATCGTGCGTCGTGAAGGTGGTGAATAGGGATGTCTATCGGTTCTAAGGACCTAAGCATTGAGTCCCTGGACGGCTTCGATACTGCTCGTTTGAACGAGGAATTGAAGAAGGCCAAGGCAGAACTGTTCAACCTGCGTTTCCAGTCGGCCACCGGCCAGCTCGAGACCCACGGTAACTTGAAGGCTATCAAGCGCGATATCGCCCGCATCTACACGGTGCTGCGCGAACGCGAGCTGGGTATTCGTCAGGATGTCGTTGTTCCGGTTGAAGAGACCAAGAAGGACTCCAAGTAATGAGCGAGAAGGAGAACGGTGTGGCTGACGCAACCGAGCGCAACGACCGCAAGACCCTCCGTGGTTACGTGGTTTCCGACAAAATGCAGAAGACCATCGTCGTTGACGTTGAGGATCGTGTAAAGCACGCCCTCTACGGCAAGGTCATGCGTCGCAACAAGAACGTGAAGGCTCACGACGAGAACAACGAGGCCGGCATCGGTGACTTGGTTGTAATCGCAGAGACCCGCCCGCTGTCTGCTGACAAGCACTGGCGTCTGGTTGAGATCGTCGAGAAGGCTAAGTAAGCTTTCTTGGTGATTTCACGGATTACGTGAACTGCTGAAAACGCCCCGAACACTTCGAAAGAAGAGTTCGGGGCGTTTTTATGCGCTCCGGGGGAACATTCCCGGTAGAAAACGACTTTCCACCGCGGATCATATTCGAACCGTTACATATTGCCACTGGTGTGACCGCGGTAGCTACTTGGGCTGAAGCCCAGCACTTTGCGGAAATCTGTGGCCAGGTGCGCCTGGTCGGCGTATTCCAACTCGGCAGCGATTTCAGAGATGGATTGCGAAGGATTTTCCCTGATTCGTTGGGCCGCTTCCTGTAACCGGTAGCGGCGTATAACCGCCAACGGCGGCAAGCCGATGTAGCGCAGGGAAAGACGCTGGAGACTCCTGACACTCATTCCCAATGCGATAGCGGATTGTTCGACGTTGATGGCATTCGTGGTTGTTGAGACGTAGTTGATGAACTCGTTGGCCAGCAAACCGTTTGCATCCGGAGGTGGGAGACTCTCGCGTAGCCAAGCGCTGTAGGCAGTGGAACAGTCCTGATTCGACGCCGTTCCCTGACCCTTGTTGAGGATACGGGAAATGGGTTCGAGCAATTCTGGTGCGTCATAGTCAACTTCGAGACCAACGAGTTCGTGAGGGGACACCTTGAGGCTTGAAACCGCCGCCGGTTGCAACAGTGCGGCTACGGCCCAGCCTTTTCCACTCAGATCGCGATGCGAGGCGGAAGCCGTAGGACCTGAAAGGGTAACTCCTGGCGCTTGGACCACAAGGTTCATCAAGGGGAACGGCAACAGCTGTTGCCGCGAGGTCCTGCCGTCAGCAATGTCCCAGTGCACGAGCCAATACCACGCCACCAGGTCGGCTAAATCGTCGGGTGGGAGAATCCGTTCAAATTGGGGGAGCTTCGCCGGGTATAGAACACCACGAGGATCATGAACGTCAGGCACTGATTCCCACCTTGCGATTGTCGTTTATTTACAAGTCTAGAGCTGCGTCAGCAACCTAGACTGGTGGCATGAACGCAAACAATGAAGCAACACAGGGTGTCACAGGCGAGTACACAACCAATGGCGTCCCTCGTGGCGTCACCAGTTTGACGCCGTTCCTGGCCATCACCAATGCCGCCGGCGCGCTGGAGTTCTATCGCGACGTATTTGGTGCACGAATCATCGACTCTACGGTGATGGGTGATGTTGTTGTCCACGCGGAGATTGATTTTGGGCAGGGCCATTTGCAGATCGGAGAACCGAGCCCGGACTACGGTTTGGTGCCGGCGCCCGAAGCGCCAAATGCCTGTTACTCCCTGGGCTTTTACTGCAGTGATGTCGATGCAGTAGTGAACAAGGCCGTTGAAGCTGGTGCTGTCATTCGCGAACCTGTCACGAATTTTGTATCAGGTGATCGTTTCGCATCCATTATCGACCCTTTCGGTGTCCGCTGGTCGATCCTCAGCCGGGTTGAAGACCTTTCGGAATCAGAAAGTGCGAGCCGCGTGGCGCAGTGGGCCACCAACCAGTAGGCCTGGCGGTCATTCGATCCTTGCCTCGGTACAAGGTGCATCGCGATGATTCTAGCGTCAGGGTGAAATAGCAGCGTGGCGTGTCGGGTAAGCAGAAATCCGACTTGGGAAAGACGGCTTAACCGCGCATGTGAATTACATTGAGGGTCTGTCGCTCGTTCGCGAAGGAGCGTACCCTAGTGGCTATACATTATGTATAAACAAAGAGGCGGGAAGACACAATGAAGACCATACAAGACGAACTTGCTCAAGTGTATGCGTTTCGTGAGCTGAATCGGATAGATCAACTTCGTGTGTGCAACGAGGCACGTGATCAGGGGTTAACTCAGTCTGAAATCGCAAGACGGTTGTCTCTTTCGCAACCGGAGGTTCATCGTATTCTCAGAAAGATCGACTCATTTCCAGAACTTCTCTTGCGAACACCGCGGGAAGTGATTCTCGACTTTCACGCTGAGAGGTTGGGACATGAAGCGATGATGGAAGAGCTGTTGAACTGGTCATATACGTACTCGGAGCATGCGGAGCCAGGCAACCCGGAAAGTGAGCTGATTAGCGGTAGCTGGGAAAGCGTTACTGACGCCTTTCTTCGGGATCTGATAGACGTTGAAGACTATGAGCGGATACTACACACCGTGTCTGGCGAAGGACGTTAGATGTTGCACCGGGAGCTTGTCGCTGTAGAATACGAGCTTCACTCGATGACGCAACCCGGCGGAATCTTGCATCGAGATTCTTCAATCGCAACTTTTCATGTTGGAAAACCAATGGCCTCCAGCCGTGTGAGGCCATTTCGTTTGTTGCTGGACGAAGCGATGACGGACTTTGAAGGAGATATATCTGAAGACGGTCGGGGCGAGATCGTATTTACCGCGGGACCTCCCGGTGCAGGGAAATCCACGATGGTACGCGAATCAGAAGTAGGGGCGCCGGGTTGGCGGGTAATTGATCCAGATGCAATCAAGGTGAAGCTATTGACTCAAATCATCGAAATGGAGCCATACGCTAATCTTCTCGCGCGCACCTTGAGCGATGGTCATCCGCTGATGGTGAATGAGCTATCCTCGCTTGTGCACAATGAGAGCGTACTATTGGCTGACAGGTTGATCGAGCGTTGTCTAGAAGCCCATGAGAACATCGTGATCGAGGGAACTTTCTCTTGGGGTGGACTTCCGAAACGTTATTTGCGCCTGCTCAACCAGTACGATTACCATGCGGTTACTCTTATTGATGTGGAACTGGACCAAGAATCTGCGCTCAATAGGACGTATTCTAGGTGGGCCAATGGGCGGATGCTGGCCATACAGGAGAATACGATACAAGGTGGTCGGTACACACCTCGCGGGGCGGTAACCTCAAATTATGCTGACAATGGAATTTTCAGCTTGTGCAACAAGAACGCAGTAGATTTCTTTAACGCAACTGAAGCTGAGAATTTTGCAGACTTGAAACTTGTCGTGCAACAAGCCTCAAGCGACAACGTTGGAGTTGTCTACCGCCGAGCAATGGGTGCATACGAATCGGCCGTTCCCACGTACTTGGATATGTAGTGCTGCGCCAGAAACTTGGACATTTTGACTTCAGCTTTTGCGGTTCGTGGTCGCCAACGGGTCGCCTGCCGGTGGGCTAAGCGCAAACATATGGTCAGCCGAACCTGCACCTCAGCTAGTACGTTGTTTTGGGCGGCGGTTTTCATGTTGTCCGCACTAGGAATCCTATGGCCGCAGGTACATTGTCTAGGTGGCGGTTGGCTGCCGAAGATTCAGGCTATTCAAGTATGGCTTCTGTCACTATTGGTGGTTAGCGGACTTTGGCCATATCTTCAGATGATGATCGTGCCTGCTGTCGTTGAATGCGATCCCGGTATACTTGTTGTATTTGATGCCAGTAAGCCATTACATGATGGCTTAATAGACTTCGGGTCATTGTCAGCGTTTACCGTAACGCACTGCCTCGGTGCCTACAGGGGGACAACCGAGATACCGTCTTCTTCTCCAACTACCCGCTGACCGAACGAACTGACAGCCTGACTGCATTGCAGACTGGGTGGTTTTCCCTGCCGGTTGCTGACATTGATGCCCCAATGGGGACGATTTCGGTTGTTGGGGTGCAGTTCTATCGGCCGTTAAATGGGAGAGTCCGATGGTAGTCATTGTCTGCAGATGCTCAGCGATTGGTTGCGAAACGTATCCGATGACCTCATGGTCGTGGTGGGCGATTTCAGTTCAGTTCAGTTCAGTGCGAACGCACCTCGGCTTTCGCTCTTTGAGTACAGGAAGCCTAGACACAGATGGACTGTGGCAAGCGGCCAACTGGCCCGCCAAAAATCCCTATGTTCCACAGATGGGCATTGACCACGTCTTGGCCCGAAATCTGACACCTACTCATTTCCGCTCTATAAAAATAGTCGAGTTAGACAACACAGCAGTCATATCTGCGATAACTCAGTATCGACACCGGCTGATTCTTACCGAAATAGTAATCGAGATATCCAAAGTACAATGGTGACGCAGTCGATCATACGGCCCCGACCTCGAAGTAGATCTACGAGTGGACAGGCGAATAGCCAGGTGCAGCCAACGTATTTTGTGTGATTCAGATTTTGGTTCTGGTTTTGACTATTAGAGCTTTTTGGCTCTTGAAACTTGAAGGTCGATTTGTAGGATGGCCATGGTGGGAAGTTGAACTCGGCCGTACAAACTCTCAGACCAGCGTAATAATCTCGTAACCTATTGGCGAATACTCGACGAAAATAGCATTTTCTGCGGATGATTTGGAGCAGTGGCCCTCTGTTGCTATTTTATAGAAGATAATGCCCGTTGCGTATGGAGGTCCCTTGGTATGGAAAAAGATTTAACGGACGATGAACGAGGGACAAGTAAAGCCGATTTTGTATTCGATCAAGAGCAACACGAGGACACTTTTGCGGATCATTTTGCGATGCCTAGTACTAACTTCGTAACGGGATCTGGTCCTGAGCCAACGTTGGAGATATCGGCAACGCTCGATGGCTCTGACCTTCTGCCTGTTACTGCCACGGATGATGGCGCACTGATTGAACGAATGCTGGCAGCATTGGCTGCGAACACGGCAGAAACTTCTCTGTTTCATGAGCGTATGAAGGCGTATGAAGATAACGCACGTGTAATGCACGCGCAGATTGAAAAACTTCAACAAGATCAGGTTCGAGTATTGCTCAAACCAGCCTTTGAAAGATTGACGGCTCTTCACGCTCAAGCAAATGACATCGTTGATCAGAAGCAAGCCGATGATCCTGATGCGGCCGGAGACTTTAGATTCTTTGCAGAATCAATTGAAGACATCTTGGGTCTATATGATCTTGAATCGGTATCAGCTGCCGTTGGAATGCCGTTCGACCCCAAGAAGCATCAGGCGTCACGAGCAATTAAGACTGACGACGTTGCGTTGGATGCTACTTTGCAAAAGGTAATTCGACAGGGCTTCGGTTTTGCGGCCGCTGACAGGGTTCTTTTACCTGCGCGAGTTTCGGTATATCGCTATCAAAAGCCTTCTGAACTCCCATCGACATCTTCGGCTGAGGATGAAAGAGGGATCGAGGAATCGACTCCCGTCACATCTATCTGAAATCGTCCGACCCATAACATTCGAAAGAGACAACGACATGACCGACTCAGTTTACGGAATCGACCTTGGGACCACCTATTCGGCAATCGCTCGGATCAGCGCACTTGGTGCCCCAGAGATTATTAACAATTTTGAAGGTGACCAGACCACTCCATCAGCGGTTTTCTTTGAAAGTCCAGGCAATGCGGTTGTAGGAAAAGAAGCAAAGAACGCGGCAGTGACCGATCCGGACAACTCGTGCATGCTTATCAAGAAGCACATGGGAACAGAGTTTCCGCAGGATTTTCACGGAGAGACTTTCACTCCTGAAGCCCTATCCGCCCTGATCCTACGGGAATTAGTTAACGCAGCAAATCAGGAATCAGACTCTGAGGTCTCCAAGGTCGTAATTACAGTTCCTGCATACTTTGGCGTGCAAGAACGACAGGCCACTCGTCAGGCGGGACAAATGGCAAATCTCGATGTGGTTGGAATTGTGACCGAACCTGTCGCAGCAGCTCTTTCAATTGGCTCACGAAGTGATGGACCTGAAACGATCATGGTTTATGACTTGGGTGGGGGCACCTTCGACACGACGATCATGCGCGTGGATAGCGGTAAAGTCTCAGTGCTGGCAATCGATGGTAACCGCGTGCTTGGTGGTTCTGACTGGGACCGAGCACTCATAGATTTGATCGCTGATCGTTTCGTCTCTGAAGCAGATTTGGAAGATGACGATCCACGTCACGATGAAGAATTTATGCAGGATCTGGCTCTGAAAGCTGAGGAACTGAAGAAATCGTTGACGAGAAAAGAAAACGCGAAGATCCGACCGGACTATGCAGGAAAACGGGTGGACATCGATGTCCTTCGCAGCGATTTTGAAGAAGCTACCGCACATCTATTGGAACAAACCATCGAGATCGCTGAGCGGACGGTCAAGACCGCTCAAGGTAAGAACCCTGATCTGAAAATTGATCGTGTTCTATTGGTTGGTGGGTCTTCACGTATGCCCATGGTCCGTAACGCACTGAAGGATCGTTTGGGCTGGGAGGCTCAAGATACTGAATTCGACCTTGCAGTTGCGAAGGGCGCTGCTATCTACGGACAAGCTGCGATTGATGAAGTTCTTGTGACCGGCGATGAAGTAGAAACCGTAGAGCCACAGAACGCGGTATCTCGTCCCTATTTTCCTGGTCAGGCAGGAACGCTTACGGTTTCCAATGTGCTCTCACGTGGTGTCGGTATGGAGTTCGTACGAGACAGTAATCCAGACGATCCCTATATTGCTTTCTTTGCGCATGCCAATGACGGAATACCATTCACTCCTGAACCAACACGTGGGTATACCAGCGTGGCCAACCAAGCTTCTGTAAATATAAAAATGTATCAGCAGTCAGGCGAAATTGAATCTGACGTGGTCGAAGACAATGTTCTCCTGAAGGAATCCAGCCTGGAACTTTCACCGGGTTTGCCGAAGGAGTCGGAGGTGGAGATCTATGTTGATATTACTGCGGAGGGAGTAGTTAAACTTCGTGTCGTGGACCCTAAGAGTGGCAACGAAACGAATCTTGAAGCAACGGTCAGCGTACTCAGCGAAGAAGAAATAGCACAGCAAACTAAGACTGTTTCAGGAATTACTCTTCGGTCCTAACAGGGCTATCTCACTAACACACTGCGCGCAGAGTAAGGTTCTACAGGCATGGGTAACTTTGATATCAAGAGGTACAAAAGCGAAGTTCTAAAGCCACACTCAAAGGGTGAGCAATTTGAACAGATCCGTGAGGTAGTCCAAGCACTGGGACGCTCGGATAATGATCAAAGCTATATGCGACTTGATTTGCAGCGGCTTTATGCTGTGCCTTCCCCTGCAACGAATGCTGAACTTGAAGCTTGGCGACCCACCATTCGATCCGCACTTAATAAGTCCGCGGGGATGTTTGCGGTAGCCAAGCTTCTAAATTCCTTGTTGGAATACTTGGAAGCGCGCGGCCACGATCTTACTGATCCGGCCTTTTGGGGTTCGTTGCAGGGGCAGCGGCAAAAACAGAAAATCGTGGCATTACAGAAGAGCCTCGAACAATTGGTCGATGAATACCCCCTCAAGGTAACCACGCTGGTCGAATTGAAGAGCAGACTTGACACGACCGGTGTATCTGGAGTCAACGATGAGAATATTTTGGCTGAAGCGAGCAACGCTGGTCTAAGTATCTATCCTGAAATAAAGCTACCAGCGTCAGCATTGCCGAGCCCTGGACTGATCAACTCATGGAAAAACTTGGAAAAGGACAGTAGCTACGAATCGGTTCTTAGCGTCATCTTGCTCCACGACCCCAAGCGCATCAAGAATGTCTCTTTGTTCGACCGATTGAGCTCCAACGGTCAAATCATAGGATTGCAGGACGTTAATTACGCCCATGCCAAGGCTGACAAGAGCAAGGACACCAACGACATTCAACACGCAAAGAAGTTTCTAAATGTGTTGAAGAATGAAGTAAAAGATGAGGACACGCTCCGTGAAATAGTTCTCACAACATTAACGCAGTGGGTGATGGTTCGATTAGATCGTAGGCTGCCAATTGTCATGGTGCGCGATCAATTGGTCACCAATGGGATTGCCCTGAACGATGCGTCGAGATTAGTATCCACGTTGCATCAGGCGTCACCCTTGGGATCATCAGGGCCAGCCCTGGACCTGAATCACGTACGTGAGCTGCTGAGTCAGGGAGAACTAGCTGAAGCGGAGCGCGCCTACGGCGCAGTCTCTGTTGAGACTGAGGAACAAGCTGAGTATCAGCAAGTAGGTGCGCTGATCGGAAAGATCAACTCGGAGAAGGGTTCTTTTCTAGAACGCTATCAAGATGCGATGAACAACCGTGATTTTGGGGTCGCGGACCAGGCGCTGGCGAAAGCGATATCGGTGGATGTAGGTGACGAAACACTACTTCAACTACGGGACGCCATTCCACCTCTTGCGCCCTCCGAACTGAGGGTGAGAAATATCGACACCGCAGTTGAGCTAACTTGGCTTGCTTCATTGACCCCGGGCGTTGGATACACAGTCGTTCGTTCAACAACGGGTGTACCGAGATCCACCAACAATGGCACCATACTGGCGCGAAATCTGCGTGCAACAGATTTTGTAGATAACGAACCTCAAGTCGGTCATGAAGTCGGATACTCGGTTTTCGCGACACGTGATGGGGAGTCCTTTTCTGATGCTTCGTCTGCGAAGATCACCGCACTGCAAATTCCTCAGGAATTGAGCGCTCAAGTTCGTCCAGACAATATCCATTTGAGCTGGACCGCTCATCCTAAAGCTGCCGGAGTGATCGTTACCAGAACAGACTCGAACGGCACAAGCGTTGAAACTGAGATCACTTCAGGAACGACCTTTTACGTTGAGGGCCTTGAAATTGGTAAAAGTTACCGATTCCTGGTGCGTGCAATCTACTTGCTGGGATCAGGACGACAGCTTTCGGCGCCTTCGACAATTACGGTGGTGACTCGTGGCGAAGCCAGAGCAGTCGTCGACTTGCATATCGAAAAGGTGGACGAAGAAGGCAATCTTCAAGCAATCTGGTCTGAAGTAGACGGTTTCGACGTTGAACTCTGGAGTCTGTCCCGACACGCGGAACTGTCAATAGGTAGTCTTCTCGACCCAAATGAATTACGTTCGATAAGTTCCGAACGTCTCCCAGTCACGTTCCAGAGCCTAGGAAATGGCAAAAGCAGTGCTTTTCTCTCTGTGCTACCTGAAGTCCTGAAGATATATCCTCTGGTTCGCGTTGACCGAGGCTATTTAGTCGGCCAACCGGTGCTAGCCGGTACTGCACCTAGCGCTGGCAATGTTGTCACCGAGGATTTTGGCGATCAGATACGAGTATCGTGGGATTGGCCTTCTGGCGACTACTTAATGGAGCTCAAGTGGACCGATAACGGCCGGTCACGTACTCGTCGTGTGACACGAACTAAGTATCGGGCAGAGGGTGGAATTATGCTGACCAATGCTGTCGGAATCGCAGAATTGAGCATTTCAACTGTTGTGCGAGTCGACGATGAAGAGTGGACATCTGCTCGTATTCCCGTCCAGCTTGCAAAAACAGATAAACGACAGCGGGTTTCTTATAGAATGGATCTTACAAAATCATTATTTGGCGGCAAGGTGACATGTAAGATTACGGCCTCTACTGAAACTCCGGGTTTTGTTATGCCAGTAGACGTCGTTTTGAAGCAGGGTCCAATTATGCCTTTTAGAGTTCAAGATGGTCAGCGAATTACACAGCTTGAACTCGACTTTAGTGCGGAAACAGAACGCACATACACCTTGCAACTGGGCAAACAAAAATCCCCATTCTGGGTTTGCTTATTTACTGAAGACCCAGAGTTGCTTGTCCCACCTTCCTCATCCGAATTGAAAGGCTGACGATGATCTCATCGTTGTTCAATAAAAAGACCACTGCTTGTCCATACTGCTATGTCAATCTGGACGTGAACAAAGTGGCGTTTCGTTGTTCAGGGCGTGGTCTGCCTGGTCGTCCGGCATGTCGTCCAGTTACGAGTAGTCGGCGCTCGAAAATACTAGACGATAAAACACCGGTGATGCCGTCTGTGGGGCCAGTAAACGTTTCTGAGGGTGAACGACTAAAGGATAAGTTTGGTGACACCATCGACACGATTGCGAAGAGCGAGGCGTCGTGTATGCAGTGTGGGGGTAGCACTAGTGTGCGCATCTGCCCTTGTTGCCACAGCCTCCTGCCATTTAGCCTCGACAACAATTCTCCCCTGTTCGGACTCATCGGTGTGCGAAACTCCGGTAAGACCGTGATGCTTTCCATCTTGCATAAGGAACTTCTCAGGAACGTGGCGCGGCGTTTCAACGCAGCCATTGACAATCCTGGCGGATCGTCCGGTCTGGCACGTGATCTTGATCTTTTTGAGCAGAACATGTCGCAGGAGGGTGGCCGCCTTCCGGCCCAGACGGCTGCATCGGGTGCTCGGAAGAAGCTTCCAGCTGTGTACGAATGGAAATATTCGAGAAATCGAAAAACTAGTGCAACTATTTTTTCATTCTATGATTCTGCAGGTGAAGATATCTCGCAGCAAGAGAGAGCCCTAGAACAGCAATACTTGGGGCAGGCTTCAGGCATGATTATGCTCCTCGACCCTTTCAGCTTTCCTGAGAATATTATGAAAGCGAAGGCAGTTGGTGCCGCTGTCTCAAATGCAGATTCGCCGGAAACAGCGCTCGATAGTATCACTTATCTGCTGCAGACTGAGAATCGCGTTAAAAGGAACAAGAAAATCGAGGTTCCTTTGGCGATAGTTGTCTCGAAAATTGATGCCTTTATGGACGAAGTCCCGCCAAACCATCCATTGAGACAGAGGGGGGATACGGGGAACACGTTCGATGAGCTTGAATCTCAGAATATTCACGATCACATGGTCTCTCTCATCGCTCACTGGGGTGGCGACAACTTGCTTCGTAAGCTTGAAGAAAACTACAAAAATTTCCGAATCTTCGGTGTTTCTGCGCTAGGTGCAGAACCCGACTACAAGTCGAGCACCGTAAATTCGCGGGGACTGCTACCTCATCGAGTTGCTGATCCATTGCTTTGGCTACTTGCTGATAGTGGATTCATTCCGAAAGGCAAGGCGTAGGCGTGGCGTTCGAAACAGCAATTTACACAGACGTCACTAGAGATGAAGCCATTGACGGAACTGACGGTTTCAACTTTCAGTCGATTTCGAGTGGTATGGATGGCAAACTGCAACGACAGATTCGCGAGTCGATGCTCCACCTCGTTAGCAACCGCTGGCCATCGGATCGCGACGATTTGGAACACCCGTCCACGGCAATTTATGCCCAACATGATGGTGTCAGCTATTTCTCTCGCGGTTGTTCCGTAGGTGCCACGCACAGTGGTCGGAGGGGAAACCAGCTGACTCAGGCTATTGCAACGGAACGGCAGGATGATCTAGAACCATACTTACCCGCACAGGTGTACGGCGCGCGTAATTGGCGGATGGAGAAGGCGCCGGAGCAAAGTTGCTCTCAGTGGTTCGCACCGTTGGAAATAGATGAGCAATTCGAGACTGAAGCCTTGTGGAAGATCCTGGTTGACAACACGTGGGCGTTAGAAATCCTTCCGGGTTTCCTCGCTATGTTGGAAGACGTGGCTGAGAACTCATCTCAGAAAATTGTCCTCATTCACGATGAGCTTGACACAGTTATGCGATGGTTTGCTCTTGGGACAATGCTCCTGGGCCGCGAACGAGCACTGTCATTGGGCTACAAGGCCTTCGTGACTGAGGTATTTCAGAATAGTGCGCAACTGATCGGCGTGCATCCCGACCTAGATGCGGGGCCGTTGACTGGTGCGCACGTGATAAATCTTTTGGAGCAAACTTCGACTCCAATTGAAGTTACTGAAAGTGCAATGCGAGTGAGTATTTGGGCGGGGGAGCTTGATGTATACGAAGCACTCGAAGTAATCTCTATTGCCCAGAAGTGGATGCCAGTACTCGGAACTTCTCTGGGGGCCCGGGCTGCCGAGATGGTGACACTCGCACAAAGTATCCCTATTGGACGCGAATCATGGGAACTTAGCCTACAAATTATTGAAGGTTTGGCGAAGCATGGGTTGATCGAGGACCTAAAACTGTACATGGATGAACTCAGCGACGCTGTTGCTTCGCACCAGCTAGTCGAAGAAGACGAATTCCTACTTGCTGCTAGGGCAACTCGCTTCGCCGCCAGCTCCAATGTCGACGAGCTTACGTCGTTGGTCTTGCTACCTTCTATGGAGTCTCTCGCATCCGCACCAATTCATGCTAAACGGTGGGCAAGCGAGTTGGACAAGGACGGCCGATGGGCATGGCCATCGATTGAAGAACCGGCGCAACTAACTGAACTGCACACAGAAATCATAGCCGAAGCCGCTCAGGTGGAAGAAGCCAAGAGTAGCTTACCGTTATTGCTGCAGCTTGCGTCTCGTCTTCCCATCCGACCAGACGAGGAAAGTATTTCCGTTGAACTAGAAATCGTGGCCGAGCTATTAGTCGAACAACGAGGAGTAGTAACTGATGGATTAGAACAGTGGCTCGGTGCCACGCGTATAAAGCAATCAGCACGCAGAAGAATTATTGATCGGCTGAAATATCCTGCAGGAGACGCATTCGTCTACCAAGGTCTTTTGGATGGGCGTTGGAGCTCGTTGGGTAATGAAGATCTTGGGGATTCATGTGAAGAACAAAAGGAAGATCTTTACACGCTCAGACAATGGATTGACGCTGCGAAGCTCTATTCCATGCCAATTGAAGAACGAAAGTTCGCATTGGAAGCAGGTCAACTGAGGCCGCATCCGGATTCCTGGAAATTTGCGCTAAACGGAGCGGCACTTCCTATCAATATGAGCCTGTATATGGCTTGGATAAATGCCGTGGTTGTTCGGAATGAACTTCGGGACGACATACTGCGCTACGTGCAAAGTGTTCTTGAGGTAAATCCGAAGCAAGCAAAGTCTAAGGAGTTGGAGCGACTCTCTTTGCTCCTCGACTCATTGCACACTTCGCTGATGGGTGATGCGGAAGTTGCAAAAATTTGCTTGAAGGTTAAGGAGTACTCCGAGAGTATTCCAAGTTTCATGGACAAAGCCAAGGAACACGGCGACCGTTTAACTGGCTGGATTAAGTGGAAAAAGCCGCACGAGTCCGGCCAAAAGAAATCTGCACGGGAATCATCGCCTCAGGCTGGAGAGGATACATAACATGCAGTACTTTATTCTTGCAGTAATTGCTATCAGTATTGTTGTATTCGTTGTCTGGGTCGCCGTTGTTGCTATCGCGCGGCTGCTTGGAGTCATTCTTACCATTGCTTTGGTACTTGCTGGTATGGGATTCCTTCTCGGCGTGATTCTTGGAATGATCGCCCCCATTCGTGTTCTGAGGGGAAAGTCCGTTGAACAGCCTAAAGTTGCTACTCCTGCTGCCGTTAGAGCGGGAACCGTCATGGGTCCCTCACCGAAGGGTCCTGCTCAATTTTTCGGATGGGACTTGGCCTGGCCATTATACGTTCCGTATCAAATGAAGTACGACCAGGCGGCAGTGATTGCGGAGACGCGCAGAATCTGTCGTGACGTCCACCGAAAGTGCCGTGGATGGGTCCCTCAAGTGGAAAGCTTGATAGGACGGGCAATTGCTAACGTTCTGTCATTCACGATCGTAGGAATTCCATGCTGGGGTCTTATTGCTGGCATTACTGCCGGAACTTTGCTGTGGCTCGCACTTACTTGGGTATACAGTCTAATCGCTCGAACAATCCAGCGAATTACAAACCGTGTCATGAACGGTCTAGAAATACGTGACATGAAAAAGAATGGGGCGCATATTCGATGCACGCGGTGCTATAACATCTTCTCGATGCCCAGTTATGAATGCTCCGAGCCTTCATGTACGCGTATTCACCGGGATTTGTCGCCGGGAGCACAGGGCATCGTGAACCGTATTTGTGAGTGCGAGACTGAGTTGCCGTTGACTGTTGCGCGGGCTTCTGCGTCCTTGAGAGCGATTTGCCCGTTCTGTGACGTGACTCTGCCGTCGGGCAGTGGCCGTCGACGAGTGGTCGTAGTTCCAGTCTTTGGATCCGTTGGCGCAGGCAAAACCAGCTTCTTGGCTGCGTCAGTGGTAGCTTTGCAGAAAAGATTTGTTGGGAGTAGCAACAATGAAGGTCTCATGGCGTTGTCAGATGCTTCAGAGAGTTTTCTAAAAGTATCAACGGAAGAGGCTAGATCGGGTCAGGCACCCGTCAAGACCACTAGGCTTGAGCGGCCGGAAGGATATCCTTTCTTACTGAATCATCAAAACGGTAGTTTTGAACTTCATCTCATGGATGCAGCTGGTGAGAATTTTGTAAATGTTGAAACGACAACGTCGTTACGCTATCTCGACATCGCAGATACTTTGGTTTTGTTGATAGACCCACTTGCCTTTGATGATGTGGCAGATCAACTGAAGATCAGTGCTCATAAGGCTGAGTTTCAAACTGCTCAAGGTTCCGCTGACGATGCGTATGGCAGTGTAATAGAGAGGCTACGCAGCAGCGGGGCCGATTTGCACAAACGAAAGTTGGCAGTAGTCGTAACTAAAGCGGATGCAATCGCCAAGATTATGCCAGATGATCCCTTGCCGGAAACAAGTGAAAAAGTTCAAGAATGGCTTTCCCGGCATGGCGAAGACAGGCTAGTAGCACGCATCGGTATGGACTTCACTCAAGTTAGTTACTTTGCAGTTGCATCACTAGCGCGGGACGACCATGGTCAGCATCCTTTGGAAGTTGTCGACTGGACGGTCGTTTCTCAGGGTGGTGCGTCATTTATGGAAAACGGTTCCAGGGCCTCAAAGGAAGCGATATCGTGACTTCAGAGAAAAATAATATGCGCAACGGTCAGCCAATCAAGTATTGGCGATACAGAAACTTGGTTTCAGCTGGCCAAATCATCATAGTTTTAGGTATTGCCGTTGTGGTTTCCCTCTGGGCCTCAACCGATGGAAATGGTGAACGCGTGTGGCAGAGCTATTTGGATTTTTCTAGTTCAGTTTCTGATTTTGCTAATAATCGGATGAGCATGCCTTGGGAATGACGCGGATTCAACAGGTGAATACTGTTTTGGGAGCATTGAGTAAGGGAACAGAGCACACATGGCCGCTAAGTGAACTTGGTTTCGTTTGGCTGGTGCTATCCGATACTTACGCCGGCGCTACCGTTTCGTCGCGCACCCATCACCGAAAGCCTCTGCCGTGCACCGTTCATGCTTAATCGAGCAACGCGAATCCAATAACGCGGGTTGTCAGTGCGGGGCTGCCGAATCGGGCGAATCGGTACGGCCGTTCCGGCAACTGGGTCCGGCAACTGGGTACCGACCCCTGATATCGACCGGGTACTCCGATTACGGCCTGTTGGTACCGCCGACGCTCCGATGAATACCACCACGGATCCAGCCAACAACTTCACGCTGCCTTCCGTGTTGTTCAGCAGCCTTACTTCCAAGTCCCTAGGCGTGAAGATTCAATCAGTCTGCTGCAGTGCGTAGGCTGGGCCCAGGCCCTCGTTGCGGCAGCTTGCTCGTGGGAACACACATCGGGGCTGCCACAACAGGGCGCGGGAACATACGTTGTTATGCCATTGCTGTTGGGTTGCCTTGGCGACAGAAGCGTCTGCGCTGTTGTCACCGACGCGAATCTGGTTCGCTGGAGACTCAACGAGGCAGTACGTACATTCCATATCTTGTGTAGCGCAGCAGTAACCCGGGTGGTGCTCCGCAAGCCGCGCCGCATTCGATGCTTAAGTGCTATCGCAGGAGGCACAGAGCGTCCATGGCTTTCTTACAGTTCCATGAGGGCGGAATAGCGTTACCATCTCGCCGGAACAGAAGTACTGAACCCCTATTCGGCACGGGGCCATATGATTGGCATCAGACTTATCTTCTGAGCTGTGGGTAACTGCCAGCCATGAAACGGGTTTGCATCGATTAAGCTCGGCAGAACCCCCATGCTGCATAGACGTTCTCAATCTAGGAATCGTCACAAACTCGAATGCGGTAAATCTCTAGCCGAAAACATGGTGGTTATTGTTGGTTTGTCGCGTTCAATTTCAATGACCGTTTGATGGCTAGAGTAGCTTCCGAAGCGTTTTCTGGGGAAGTGGACCTAGCACCGCAGCGCATCCGCCACCTCGGTGTGCAAGAAAAGTATGGACTTCAGCCTCAATGCCTTGGTAGACCGAGGAATGATGACGATTTTTCAAGGTACCGATTAGTGAAATTGCAATGACCCCAGTCAAAATCTTGTCTACCAGTGAATACATAATGTTGGTGTTGAACACCGCAAGCCCGAGCGAATGAGTCTTTTCGAACAACAGATTCATGGTCGTTTCAGAACCGTGTCCGGTGGAACCGCCAAAAACGAATAGCAACAAGATGCTGGCCACAAGTGAGCAGGTAAAGGCAACAGCGACGTTGAGAAGTGCGAATTTTGGGATGATATTGCCGGCCTTGATCGACCTGACTCCATAGCCCCAGACCAAAGCTCCTGCAACGTTTACTAGCCCAAAAGCTGCCGAGCTTTCGCCGGTGATCCCTAATCCGAGAATATTCGTCAAGAGGCCCACCGCTGCGCCGGACCACGGTCCGATGAAGATTGCGACAACAGCCGTGCCGATCATGTCGAGATACAGCGGAAATCCGGTTTGCGAAACGACCCAGTATCCAAAAAGGTTTAGTGCCAAACAGGACAGCAAGAGCAAGACTGTGGCAGAACGCGCGGGTTTCTGCGGGGCATCGTCGCTGGATTCGTCAAGAGGCTCGTCAACGTCAGGAACTACATCGGCAGGCGGTGTTTCTGCGTGAGCAGTGTCTTTGGACGCCGCCATTGAGCGTGCCCGAATGCATCTTAGCGTCCACTCTTTGGCTTCTTCGCTCGAACAGCCTAAGGCCAGAGCTATTTCGCCGACAAGTTCGGCATTGATTCGGGTTCGTCCTGTTCGGAAAACGTCATACACCGTTGTTCGGGCTGGTCTGCCCAACGGGGAGCTAGTAGTACTTTGTTAGGTAGGCGGGGGTCGCTGGCAGGTGGGGCAGCGTTCGAGCGTTCCAACGAGGATGTGCTGAATATTTTTCAACACCTC
>NZ_JBIUXY010000014.1:0-97441 GCF_044744225.1 Glutamicibacter sp. NPDC087344 | reverse complement strand
AGGTGTTGAAAAATATTCAGCACATCCTCGTTGGAACGCTCGAACGCTGCCCCACCTGCCAGCGACCCCCGCCTACCTAACAAAGTACTACTAGGCGCGGTGCTGAGCAGGGCGCGGGAGCAGGAGCCTCAGGTGGTCAGGTCCACGGTGATGCTCGAGCGTTTTCCGGTGTTGTTTCCGGCAGTGGTCAATAGTGCCATTGATCTCGCTGAGGCGATCCGCCTCGTCGCAGAGGTTGTTGGCAATCAAGCCCTGGCCTTTGAACTGTTGAAGGCCCATAAGGCCGGTGGTTTTGGCGGCGATGGCTACGAGGCGCTTGGCTTGTAGTGCTTACTGCTATCAGAACATTTTCGACGCCTGTCTCATTTGCGAACGGGGCCGGCGTCGGCATCGCAATCCAGGGCCCAACACTTCATTTTGTGTTCTCGCGTTGGCCGCATCAGACCGGCGACTCGGCAGAGGCGAAATCCCAGAGTTGTTGGGCAGCATGGGTGCGGTCCTCGGTGTCGAGCCCGTCGACCTGTTGTTCAAGAGGCAGCCACTGTTTCCGGGGCTGCGCTATCGGTCGATCCTGCACAAAAAATCAGCCCGCGCCTAGTGGCAACGGGCTGATCGTAATGTCCCAAAAATGGCACGATCCGTCATGGGGAACCACGCCGTCTCATCTGATCCCTGTGCAGATTCGTCCCGGCGAACCAACGCACAGATTGGTGGCCAGGCTCCACATAAGCAACTGGGCCCAAGGGGATCTAGAATCGCGAGTTCGGGCGGGCGAACTAATCCTCGTCGATGATGCCGTACATGCGCGCAGAAATGTCTGGGTATTCCACCCGCGTTTTCCCGGACTCCAGCTTTGGCAGCTGAGCGGGGGAGTGATGTGCACAGTGCACAAAATCAAAGGTGGGCCACCACTTTTTGGGTCGTTCGTAGTCCTCGGTGCCACAGACCTCGCACACCAGGTGCACCCACACCGGTCGTTTCCCGGTGCGGTTGGAGCGGGATTGCGCCAGCCAGGCCGGCGGGTTCGTGTTTAGTTCACGGAACTCGGCTTCACTCAACTTCGAGGGGATACCGTGTTTCTTGGCCATTTCTAGGGGGATATCTAACGCGATGGCTGCGTCTCTACGTGTCATCATTGCTCTCCAGCCTAATCCACTGGGGTGGGTAGGGTTGTCGGCGAGCTGCGAAAAGGCAAGTCAGCGCTCGATGCTGTGAGCGAGCACATCGAATTCCGGTGAGAATTCAAAAAATTTGGGAACCTATCGACTGTGTTATTGGTCATATGTGGCTCGCATCACTTAGTCTATGTGAAGCATGTGTTTTCAATCATCGTAAACCTGCGCACAGATTAAGGATCACTTAATGACTCGCAAGAAGAATGGGCTGCGACTCGCCGCAGCCGCTGTGGGAATTTCCGCCCTCGCCTTGACCGGTTGCACCTCGTCCACCACCAATGAAGGTGATGCGTCGGGTTCCCCGAGCGGCGACACGTCGGCTTCGCCGATCACTCTCGGCACCACCGACAAGGTCACGTCGCTAGACCCGGCCGGCTCCTATGACAATGGTTCATTCATGGTCATGAACCAGATTTACCCATTCCTGCTCAACTCGGAGCCGGGTAGCCCAGAACCCTCAAATGACCTTGCCGAGTCCGCAGAATTCACCGCGGACAAGGAGTACACCGTCAAACTGAAGCCGGGCCTGAAGTGGGCTAATGGCAATGACCTGGATTCCGCAGACGTCAAGTTCACCTTCGACCGCCAGCTGAAGATTGCAGATCTGAATGGTCCTTCCTCGCTGTTGGGCAACGTTGAGTCGATCACTGCTCCGGACGCCACCACCGTGGTGTTCAAACTCAAGGTCGCAAACGACCAGACCTTCCCTCAGGTTCTGACCTCACCGGTTGGTCCGATTGTGGATGACGAGGTTTTCCCTGCGGACAAGGTGCTCGCGGATGAAGAGATCATTGCGGGTAAGGCCTTTGGCGGCCAGTACTCGATTGATTCCTATAACAAAAACAGCCTGATTTCGCTCTCTGCCAACGAGTCCTACGCAGGTGTGCTCGGCGCACCGGCCAATCAGTCGGCGGCCATCAAGTACTACGCAGATTCGAACAACCTCAAGCTCGATATCCAGCAGGGAAACATCGACGTCGCCTGGCGTTCACTGACCCCAACAGATGTCGAGGACCTGGGCACGGAAGAAAACCTGGTGGTTCACAAGGGCCCGGGTGGCGAGCTGCGCTACATCGTATTCAATTTCGACACGATGCCGTTTGGTGCTAAAACCGCTGATGCAGACGAAGCCAAGGCCCTGGCGGTGCGTCAGGCTGCAGCCAATTTGATTGACCGCGAAACCATTGCCAGCGAGGTGTACAAGGGAACCTACACCCCGGCCTACTCCTACGTTCCACAGGGATTCACCGGCGCCATTGAACCGCTGAAGGACCTCTATGGCACCGATGGCAAACCGGATGCGGCAAAAGCCAAAAAGGTGCTCGAGGATGCCGGAGTGCAGACTCCGGTCAGCCTGCCGTTGCAGTACAACCCGGACCACTATGGGCCAAGCTCAGGCGACGAATATGCACTGGTCAAGAAGCAGCTGGAAGCTGACGGCCTGTTCACCGTTGACTTGAAGTCCACCGAGTGGGTCACCTACCAAAAGCAGCGTGTCACCGACTACCCGGCCTACCAGCTGGGCTGGTTCCCGGATTACTCGGATGCGGATAACTTCTTGTCTCCGTTCTTCGCCAAGAATAACTTCCTGTCCAACAACTATGACAACCCGGAAGTTGACACGCTGATCTCCGAACAGCGTGGCATGTCCGACGCGGCTGAGCGTACCGAGGCCATTGAGAAGCTGCAGACCATGGTTGCCGAGGATCTCTCGACGTTGCCATTGCTGCAAGGTGCACAGGTCGCTGTGGCCGGCAAGGACGTGCAGGGTGTTGACAAAACCCTTGACCCTTCGTTCAAGTTCCGCTTAGGTGTCCTGAGCAAGTAGTTCTCAGCACCTGAGCCTGAGCCCAACCTCAGGGGGTTCGCCGTACGGAATCCATCGGATCCGGTGCGGCGAACCCCTTCGGTTTGCGCCCTGCTGAGGCAGGCGCGCCACGCACACATCTTGCGATTTCCAAAGGATTGACGATGACCATCACGTCACCACCGGGACAAGCTCCCAGCCCGCTGGCGGCACCCAAGCCAGCCAAACAAAAAGGTGGGGGATTCTTCCGGTACCTCATCACACGCTTTTTGCTGATCATTCCCACCGTTTTTATCCTCATCACAGCGGTCTTTTTCTTGATGCGCGTCACCGGCGACCCAATCACGGCGGCACTAGGCGGACGACTGACTCCGGACCAGCTTGCCGAGCGCATCCACGAAGCAGGATACGACCGGCCAATTTTTGTCCAGTACATCGAGTACCTCGGCCAGATTCTCACCGGCGATCTGGGTCGTACACTCACCGACAACACGGCGGTCACCCACATCCTGGCCACCTACGGGGCCGCCACCTTGGAACTTGCCATCAATGCGGTGCTGGTGGCACTCATCGTAGGCATTCCGCTGGGGCTGGTTGCTGCCAAGTTCCGCGACCGCTACCCCGACGCGATCCTGCGTGTGCTGGCTATTTTGGCTTATGCCACGCCCGTCTTCTTCGCCGGTCTGCTGCTCAAACTGATTTTCGGAGTCTGGCTGCATTGGCTGCCCATCGCCGGACGGGCCGACTGGCAGACCGAGTTGCAACTGACAAGCCTGCAGGCACCGTCCGGGATCTACTGGCTCGACGCATTACGCAGCGGCAACATGGAAGCCTTTGTTAACGTCTCGCAGCACGCGATCCTCCCAGCGATTGCGCTGGGTCTGCTGACCGGCGGAGTGTTTTTGCGTTTGGTTCGTACCAACGCCATCGGCACCTTGGGCCGCGAATACGTTGAAGCCGGACGCTCCCGCGGTGTCAGCGAATTCCGTTTGACCACAAAACACGCCTACCGTCCGGCATTGATCCCGATCATCACCGTGATGGGTATGCAGATCGCAATGCTGCTCGGAGGCGCGGTGCTCACCGAAACGACCTTCGAGTGGAAAGGCCTGGGGTTCAAATTAGCTGAATACCTCACGGCCCGCGACTTCGTTGCCGTTCAGGGCATTGTGGTGCTGCTAGCAATTATCGTCGCGTTCACCAACTTCATTGTTGATGTCATTGCCGCACTGATTGACCCGAGAGTCAGGTACTAACGATGAGCACCGCTACTCTTCAGCAATCCAATAAATCCTGGATTCAAAAACTTCCAATCATTTCTCATGTAAAAATGTCCTCTGGCTTGCAGCGCGGAATGCTGATCACCGGACTGTGCCTGACCGGACTATTTTTGATTGCCGCGATTTTCGCCCCACTAATCGCCCCCTACGGGTTCGCGCAATCAGGGGATGCCGGCGGAGATTTCCCCCGGCAAGCGGCCCCGGATGGGCAGTTCATCTGGGGTACCACCTCGGGCGGGTACGACGTGTTTTCCCGAACAATTTTCGGTGCACAAACCGCGATTTTCGTCATCGTCGCAGCCGTCGTGATGTCGTTGTTCCTCGGAGTGCTGCTGGGACTGATCTCCGGTTACCTCGGCGGATGGTTCGACCGTGTCGCGGTGGTGCTGGCAGATGCGATCTACGCTTTCCCTTCCTTGCTATTGGCCATCGTGATGTCCATCGTGATCTCCCAAGGCCAATCTAAGGTTTTTGGCGGGGTGATGGCGGCGGCCATTTCGATCACCGTGGTGTTTATCCCGCAGTACTTCCGAGTAGTTCGCGCCGAGGTCATGCGCCTGAAAGCCGAGCCGTTTGTGGAGTCAGCACAGGTCATCGGGGCCAGCCCGTGGCGGGTAATGTTCACCCACCTCTTGCGCAACTCGACCCGCACCCTGCCGCTGATCTTCACCCTGAACGCCACCGAAGCGTTGTTGACCTTGGCGGGTTTGGGTTTCTTAGGCTTCGGCATTGAACCCACGTCGGCCTCGGAATGGGGTTATGACCTGAACCGCGCAATGTCGGATGCCACCAGCGGCATCTGGTGGACTGGCCTGTTCCCAGGTTTGGCGATTGTGATCACCGTGCTGGGGTTGACTCTGGTGGGGGAGTCCATGAACGACTTAAACGACCCGCGGTTGCGTCGCTTTAGCCGCAAAAAGGCCAAACGGATCACCAAGGAAGGAGTTGGCGCATGAGTCACACAGTCCCAAAGCTCACCGAAAAAAACGACATGGTGCTGCGGATTGAAGGCCTCAACATCGACTTCGTCACCGATGCCGGGGCCGTTCCGGCAGTACGCGGGGTGGACCTGAGCGTCAAAGCCGGAGAGATCCTGGCCATAGTGGGTGAATCTGGTTCCGGGAAGTCGGTGACCGCTCGTACCGCGTTGGGCATCATGGCGGATAACGGCGCCGCCAGCGGGGCGGTGTACCTCAACGGCAAGGATACGCTCAGCCTGAGTGCGTCAGACCTACGGGCCGCCAGAGGTCGAGATGTCGCCATGGTGTTTCAAGAGCCTTCCACCGCACTGAACCCGGTGTTCACGGTGGGTTGGCAGATTATGGAAGGAATCCGCGCCCACACCAAGATCTCCAAAAAGGAAGCCAAGAAGCGCGCCATCCAGGCCATGGCTCAGGTTGGCATCCCGGACCCGGAACAACGTGTGAATTATTATCCGCACCAGTTCTCCGGTGGTCAGAAACAGCGTGTGGTGATCGCCGCGGCGCTGGCCCTCAAACCCGGGCTGATTGTTGCCGACGAGCCAACTACCGCGTTGGACGTGACGGTGCAGGCCGAAATCCTTGCCTTGCTCCGCGACCTGCGGGACGAGTTGGGAACCGCTATCGTGATCATCACCCACAACATGGGTGTTGTTGCTGATATCGCCGATCGGGTGATCGTGATGAACCAGGGACAGATTGTGGAAGAAGCCGCAGCGCTGACCCTGTTTGAATCACCTCAAGAGGAATACACCCGATCACTCCTTGCCGCAGTTCCGCATCTTGGCCGAGAAAGCGCCTCCGCGGCGATGGCTGAGCGTCCGGTCTCCGGGGCAGAAGTACTGGTTGAGGCCAAAGATCTGGTAGTCCACTTCCCGGGCCGAATGGGCGCACCTGGTTTCACGGCGGTGGATGGGGTAGACCTAAAAATCCACGCTGGTGAAGTCTACGGATTGGTCGGGGAATCCGGTTCTGGCAAAACGACCATTGGGCGAACCATTGCCGGGCTGAACAAGATGACCGGCGGTTCGCTGAAGGTACTTGGCTATGAAATGGCGGACTACAAAGAACGTACATTCAAACCGCTGCGCGAGCAGATTGGGTTTGTGTTCCAGGATCCGGCGGCAAGTTTTAATCCTCACCTGACTATCGGTGAATGTGTTGCCGAACCGCTGATGGTTCACCGTGAACTGGGTACCTCCGCAACCCGGAGTAAAGTCGCGCAGCTTCTGGAAGCGGTTCAACTGCCGGCGGGGTTCGCTAATCGTTACCCGCATGAACTGTCCGGTGGCCAGCGCCAACGCGCTTCGTTGGCCCGAGCCCTCGCCTTGGAACCAAGATTACTGATTGCTGACGAGCCGACCAGTGCACTGGATGTTTCGGTGCAAGCCAAGGTGTTGGAGTTGTTCAGGGAGTTGCAAGGCGAGCTGGGTTTTGCGGCGCTCTTTGTGTCCCACGACCTCGCGGTAGTAGATCAGCTAGCGACCTGGGTGGGTGTGCTGTACCGCGGAACTCTGCTCGAGGAGGGGCTCGGATCTCAGGTACTGGCCAACCCGCGCAATGAGTATACCCAGCGTCTGATCGCCTCACTGCCTGTTCCTGATCCCCGCGAGCAGGCCGCGCGCCGCGCTCGGATTCAGGAGTTGAACCGCCAAGGCTGACGCAACGCAACGTTGTTTGCAGTGCCGGTCCGCGCGGCGCAGAACCCGGTGGGTCCTGGGCCGCGCGGACACGTTTATCTGCTGGCTGGAAACGTCACCTTCTGGGTGATGCGCGGGTTGACCACGTAAACTACAGGGTATGAGCGAGCCGAACCTGACCGAAGAGAAAAACACCTTCGACCCGCACGCGAGTTCCCTGCATAACGAAGTCCAGCAGGAGATCCTCGATGAGCTATACGCGATCCGTGGGAGTATCGATAATTTCGACGCCCAGCTGGTTTACCTGCTGGCCGAACGCTTTAAAGCGACACAGCGTGTGGGGCATTTGAAAGCCACCCATCAGCTACCGCCGAGCGACCCCAACCGGGAAAAGGCGCAAATTGAGCGCCTGCGACGCCTTGCTCATGAAGCAAATCTTGATCCGGAATTTGCGGAGAAGTTCTTGAACTTCATTATTTCTGAGGTGATCCGCCACCACCAGCATATTTCGGACAACCATAAAACAACTGGATCCGATGCCTAATACGCAGGATTCACCGGCCGTCGCAGTGCGGCGGCCGGATGTTCACGTCACCACGTTCTGCCAGTTCCCGGGCACCGACCCGTTGGAGATTCATCGGGTGATCCGCGGTGAACTGGGTGAACCAAATCTTGCGGTGTTTCCGCAGTTGCCCGACCGTGGGGTTGGAGCGGATACCCTTGGCCGTAGCGCCACCATGGTCGCCGACCTGGGGTTCGATCTGCAACCGCACGGCTGGCGCATCGGGGTCCCGGATGGCATTGACGCGCGCCGGGCTCGCAGCCTGCTGCGCAGCGATGAGAACTTGTTAGCCGACGTGCTGGGCGCCGAAAAGGAAACATCGTCCCGGCTCAAACTGAGTGTGTTCGGACCTTGGAGCCTGGTTGCCGGACTTCACCTGGCCAACGGAGAGAAGGTTCTCTCCGATCATGGGGCTCGTCGTGATGTCATCGAGGCCTACGCCTACGGGGTGCGGGAGCACCTGAATCGGATCAGCCGGGCCACCGGCATTAGCGAGTTCACGGTGCAGCTTGATGAGCCTGCGCTACCTGCAGTGCTGGACGGTTTGGTTCCTACCGCCAGCGGGTATCGCACGTTGCGCTCCATTGCCCGCAACGAGGTGCGGAGCAGTTATGCGGATTTTTTGGCGATTCTTTCCGACGGTGAGAAACCTTCGCCGCTGCGCGTTGCCGTCAATCTGCCCACCGCTGATGATTCCTGGATTGAGCGTGTGGACCTACTTCATCATGCGGGGGTGGACGCGTGGCTGATTGATCCGGCCTTTTTGGGTCATCGGCAGTGGGAACGTATCGCGGGACTGGTTGAAACCGGCTCCCAGATTTTCCTCCAAGTGCTTCAGCCCGGTGGACGTGCACCCGGGGTGGTGCAGGGAGTCAAAACGATTCTGCGTCCCTGGCAACAGCTTGGCCTGCCGCTGAGCAGTTTGTCCGCGCTGACGTTGATGCCTGCAGGAAACTTTGCCTCCAGCAGCGCAATTGAGGTCACCACGTGTTTGGGGCACCTGATTGGGTATGCCCAAGCCCTTGAGCAGACTCGTGTGGACGCCTAGCTGGGCGTCTGCCCTAAATGGACGACTTTACGCCAGTCAACCGGCTAAATTGTGGTCTAGTCATGTATCTTAGAAATAATAGCTGTAGCTCGGATACCCGCGTGTGATCAGTCGGCTCAGATGGTCTGCGGCCCTTGGGGTCCACGGGCGCCAGCAGCTGTCCTAGCTTTTCAGGGGGAAATTGGATGAAGGCACGAATTCTGGTTGTTGACGACGACGAGGCACTGTCGGAAATGATCGGTATCGTCCTGCAGAACGACGGCTTCGAAGCATCTTTCTGCTACGACGGTTCCGGTGCGCTCGAAGCCTTCCGCGAGTCCAATCCTGACCTTGTTCTGCTGGATTTGATGCTTCCGGGCATCGACGGCATCGAGGTCTGCAAACAGATCCGCGCCGAATCCGACGTTCCGGTGGTCATGCTCACCGCTAAGTCCGATACCGCAGATGTGGTTCGCGGCCTGGAATCCGGTGCTGATGACTACGTGCCGAAACCATTTAAGCCAGCCGAGTTGGTTGCTCGCGTACGGGCTCGCTTGCGCCCCAACGAAACTCATGCCGCCGAAACCCTGCAGGTTGGCGAAGTTGCAATTGACGTTGCAGGCCACCGGGTAACCCGCAACGGTGCGGTCGTTTCGCTGACTCCGCTTGAGTTTGACTTGTTGGTAACCATGGCCCGTAAACCTTGGCAGGTTTTCAGCCGCGAGCAGTTGCTTGAAGCAGTCTGGGGATACCGTCACGCAGCCGACACCCGTCTGGTTAACGTGCATGTGCAGCGGCTGCGCTCGAAGATCGAGATCGACCCGGAGAAACCGCAGATCATCCAGACCGTACGCGGTGTCGGATACAAGGCTGGAACGGCAAGTTGAACACGCACGCGCCAGCCGGAAAAGAACTTGTCCCGGTTGAGGTGCGTGCCCACGAGATTCCGCAGGTTCCACGCTTTTACCGGCTGAAACACTGGATTCGTCGTCCCATCGGCGCCTTGCGCAACCGCTGGCAACGCCATCTGATGTACCGCACCGTGATCTCAACGTTGCTGTTCACCTCGTTGGCCTTGTTGGCCGCCGGCGCGTTCCTCTCGAATCAGATTGCCTCAACACTTTTTCAGGAGCGGTTTAACCAGATTGAAAAGGAATCCGAGCGTGGCCTGACGCAGGCTCGTTCGATTCTTGAATCCGCGGCGACAACCGACCGCGCCTCCACTCAGGCGCTCGTGAATTCGACTCTGGCCACGTTGGAAGGCGACGGCGCGACCGTCATCCGCGATTTTGTGTTGATGCCAATCGCCGGGGATGAAAGCCTGTATGTGGGCCCCATGGCTTCAGGCTCGCTGACAACCCGTGTGGTACCGGACGATCTTGCCGAAAGTGTGGCGGGGGAGCAAGGGATCTTCTGGCGGTCCGTGGAACTTGGTGTTGAAGGCGAGCAGTATCCCGGGTTGGTGATTGGTACCAAGGTCCTGATCCCGCCAGGCCGTGAATACGGCTTGTATTTGGTGTATGACCTGTCCAGTGTGCAAGACACCCTGGCCTTTATTAATCGCGCGATGACCTTCACCGGCCTGGTGCTGCTGGCCGTGGTGGGATTTGTCGCGTGGTCGGTAGCCCGCACCGTGGTCCGCCCCGTCGCGGATGCCGCCTATGTTTCCGAGCGTATTGCCGCCGGGGACCTGGACCGGCGCATGAAGGTTTCCGGACGTGATGAAGTGGCCCGCCTGGGTACTGCTTTTAATCACATGGCCGCGTCATTGCAGGAACAAATTACGGCGCTAAACAACCTTTCCGCCATGCAGCAGAGATTCGTCTCCGACGTGTCGCATGAATTGCGTACGCCGTTGACCACCGTGCGTATGGCGGCAGAGCTGATTCACGATGCCAGGGAAAACTTTGATCCGTTGACTGCTCGTTCCGCGGAACTGATGTACAACCAAATTGAACGATTCCAAAACCTGCTCAATGACCTCTTGGAAGTCTCACGCTTCGATGCCGGCGTGGCGGTGCTTGACCGCGAGTCCACCGATCTGAATGTGATTGTTGGCAAGGTTATCGTTACCGCCACCCCGGTTGCCGATGAATATGGGTCGATCATCCGGTTGACCGCCCCCGCAGAGCCCTGTGTGGCTGAGGTCGACCCGCGGCGTCTGGAACGCGTGATCCGGAACTTGGTGCTCAACGCGGTGGAACATGGCGAAGCCCAGCCGATCGACGTGACCATCGGTGCGGATGAGTCGGCCGTGGCGGTTACCGTTCGGGACTACGGCATTGGAATGTCCGAGGAGTCTTGCAAACACGTTTTCGACCGTTTCTGGCGCGCGGATCCGGCCCGTGCACGTACCACCGGCGGGTCCGGCCTTGGCTTGTCGATTGCGATGGAAGATATCCGGTTGCATGAGGGGCGTTTGGAAGCATGGGGTGAACTGGGTGTTGGCTCCGTTTTCAGAATTACGTTGCCACGAACGGCCGAAGACACCATCGACTCGTCGCCGTTGCCGCTGGAACCACCTGTTGGCCAGGCCTTAGCCGAGCCCTTGGGTGATAGTTTCCCGCTGACGGGTGAAGTTCCCAAAATTGGTTTCACACCGCTGATTTTGGCCGAAGACGATGAACTCGACGACGATGACATCACCGACCCCAGTGCACCCAGTGCAGTTACACCGGCGGAAGAGAAATAATGCGGCGTACGTTGTTTTCCCTGCTGGCAGTGCTCTTGACGGTGCTGCTGACCGCCACCAGCTGTGCGTCAATTCCGAGGTCTTCGCCGGTCAAACAGATTCAGGTGGATTCGCAGGATGCCGGGGCGCAACCCTACAACTACGCTGCAGAGGGTCCAACTGTCGGTGCCGATGCCAGGGCTATCGTTGACGGGTTTGTTGCCGCCGGCCGATCGGTTGTTGAGGACTACGCCGTGGCCCGGGAGTTCCTCACCCCCGAGTTGAGCCAGCAATGGCGTGGCGACACCAACACGCTGATCTACGAAGCGGTCAACGTGGTTAATGGTGCGGACACCAACCAGTACACCATCCAATTGGAAATCGTTGGCGAGGTTGACGAACAGGGAGTTCGCACGGTTTATCCAGATCATTCAACTCGGGCAGTTGACGTCGTGGTGTCCAAGGTGGATGACCAGTGGCGGATCTCGGATGCACCCAATGGGGTGATGCTTGAGTCCTCCACTTTCAATAAGATCTTTTCCGCGCAGACTCTGTATTTCTACGATGCCGCCTATCGTTACCTGGTGCCGGACATTCGGTGGTTCGCGACCGGTAGCGGTACCGCCACGTCCATGGTTGAGGCCCTCTTGGCAGGCCCAGCACCGTACCTGGCCAATGCGGTAGTCTCGGCCTTCAGCTCCGCCGGTTCATTGGTGCGCTCAGCGGTGCCGGTGCGTGACGGAACCGCGACCATCGATCTGAGCAAGGCTACGTTCCAAGACGCGACGGATCAAACCTTGTTGCTCATGGACCAGCAGCTGGATGCGACTTTAACCACCTTGAACAGCGTCAACAACGTGAGGATGCTGCAAGAGGAAACCGAGGTTACGCTGGTCGATCAGAGTACTACCATCGAGCCAGCTCAGATTAACCCCAGCACCCCGGACACATTGATAGGTATTGCGGATGAGTCGCTGGTTTATGTCAAAGGCCGCTCGATCATTCCAGTGGGTGGGCTGCCGGATATTTCCTCCTACAATCCACGCGAACCTGCTATGTCACCGATTGGAAACCGCTATGCATTCCTGAACGGTTCGGGCAGCCAGTTGTGGACGATCGGTGAAGACGGTTCGCTGCGCCAGGGCCTGGAAGGCCAATCGCTGATCCAGCCCTCCATGGATCTAGCGGGTTGGACATGGACCGCTGATAACCAAGACCAGAACCCGTTGCGTGCCGTTCCCGATGACATTGGTGAGCAGGGCGAAGCCCGCACCATTAACGTGCCATGGCTGGAAGGCTCAACCGTCAGTTCCTTGCGCATCTCCCGGGATGGAGCCCGGGCCCTGATTGTTGCCACGAAAGAATCGGTGACCACCGTGTTCGTTGCCGGAGTCATCCGTGACTCCGACGGAGTTCCGCGCGGTCTGAGCAAGTCGCCCATGAAGATCTATCCGGACGTTCCGGTTAACACCGCGGTGTGGGAATCGGACCGATCCATCATTGTGGCCGAGTTAAGCACCACCGAGCAGGTCTTAGCCGAGCAGATTACCTTCCAAGGTGGCAACAAGCATTTGCAGGTGTTGCTCGGAATGGTAGGGATCACCGCAGGTGTTGGTGGGCAGCGTGAAGTTTACGCGGAGTCGGCGGATCAATTGTTTACCCTCGTTGGCAATTCGTGGCACGTACTTGATGATTTCGCGAAGGACATTTCTTACCCCGGATAATCAGTGCGAGTTCGCTCAAGAATCCACACCCCGGGTCCATGGATCATCTTTTTACCGCCCATGCAGCGACGATGGCGTATGGACTCCTATCGACAAAAATTCCTGAGAGATCTAGACCATCTCTACACCCAGCGTGCTCCGCAGTGGGTGCGGTTTGCACTCACGGAAACCGCGAATCTGCTGCTTCCGGCAAGCTGTGCTGTGTGCACACGTGCGGATCACAGGTTGTGCCCCAACTGCCGGACTGCGTTGCGCCAACAACTCAGCCTGCCCCCGCTGCCGGGGAACCAGTGCCTGTATTTGGAGCTGCCAGCCCTGGCCGCGCAGATCCCTGTCGTGGCTTGTGGGATCTATGGCAAGGAACTTGCGCGAGCGATCCTGGCTTATAAGGACCATCAAAGATATTTCCTCGGGGATCTTTTTGCTCCCTACCTTGCGGCGGGGCTGAACTCGGCACTCATCCCGCAAGCAAAGGGCCGCCGCACCCTGGTTGTTCCCATGCCCACGTCGCTCAAGTCCATTGGTAGGAGGGGATATCGGCCAGTGGAGGTGATGTTGCGCTCCGCTTCACGATTCGGGTTACTCGATACCGGCTTACAAATCACCCCGCTGTTGCACTATCGGCTCGGACAAGTCTTCAGCGGTGCGCAAAAGAGTAAATCCGGTTCTGACCGGCGGGGCCGGGCAACGCATCTGATCGCTGAAAAGTGCGATGTTCGCCAACAGCCGATCCTGCTAGTTGACGACGTGATGACGACCGGAGCAACTCTCCAAGAAGCCTCGATCACCTGTAATAACGCGGGATATGAGGTGCTCGGAGCGGTTGTTCTTGCACTGACGAAACCGCCAGGAGATGAGCGAATTCAGTAATTATGCTCAGCGCGATCGGAAATGTAGGGGTTCGGTACTTGAATCTGAGCCGTCGTGGCCTAAGGTGAAGTATGGGTTGCATCACACAGATGCAGCGAAGCCCATCTTCAGTTCGAAGAGAAGGAACTTCTGAACTGTTGTGTCACCCGACTCTAATTTTGGAGGACACCATGGAGCTGAACTACAGCGGACGCAACATCACCGTCTCGGACCGTTTCCGGGAGTATGTTGATGAGAAAATCACCAAGGTCGACCAGCTGGCAACGAAAGTCCAGCGCATTGACGTCAAGGTCGTCAAGGAAACTCACGCCCGTAACCAGAGCACCGCACTCTCCGTGGAACTGACGGTTGTTGGCCGGGGGCCAGCCATCCGTGCAGAGGCTCGTGGAGCCGACAAATTTGCAGCCTTCGACGTCGCCTTCGCAAAGTTGCTCGAACGCCTGCGCAAGGCCCGCGACAAGAAGAAGGTTCATCGCGGCAACCACGCTCCTGTTGCGGTTCATCAGGCCACCAGTGCGTTGCCGGTTGTTCCGACCGACAAGTCCCTCGTTGAGGAGACCCTCGCGGCTCAGGCTGCTGCTGAAGCCGCAGAAACCGAGTCAAACATTGAGTATTCACCGGTTGTGATCCGCCGCAAGTCCTTCCCGGCAGAAGTCATGAGCGTCGATGATGCCGTGGATCGTATGGAATTGGTAGGACACCCGTTTTATCTCTTCATCGACGAATCGACTGGTGAGCACTCGGTGGTCTACGGACGTACGCAATACCAGTATGG
Source organism: Glutamicibacter sp. NPDC087344 (assembly GCF_044744225.1). NCBI lineage: Bacteria > Bacillati > Actinomycetota > Actinomycetes > Micrococcales > Micrococcaceae > Glutamicibacter > Glutamicibacter sp. NPDC087344. The sequence continues at coordinate 82,930 of NZ_JBIUXY010000014.1, read as the reverse complement.
TGTGATTACCCTAGATGCTTCGCTTGACGCCGAAACCGAGTCAACCACTGAGACTCGCGGCTACCGCGACAAGGCAATGGCTTCCGAGGGATAGTCATTTCAGATTTACAGAACAAGGGCGGCCAACGCACCCTGAGCCAGTCACAGGCTCGGCGGGTTGCGTTGGCCGCCCAAGGCTTGTCCCGCCCAAGGCCCGATAAACCGGTGACCGCACGACGTATCAACGCAGCCTTGGATAGCATCGCCCAGTTGCAAATAGATTCAATCAATGTTGTGCGCAGGGCCCACTACATGCCACTTTTCGCCAGGCTCGGATCATACGACACACAGAACCTTGACGCCCTGGTCGCCAGCCGACATGGGGCAATGACAGAGTATTGGGCGCACGAGGCCAGCTACGTTCGAAGTGAACTGGTCTGTGACCTCATTGCCTGGCAACGCCGGCGGTGGATTGACCGTTCAGATCTCTTTACCGGTGAACATCATGAGTTGACCGACAAGGTCCTTTCGTATCTTTCAGTCCATCCGGGGACAACGGCTCGTGAGCTTAGTGCGGTATTGGGTGTTCAAGCGGTCGGTGAGAAGGAACATTGGGGTTGGAATTGGAACGACACCAAATACGTTACCGAAGCACTTTTCGCCCAAGGCCGAATCTTGGCCCTAGGGCGCAGCAGGCAGTTCGAGCGTCGTTTCGCGCTGGCCGAAGACGTTCTTGATCTTAACGCCGATAGTGTCCCTGCAGACAAGCAGCAAGCCTTGCGACGCCTCGTCCTGCGCTCGCTTCGGGCGCAGGGAGTGGGGACAAGCCACTGTATTGCAGAATATTTTCGATTGCCGGTTAAAGAGGTCCAATCGATTCTGCCGAGGATTATCGAGGAACAGTTGGTTGTTCCCGTAGTAGTTAGCGGCCTGGACGAACCATGTTTTCAGCTTCCCGAGACTACGATTCCCCGAAGGGTCCAACCGGATCTGCGACTACTCTCGCCTTTTGACTCCATGGTCTTTAATCGGCGGAGACTCGAGCGGTTTTTTGACTTCGAGTATCGAGTCGAAATTTATGTTCCGCAGAACAAACGCCGTTACGGATATTACGTTTTTCCGATGCTCTATGGTGAAAACTTTGTGGGTCGCGTTGATCTGAAAGCTGACCGGAAAAATTCCGTGCTGCAAGCTAGGGCAGTCCATTGGGAACCGGGAGTTTCACCGGAGATTTCGAGGGAATTGGACCTCGAGCTGCAACGAATGGCTCGGTGGCTTGAGCTGGATCGAGTTGATCGTTAACTGTGAAAGAGCTGATGGGAACATCGCCGTTCACCACAAGAACACCGTTGAGAACGTCGAAATAGCGTCTGACGACGTTTTCCTCACGTAGACTAATTACGCCAGATTTACTGTGCTTGAGATATTGGGAGCTACCACGTGGCATCATTGCTAGAACGTATTTTGCGTACCGGCGACAAGAAGACCCTCAAGGTTCTTCGAAAGTACGCTGACACGATCAATACGTTGGAAGACGAGATTCGCGAACTTTCGGACGAAGAGCTCCAGGGAGAAACCGAAAAGTTCCGGGCCCGCCTGGCAGATGGTGAGTCGCTGGATTCCCTGCTTCCCGAGGCTTTCGCTGTGGTGCGTGAAGCCGCAGACCGCGTCTTGGGCATGCGCCACTTCGACGTCCAGCTTATGGGTGGTGCCGCGCTGCACCTAGGCAACATTGCCGAAATGCGAACCGGTGAAGGTAAAACCTTGGTGGCCACCGCTCCTGCGTACCTCAATGCCCTGACTGGCAAAGGTGTGCATGTGGTGACAACAAACGACTTCTTGGCTCAGTACCAGTCGGATCTGATGGGTCGCGTCTTCCGCTTCCTCGGTCTGAGCTGCGGCTGCATTCTTGCCAACATGGACCCGGCAGCACGTCGAAAGCAGTACGCCGCGGATATCACCTATGGAACCAACAACGAGTTCGGATTCGACTATCTGCGAGACAACATGGCGTGGAGCAAGGATGAGCTGGTTCAGCGCGGCCATCATTTTGTGATCGTCGATGAGGTTGACTCGATCCTGATCGATGAAGCTCGTACCCCGCTGATCATTTCGGGGCAGGCCTCGGGAGATGTCAATCGTTGGTATGTTGAATTCTCCAAGATTGTTGCCCGGTTAACCCGGGATGATGACTACGAGGTTGATGAGAAAAAGCGCACCATCGGTGTGCTTGAGAGCGGCATTGAAAAGGTCGAGGACTACCTGGGGATTGACAACCTCTACGAGGCGAACAATACCCCGCTGATCGGCTTCCTGAACAACGCTATCAAGGCCAAGGAACTGTTCAAGAAAGACAAAGACTACGTGGTGGTCAACGGTGAAGTAATGATCGTTGACGAGCACACCGGACGCGCGTTGCAGGGCCGCCGTTATTCCGAAGGCATGCACCAGGCCATAGAAGCCAAGGAAAGTGTCGAGATCAAGGCGGAGAACCAGACCTTGGCCACGGTCACTTTGCAGAATTACTTCCGTATGTACGAGAAGATTTCGGGCATGACCGGTACCGCACAGACCGAAGCGGCCGAATTCTACGGTACCTACAAACTTGGTGTTGTTGAGATCCCGACCAACAAGCCAGCGGTTCGCCAGGATCAGGCGGACCTGATCTATAAGAATGAGATTTCCAAGTTCAACGCGGTCGTTGAAGATATCGAAGAGCGCCATAAAACTGGCCAGCCGATTCTGGTGGGTACCACCAGCGTCGAAAAGAGCGAGTACCTCTCCCGACTGCTGGCAAAAAAGGGCATCCGCCATGAGGTGCTCAATGCAAAACAGCATGCACGTGAAGCCGCCGTGGTCGCAATGGCTGGCCGCAAATCCGGTGTGACTGTTTCAACCAACATGGCAGGCCGCGGTACCGACATCATGCTCGGTGGCAACGCTGAGTTCATTGCCGTGGCAGAGATGGAACGCCGTGGGCTGGATCCAGAAAACCACGCTGAAGAGTACAACAAGCAATGGGATCTGGCATTCGAAGCAGCCAAAAAAACCGTTGCGAAGGAAGCTGAAGAAGTTACCGCTTTGGGCGGCCTTTACGTACTGGGTACCGAACGCCACGAATCGCGTCGCATCGATAACCAGCTACGCGGTCGCGCCGGCCGTCAGGGCGACCCAGGTGAATCGCGCTTCTACCTGTCGATGACCGACGATCTGATGCGTCGTTTCAACTCCGGTATGGCCGAGCGCATCATGAACAATCCCTCGATGCCTGATGACGTGGCATTGGAATCCAAGATTGTTTCCCGTGCGATCGAGTCGGCACAGGCCCAGGTGGAAGGCGTCAATGCGGAGCAGCGTAAAAACGTTCTGAAGTATGACGATGTCATGAACCGTCAGCGTGAGGCCATCTACACGGACCGACGTGCAATTCTGGAAGGTGATGACCTTGAAGAAAAGGTCGGTCATTTCCTGGAAGATGTCGTCAAAGCAATGGTTCAGGAAGCTACCCAGGTTGGCAACGCAGATGACTGGGAATTGAAACAACTTTGGACCAACCTCAAGCAGTTGTATCCTATCGGCATTTCCTTGTCGGAAGTGGTTGAAGAAGCCGGCGGCATGGGGCATCTAACCGCGCAGTTCCTGGAACGCGAAATCCTCTCCGACGCGAAGTACCAGTATGAATTGCGTGAAAACCGTGTTGGAGCCGGAGTCATGCGTGATCTTGAACGACGTGTGGTTCTGTCAACAATTGGCCGCAAATGGCAGGAACACCTCTACGAGATGGATTACCTCAAAGAGGGCATCGGTCTGCGTGCCATGGCACAGCGTGACCCTTTGGTTGAATACCAGCGTGAGGGATACACCATGTTCCTGACGATGATGGAGTCCATCCGCGAGGAAAGCATCGGCGCCCTGTTCAACTTGGAGATCCCTAGCGGTTCGGAAGCGGCTGCGAGCGCTCCGGCGGCTCCAGCCAGCCAGCAAACAAATCTTCAGTTCACCGGCCCCGATGAAGAGGGCCACGCCAATACAACTCGTGCTCAGGCCGTGGCAACAGATGCCAAGATCGAAAAGAAAGCGAACAAGGCTAAAAACAAGGCCAAGAACAAGCGCTAAAGCATTTCAACGCTTGTCACCTGCCACCGTCCGTGCCATGGCTCTATATACAGAGCCACGGCACGGACGCGGTATTTAAACCCCAAAATGACAGTGCACTCCCAACCGCCACTGAGCGTGCTTCGAAGTTTCATAGACTGAACCTGTCCGTGACTGGTGCCGGGCGCCGGCGCCTGCTTATAGCCGTCGGTTTCAAGGAGTGCCTGGTTCTGAAGCTTGCGAATGCAATCGGGATTCATCACAAAACTGAGCTGAGCTACGGTGCGGTAGCCGGCAATGATTTCGAAAACCGCTCGGGCAACAGCATGGGAGAGCCGGACCACGTTGATCCGTTCGGCATGATGGCTGGGGCTGCGGTGAAAGATGTGATCCATCGGAATTGCGATGCTGGCTGGAGTTCGTATCTCCACGGCGCACTGCTGCAGCTGGCAACGGCCACGCGAGACCTTGTGTTGGACAAGAACTTCTCGACGCGCCTCAATTTCCCTAACGGTGTCGGATACTTCCCGATATCCGGTGTCGGTGCTCATGATCTCTCCTAATGATCGTTCTGTGGCTTGTGGCATTCGGCTGAATGCTGGGACTGGGACGGTTATGCCATTGGCGGTAGTTTGAGCACGGTTCCTACCTGGAGCAGGTCAGGCTCGGGTCCAATCGTTGCGCGATTCAGATCGTAGATACGAGGCCACAATTCTGAGATTTCGGCAATGGTCGCCTGGTTGCCAAGCATTTGCCCGGCAATGTGCCATAGCGTCTGGCCTTTTGCGACAACTACCTCGGAGTGCGGAGTTTCGTCCAGCTTCGCGATGCGTTTTGGTCCGCCAACGATGCGAGGCATGGGGACGTTAATGACTTCAGCCGACCACCTTGGGGTAGGAAGGGAAGTCGAGCTCTTGGGGGAGTATCCACCCTCATCCGCCGTCGACATCTCGGGTGGGGCTGCTGACGTATGCTGAGTCGTTGTTGAAGGTGACCACGCAACGGCCATGGACGCGCTCGATAGCGTCAGCGTCGCCCCCAGTGCACCGGCTAATGCGTGACGTGTGAGCCGAGGTGCGATGTGTTGCAGGATCAACAAGGTGTGGGGGTGGTTTTGACTCGCTGCCCATCGGATCAGCCGGTACACGGCGATGCGCAACGAGTAGAGTGCCGTGAAAATTAGCGCAGCATAAACGGCCGCCAGCGATACGGCGTCAAATCCTTGTCTATCGGTGGGGAAGACTGGTTGCTCCTGCTTAAGCCAGATCACCAATGCCGCGATGATGACCCCCGAGGCAAGAGTGAAGAGCCCCACGAGTAGCGCTAACCGAACACGTTGCATAGCCGAACACCTTTTCATGCTATTTGGTGTAATTTGATGAAGTTTGATTCATATGATGTCACTTCGAGTGATTTTTGTGAATAGGCTTTCGCCCACAAGTTTTCGCTCGTACAGTTAGCACATGCGTTGGGACTCATTGTTCGAGGATCTCGAATCACAACTGCAAGCCCAGCTGGAGGCGCAATTCCGCGATGAGGTTGCCGAGAATATCCGCATTGAACGGGCGAGCGAAGATCTGCTGGGAAGGTTGAGGACCCTGCTGGGCTGCACCGTGAATCTCCACTTGAGTGGTTCGGTGGAAGTCGGCGGGGTCCTTGGGCCGCTGGGGAAGGATTACCTCTGCCTGGAGGCGGAAACGTCCAACCTGCTGATCATGCAAAAGGTGATTCGGCGAATCTCATGGTCACCGCGCACCCGGTGTTCACCTCCGACAGGATCTGAACCTACAACTATCAAGGTGCCAGCACTTCTGCGGGGTCTGCTGCGGGACCGCAGTCAATTGAGAATCCATGACGAGCTGGGTAAATTGTTGGTCGAAGGAACACCGACTCAAATTGGCAAGGACTTCTTGTCGATCGCCTCCCATCCACGTGATGAGTTTCCTCGTGAATCCAGCATTACCGACCATTCGATCGTGCCGCTCGACGCTATTGGTTGGATCGCGATTCCCAAAGGATACTAGTCCACAGTTAGGGAGACGGACTTTCGCGGTTCGCGAAGATGTCGTAGGCTCAGCACACATATATCCATGTGTTGGAGGTGCGTGCCGTGCCAGCAGAACGACGTACGAACGAGTCCGGTCCCGCAACAGCTGCGCGGATCAAGCGACCCAGTTGGAAAGACCCCAGGCTAGCGCTTGGCGCGGTGTTGGTCACGGCCTCGGTCATCGGAACCGTATATCTGGTGCGTGGAATGAACGAAACGACAACCGTATACATAGCTGGCGCCGACATTACGTTGGGTGAGCAACTCACGAACCAGAACCTCAGGGCGCAGGAAGTGCAGCTGGGGGATTCTTTAGGTAAGTATCTCGAACAAGGCAGCCTAGACCTGGAGAATGCGCGGGCCAACACGTTTATCGGTGCGGGGGAACTGATCCCGCTCTCCTCGATTACGAGCAGCGAACTGGGATCACGCCGTCCGGTGAATCTTGAACTTCCGGCCGATCTGAGTGAAGCCATCACTCCGGGCAGCTTTGTGGATGTCTGGGTTGCCAGGCGGGAAGCTGGCGGCGCAACCTATGGTGTACCCGAACAACTAGCAACCATGGTTGAAGTCTCATCACGGGTAGCGCAGGCAGGAGGGCTCGTTGGAAACAACGGAACTAACTTGGAACTACTGGTTGAATCAGCTGATCTTGAATCTTTCCTGCAAGCTTTGGCCAATGATGCCAGAATAACGGTGATCTATAACCCGGCAGGGGCTGGACAATGAGTATTTCGGTTGTCGTACTTGGCCGTGATGAGCATCTGGTGCGCCAGATCGAAGGATATCGCGGGGAGCTCATCGTGGTACGGGTCTGTGATGATGCGGCCGAAGCTATTGCCGCATGCGCAGCAAGTGGAGTCGATGTCCTTTTGGTCTCCGAGCGTGCACTCATGCCACCCATGGAGCAAATCGACCAGCTCGCCGGACAACGCACTATTGTTGCGTTATTGGATGCGAAACCCGAACGGGTTTCCATCGTGCCTGGTCTCGTGGAAATCATAGACACCGTTGGAATGGTTGAACTTGAGTCTCTGATCTCCCAAACACTGGCGCGCTTGGCCCATGATGAAACCCAAATGAATGCGGGCTCAGTCGCCGCACAGGGAACGGGAGTCGAACCTGCGGGCAGGATCGTCTGTTTTTGGGGTGCCCCGGGTTCTCCGGGACGGAGCACCGTTGCCTTGAACTACGCGGTAGAGTCTGCAGTTTCGGGAGATTCTGTCGTCGTTCTTGACGCAGACACCTACGCGGCTTCGATGGCAATTCAGCTGGGCCTCATGGACGAATCGGCATCCATCGCCCAGATGTGCCGCGTCGTTGACTCGGGGTCGCGGGACCCGGCGCGGCTTCGGGCGGCATGCCTTGCGGTCGAAGTTGCGGACGCGACACTGATGGTAGCTACCGGCATACCTCGGGCGAGCCGCTGGCCAGAGGTCCGAGCCGCAGCCCTTCGGCGCGCCGCGCTGACCTTGAGGGCCCATCATGACTTGGTGGTGCTAGATGTCGCAGCGTTCATCGAGTTGGACGAGCAACTCAGTTTTGATACTCAAGCACCGCAACGCAATGCGGTTACCGTGGAGATGCTTCAATGCTCTGACGAAGTTTTTATGGTGGTCGCCGCCGATAGCGTTGGAATTCCCCGGGCACTGCGAGCTATCGACGAACTTGACGAAAAAGTACCGGGGATTGAATTGCAGATCATCTTCAATAAGGTCTCATCCAGCAATTCCGGGCACAGCCCCAAGCGTCGCGTCCTCGAAGCGTGGGAGCGTTTTGGACCAACGCACCGCGTCGTTGGCTTTCTGCCCAATGACAACACGGTTTGCCATGCTGCAATCTTAGCTGGAAGCCCATTTGCGGAAATAGCGCCAAAAAGTTCATTACGTTCAGAAATCCGGTCGTTGACCGGTAAAAAATCTTCGAATTCCCAGGCAAAGGGAACGACTCGTCGATTGTCCAAGAACGTATGAGCTGCAAGCCATCGAAGCATGTAATGTGGATAAAACTACGAGTCCGCAATGGCGCGGACCGATCGAACCGTTCTTGGAGGCGTTCACTTGAACTCGTCGGATTCCAGCATGACTGAATCATTCATGGATGAGACTCTCACCCCAACCCTGGTGAGCGAGTATTACGGCCAAATCGCGAAGGAGGACGTTGCGGCCTACCGGCCAGACGAACTCGAATCGCGTGTAGCCGCCCATTTGGAAATCGGATATCTACGCGAGGCAGGACATGCCAACGTAGCCATCACTCGACACGCAGGCATTTCGGTGGTCAATATCGTCACCGACGACATGCCATTTTTGGTTGACTCCGTCACCGCGGCGCTCGTCAAACGTGAAGCGCCAATCCAACTTGTGGTCCACCCGACATTTGTTGTGTCTCGTGACCGCGACAACGGGCGGATCCAAAACCTCAGCCACACCGGCACACAGCACATTGCCAGCGGTGACACCGCGGCCTTGTCGGATTTAAGTGCCTTGGTGTCTTCTGGCACGCTGACCAAGATTGAGTCATGGATTTCGGTAGAACTCGCACGTGAGCTAAACGACGAACAAGCCGCTGAGATCATCACCGACTTGCATCAAGTCCTCGGTGATGTTCGTGATGCCGTGCAGGACTGGCCGGCAATGCTGGATCAGGCCAAGGCCATAGCCGAAGCATTGCCAAAAACCACTAACGCAGACCAGATCGCCGAGCTTGAGCAGGCTGTGGAACTGCTGAACTGGATGGCAGACGATAAGTTCACTTTCCTTGGGTATCGAGAGTACGATCTGACAACGGTGAACGGTGAAGATGTGCTGGTCGCTCGGGAGGGCAGCGGACTAGGCCTGATGCGTGATTTGGAGAACCAAGGCCCGCAGCATCTGACCAAGCGAGGGCGAATTACCGCCCGTGATAAGCGAGCCTTGATCGTTACGAAGGCCAATGCCCGCTCGACCGTACACCGCGGAGTGTATCTTGATTATGTTGGCGTGAAGAGTTTCGACCTCAATGGCGAGGTTAATGGTGAACGTCGCTTCATCGGCTTGTTCTCCTCCAGCATGTATACCTCCAGCGTGAAGTCGGTTCCGGTTGTCCGTGAGAAGGTCAACGCTGTACTGAGGAACACCGGATTCGCCCGCAATTCTCATTCGGGCAAGGACATCACCACAATTCTCGAGAGTTACCCGCGAGATGAAATGTTCCAGATTTCCGTCGAGGAGCTGACCTCCACCGCGCTGGGTATCTTGCGCCTGCAGGAGCGCCGACGGACGTCTGTATTCATCCGTACCGACGACTATGGCCGGTTTGTCACCGCTATGGTCTACATCCCGCGTGATCGCTTCTCGACGCTGGTTCGCCACCGCGTGGAGCAGGAATTGCAGGCTACTTTCAATGCCGACTCGGTGGAATACGAAGCACAACTCGGTTCCGGGGCACTGGTCCGTTTGTTCTACCGGCTGCGCTTGCAACGCCACGGGCTTGCCCCGGTCGTGGACCGCAAGGCACTGGAAAACCGGATCGCCATGGCCGTGCGTTCCTGGTCTGACGCCATTGTTGATGCGGCGCGCAGCAGCCTGGAATCCGGTGCGGCGAACCAGCTGTCCAACACCTGGGCCGAGGCTTTCCCGGCCTCCTACAAGGTCCAGTTTGAGATCGCCGATGCTTTGAGCGACATCGAACTGCTGGCCGAATTGAATTCGCCGTTAGCCACAGCTGGCCCGGTGGTCTCCTTCTACGACCCGAAGACCACGGATGATGCAGCCCTGGTTTCCAAACGTATGAAGATCTACGTTGATCGCCCGCTGCTGCTCTCACGAATCCTGCCAGTTCTCCAGGATCTTGGCCTTGAGGTTGTCGATGAGCGACCGTACGAATTGAACCCTGAAGGCATTGGCCAGCGTTTCATTTACGATATGGGCCTGAAGGTTGATGAAGCCATCGACTTTAGTGCTGTGCAAGAAAAGGTTGCTGCGGCCTACGCTGCGGTGGTTCGCAACGATGCTGAATCCGACAGCCTCAATGCCCTCGTCCTGCGCGAAGGATTGAACTGGGAAGAAGTCGCGATGTTGCGCGGCTACGCACACTACCTGTTGCAGCTCGGGGTGCCCAATTCGACCGGATTCATCGCCAGCGCGTTGGTCAACAACGCAGAGGTGACACACGGCATCGTCGATTTGTTCCGTGCGACTTTTGACCCGGCGTTGAGCCCGGAGCGTTCCGAACAGGAACGCGCGGCCGCGCATCAGAAGATCGCGGACGCGCTGGAAGCCGTGCCGACGTTGGATTCTGACACGCTGTTGCGTCGTTTCGTGAAGGTTATCGAAGCTACCAAACGCACCAATTTTTATGCCGAGAACCAGCAGGCCCTGGCCTTCAAACTCGCGCCGGAGGACATCGACTTCGCACCATTCCCTCGGCCCAAGCACGAACTGTGGGTTTACTCGCCTCGCGTGGAAGGTACACATTTCCGTTTCGGTGCCGTGGCCCGTGGCGGCCTGCGCTGGTCTGACCGCCGAGAGGATTTCCGCACCGAAGTTTTGGGTCTGGTCAAAGCCCAGATGGTGAAGAACTCGGTGATTGTACCGACCGGAGCTAAGGGCGGTTTCTACGCCAAACAGCTGCCGAATCCGGCAGTTGACCGGGCAGCCTGGATGGAAGAAGGCAAGGGGGCCTATCGCGTCTTCATCCGCACGCTGCTGGAGCTCACCGACAACTTGGTAGCAGATGAGAACGGTGAGCATGTGGTGCCACCGGCTAACGTGGTGCGCCGCGACGCAGATGACACGTACCTGGTTGTCGCCGCCGATAAGGGCACCGCCAGTTTCTCTGACATTGCCAACAAACTCTCCGAAGAAAAGGGCCACTGGCTGGGAGACGCCTTCGCTTCTGGCGGTTCGGTTGGCTACGACCACAAGGCCATGGGAATCACCGCACGAGGCGCTTGGGAATCAATCAAACGTCACTTCTTTGAGCTGGGGATCGATACGCAAACCCAGGAATTCACCGCCGTTGGTGTGGGCGATATGTCCGGTGACGTGTTCGGGAACGGGCTGCGCCGCACCCAGACGATCAAGCTGGTAGCGGCCTTTGACCACCGCGACATTTTCTTGGACCCCAATCCCAACCCGCAGGCAGCCTTCGACGAGCGTGAGCGCCTCTACCATCTGCCACGTTCGAGTTGGGCTGATTACAATCGTGAGCTGATTTCGGCAGGTGGCGGTGTCTTCTCGCGCGGCCTGAAATCCGTACCTCTGAGCCCAGAAATTCGTGAAGTACTGGGGCTGGACGCGTCGGTTGTGGCCCTGTCGCCGAACGAGCTGCTCAAAGCGATTCTGGCGGCGCCAGTGGATCTGCTGTATAACGGCGGAATTGGCACCTACGTCAAGGCTTCGACCGAAACCCATGGTCAAGTCGGAGACCGCGCCAATGACGCGATCCGCGTCGACGGTGCCGATCTGCGAGTCAAGGTCGTTGGCGAGGGTGGAAACCTGGGCATGACCCAACTGGGAAGGATCGAAGCCGCCCTGAACGGGGTCATCCTGAATACCGACGCCATTGATAATTCGGCTGGTGTGGACACCTCGGACCGCGAGGTAAATATCAAGATCTTTGTCGACCGCCAGATCAAGGCTGGAAACATCGATCCGTCCGAGCGCACGGAATTCTTGCTTGCAATGACGGATAACGTGGGCGATTTGGTTCTGCAAACCAACTTCAACCAGAACGTGTTGCTGCTGAACGAAAAACACGCAGCACAGACCTGGGCACCGGCCTACGAACGGTTGATGCAGTGGCTCGAAGAACACGCGGACCTGAACCGTGCCTTGGAATTCTTACCCAGCTCCGAAGAACTCGAGAAACGTCGGGCCTCGGGAGAGGTGATGACCGCGCCGGAGCTATCGGTCTTGGCGGCCTACGCGAAGATTCAACTGGCACATGCGCTGTCCGAATCTGACCTTGCCGATGACCCCTACTTTGCCGAGACCATGCACCGGTACTTCCCGGCTCAGCTGGTGGAGCGCTTCGGTGACCAATTGCAGTCCCACCCGCTGCGTAGAGAAATCATCGCCACGGTGATCGCAAACGACATGGTCAACATCGGCGGCATCACCTATGTCTTCCGTGCGATGGAGGAAACTAGTGCCTCTGAGGTTCACATCGCCAAGGTGTTCTGCGCCTTGCGTGAGGTGTATCGCTTCGAGGCACAGTTCGACGCGATCAATGCGCAGCCAGCCGGCATGGATGTTGACTACTGGGGACGCCAGCACCACGACATGCGTCGCCTGTTGGACCGTGCCACCCGATGGTTCATCAACCGCGTTGATCAGGAGCTGCTGGTGGGACAGGCCGTAGAGCGTTATGAGTCAATCGTGACGCAGCTACGCGAAGAACTGCCGCAGTTGCTGCGTGGCAAGGACCAAGTGCGCTTCCAGCAATGGCACGCTGATGCCATGGCCAATGGCATCGGCGAACGCCGGGCCAACATGTGGGCCTCGCAGTTTGAATCATTTGCCCTGTTGGACGTGGCAGACTTGGTGCACCGTACCGAGGAAGATGTGCAAAAGGTCGCCCAGACCTACTTCAGCCTTTATGAGTTGTTCGAAGTTGATACGTTGTTGAACCGGATCACCAATCTGCCACGCTCGGATCGGTGGCAGGCGTTGGCCCGCGCGGCCATGCGTGATGATCTGTACACCACGATCATCGACCTCACCAACGATGTTTTGGACTCAACAGGTCAGATCACCGACGTGGCGCAGCGTGTTGCAGCGTGGGAGGAAGCAAACGCGGCTAATCTGGATCGTGCGAAGGCTATGTTTGCAGAAGTGAACAGCCTAGAACGCGATGACATGGCATCGCTGTCGGTAGCCCTTCGCCTGTTACGTTCAATCGTCCGGAGGTAATTACCCCACATGGCCCTCATCACCGAAGATCTACGTCTCAAAGCTGACCTCGGCCCCGGTGATGAGGACTGGCTCCATCTGCTGGTGGGGGACTGGCAACTGGTCTCGGACCTCGCGTTCGCGGATCTCGTGCTCTGGTTCCCCACCGGCGATGGATCATATGTAGCGCTGGCCCACGTGCGACCTTCCACCTCGCATACGGCCTTTCACACCGACTTCGTCGGTGAGCGTATCCGCAAGGACCTTCGCATCATGGTGGATCATGCGTGGCAGACTCGCACCATCCAACGTTCGGCGGAACATCCCGGAGCCGATTTGATCCCGGGGCTCACAACCATCCAAGCGGTTCCGTTGGTTAGGCAGAATCGTCCCGTGGCGGTACTCACCTCGCATTTTGACCGTAACCAGTCGCGAACTCCCTCAAATCTTGAGCTTGTTTATCGACAAAGTGCCGATGACCTGCTGCAGATGGGCACCAAAGGCTTGTGGCCTGACTTTGCCAGCCCAACCGGTTCACGCCGCGGCGCTCCTCGCGTAGGGGATGGATTCGTCCGCCTGAATGTCGAGGGAACCGTAGAGTTTGCAAGCCCCAACGCGGTCTCCGCGTTTAGACGGCTTGGGGCAGCCGATGTTTTGCAGGGTCAGCCACTGGCAGATCTAACCATGGCCCTGGTTCGCGACAGGCGCGTGGTTGACGAAACGCTTCCCCTGGTCCTCCAAGGGAAAATGCCGTGGCGTACAGAAGTTGAATATCGCGGCGTCACTCTCTCGTTGCGTGCCATTCCGCTGCGTGATGAGTCAAAACGCTCGGGAGCCCTGGTCTTGTGCCGCGACGTCTCTGAACTTCGCCGTCGCGAAAAGGAATTGGTCACCAAGGACGCGACCATCCGCGAAATTCACCACAGGGTCAAAAACAACTTGCAGACAGTTGCCGCTCTACTTCGTATGCAGTCCAGACGGATGAGCTCTGAGGAGGGAAAGCAGGGCCTGGAGCAGGCCATGCGCCGGGTATCAACGATTGCTTCGGTGCACGATTTCCTGTCCAAGGGACTGAATGAAACGGTGAAGTTTGATGATCTGATGGATCGTCAGTTCCGTCTGATAGTCGAAATTGCTTCGCCGGGGCAGAAGATCTCCACCCGCCGTGAAGGCGAATTCGGAATGCTTGACGCGGATCTGGCAACCCCGCTCTCACTGGTAATCAATGAGTTGGTGACCAATGCCGTAGAACATGGCTTGGCGAACCGTGACGGACAGGTAGCTCTCCTGGCCGAACGTTACCTCGGAACCGACTCCAAGGACTGGCTGAGGGTGATCATCGAAGACGATGGTCACGGCCTACCCGAGGGGGAGCGCCGCGAAGGATTGGGTCTGCAAATTGTTCGCACCTTGGTGAACAGTGAACTTTCCGGTGAAATCCGTTGGTTGCCCGGTGACGAAAGTGGGACTCGTGTGGTGATCGAAATGCCACTGACCTTGGAGCGTCGTGCTTAACTGATAGCCAAAACCCGCCAATGATAAAGGGATGGCCCGGTGATAATCTCACCGGGCCATCCCTTTTGCTGTGTTTAGCGGTACTGCTTCATCAGCGATTTCACGCTGGCAACGTAGCGTTTGGTGTCCGAATACATCCCGTTGTTTTTGACGCCACTGAGTCCCTGGTAGTACGCAGCGATAGCGTCATCCAAGTTGTCGGTGTTGTCCAAGTTGAATCGGATTACCGCAATGCCGGCGGTGACGTTGTCCTGTGGATCGAGCAGGTTCAGTTTCTGCCCCAAACGAGACGACATCCATTCGCCGGTGCTCGGAATAACCTGCATAGCTCCAATCGCATTGGCCGGAGACACTGCACGCATGCTAAAACCCGACTCCTGCATGGAGTGAGCCAGTGCAAGTGCGGGGTCGACGCCCATACGGTTAGCGGTTGCGACGATGAGGCTTTGCATTTCGCTGCGGCTCGGAACCGAGATCGAGTCAAGATAATTTTTGTTCTCGTTGGCGTTGCTCACCACATGGTCTGGATAGGTGCGCCCCAGCATGGAATTTCCAATTTTCTGCTTCGACCCACCGGTTGAGGTGGAGGAAACGGAAGAGCCGCTAACCTTGACCTTGGTTCCGATCTGCAACGGCGTTGAGGTGCTTAGCTGAGGATTTTTATCCAGCAGGTCAGCGAGCTTCATCCCGTGTTTGGCTGCGATACCGCCCAGGGTATCGCCGGCCTTCACCGAGTAGCTCGAAGACGTAGCTGACCCCTCAGAAGAGGAGGACTGCGACTTCGAGGAAGACGACGAAGACGACGAGCTGCCAGAGACCTTGAGCTTGTTGCCTGGGAAGATCGTTTTGCTGTCAGAGATGCCGTTCAAGCTCAGTAGGGCAGCGAGCTTCATGCCATGCTTGTTCGCAATGCCACTGAGGGTATCGCCAGACTTCACGGTGTAGCTAGCACTGCTGGAACTCTTCGAGGACGAAGAGGAATTAGCGGACCCAGAGGACTTGGACGTGCCGCTCACCGTGAGCTTGTCACCAGGGAAGATCCGCTTGCTAGCGGAGATTCCGTTTTTGCTCAGGAGCGACGACAGGCTCATGTTGTGTTTGACAGCGATACCACCCAAGGTATCTCCAGCTTTCACGGTATAGCTGGCAGAACCGGAGCTATTGGCGGAAGAGCTGGAAGACTTTTTACTGGTGCTGCTGGCAGTGCTGCCACTGACCTTGAGTTTATCGCCAGGGAAGATCTTGGAACTGGAAGAGACGTTGTTCTTCTGCAGCAAGCTAGACAGGCTCATGTTGTGTTTAGCGGCAATGTGGCTAAGCGTATCGCCGGACTTGACCGTATAGGTACTTGACGTTGAGGAAGTCGAAGTCTTTGACGTAGAGGATGCTGAGGAAGCCAGCCCGGGGACTTTGAGAGTTTTACCGGCAACAATGAAGTCGGACTTCAGGTTGTTAAGGTCCTTGAGCTTAGCCACTGTGGTGTTGTATTCCACTGCGAGGCCAGAGAGGCTGGCGCCTGCTGGGATCTTGATTTCTTTCGTGCTGACCTTTGCCGGTAGCCCCAAAGTAGAAATTCGAGACGCAATCAGATGCGCCTTGATCTGGTCTTCAGCGATCTTAATATTTTCGGGCGTTACCGACTTTGCGGAAGACCCTGGGGTATTTACCGATACTGCTGGAGCTGCGGTGGCAGCCGGAGCTAAGGCGAGACTGCCGATGACTGCAGCGGGGATGGCTGCGCCTGCGACGACACCTAGCGCATGCGTGGAGACGTGGCTCGCTTTGTAGGGCATAGAGTCAATCCTCAATTGTACGGTGGCGATAATCACGAACATTAACAGTGGCCCCTGAGCCGGCTGCTTCAGGAGTTGATTGTGTTGCAATTGTTATCAAAGTGATACATGAAAATTTACACTACTTGTGTGACGCATGGAAACAGCTGTGACTGGTTTGAACAAAGATTCTGCGGTGAATCACAATTTATGGGAATCTTAAGAGGTGAATGACATTCAAGAACTTGTTGGCCAGTGGCTAACCCTGCCCGATCTAGCCGAAGCACTAGACGTTGATATTCGCCAGGTACACCGCTTGCTTGATGAGCGTGTCGTCGTCTCCTTGCGAATCGGTGAACGCAAGGTACGTTCCATTCCTGCAGAATTTGTCCAGGATGGTGGAGTAGTCGATAGCCTCAAAGGCACGCTGTCGGTCCTGCGTGACTCTGGCTATTCAGATGAGGAGAGCATCAAATGGCTCTTCACAGAAGATGATTCTCTTCCGGGCACCCCGATGAACGCACTGCGTTCGGGACGCAAGACGGAAATCCGCCGTCGCGCGCAGTCTCTGGCTTGGTAAAGAGCAGCCAGCTTTATAAACAATAGGTCTCGGCATTTCTCCGTTTGGGGAGTGCCGAGACCTATTTGTTATCAGTCCGTCAAAGTGCAGATACTACTTGCTGCGCTTGGTGACCGCGTCGCTGAGGAACTGCATACCTGTCAGTGCCAGCTCGTGAGTCTGGATTTCACGCAACGCCTGCAACGATTGAGAAGTCAGCTCGTCAATGCTCTGTTCGGTCCGTTCGAGAGCTCCGCTGACGCGTAAGATATCGCTGAGATTTTGAACTTCTTCGTCAGACAGGTCAGGTGCACCCAGGCGATTCTGAATAAAATCACGATCGACTTGACTGGTCAGCAATAGCGCATGGGCAATCAGCTCAGTCCTTTTGCCTTCCCTCAGGTCGTCTCCGGCTGGTTTGCCAGTAACTTCTGGATCTCCGAAGACCCCGAGAACATCGTCGCGGAGCTGGAACGCCTCGCCTAGGGGGAGCGCGAAGGCACTATAGCTGCGTAGCAACTCCGGTGTTGCGTTTGCTAACGCACCGCCGAGAAGAATTGGGTTCTCGGTTGAATACTTTGCGGATTTGAAGCGGACGATGGTCCGTGCCCGTTTCACCGCCTCGGTTGGGTCGTAAGCTGGACCTGCAGACTCCTCAAGGACGTCCAGGTACTGCCCGGCCATGACCTGAGTTCGCATGCGGTTAAATATTGTCCGAGTTGACGCGTTAACACTAGGAATGTCGGCGAAAAGTTCTTCGCTCAGTGAAAGGCATAGGTCGCCAGCCAGGATGGCGCTTGCCATTCCGTAATTCGCGGCGCTCCCGGATAAGCCCAAGGACTGATGCTGCGCTTCAAAATGTTTATGAACGCTGGGACGCCCACGCCGAGTATCGGAGTTATCGATAATGTCGTCATGGATTAGTGCTGCGGCCTGAAACAGCTCTAACGCGGCACCTAGCTGAATGATGTCCGTTGAGTCTTGAGAACCACCAGCACCCAAGAAGCCCCAATAGGCAAACAGTGGCCGAAGTCGTTTGCCACCACGTGCTAGCTCGCTAATGGCACTGACGATTTCTGCTGCACTGGAAGTAATCGAGGAGACTTCCTCGGTCTTCGCAGAGAGGAACTCCTCAAGCTTCGAGGCAACGGCATCCGCAAAGCCAAGGCTTAGCTTCTGGACTTCAGGCTCGAAAGTTGAGACGGTTTCAGGAAACGACATGCAAAATCAATTCTCCGCGTGAAGGGGCAGATGGCTAGTACCAACTCTACCGGGAAACCACACATGGTAAATCCGTGGGCCTGCTGGAGCTGTGGCGGAAGGCGCGAGTGCAACTGCTATGCGAGTTGTCGGTAGCCCCAACTAATATAGCTGTCATGAATGACAAAGCGCATCGGGCGATCTTGCACGTAGATATGGATGCCTTTTTTGTTTCTGTTGAGCTTATCGACCACCCGGAGCTGAAGGATGAACCGGTGATCGTGGGTTTTCCTGGCACTCGAAGTGTGGTGCTTTCCGCTTCATATGACTGTAGAGCCAGGGGAGTGCATTCGGCTATGCCGATGAGTCAGGCTATGGCTTTGATGCCGGAAGCGAACATCATCGAACCGGTTCATGGGAAATACAACGCTATTTCGCAACGCATCATGACATACCTTCACACTGTGACGCCACTGGTTGAACAAGTGAGCGTTGACGAAGCATTCCTTGATGTCACCGGAAGTATGCGAATGCTTGGAGGCCCGGTGGCCATTGGCGAACGTATTCGAACTTTCATTCAGGAAGAATTTGGGCTGCCCTCCAGTGTCGGCATCGCACGTAACAAGTTTGTCGCTAAATTGGCTTCAACCTACGCTAAGCCGAATGGCATGACCGTTGTCGCCCCGGAACGCACCTTGGAATTTTTGCACCAGCTCCCAGTGGCCAAGATGTGGGGTGTGGGCAAAAAAACTGCCGAACAGCTTCATGCTCTGGGTATTGACACAGTGGCACAGCTGGCTGCGGAGACAGAGGCTAGGTTGGTACAACGGTTTGGTGAAAATGGTCGCGCGCTGTATCTGCTCTCTCAGGGCATCGATAACCGGCCCGTGCAGCCGGTGCGCGAGGAGAAAAGCTTGTCCGCGGAACATACTTTTTCTACAGACATTCGTGACCAGGACATCTTGGAACGAGAGTTGTTGCGCCTAGGGCACCGTGTGGGTGCCCGACTCCGTGGGCAGGGAAAGATAGCACGGGGTGTGGGAATCAAAATCAAGTACCAAGATTTCAGTGGAATCAACCGGTCCAAGACATTGGCAGCGGCAACTGATTCCTCATCCGCTATCAGTGGCGAAGCGATCAGCCTGTTTCGGCATTTATGGCCGCTGGCCCAACCTATCCGGCTCCTTGGTGTCAAGGCTGAGAGACTTGAAGAGTCGACACAAGGTATCCAGTTGAGCTTGGACCCCAAAGACGAAAAGACGCGTGAAGCTGAACGGATCGCTGACCTGATTAGTCAGAAATTTCCGGACTCGTCTATGGGACCGGCGCGATTTCTGCGGCCTAAGGAGTAACGACCAAGTTTTGCCTACCAGCATCCATATTAACAGTGGTGAAGATCAACTAGCAGGGGAGGGATAAAAGAGTCTATCCTAGAAGTAGGTTCGAACTAATGACCGGGAACTTTTCTAGGCCATGGAGCGTTTGAACCTAAAGACGGTGCATGACCGTCTGAAAGTCATTGGAAGGAGAAGGCGATGCCGCTATCGGAACACGAGCAGCGTCTGTTGGAGCAGTTGGAAAAGCAGCTGCATGAAGACCGTCGCTTTGCCTCCAACATGAAAGCTCCGTCAGGGTCGGGGCGACTTTCAACCCGAAATATCGCCCTTGGCATCCTTTTAGTCATCGTTGGTCTGGCTGGCTTGATCTTCGGCATTTCCCAGCAGCTCATCATCGTTGGTGTCATTGGATTCGCAGTGATGTTCGGCGGAGTTATGTTGGCGCTGAAAAAATCCGCGGCGGGAAAAATCGGCCAAGGTGCCAAACCCCGTGCAGGAGCAAACGCGAAGAACAACTCTCAGTTCATGAGTGGTCTTGAAGAAAAATGGAATCAGCGTAAGCGGGACCAGTCCGACGGCTAGAGCTGAGTTCATTTAGAGGTGTAACCCACGGGTTGCACCTCTTTGTTTTTTAATTGAGGCCAACGCAACGGGAAAGTTCCGTTGCGACCGCCGTGAGGTACCCCCTCAATTCTCGATGCGACGCACCGTTCGGTGACGAGAAATGTGGGAATCGGTGATTCCCTGCAACTTCCTAGGCAGCGGTCAGTGGGGGTTGAAAGTGCTTTCTCCACTTTCCTCCCCAGCTCCCTCCACATCCCACCACTATGCGTGTGATTGCTGTAATTTCGGGCTTTTTGGGGCCGACTATTTCGATTTTCAGCCTGGTATCGCAAACTAGGCTCTCAGGTCCTCCACCGTGACCTGCGCTGTGAAGACGCGAAAACATGCGAGTTTTTATGTCTAAACCTTCGGTAAACCCGGTTTGCTGCGTTGACAGTGGAGGGTTGTGGAGTAAAGTGGAGTGCAGTAGAGGGAATCGGGGATTCTGACCACTTCGCGACGAAAGGCGGTGTGCATGTTCCTTGGAACTTACACGCCGCGTCTGGACGAAAAAGGGCGCCTGATTCTGCCTGCTAAATACCGTGACGAGCTAGCTTTTGGGCTGGTTTTGACTCGCGGACAGGAACGCTGCATCTACGTTTTCAGCCAACGAGAATTTGAGAAGCAACACGAGCAACTTGCTCAAGCTTCACTTACTTCACGTAAGGCTAGGGACTACGCTCGTGTGTTTCTTTCCGGAGCTTCGGATGAATTACCCGATAAGCAAGGGCGCGTCACAATCCCACAGGTGCTTCGTGCATACGGCGGTCTGGACCGTGACGTCACGGTGATTGGTGCGGGTAACCGTATTGAGATCTGGGATTCCACGGCATGGCAGCAGTACTTACAGGAACAGGAAGATGTTTTTTCTGAAACCGATGAGGACTAGCCGCCCATAGACGGGGTGCCAATTGGATGGAAGACACGGCTGAGATGAGATCTCCAGCCACCTTGAAGGTGAATTCTTCTGGCTCCACTTCCCCGGAGCCAGAAAGGTTCGCAGTCAACGGTTGGAGGGGGATCTGATCTCAGCATCAAATCGAACGCGAAAGGGGGCGCAGTGACGAATCACGATTCCCAACGACCAGCATCAGAACGACATGTTCCGGTACTCCTGGATCGTTGCGTCAATCTGCTGGCTCCAGGTATTGAACGAGCCAATGCAGAGGGACGTCGGGCAATCGTCGTCGACTGCACCTTAGGAATGGGCGGCCATTCCGAAGCTATCTTGCAGCGTTTCGAGAACCTGCATCTGATCGGCTTGGATCGAGACGAACAAGCCCATGAGCTTGCCGGCGCTCGATTGCGTCCATTCGAAGATCGTATTGATCTCGTTCATGCGGTCTATGACGAGATCGCGGATGTGGTCTCCGATCTGGGGTTCCCCGGTGTTGACGGGGTCTTGTTTGATCTCGGTGTTTCCTCGCTCCAACTTGATGAGCGTGAGCGAGGTTTCGCATATTCATACGATGCTCCACTGGATATGCGTATGGATACTTCGGTCGGTCCCACAGCGGAAGATCTTGTCAACGACCTTGAACGCGACGAATTGCTTCGGATTATTCGGCAGTGGGGTGAAGAGAAATTCGCTGGTCGGATTTCCACCGCAATTGTCGAAGCCCGGGAACAGAGCCGAATAGTGACCACCGCGCAGCTCGTGGAAGTCATTCGATCGGTTGTCCCAGCCGCAGCGGCCCGTAACCACGGTCACCCGGCGAAAAGAACTTTCCAGGCGCTGCGCATCGCAGTCAACGAGGAATTGGATGTCTTGGAGCGGGCTATCCCGGCCTCCATGGGTGCTCTGAACCTCGGTGGTCGAGTGGTGGTCATGAGTTACCACTCGCTGGAAGACAAGATCACTAAACGGCATTTTGTTCAGGGATCAACCTCCTCGGCTCCACCGGGTTTTCCCGTAGAGCTTGAGGAACACAAAGCTGAATTCAAGGTTCTGACCAAGGGGACTGAGAAGCCCAGCGAAGCGGAAATTGCCGAAAATTCACGTGCGGCCTCAGCCCGACTGCGGGCCGTAGAACGGGTTTTGAAGAGGAGCTAGTATGAGCCAACGAGCCCAGCGCCGAGTGCAAAAGAACGTAGCCATGACTGCCCAACCGGTCGTCGAAGGTAGTGCTGCCCGAGCCGTGCGCCCCGAGCCCGTTTCCGCTAGCGATTTACAATTCGTTGAGACTCCACAGCGTGTGACACTCTCGTTGGTTCCGAGGATCAACGAAAAAAACAAGCGATCTGTGGTGGTTACCTCGGTAGCCCTCGTGATGCTGTTTATTGGGCTCATTGTCGCGCTCGTGCTCATGAATACCTCGGTTGCGCAGCGTCAGTACGATATCGTGTCCCTGCGCAATCAAGAACGCGCGTTGTCCCAGGAAAACCAAGCCCTGTTGAAGGATGCGCAGTCACTTTCTGCACCGCAAGCCTTAGCCAAAAAGGCCGCCGAACTTGGTTTGGTAGCCCCGGGAGCTCCCGGACTCATTGACCTTTCGGAAGGTAAAATCACTCAGCAGGCTGAAGAAGCGGTAAAGAGCGATGAAAACTCAACCGACTACGACACGTTGCCACTGCCTGGCGAAAGCATTAACGGCAGTACCAAGAGCGCAAAGGTTGAAGAGAAGGCTAAGTCGTCGACACCCGAAACAACAGTTGGCAAGCAGACAACAGAGAACGCTTCCAAGGAATCAGCTGCCGAGGCGAAAACCGTGAAGGTCGAGCGAACGGTTGGCGATGATGGCCGTCCCGTCTTTACCGAGGGAGAACTCAACGGCGGCACGATCCCGGCGCCGACCATGAAATCCGCTACAGACTAAGCTTGTCTACTTAGGCTTTATTCAGGGCGGCAACTACGCTGTCAAAAATCCACGTTGAAGGAAAGTTGGGTTCACCGTGAGTGCGACTGCCGTTGATACCGCGAAGAAACGCATGCGTTTCGTGCTGTTGCTGTCGATCTGCCTACTGCTGGTCATCGCCGTTCGGCTCTTCTGGGTCCAAGGAATCAATCCTGCCGCGGCAGCTAAGGAAGCCGCGGATACCCGCAGCCGTGAAGAAACGATCGCGCCGAATCGCGGTTCGATCCTTGACAAAAATGGCAACACATTGGCGGTGTCCGTAGACCGCTACGACCTCGTCCTTGACCAACGCGACCAAAAGGACACCATCCGGCGAACCATGCGAGATGGGTCCAACGTTAAGGAGCGAATTACCTGGGAACAGGCGATTCAAGAGCTCGCAGAGATCCTCGACCAGGATGTTGACGAACTGACCAAGGCAATCCGCCCGCAAGATGGAGCCAAGCCCAAGGGCTACGTCGTGATCGCCAAAAGTGTGACACCCGAAGTGCGCAACGAAGTGATGGAAATTGGCATTCCACGGTTGAATTCCACGTTGCGCAGCGAACGCCAGTATCCGCAAGGTGTTATTGCCGGCCCGCTGCTGGGATTTGTGAGAAATTCCGAGGACCAGAAGAGTGTTGTTGGTGCCGAAGGGCTGGAACTGAGCCAGGAGGAACATCTGGCGGGAACTGCGGGCAAACGCAAGTTTGAGGTCAGCGCGGACGGTGTACGTATCCCAACGACCGATCTTGAAGAGACTCCAGCCGTTAACGGCCAAAACGTATTGCTGACCATAGACTACGATATTCAGTACGTGGCCCAACGTGCCGCGGAAGCAAAAAGCAAGGAATTCTCCGCCGATTGGGTGACCGTCGTTGCCATGGAAGTCAAGACGGGAAAGCTGCTTGCCATTGGCGACTCTGCCGAACTCGATCCGAATGACCCGAGCGCGACGGACCCCGAATTCCGTAACTCGGTGTCGGTGACCCGTGCTTTCGAGCCTGGTTCTACCGGCAAAGCGGCCACCTTTGCGGCGGCGATTGATCAAGGTGCAGTTACCCCCACCACCGAGTTCAAGGTTCCCAACAAAAAAACCTTCACCAACGAAACCATCAATGACTCGTTGGAACACGCCACTTATGACATGACCGCTGCCGGTATCTTCGCCCGTTCATACAACACCGGTACCGTGATGGTCGGGCAGAAGATCAGCAATAAAACTCGGTATGACTACATGCGGGCCTTTGGGTTGGGTACACCGATCGAAGTTGGACTGAATGGTGCCAGCGCAGGCCAGCTTGCAAACCCCGATAATTGGGATCGCCGTCAGCAGTACACCACCATGTTTGGCCAGGGCTATTCGCAGACCGCGTTGCACACTGCATCAATTTTCCAGACGCTGGCCAATGGCGGAGTACGCATTGCACCGAGCCTGATTTCCGGATATCAGAACGACGATGGGTCAATTTCGGACCCTACGGTTCCAGAAGAGACCCGTGTTGTGAAGGAATCCACAGCAGCGGAGATGCTCAAGCTCATGGAAACGGTTGTTGACTACGGAACCGGTACTAAAATGAAAATACCGGGTTACCGCGTAGGTGGTAAATCCGGTACGGGTCAGGCTGCCGGCGCCAATGGTTACGACGGCTATACATTCTCCTTTGCGGGTGTCGCACCGTTGGACGACCCACAATACGTGGTGGTAGTAACGATGAGCCGCCCGAAAGGCGACTGGAAAAACTTCTCGGTAGCTGACACGTTTACTGAAGTCATGAGCCACACGTTGAATACATACAACGTGGCACCGAGCACAAGCGATTCAGAGGCGTATGACGTCTTTGTAGGTGAGGAACAAAAGAAACCTTGGTAGTCCAGGAACCCGGCACGCCACGCGCGCTGGAACGGCATTTGCGCCCGCAGACAGTTGCGGAAACCAGTTTCGAAGAATTATGCGCGGCAGTTGGTGCCCGCTGGCATTCCGCTGGCTCCTCCGGCAACCCAAAAATTCTCGGAGTCAGTTTGAACCCGCAGGTAGTTCAGCCTGGCGACGTATTTCTGGCGATCTGCGGCGCGCGTCGCCATGGCGCCGAATTCGCCGCAACCGCTGTCGCCAATGGTGCGCTCGCACTGATCACCGATGCTCAGGGTGCCGCGCTGCTGCCAGAGGATTTTGAGCTTCCTGTCGCAACAGTTGAGTACGTCCGCGCTATCGCCGCCATTGCCGCGCAGCGAATCTACGGCACCTCCACCGATTGTCCAGAACTGTTTGCGGTCACCGGCACCAACGGGAAAACCACGACAACATTCATGATTCGTTCCGTTCTTGAAGCCCTCGGCACGGAAACCGGGCTGGTTGGAACCATCGAGATGTCGGCGCGTGGGCAGATCATTCCAAGTGTTCTCACGACACCAGAATCAACCCAGCTCCACGGTGTGTTGGCCCGCATGAGCGAGCAACAGGTCGATGCGGTAGCGATGGAGGTCTCCAGCCACTCACTGAGCTATGGCCGTGTGGACGCGCTGAAGTTCAGGGTCTCTGGTTACACCAATCTCACCCAGGACCACCTGGACCTGCATGGAACCATGCAAGACTATTTCGAAACCAAGGCACAGCTGTTCACCGCCGAGCGGAGCGAGCGTGCAGTGGTCATGGTCGACGACCAGTACGGACAGCAGCTTGCAGACCGCTCGCTGATCCCCACGGAATCGTTGAGCCTCGACCCGCAGCACCCCACCGCGCACTGGCGTGTGGCTGATTTGCGGCATTCTGGCCTGGGCCACCGTTTCAGCATCACCCACCGGGACGGCCGCACACTCAACACGCGCACCGGACTGCCAGGGCTGTTCAACGTTGCCAACGCCGCACTGGCCAGCCTGATGGTGCTTGCCAGCGGTGTGCCGCTGGCGCAACTGCAGCAGGCACTGGATGCAAAGGACCCACTGTCGGTTGCAGTCCCGGGCCGTATGCAGGTAATCGGGGAGTCTCCCGTGGCCGTTGTTGACTTTGCTCACAATTCAGATGCGCTGGCCAAGGCGTTGGAATCCGTCAGGCCTGGGCCAGGCGGGCGACGCATCATCGTTTTTGGTGCGACCGGTGACCGCGACACCACCAAGCGTCCGGATATGGGCGCGGTTGCCGCGCGACACGCAGACATTGTGATTGTCACAGATGACGACCCGCACACTGAGGACCCGGCCCCGATTCGCGACCAGGTGGCCGCCGGGGCCGCCCAGATAATCAAGTCGGAACGCCCAGCGGTGCAGCTGCACAACATTGCGCCACGCGCCAAAGCCGTGGAATTCGCTGTGAGTTTGGCCGGCGTCAATGACGCGATCCTTGTAGCTGGCCGCGGACACGAAGTTAACCAAGACGTCGCGGGAATAGACGTAGCGCTCGACGACCGAGTGGAATTGGCCAATGCCCTAAAACTTCATGGTTTTGTGACCATTTCCTAGCACGCCCAAGTCCACTATCGTCATCGCCCGAGTGTAAAGTCCTTAATGCCATGATTGAACTGTCTTTGACCGACCTGCTGAGCATCACCGGCGGTAAGGCGACGCAAACTGTCGCCCCCGACACGCTGGTCACCTCGGCGACCACCGATTCCCGTGATGTCTCACCAGGCTCACTCTTTGTTGCCAAGCCCGGAGAATTTTCCGACGGCCATACCTTTATCGATGCGGCACTGTCCTCCGGGGCCGTGCTGGCATTGGCTGAACGGGTGACCCTCGACGAGAATCGCCGTGAACACCCGGCGATTATTGTCCCGGATGCGGTAGAAGCGATGGGCCAGATCGCGGCCCATATCGTTGCCTATCTGAAGCGGAAAAACGATGCGGTGGTGGTAGGCATCACCGGTTCGGCCGGCAAAACCACAACCAAGGATCTGCTGGCTGCCATCCTCGGTGAGGTTGCACCAACCGTCGCACCTATTGGCTCCTACAACGGAGAAGTAGGCGTACCGCTAACTGTCTTCAACGCGACCGAAGAGACCAAGTACTTCGTGATTGAAATGGGTGCCACCGGAATCGGGCACCTCACTTATCTCACCGATATGGTCCACCCTAAGGTTTCGGTGGTTTTATGTGTCGGTACCGCGCACGCCGGCGAGTTTGGCGGAGTAGAGAATATTGAGCGGGCCAAGGGCGAACTTGTTGAGGCCTTGGACGCCGACGGAATCGCCATCCTGAACGAGGAGGACCCCCGGGTAGCCCGCATGGCCTCACGTGCCTCGGGCGAGGTTCGCTTCTTCGGCAGTGGAAATCCTCCGGCCCAGAACGCAGGCGTCTGGGCAGCCGACGTGCTTGTAAATGCCGAGGGTCAACCTGAACTCACCCTTCAGTTC
Source organism: Glutamicibacter sp. NPDC087344 (assembly GCF_044744225.1). Lineage (NCBI taxonomy): Bacteria > Bacillati > Actinomycetota > Actinomycetes > Micrococcales > Micrococcaceae > Glutamicibacter > Glutamicibacter sp. NPDC087344. The sequence continues at coordinate 55,765 of NZ_JBIUXY010000014.1, read as the reverse complement.
CCCAACGGGTATTCCCAGCGTATTACCTCGGGCCTGCTCGGTCGCCATCACGTGACAAACATCCTCGGTGCGGCCAATGCCGCCTACGCCTTGGATATCGAGCCAGAACTCATTGCCCGCGTGCTGCACAAGCGCAAGGCAGGCAGCCGCTGGCGAATGGAGCGCATTGAACGTGCCGACGGGGTAAGCATCATCAACGATGCCTACAACGCCAATCCGGAATCAATGCGTGCGGCCCTGGTGACCCTGGCCGAGTTGGGCCTGCCCGGTGATCAGTCACCGGCACGGCGCACCTGGGCAGTGCTTGGCGAAATGCTGGAGTTGGGGGATGAATCAATCCACCAGCACGATTTGCTGGGTCGTCTGGCGGTACGAATGAACATCAAGAAGTTGGTGGTGGTTGGGCGTGGAGCCAAGGCCGCCTATAACTCCGCGGTGCTTGAAGGTAGTTGGGGCGATGAAGCCTACTACGTTCAAGATGTGGAAGAAGCTCGCACCCTGCTGCAACAACAGTTGGAGCCAGGAGACATTGTTTTGTTCAAGTCCTCGAACGGTGCCGGATTACGCCACCTAGGTGATGACATTGCAGCATTCGTTAAGGAAGGCGAGACCGCATGATCGCATTAATCGTAGGAGCAGGCATTGCCTTGCTCTTGACCGTGGTGTTCATGCCGCTGTACATCAAACTGCTGACCAAAAAGCAATATGGGCAGGTGGTCCGCGACGACGGTCCGATGACACACGCGGTCAAGTCCGGGACTCCCACCATGGGTGGTGTGGTTTTCGTACTGGCAGTATTCATCGCTTACTTCCTCACCCATGCAATCTTGGGGCTCTTGGGCCGCTCCAGCGCGGGCATCACCGCCAGCGGGCTGCTGGTCCTGCTGCTCTTTGGCGGCATGGGGCTGGTCGGTTTTCTAGATGATTTCATCAAGATCTTCAAGAAACGTTCACTGGGTCTTCGTGCCTGGCAGAAGATCGTACTTCAGGCCATCGTGGGTATCAGCTTTGCGATCTTGGCCCTGCAGTTCCCCAACGATCAGGGCCTGACCCCGGGGTCCACCGCCATCTCATTCCTGCGTGACACCAATATCGATCTGGCGTTCGCCGGCCCGATGGTTGGTCTGATCCTGTTTGTGCTGTGGGCAAACCTGATTGTCACCGGCACCACCAACGGCGTGAACCTGACCGACGGTCTGGACGGACTGGCAACTGGTGCCTCCATCATGGTGTTTGGCGCCTACACGCTGATGGGTATCTGGCAGCAGAATCAGGCTTGTGCCAACGCCAACGCACTGGACGTGTGCTATTCGGTACGCGATCCTCAAGACTTGGCGATGCTTGGCGCAATCCTTTCCGGCGCACTCATCGGGTTCCTCTGGTTCAATGCCAAACCGGCAAAGATCTTCATGGGGGATACCGGTTCGCTGGCAATTGGTGGAGCCGTAGCCGCCTTCGCAATCCTTTCCCGCACCCAGCTGCTGCTGGTTGTCATTGCCGGCCTGTTTGTGATCATCTCACTGTCGGTCATCATCCAGGTTGGTTATTTCAAGCTTTCCGGGGGCAAACGCGTTTTCAAGATGGCTCCGCTGCAGCACCACTTTGAACTTTCGGGATGGTCCGAAGAAAACGTAGTTATCCGCTTCTGGATCCTGGCAGGCCTCTTTGTCGCCGCCGGTCTGGGAATCTTCTACTCCGAATGGGTTGTCGCACTGTGAGTGTAAACAGCAATGACAAACTGGCCGAACTAACCAGTTGGGATTCGAACTGGAAAGGGCTGCGGGTTGTCGTGGCGGGCCTGGGCTTATCCGGATTCTCCGCAGCAGACACGTTGATTGAGCTGGGGGCAATTGTCACCGTTCTTGACGGCCGGGACGACGAACTGAATCAGCAACGCGGTCAAACCCTGATGATCGTCGGCGCCCACCAGGTGCTTCTGGGGACCGAGCATGTTAAGCACCTTCCCCTGGTGCAGGAGCAGCAGCCGGACCTGGTGCTTGCCTCGCCGGGGTGGAACCCGCGTCACCCAGTGATTGCCGAAGCCACCGAAGCCGGTATTGCGGTGTGGAGCGACATCGAGCTCGCCTGGCGTGTGCAGAACCGTGAAGGACGGACCGCTCCTAAATGGTTGGCCATCACCGGCACCAACGGCAAAACCACCACCGTGGGCATGACCGAATCGATCTTGCAGGCCGCCGGCTTGAAAGCAATCGCCGTGGGCAACGTTGGCACCGCGATTCTTGACGCGGTGCGCGACCCGGTGGACTATGACGCCTTCGCTGTGGAGTTATCCAGCTTCCAGTTGCACTACACCCACAGCATGTCGCCGGTCGCGTCGGTGGTATTGAATATCGCCGAAGACCATGTGGACTGGCATGACGGTTTTGAGAACTACAAGGCAGACAAGGCCAAGATTTACGAGCGTGCCCAGGTCGCCGCGATCTTCAACGATGCTGATGAGGCCACCTTGAAAATGGTGGAAAACGCGGACGTTGTCGAAGGTTGCCGAGCCATCGGTTTTACAACCGACACACCTGCGGTGTCCATGGTCGGTGTGGTTGAAGATCTGCTGGTTGACCGCGCATTCATCGAGGATCGGCGTACCAATGCGGTAGAACTGATCGCGCTGAAAGACATCGGCGAAATTGTTCCTCGCCATACCGCGGCGAACGCCGCCGCCGCCGCGGCACTGACTCTTGCGTTGGGTGTGGAACCGGAAGCGATCAATCGCGGACTGAGCGGATTCGATGCCGGAGCACACCGCATCCAGGCGGTCGCCCGACGCGACGACATCTTGTGGATCAACGATTCCAAGGCGACCAACCCGCATGCGGCGGATGCTTCGCTTGCAGCCTTCACCAAGGTGGTGTGGATCGCTGGTGGCTTGTCCAAAGGTGTTGACTACAACGAGTTGGTTTCCAAGCATGCCGCGAGGCTACGCACCGTCTTGCTGATCGGTACCGACATCCAAGGGTTGCGTGAGGCGCTGGCCGAACACGCGCCGCAGGTCGAGGTAGTGGACATCACCGCAACGCTGCACACCGAATCCGGTGTCCTTCCCAGCGGCGCCCAGGTGATGGCACAAGCGGTTCGCACGGCAGGAAAGATTGCGCAGCCGGGGGATACCGTGCTGATGGCACCTGCTGCGGCGTCCATGGACCAGTTCAGCTCCTATGCCCAGCGTGGCAACGCATTTATCGGCGCTGTCGGTGATCTGATGGATAGTAAGTCCACGGATCAACAGTCAAATGATTAACAGCTAGTACGACATTTCGGAGCGATCCGGAAAGCAACAACAGACGGGGGCATTGGTGGTGACCAAGGAGCGCAAGACGCCGCAGGGCGCCCAGGATGATTCTGGGAATACCACTGCCCCCAAGAAGAAGCCAGGCAAAGGCTCCCCAGGCGGGATCCTTGGAGGGGTGGAACGGGCCAGCGCCCGCTTGGCCTCCACCGACTACTGGTTGGTCTTAGTGACAGCCACGTTCTTGTCGGTGTTCGGTGTCATCATGGTCCAGTCATCCGCCTCGGTGGAAGCGATTGCCGCCGGACGCAACGGTTTTACCGTGGCAGTGTCGCAGGCGCTTTTTGCAGTGGCGGGTATCGTTTGCATGTTGGTCATGCAGTTTATCCACCCGTTCAAACTCAAACGCTTGGCATGGCCGGCGGTATGGGCGGCGGTGATCCTGCTGTGCTTGGTGGCCTTCACACCCCTGGGACACGAAGTGCTCGGTAACCGCAACTGGATCCGAATAACCGCCACCATCGGCTTGCAGCCCAGCGAATTCGCCAAACTCTCCTTGGCAGTTTTTTCTGCATTTATGCTTGAGAAAAAACAAAACCTGCTCAGCGACGTCAAACATTTGATTGTCCCGGTGCTCGCACCGGTTGGTGCCGGGATCCTTCTTTTGGTGATGCTCGGCAAGGACGTGGGAACAGCCCTGGTGCTGATCATGATCCTAGCTACCGCCATGTTTCTTGGTGGACTGCGGATGAAATGGCTGCTGAGCCTCGGGGTGGCTGGTTTCGCGATGCTCTCGGTTGCCGTCATGGCGTCGGCCAATCGCCGCGGACGTATCCTAGCTTGGCTGGGATTGGACTGCGGTAGCGGTGACCAGTGTTACCAATCCAACATGGGTTTGCATGCCTTCGCCTCCGGTGGATGGTTCGGAGTCGGCCCAGGACAGTCCCGTTTGAAATGGTCCTACGTGCCTGAAGCGCAAAACGACTTCATCTTCTCCATCCTTGGTGAAGAATTCGGGTTTGTCGGGGTGCTTTTTGTACTGGCGCTGTTCGCAATTCTTGCTCTGGCCATGTATCGCATCGCCATGCGCGCCACCGACCTCTATACCCGAGTCCTGATGGGCTGTTTGATTGCTTGGATTATCGGTCAGACTTTCGTCAACCTGGGCACTGTTTCCGGAGTGCTTCCGGTGATCGGTGTGCCGTTGCCGTTTATCTCTTCGGGCGGCTCTGCCATGCTCGCAGTGATGCTGGCCATGGGATTCGTCCTTTCCTCAGCACGAGAGCAAAAGAAGCAACAGATGCTCAACCCCACCAACACACCAAAACCAAAAGCCTAATCCTGAACGTTCGGATGCCGCATCAGCACAACATCCGCGGCTTCACCCTTGCACTATCTTGCGTACCAACCCGAGGAGTAGATCTACACCATGAGCGAACCGATTCGACTAGTTGTCGCCGGCGGCGGCACAGCCGGGCACATTTCGCCTATGTTGGCGATCGCCGACGCAGTTAAGCATGAACACCCAACAGCACAAATTACCGCTCTTGGGTCACCTGGCGGTTTGGAAACCAAGCTTGTTCCAGAGGCCGGATACCCTTTGGAACTGATTCCCAAAGCTCCCATGCCGCGTAGCATCAACCTGGATCTGATCAAATTTCCATTCCGCTTCCTCAAGGCAATCAACCGGGCCAAAGCGGTGATGCGTGAAAGCAATGCGCAGGCTTTGCTGGGTGTCGGTGGGTATGTATGCACCCCGGCTTATCTTGCCGCAAAAAAACTCGGCGTACCGATCTTTGTACATGAGGCGAACTCAAAAGCGGGAATGGCTAACAAGCTGGGCGCGAAGCACGCCGTCGCCGTGGGGACCACCTTTGCAGGCACCGGGCTTCCCCTAGAGGAACAAGTTGGAATGCCGATGCGTTCAAACGTTGCCACCATGGACCGCTCCAGCCTTCGTGACGAAGCTCGCGCCCACTTTGGACTGACCGATGAGCGCCCGGTGCTGTTAGTCACCGGCGGCTCCTCAGGAGCCCTTAGCCTGAACACGGCCATCGCACAGAGCCTTCAGGAATTGAATGCCGCTGGCATCCGCACGGTGCACATCACCGGTCGTGGGAAACAGCTGACAGACGACGCCGGAATGCTGTTGAGCCACGAAGGCTATACACAGGTCGAATACGTTGATCGTATGGATTACGCGTACGCGGCGGCGGATCTTATGGTCTGCCGGTCGGGTGCGGGAACCGTGTGCGAGTTGGAAGTTGCGGGCACTCCCTCTGTCTTGGTCCCGCTGCCCATTGGCAACGGCGAGCAGAAGCTTAACGCCCAGGAACTGGTGCAGGCCGGTGGCGCGTTGCTGATTGACGACAAGGATTTTTCCGCTGCCTATATCGGTGCGAATATCATCCCTTTGCTGACCGATCAGCATAAACTGGAAACGATGTCGCACGCGGCCTCGTCGCTTGGACGACGCGATGCCGCACAAATCATGGCGCAAAAGATCATCACGGAAGTTTCATCCCGGGTACGCTCGGGGCAGGAAGGCTAAAACATGTCGAAGCGAGCCGAGGAGCTCATTGCCGAATTGGGCAAGGTACACCTGATGGGTGTTGGCGGTGTCGGCGTCTCTGCCGTCGCTCGACTCATGCTGGACTACGGGTTGACCGTGTCGGGGTCTGATGCCAAAGACTTGCCGGTCATGGATGACCTGCGGGCGCGGGGTGCTCGAATACATGTTGGGTATGCTCCGGAGAATCTCGGTGATGCGGATACTGTGGTGATTTCCTCAATCATCAAGGCGGGGAACCCCGAATACGATGAAGCCGTACGTCGCGGACTGCACATCCTGCACCGTTCCCAGGGCCTGGAAGCAACTATGCGCGGGCACCAGAAAGTGGTCGCGATCGCTGGAACACACGGCAAAACCACCACTACGTCGTTGACCGCGCACATGCTGAAAAACATCGGCGCAGCACCTAGTTTCGCCGTCGGAGCAAACATCCCTAGCCTGGGCACCAACGCCGAGTTGGGCCATGGCGGATACTTTGTTGCCGAAGCAGACGAATCGGATGCTTCGTTTTTGAACTACCGTCCTGATGTCATCATCGTGACCAACATCGAGGCGGACCACCTAGACCATTACGGCACCGCTGAGGCGGTGCATCAGGCATTTGTTGATTTCGCTCAGTTGTTGCCGGAGGATGGATTGCTGATTTGCTGCGCGGACGATCCCGGTGCCAACGAACTGGCACACAAGATGCGGCAGGGCCGCCCAGATCTGCGGGTACAGACCTACGGCTTCTCCGATCATGCCGATCGCCGGCTGAGCGATGCACGGGCTCTGGATAACGGACGTTTTGCCGCGACGATCGAATGGGGCAGCGGAGAAGAACGCACCCTCAACCTTGCTGTTCCCGGCCAGCACAACCTGCTCAATGCCGCCGCCGCGCTGTCGGTGGGAATCGATGCCGGGCTTGATGTTGATGACGCTTTGCAGGCCCTGGCCAGTTTCGCCGGTGCGGCACGGCGTTTCGAATTCAAGGGCGAAGTGGATGAAGTGAGAGTTTATGACGATTACGCTCACCACCCGACGGAAGTAACCGCCGCCCTTAAAGCCGGTCGCGCCATGGCCGGTGAGGGGAAACTGCACGTGCTGTTCCAGCCGCACCTCTTTTCACGGACCAAGGAATTTTATCGACAGTTCGCCAGCGCCTTGTCGTTGGCCGACAGCGTTACCTTGCTTGAGATTTATCCGGCACGCGAAGAGCCCATCGAAGGGGTCACCAGCGAATTGATTGCCGAACGTGTTCAGGTCCCGGCGCACGTGTTCACTCCGGAAGCGGCGGTGGCGCACGTGGTGGAAAACGTGGTGCCTGGTGATGTGATCATGACGGTCGGTGCCGGTGATGTCACATATCTCGGCGCGGAACTGCTCGACGCGCTGTCCTAAACCTCAGCCAACCATCGTTATTCAAGGAACCCATGGACGAATCCAGCAAGGTCGTTGAGCTTCCTCCCAGCCCGGAGAAGAAACGTCGCAAGATCGTACTCATCGGTGGCGCCGTCGTGGTGCTGCTGAGCCTTGTCGTCGTGTTGGTGCTGAGTTTCTCCCCGGTGCTCGCTGCCAAAACGATCGAAGTGAACGGGACAAAGTTGCTCAGCGAGGAGAAGCTGCTTGAGTCCTTGGCGCCGTTGGAGGGGACCCCGCTTCCGCGGATCTCTGAGTCGAAGGTCGAATCGTTGCTGGGGGATCAGCCAGCCATCGAGAGTATCGTGGTTCGCGCCCAAATGCCCGACACCTTGGTCGTAGAGATCCACGAGGCGGTGCCAGTGGCGATTTTGGTGGATGGGAAAACGAACTACCTTGTCTCGGAAACCGGAGCCAAACTCAAAAAGCTTGGTGCCAAGGACGAAACAAAGTTGCCCAAAATCAAGGCTTCGGATGCCACCAAGGATCCCGAGAAATTTAAGTTGTTAACGTCGATCCTCAGCGGAGTAGACGCCAAGGTCTTGGAACAGGTTTCCACCGCGTCGTTGACCGAGGCCGGATTCATGGAATTGGCGTTGCCGCAGAAGCGTACACTGATCTGGGGCGACGGCGAGAAAGCTGGTTTGAAAAATCAGGTGACACAGATATTCCTGAATAATGAGAAGGATGACACCGATGCCAAGAAGACCATCGACGTCTCCAACCCTGAAAACCCGGTGACCTATTAAGTGCAACGGGCTTGGGCGCGGGATGAACATTCTGGGCAAAAATTCTGGAAAGATAGTTTTCAAGTCGCGACACGCCTAGGCGGTTGTTGCGTAAAGACCATACGGCTCATAGCGTTCTAAATAACGATCGCTTGACATTAACCTAACCTTCAGGCTAAAGGTGAAGGTTTTTGTTGGGTCGGAAACATGTAGCACATCTAACAAGGGAAGCGGGACGTGGCAGCTCCACAGAACTACCTCGCGGTCATTAAAGTCGTCGGTATCGGCGGTGGCGGTGTAAACGCAGTCAATCGTATGATCGAAGTCGGTTTGAAGGGCGTTGAATTCATCGCCATCAACACCGACGCACAGGCACTGCTCATGAGTGACGCCGACGTTAAGTTGGATGTTGGACGTGAGCTGACTCGCGGCCTGGGCGCAGGCGCCAACCCTGAGGTTGGACGTCAGGCGGCCGAGGACCACGTTGAAGAGATCGAAGACGTCCTTCGCGGCGCCGACATGGTTTTTGTCACCGCAGGCGAAGGCGGTGGCACTGGCACCGGTGGCGCACCGGTTGTTGCCCGCATCGCTCGCTCCTTGGGTGCGCTGACCATTGGTGTGGTCACCCGCCCGTTCACCTTCGAAGGTCGTCGACGCGCCAACTCGGCAGAGTCTGGCATCGAAGCTTTGCGCGACGAGGTTGATACCTTGATCGTTATCCCTAACGATCGTTTGCTGTCCATCTCGGACCGCAACGTCTCGGTTTTGGATGCGTTCCGCCAGGCGGACCAGGTACTGCTTTCGGGCGTGCAGGGAATCACCGACCTGATCACCACCTCTGGTCTGATCAACCTCGACTTTGCAGACGTGAAGTCGGTCATGCAGGGCGCTGGTTCTGCCTTGATGGGTATCGGTTCGGCTCGCGGTGAAGACCGTGCGGTCAAGGCGGCCGAGCTGGCAATCGCTTCGCCGCTGTTGGAAGCTTCGATTGACGGCGCGCACGGTGTGCTGCTGTCCATCCAGGGCGGTTCGGATCTCGGGCTGTTTGAGATTAACGAGGCGGCACGTTTGGTGCAGGAAGTTGCTCACCCAGAAGCAAACATCATTTTCGGTGCAGTCATTGACGATGCGCTGGGTGATGAAGCCCGCGTGACCGTGATTGCAGCTGGCTTCGACGAGCCCGATGTGACCAGCAAGCCGATGGCTCCAGTTGCAGCCAAACCAGCGGTGAGCCGTGCAGCAGAGCCAGCTGCACCCGTTGCTCCTGTTGCCCCTGCGGTAGCGGCACCGGTTACCCCGGCTCCTGCTGAAAAGCCCGCTGCCGAGCAGAATCCATTCCAGGACTTGCCAGACGTTGTCGACTCGGACCTGAATGGTTCAAACGATGACCTGGACGTCCCGGACTTCCTGAAGTAACAACAGCAGGAAGCTGAGCTGTGCTACATTTCGCGTCGAACCTCGATCCGAGCATCCAGCTGGCATTCACTACGCAGGCCGAGGGAAACCTCGCCTTGCATGTGAACGATGACCCCCACCGCGTGGAGGAGCATCGCGCCAAACTGGAAAACTCGATCGGGGTTCGACGTTTTTCGTTACATTTCATGAATCAGATTCACTCCACGCTCATCCACACGGTCGGTAGTGCGCGACGTACCTCATGGCGCGAGCCTGCGGCGCCGACCTGTGACGCGCTGGTGGATCCCAGCGGACGCGAGTCGCTGGCAGTGATGGTCGCGGATTGTCTCCCGGTGCTTTTTGTCGGGCTCAATTCAACTACCGGCCAAACGGTGACAGGTGTTGCTCACGCAGGGCGTCGAGGACTGCTCGACGGAATCTTGACCAAAACCGTGCTAGAACTGCGTGGCCTGGGAGCAGATCGGATTGAGGCGGCTATTGGCCCTTCGATCTGCGGGAAGTGTTATGAGGTCCCGCAACAAATGGCGGTAGAGTCCGAAACCTTGAGGCCCGGTATCAGAACGCGGACTTCGTGGGGAACCGATGGACTGGACCTTCCTGCCTCGGCAGCAACTGAGCTTGGAGAACTTGAAGTCACTGTGCAACTTTCCGGAGTGTGCACTTTGGAAGATGAGCGATTCTTTTCATACCGAAGATCTACTCAATCGGGACGGCTGGCCGGACTTGTCTGGCGCGTTTAGAACCCGCTCGCGACACACCGGCGAGAAAATCTCGAATGAACATTGCTACCCGAATTCTGTGCGGTAGCGTCGAAGTAGCGGAATCATGCATGGGGTGCATGAACGGGACAACCTAGGAGAAATATCGTGGCTGACGGACTGCGTAAGGCAATGGTCTATCTCGGCTTGGCGGATGCCGTCGAGCACGAAGAGGCTGTGGTGGAAAAGTCTGAGCCGAAGCCTGCGGTCCGAGTCGTCGAAGATCCGGCTCCGAAGCGCCCCGCTGAATCCCCGCGCCCGCAGCCAGTAGTTCGCGTGGCTGCTCCGCAACCAACAGCCCCAGAACCGGATGCCGAATACCGTGCACCGGTGACCCCCATCAAGCGTGCCCCTTCAGTGAGGGATGAGGATTCCGAATTGCGTCAGATTACAACCGTGCACCCTCGTTCTTACAACGATGCCAAAATCATCGGTGAGAACTTCCGTGACGGGATTCCGGTGATTATGAACGTCACCGACATGGGTGAAACCGACGCCAAGCGTTTGGTGGACTTCTCTGCTGGCCTCGTATTCGCGTTGCACGGATCGATTGAGCGTGTCACCAACAAGGTGTTCCTGCTCTCGCCGTCAACCGTCGAGGTCCTGGGAGAGGACCGTAAGCAGTCCGAAGCCCAAGCAACCTTTTTCAACCAGAGCTAAGACGCCAGGAGCGAGCGCACAAAAATGGTGTTCGGGATTATCTATCTCGCCTTAGCGATCCTTCAGATTCTGCTTCTGATGAGAATTGTGCTGGATATAACTGAAAACTTTGCCCGCCACTGGCGGCCCAAGGGTATTGCATTGGTGGTCGCATCGGTTGTCGTATCGATAACCGACCCACCATTGAGATGGCTCCGAGGAAAGATCAAGCCGCTAGATCTAGGTGGAATCCGCCTTGACCTGTCGTTTTTGATTTTTTTCATCGTCGTCATGATTGCCAAGATCGTTGTCGGCAATCTAGGCGCCACGACTGGTATCTGAGTAGGACGTTTTCCTCCACTGAGGGGATTGTGGGCTCGGAACTTTCAAGGTAGATTCAAAGAAAAAGAGACTCGGGTGAAGACTCGATTTCGTATTTAGTGTCCAAATCGTTATATCCTTTAGGAAATAGTGCTCCGACTTCACCGGTCGCGACACTGAAGAACGGTAAGTGTTCCGTAGGGTTAGTCAAAAGCTCTACGGAAATGATCCCAGCATTGAGGTGACCCAATGGCTTTGACGCCAGAAGACGTAGTCAATAAGCGCTTTCAGCCGACCAAGTTCCGTGAAGGCTACGACCAAGACGAGGTAGATGACTTCCTCGACGAGATCGTGGTGGAGCTGCGTCGCCTAACCGGTGAAAACGAGACTCTCCGCCGTCGCCTAAGCGAACTCGGCGAAGACGCAAACGTTGTAGCCAAGGAACAGGCTGTTCCCGCTCCGGTTTCCGCTGCTCCAGCTGCTAAGCCAGCTGAGGAGAAGAAGCCTGAAGCTAAGCCTGCCGAGGAAGCAAAGGCAGCTCCGGCTCCTGCTGCTAAGCCGGTAGAAGAGAAGAAGCCTGAAGCTGCTCCTGCTGCTAAGCCGGCAGAAGAGAAGAAGGTTGAAGCTGCTCCTGTTGCAGCGCCAGCAGTGGCACCGTCGGCTGAGTCTGCAGCCAACGTTCTGGCCATGGCCCAGCGCCTGCACGACGAGTACGTTGCATCCGGTGTTGAGCAGCGCGACAAGATCATCTCTGACGCCAAGACCGAGGCAACCTCCCTGGTCACTTCGGCCGAGGAAAAGAGCCGCAAGACCCTGTCTGCCCTTGAGCAGCAGAAGTCGGTTCTGGAGCGCAAGCTTGAGCAGTTGCGTGGTTTCGAGCGCGATTACCGTGCTCGCCTGAAGACCTACATTGAAGGACAGCTGCGTGATCTTGAGTCGCAGGGTTCGATCGATGGCGCAGCAGGCAAGGCTAACTAACTGCTTGCAGTTCAATCTTTGAACTGGTCATAAAGTAAGATCATCGGTGGTGCCCGAATTATTTCGGGTGCCACCGATGACATTTAAAAGGAATTAATGGGTAACTCCGTGAGTGAATCACAAGCGGGTAGCGCCGCCTCGAAGGCCAAACGCTACACCGGACTCGGTTTGATGATCGCCTTGATTGCCGTGGTTTTGGACCAGGGGGTGAAACTGTGGGTCGAGAACAATATGGAGCTTGGCGAGTCCATTGAAGTGATCCCTGGATTTTTCGACATTCACTACATCCTGAACCCTGGCGCGGCATTCTCCATGGGGGAAGACTTCACCATCGTTTTTGCGATTCTGCAGGCAACGGTTGCAGTCATTGTTGCCTATCTGCTGTTCCGCCGGGTAAAAATCCGCAGCTGGGCGATCGTGCTCGGCTGCCTGCTAGGTGGCGTGCTGGGAAACCTGATCGACCGGATATTCCGAGACCCTGGATTGGGCTTTGGCCACGTGGTAGACATGTTCTCGGTCACCAACTTCGCAATATTCAATGTTGCCGACTCATTTATCGTTTGTTCGATGATTGTGGTTGCCTACATGCTCATCCGAGGCATCAACCTGGATGGAACCGTCGGCGAGAAGTCCAAGGACCAGAGTGCGAGCCGACCAGACGACGACCAAGATAAGCCGGCGGCATGAGCCCAACAGTGGATGCAGCGCACCATGATCTGACGGTTGATGAAGCTGATAGCGGTTCACGCCTGGATGCCTATCTGGCCAAGGCGCTGCAAATTTCACGAACCGTCGCATCCAGCCTCTGCAAAGACTCTCGGGTGCAGGTTAACGGGAAAACTATTGCCAAGTCACTAAAGCTCAAAACGGGAGACAGGCTTTCGGTATCCATTCCGGCGCAGGCTGACCCGCTGGAAATCAGGGTGGAATCCGTGGAAGATCTGAAGATCATCGCCGACGACGAGGACTATGTAGTCATCGATAAACCGGTAGGTGTCGCCGCGCATCCATCTCCTGGCTGGGTTGGTCCCACCGTCGTTGGTGCACTCATGGCGGAGGGGTACACCATTTCAACTTCGGGTGCCTCTGAACGTCAGGGCATTGTGCACCGACTGGACGTGGGAACTAGCGGCCTGATGGTTGTTGCGAAGACCGAACGCGCTTACACCGCTTTGAAACGAGCCTTTAAAGAGCGCACACCCAAAAAGATTTATCATGCGGTGGTCCAAGGCCTGCCCGACCCGCTGGAAGGCACCATTGACGCCCCGATTGGTAGGCACCCGGGCCACGACTGGAAGTTCGCCGTGCTGGAGGGTGGACGGGACTCGGTAACCCATTATCAAGTCATTGAGGCATTCGGCCGTGCCAGCCTGGTTGAAGTGCACCTGGAAACAGGTCGAACTCACCAGATCCGTGTGCATTTCTCTGCCTTCGGCCACCCCTGCGCCGGGGACCAGACCTACGGGGCAGATCCTAAATTGGGGGCCGCGCTGGGATTAACCCGTCAGTGGCTGCATGCCAAACGACTTGGTTTCGAGCATCCTGGCACCGGAGCATGGGTCGAGTACGAAAGCGAGTACCCCTCGGACCTTTCAGGGGCCCTCGAATTGCTCCGCGAGGGGAACTTCTAAGACTCGGAACTCCGCCGAAATTTCATTTATCGATACAGCCGCCTGGAGCAGACCGCCAGGTGGCTGTATCTCTTCCCACAGATGTCTCAAGGTCGCAGGACTTCAGCTGTCGCAGCGCTAGACTGGATTGGTGAGCGCGACACGTGACGGATTTGTCCATCTTCATACACACACCGAGTACTCCATGCTGGACGGTGCGGCCCGACTAGGCGAACTTTTTGCCGAGGCCAATCGCCAGGGTATGGAAGCCATGGCGATTACCGACCATGGATATCTTTTTGGTGCCTTCGACTTTTGGCGTCAGGCTACCGGGGCCGGCATTAAGCCGATCATCGGCGTGGAAGCCTACGTCACCCCGGGCACGGCCCGCAACGACAAAACTCGTGTTAAATGGCGTACCGAGGAACGTCAAAAGAGCGACGATGTTTCCGGCGGCGGTCTGTATAACCACATGACCCTGCTCTCCTACAACAACAAGGGCATGGACAACCTCTTTAAGGGTTCGTCGCGCGCGTCGTTGGACTCGGTTTTCGGCAAGTATCCACGCTGGGACCGCGAATTGCTCAACGAGCATCATGAAGGCCTGATCGCCACTACCGGTTGCCCCTCGGGTGAAGTGCAAACCAAACTTCGTTTGGGTCAATATGATGCAGCCAAGGCCGCGGCAGCTGAATTCCAGGACTTGTTCGGAAAAGAAAACTACTTCTGCGAGATCATGGACCACGGCCTGGAAATCGAACGCCGCATCACCACCGATCTGCTGCGACTGGCCAAGGAACTGAGCATCCCGCTGGTTGCTACCAACGATCTGCACTACACCCACGAGGCAGACTCCAAAGCGCACGAAGCCTTGTTGGCCATCAACTCTGGATCAACGCTCGATGAACCGACCTATGACCAGGGCGGCAGCCGGTTCGCTTTCAGCGGGTCCGGCTACTACTTGAAGAGCTCCCGTGAAATGCGTGAACTGTTTAAAGAGCTGCCCGAAGCGTGTGACAACACCCTGGAGATCGCAGACCGGGTCGACCTGTCCTTTGACACCAGCGCTAACTATATGCCGAAGTTCCCCTGCCCGCCCGGGGAAGACGAGACGAGCTGGCTGATCAAGGAAGTAGACAAGGGGCTGCACTACCGCTACCCCAATGGTGTTCCGGAGGCTTCCCGCAAGCAGGCCGACTTTGAACTTGATGTCATCATCAAGATGGGTTTCCCCGGGTACTTTTTGGTGGTGGCGGACTTTATTAACTGGTCCAAAGACCACGGGATCCGTGTTGGTCCGGGCCGTGGTTCCGGTGCGGGTTCCATGGTTGCCTACGCTATGCGTATTACCGACCTTGACCCACTGGTTCATGGCCTGATTTTTGAGCGCTTCCTGAACCCGGAACGTGTTTCCATGCCCGACTTCGACGTCGACTTCGATGATCGCCGCCGGTCCGAAGTCATTAAATACGTGACTGAAAAGTACGGCGACGAACGCGTTTCCATGATCGTGACCTACGGGTCCATCAAGACTAAGCAGGCCCTGAAGGACTCTTCGCGAGTATTGGGTTACCCATTCTCCATGGGTGAATCACTCACCAAGGCATTGCCGCCGGCGGTCATGGCGAAAGACATCCCGTTGAACGACATTGAGAATCCTGACTCTAAACGTTATGCGGAGGCAGGGGACTTCCGTAACCTCGTGGCCAACGACCCCGAAGCAAAACGAGTTTTCGAAACCGCCAAGGGGCTTGAAGGCCTGAAACGCCAATGGGGTGTGCACGCGGCCGGTGTCATCATGAGCTCGGATCCAATTATCGACGTCATTCCAATCATGCGCCGCATCCAGGACGGTCAGGTCATCACCCAATTTGACTACCCGACCTGTGAAGGCCTGGGGCTGATCAAGATGGACTTCCTCGGTTTGCGAAACCTCACGATCATCTCCGACGCACTGGTGAACGTGAAAGCCAACAAGGGCGTTGACCTTGATCTTGAGACCCTTCCGCTAGATGATCCTGCCACCTACCAGCTTTTGGCCCGTGGCGACACACTGGGCGTGTTCCAGCTTGATGGCGGTCCCATGCGCTCCTTGCTGAAGATGATGCGCCCGGATAACTTCGAAGACATTTCCGCTGTGCTCGCGCTGTACCGCCCGGGCCCCATGGGCGCTAACGCGCACACAAACTACGCGTTGCGCAAAAACAAACTTCAGCCGGTGGTACCGATCCACCCAGAGCTTGAAGAGCCGTTGGCAGATATCCTTGGCGGAACCTTCGGCCTGATTGTGTATCAGGAGCAGGTTATGGCCATCGCGCAGAAGCTCGCCGGCTACTCGTTGGGCCAAGCGGATATTCTGCGTCGTGCCATGGGTAAAAAGAAGAAGTCTGAACTGGATAAACAGTTCGCAGGCTTCAAGCAGGGCATGAACGACAATGGCTATTCCAATGAAGCGGTGCAAACACTGTGGGATATCCTGCTGCCATTCTCCGACTACGCCTTCAACAAGGCGCACTCGGCGGCCTACGGCGTGGTCTCCTACTGGACCGGGTATCTCAAGGAGCACTACACGGCCGAATACATGGCCGCACTGCTCACCTCGGTGGGTGACGACAAGGACAAACTCGCACTCTACCTCAATGAGTGTCGCCACTTGGGTATCACGGTGCTTCCCCCGGATGTTAATGAATCAGCATTGACCTTTACTCCGGTGGGCAAGGATATCCGCTTCGGTATGGGCGCCATCCGAAACGTCGGTTCGAACGTTGTGGACGGCATGGTCCAAGCACGCGAGGAAAAGAGTGCCTACAAGGACTTCAGCGACTTCTTGAACAAGGTCCCCGCGGTGGTGTGCAACAAACGAACCATTGAGTCGTTGATCAAGGCTGGTGCCTTTGACTCGATGGGCCACCCGCGCCGTGCACTGGTGGCGATCCACGAAGAAGCCGTCGATTCGGTAATTCAGCTTAAGCGCAACGAGGCGGCCAATCAGTTTGACCTGTTCAGCGCGTTGGATCCTTCCGAGGCATCGGATGCGATGACCGTTGCGGTTCCCGACCTCCCGGACTGGGAGAAAAAGGAAAAGCTGGCCTACGAACGAGACATGCTGGGCCTATACGTCTCGGATCACCCGCTGCAGGGTTTGGGGTCGGCGCTAGAGCAGTATGCCGACATGTCAGTGACCCACGTGCTCTCAGACGACGGCCCGCAGGACGGCCATATCATTTCCATTGCCGGCATGATTTCCGGTTTGCAACGACGCATCGCCAAAAAGAGTGGCAACCCGTATGCGCGGTGCGAGGTGGAAGACCTCTCCGGTTCTATGGAAGTGATGTTTTTCGGGCAGGCCTACCAACCGATCGCTGAGATCTTGGCCGATGACCTCATTGTGGTTGTCAAGGGCCGGGTGCAGCGTCGTGATGACGGTTCGATCACGCTTAATGCGCAGGAAATGATGATTCCCGAGCTGTCAGAGGATGCCAACGGCGGCCCTGTGGTTATCGGAATCCCAACGCACAAGGCCACGGAATCCCTGGTTCAACAGCTGGGTGATGTGCTGCGTACTCACAGCGGGAATACCGAAGTTCGGGTGAAACTCACCGGAAGCCGTGGAACCTCGCTGATGCGGTTGGGGATGAACTTCCGAGTGAATCCGAACCCGGCATTGTTTGGTGATCTCAAGGTTCTTCTCGGCCCACACTGTCTGGACGTGTAAGACACACCGAATTGTTGTTCTGCGCCAAATGACCGGGTGAGGTAACCAATGGATGCCGCACCCGGTTATCGGCGTTAAAATAGGTTTGTGACTTCCAATCCAGTAACCGTATTTTCCGAACTAGCAACCCTTGACTGGCGCACCGAGGACTTCAGCTACGCTCAGCTCAAAGCCAACCTGCCGCGTCCTGCCATCAACTCGCAGACCGCCGCCGAAACGGTCCAGCAGATCATTGATGACGTTCGCACCCACGGGATGGACACACTCAAGGAGCTAGCCAAACGATTCGACCAGGTCGACTTGGAGCATACCCGGGTGCCGCAGAGCGAACTGGACAAGGCGCTTGAACAGCTGGATCACGAGGTTCGCCAGGCTCTGGAAGAATCGATCTCCCGGGCCCGTCGCTTCGCGGCAGCTCAGGTGCCAGCGGATACGGTGGTTGATTACAGCCATGGCGGCACCGTAACGCAGCGGTGGGTACCGGTGCGCCGGGTGGGTCTCTATGTCCCCGGTGGGCTGGCAGTTTATCCTTCGTCGGTCATCATGAATACCGTTCCAGCCCAGGCCGCAGGAGTTACCTCTCTCGCCTTGGCCAGCCCCCCGCAAAAAGAATTTGGCGGCCTGCCGCACCCGACCATTCTGGCTGCCGCAAAACTGCTGGGGATCACCGAAGTTCATGCAATGGGTGGGGCGCAGGCGGTAGCCGCCTTTGCCTACGGTGTAGACATGCCTGGCGACCCGCGTGGTGGCATCGAACCGGTCGACGTGATTTCCGGGCCCGGAAACGTGTTTGTGGCAACGGCCAAACGCCTCGTGAAGGGCGTTGTCGGAATTGACGCGGAGGCCGGGCCTACCGAGATTGCGATTCTTGCCGATGGCACGGCCAAGGCGAGCTTTGTTGCGGCGGATATGATTTCGCAAGCCGAACATGACTCCAACGCGGCGGCGGTCCTGGTAACGGATTCACCGGAATTGGCTGACGCTGTGCGCAATGAGCTGGCTACTCAGGTCGCAAGCACCAAACACAGTGAACGTGTTCGGCAGGCGCTGTCGGGAAGCCAGTCGGCAATCATTTTGGTGAACTCTGTGGATCAGGGGGTCGAGGTTTGTAATGCGTACGCCGCCGAACACCTGGAGATCATGACCGCGAACCCCGCACAGGACGCGGCTCGGATTACCGCTGCAGGCGCTATTTTTGTTGGCGACTATGCGCCGGTTTCCCTCGGCGACTACTGCGCGGGATCGAATCACGTGCTCCCGACCAGCGGTACCGCACTGCACGCCTCGGGACTGAACGTGAACACGTTCCTGAAAGCCGTTCAGGTAATCAACTATGATCGCTCTGCCCTGGGTGACGTGGCTGCGCACGTGATCAATTTGGCCAATGCGGAGGACCTTCCGGCCCACGGGGACGCGGTCGCCGTGCGTCAAGCGAACTAAGCGCTAAACTTATACATGACAAGTATGAATTTCGGAAGGTGCACCCTGTGAAATTCAGTTTTAGTAGTGAGTTGGAGGTGTCATGAACTGCCCTTATTGCCGCAATGCAGATTCTCGTGTGGTTGATAGTCGAGTTGCTGATGATGGCGTCTCCATTCGTCGGCGCCGGCAGTGCACCGAGTGTTCTCGCCGATTTACCACCATTGAGACCGCAAGCCTCAGTGTTCTGAAACAGTCTGGTGCGGTAGAGCCTTTTTCGCGCAACAAGGTGATCAACGGTGTTCGCAAGGCTTGCCAGGGACGACCGGTCACGGATCATGACCTGGCAATCTTGGCCCAGGAAGTTGAAGAGGCGGTGCGGACCTCGGGGGCCGCAGAAATTCCGGCACATCAGGTGGGTTTGGCGATCCTCGATCCGCTGTCTCGATTAGATGAGGTTGCCTACCTGCGTTTTGCCAGCGTTTATCACAATTTCCAGTCACTTTCGGATTTTGAGGCTGCCATGGAGAAGCTGCGTGACCAGCGCAGTTCCACCCCGCAGGGAACTCAGCGCCCACTGACGGCCGACTGAAATTAGCTGCATGAAAAAGGCGTTGGATTGAACCCAAGCAAGAAGAAGGGTTCAGCCCAACGCCTTTTAACGTTGTTGTTGCTCCAGCGGCCTGCTGCTAGGGCAGGGTCAGGATTTCGGCACCCGAATCGGTGACCAACAAGGTGTGCTCAAATTGCGCGGTGCGCTTTTTATCTCGTGTGGTCACCGTCCAGTCATCAGCCCACATATCCCATTCAACGGTGCCCAGGGTAAGCATCGGCTCGATGGTGAAGACCATTCCTGTTTCAATCAGGGTGTTGTAGGCCGGCGCCGCATCGTAGTGGGGGATGATCAAACCCGAATGGAACGACTCGCCTACGCCGTGGCCGGTAAAGTCGCGAACCACCCCGTAGCCGAATCGTTTGGCGTAGCTTTCGATGGTGCGCCCTATGACGTTGATCTCCCGGCCCGGCATGACTGCCTTGATGGCGCGCTTGAGCGAATTCTCGGTGCGTTCAACTAGCAAGCGGGACTCTTCATCCACGTCTCCGACCAAAAATGTTGCATTGTTATCACCATGCACACCGCCAATGAATGCGGTGATATCGATGTTGATGATGTCGCCGTCCTGCAACACGGTGCTGTCCGGGATCCCGTGGCAGATCACCTCGTTCAACGAGGTGCACAATGACTTGGGGAAACCCCGGTAGCCGAGGGTGGACGGGTAGGCCTGGTGATCCAGGAGAAACTCGTGGCCGATGCGGTCTAACTGATCGGTAGTGACCCCTGGCTGGCAGGCCTTCCCGACTTCTGCCAGGGCCTGGGCCGCAATGCGGGAGGCAATACGGATGCGTTCGATGACTTCCGGGCTCTTGACCTCTGAAGCGGTACTCTTTGCCGGCTCAACTTTACCTACGTACTCCGGTCGTTCAATACTTTTTGGTACCGGGAGCTGTGGGCCGAGAACGCCCGCGGTGAGATTTCCAATTGGTGCAGTTGAGACAGTAGCCATACAGGTATTCTAGCGTTTTCAACCCCCGCCATTTGTTGCCGGGCCGGTCTTAGAACATATGTCACAAGGAAAACCAGGGTGATGCGCTAGCGTTGAGGTTGGCAGACTTCGACCGAGCTGAAGGAGCAGACGATGAGTTCAGTGGGAACCCCCGGTGAGGGTCAGTACTGGTACAACGTGAACACCAAGACGATTGAAAAAGGTGCGCAG
The DNA here is from genome assembly GCF_044744225.1 of Glutamicibacter sp. NPDC087344. NCBI lineage: Bacteria > Bacillati > Actinomycetota > Actinomycetes > Micrococcales > Micrococcaceae > Glutamicibacter > Glutamicibacter sp. NPDC087344. The sequence continues at coordinate 35,192 of NZ_JBIUXY010000014.1, read as the reverse complement.
TCGGACTGGTCCCAGCTTTTGGGCCCATACGACACCGAAGCGGAAGCACGCACGGCCATGGACAAGGTTCAGGCACGCAACGACGCCTGGGACGCCGAGGACGAGGACGACTAACCCGCTCAAAACGTCGGGAAACGACTTTCCGGGGTGATTCAGCTGCCAATGGCCGCTGTATCACCCCGGATTACGTGTATCTGGTGGACTCGCGCCACCAGATTTTGGCTACTTGTCGAACTCGTACTCCGAAGACGGGAACGAACCGGAGAGCACATCTTGGTGGTATGCGCTGACCGCGTCGGAGACTACGGTTCGCAGGTCCGCGTATTTCTTGACGAACTTCGGAGTGCGTCGCCCACCCAGGCCCAGCATGTCCTGCCAGACCAGCACCTGGCCGGTGGTCGAGGAACCTGCGCCGATTCCGATGGTTGGGATCACCAGTGCCTGGTCAATGACCGCGGCTGCGGGGCTGGGGACCATCTCCATCAGGATGCAGAATGCGCCGGCATCCTGGAGTGCTAGGGCATCTTGCTTCATGATCTCGGAAGTTTCTCCGCGTCCTTGGATGCGGTACCCGCCCAGGGCATGTTCTGACTGAGGGGTGAATCCGATGTGACCGATCACCGGGACGCCGGCTAGGACCATGGCGCGGACGTGTTCGGCGTAGGCTGCGGTTCCTTCCATCTTTACCGCGTGGGCATGTCCTTCTTTCATAAGCCTCACGGCGGTTTCAACCGCCTGGGCCGGGGACTGCTCGTAGCTGCCGAACGGAAGGTCCGCGACAACCATGGCGCGTTTGCTTCCGTTGGCTACGGCCTTGGTAAACACGATCATTTCATCGACGGTGATGGGCAACGTGGACTCATAACCAATGACGGTATTGGCAGCAGAATCGCCCACCAGAAGGATTTCGATTCCTGCTTCGTCGAAGATCTCGGCCATCATGACGTCATATGCGGTTAACATGGCGAATTTTTCGCCGCGCTCTTTAGCTTGCTGTAGATGGTGAACCCGGATGCGGGACGGGCCTTTTTCAGGGTTCGCTGCGTATGGTTGGGGCATGAAACGACTTTATCGCACTTAGTGCAAGCGGTGCTTGCACGAATAACGGGGTCAAAACGTTATAGTCTTGCAACAGGTCAACATTACTACGGGCCTAATGGGCGCCGGACTCTAGGAATTACAAGGCGGTGGAATATGGATCGTCAGCAAGAATTTGTGCTGCGCACCATTGAGGAACGAGACGTTCGATTTGTGCGGATGTGGTTTACCGATGTGGTCGGCTCGCTGAAATCGGTAGCGCTGGCACCAGCCGAAGTTGAAGACGCATTCGAAGAGGGCCTCGGCTTCGACGGCTCATCGATTGACGGCCTCTCGCGGATCTCCGAATCCGACATGCTTCTGCAACCAGACCCTGCCACCTTCCAGATACTTCCTTGGCGCGGCGAGACCGAACCGACCTCACGGATGTTCTGCGACATCCTGACTCCCGAGGGCCAGCCGTCCAATGCCGACCCCCGCCAGGTGCTCAAGCGCCAGCTGACCGAAGCCGCGAATATGGGTTTCACCTGCTACACCCATCCCGAGATTGAGTTCTATCTGCTGAAAAACTCGGAGTTGGACGCCGAAGGGCGGCCTCAGCCGATTGACAACGGGGGATATTTTGATCATGTCCCCGATGGTGTCGGTCAGGATTTCCGCCGCGCCTCGGTTACTACGTTGGAAGCGCTGGGAATTTCGGTGGAGTTCTCCCACCATGAAAACGGTCCTGGGCAGAACGAGATTGATCTGCGTTACGCGGATGCGTTGCAGACCGCCGACAACATCATGACCTTCCGCACCGTCATCAAGGAAATGGCCATGCAGAAGGGCATTCATGCCACGTTTATGCCCAAGCCTTTTGCCGAGCACCCGGGCAGCGGCATGCACACTCACTTCTCCCTGTTCGAAGGCGACGTGAACGCATTCTTTGAGGCTGGGCGTGAATACCAGCTATCAGATGTGGCTCGCTCCTTTATCGCCGGGATCTTGCGCCATGCGCAGGAAATGACCGCAATTACCAACCAGTTTGTGAACTCCTACAAGCGCCTGTGGGGTGGGGGCGAAGCCCCGAGCCACCGTTCGTGGGGGCACAATAACCGTTCGGCATTGGTCCGTGTGCCGCTCTACAAGCCGGGCAAGGGTCAAAGTGCGCGTGTTGAATACCGCGGCATCGACTCGGCCGCCAACCCCTACCTGGCCTATGCCTGCCTGCTAGGTGCCGGCTTGAAGGGGATCCGGGAAGGTTACGAACTGGAAGAACCTACCGAGGACGATGTCTGGAGCCTTTCCAATGCTGAGCGTCGGGCGTCGGGCCATGTGCCGCTGCCCGGCAGCCTGCATGACGCGCTGCGTGCCATGGAGGAGTCTGAACTCATGGCTGAAATTCTTGGTGAGCAGGTGTTCAATTCGTTCTTGGCCAACAAGCGGGCCGAATGGGAAGAATACCGCCAGATCATTACGCCTTACGAACTGGATAAATATTTGGGGATTCTCTAAACGATCCCCGGCGCACCTGTGCGTCACCTAGTCAGGAGTCAACGATAACGCCATGACAGAAGTTTCCTCACGATCGCTGATCAATGCCGGATTCTCCGACATCGAACGGGCCAAGAAATTTCTTGATTCCAAGGAGCTATCCGCCTTGGACCCGCAACTGATTGTGAAGATGATGGCGCATGCGCCGGATCCTGATCAGGCGTTGTTGCTTGCCCTTCGCTTGGTGGATCGCCATCCGCAGGCTGCCAAACTATTTCTGGAATCCGATAGCTGCCAGGCCCTGCTGCGGTTGCTTGGCAGCTCGTCTGCGCTGGGTGAGTTCCTCATTCGCTGCGAAGATGCGCTGCAGATCGTCAGCAAGGCACCCTCCACCGGGTTCGTCCCGGTTTCCGCAGAGCACCTGCGCGAAAGCATGCTGGCGGCGGTAGGTGCTGAGCAGACACCCAACGGCCACTGGGTTGCGGCCTGCACCGGCGCTGAAGCGCGGCAGAAACTGCGTGTCAGCTACCGACTGGCCTTGTTGTCCCTGGCGTTTCGCGACCTGGGCGCCGCCCAGCCGCAGTGGGTGATGCCCCAGGTTGCCGCGGAACTGGCTGACATGGCCGCCGCCGCCCTTGAAGGTGCGCTGGCGGTGGCTCGTGCCGAGGCCGGAGAGCAGTACTCGCCCGAGCAGGTTGACCAGGTGAAGCTGGCGGTAATCGGCATGGGCAAATGCGGGGCCCGGGAACTGAACTACATTTCCGACGTGGATGTCATCTACGTGCACGGTTCGTTGCCGGGGATCGAGGAAGACCTCGCCGCGGCGATCGCCACGGTCTTGTGCGGCAATACCGCACGCGCCCTGATGGTTCCCGGCCCGGAACCAATGTTGTGGGAGGTGGACCCCAACCTGCGGCCTGAGGGCAAGGACGGGGCCTTGACCCGCACCCTGTCATCCCATGAGGCGTACTATCGCCGCTGGGCGCATTCGTGGGAGTTCCAGGCGCTGCTCAAGGCCCGGGCTATTGCAGGGGATGCGGACCTGGGCTCCGCCTACGAGCGGATGGTCTCGCCGATGGTCTGGTCCAGCTCGGAACGCGACGGGTTCGTTGAATCGGTGCAGGCGATGCGCCGACGGGTGAGCGATAATATCTCCAAGGACGACGTGCCATGGCAGATCAAACTCGGCCCTGGCGGGCTGCGCGACGTGGAATTCACCGTGCAGCTCCTGCAACTGGTCCACGGCCGCGTTGAACCCTCGATCCAGGTTCCCACCACCACACTGGCCATCCAGGCGATGAGCGAGACCGGCTACATTGGCCGCGAAGATGCCACCAACTTCGACGGGTCCTATCGTTTTCTGCGGTTGCTGGAGCACCGAATCCAGCTGAGCCAGCTGCGCCGCACACACCTGATGTCGCGGGGTGAAAATGCCCAGAGGATCTTGGCTCGGGCGATCCGCGGGGCAGGAGACCTGCAGGCAACCAGCCCTGAGAAACTGCTGCGCCGCTGGAATGAGACCAAACGTTTGGTGCGCTCACTGCATGAGCGGATCTTCTACCGCCCGTTGTTGGTCAGCAGCTCCAACCTGTCGGCTGACGACGTCAGGCTCACGGCCGAATCCGCGCAGGCCCGACTGCGCGCCCTGGGATATCTGGACCCCAAGGCCGCCATGCGCCACATCGAGGCGCTCACCGGCGGGGTTGCCAGGCGGGCCGCGCTGCAACGTCAGCTGCTGCCGGTGCTCTTGGATTGGTTTGCCCGCGGGGTGGACCCGGATGCCGGGCTCTTGGGATTCCGCCGGCTCAGTGAATCTCTGGGCAAAACCCATTGGTTCCTGGGGATGCTGCGCGACACCAATGCCGCCGCCGAACGGTTGAGCCACCTGTTGTCCAATACCCGCTTCCTGACGGACCTGCTGGCCAACGAGCCGGCCGCGGCCGCCTGGCTGGGTACCGACAGCTCGCTGCTGCCGCAAAGCCGCGAGAGCCTGCTGCAGCAGAACGCGGCGATCATCCAGCGAACCAAACAGCCCGAGGCAGCGATCCGGCAAATCAGGTTGGTCCGCCGACGCGAGTTTTTGCGGGTCGCACTGGCTGACGGTGCGGGGTTGCTCAAAGTCAACCAGGTGGGTCAGGCCCTTTCCGACATCGACGGGGTCATGATCGACGGTATTCTCAAGGTGCTGCTCGCGGCGGATCAGGCTGAACACGGCGCGCACACCCGCATTGCCGTCATCGCCATGGGCCGCCAGGGTGGCGCGGAGATCGGGTATGGCTCCGATGCAGATGTGCTGTACGTCCAGCGCCCGGAGGCCGGCGCCACAGACCAGCAGGCCCAGGAACAAGCCTCGCGTGTGGTCACCGAGCTGATGTCGTGGAGTTCGAAACCGCTGAAGCCCGCCATCCCCGCTGAGGTCAAACTGAAAATTGATTCAGACCTTCGCCCCGAGGGCAGGCAGGGAGCCTTGGTCCGTTCATTCGACTCCTATGCGGCGTATTACGAACGCTGGGTCGAGGTCTGGGAACGCCAGGCGTTGCAACGTGCTCGCCCGTTTGCCGGAGACGAACAGCTCGGCCAAGACTTCATGGTGCTCATTGAACCGATTCGTTATGGGCGAGGGCTGAACGATGCGGAGATCAAGGAAATCCGGAAGATCAAAGCGCGGGTGGAAGCCGAGCGCCTGCCACGCGGTGCCGATCCCAATCGGCATTTGAAGCTGGGGCGTGGATCGCTCTCAGATGTCGAGTGGTTGGTGCAGTTTTATCAGCTGCAGTATGCGTGGAAACATCATGAACTACGTACGCCCTCCACGCTGTTGGCGTTGGATCAGCTGGCGGCCTTGGAAATTATCACCGAGGAACAGGCCGAACAGCTGGATATCGCTTGGCGGTTGGCCACACGTATCCGGTCCGCGGAAATCATCACCTCCGGGCGTTCAAGTGACGTGCTTCCCAGCTCCGCACGGGATATGGAAGCGGTGGCGCGTTGGTGCGGCTACGAACCGAATACCGGTATGGAGCTGGAAGAGGACTATTTACGGGCCACCAGGCACTCCCGCGCATTGTTTGAGCAGCTCTTCTACGGCTTTGAAAACTGACCCAAGATGTCCCTGACACAAATTCACCAAGAGCAGTGGAACGTCGCCAGCGATCAATACCGCGTATGGCAGCAACGGTGGTACCTCGGCTTGGGGGAGGACTTCTGGGCTCAGTCGGTGCAGGCGCTACTGCGCTGGGAAGTGAAAACGCGCAGCGGTTTTCGTCTCACCCCGCAAGAGAAGGTGAGTGTCGGTGCACGGCCGGTCATCACCGTACCGGTTGGACCGTTCACCATTCATGAACCCGTTGAGGTATCGGATCTGGTGGACCAGGCTAACCTAGCAGGGTTCGCGTACCGCACCCTGCCCGGGCATCCGGTCTCCGGCGAAGAAGCGTTCATCCTGCAACGGCAGGGGCCAGCGGTCTTTTTGGAGATCCGCTCGCTCACGACCGCTTCTGACCGCCGGCTATGGAGAATACTTTTCCCACTACTGCTCCTTACGCAAAAACTCGTCAGGCGGCGCTACAGGCGGGCACTGAGGCAACAGCAACCGTAGGTAGGGACAGGTGTTGGGCAGTCACCAGCCAAGATTTCGCCCTGTCCTGCTCGTTCTTGGCGCGGGAGGGGATAGGCTGGGGTCACGGTTCCAATTTGGTTCGGTGAATCCGGTTCCTCCGGATGAACCGCGCAGACGAGGGGGAGTACGTCATGGATCTACGCTTTATGCAGGCAGCTGTTGACCAATCGATGTTGGCTTTGGACAGTGATGACAGCGGTCCATTTGGTGCGGTGGTGGTCCTGGACGGCACTGTGATCGCCGCGGGGTACAACACCGTGGTTCACGATTCCGACCCGACGGCCCACGCCGAGGTCAACATGATTCGCCTAGCGGGCCAGGTGTTGGGGACTTTCGACTTGTCCCAGTGTGAGCTCTACACCAGCTGCGAGCCGTGTCCCATGTGTCTCGGCGCCATTTACTGGGCGCGATTCAAGCACGTCTATTATGCTAACGACCGCCAAGATGCCGCTAATATTGGGTTTGACGACAACTTCATTTACACCGAACTAGAGCTCCCTATGGGCGAACGCCGCATTCCCTTCACCAAGGTCGAGTTGGACTCAGCGCGTGGCGCCTTTGAATCCTGGGCCGCGAAAGCCGACAAAAAGGAATACTAGCCATTGCAGCTTAGCCGTGAGAAATGGTGAGCCGGCGAGCGATATCAGGCCAGGATACGTGGATTCGTTCGGTGGGTTGCAACGCTTTGGTGCGCAGGGCATTGGCAAGCACGATCCCTTGTGGAGAGACCTCAACAATGCTCAGTACCTCGGTGCGCTCCGCTGAGCCGTCATCGAGGACCCAAGTGTCCATGACTTCGCGGATGCCACGTTCGAGGAGTAATTCTTCACCGGTCAAATACTCGCAGCCTTCGGTCACTGCGTGGCCGAGAATATTACGCGGAATCACCTGGTTGTAGTCCGGATCGCACGGATCAAGGTACCCCACGGTTTCACCGTCTTCGCGCTGCACACTGACCCACTGTGAATAGTCCATAGACTCAGCCTACCGCTGTGAACAAAAAAGCTGGGTTCCACCAAAATTGGTGGAACCCAGCCTTTAGTGATTCGCGGGTATCGCGAACCTCAGATTAGCAGCCGTAGTACAGCTCGAACTCGTATGGGTTCGGGCGCAGGCTCAGTGGCTTGATTTCGTTTTCACGCTTGTACTCAACCCAGGTCTGGATCAGGTCTTCGGTGAATACGCCGCCTTCGAGCAGGAAGTCATGATCGGCTTCCAGAGCCTTCAGTGCTTCCTCAAGGGTTTCCGGCGCACGCTGGATGTCCTTGGCTTCCTCCGCAGGAAGCTCGTAGAGATCCTTGTCGATCGGGTCAGCAGGCTCGATGCGGTTCTTGATGCCGTCCAGGCCAGCCATCAGCTGTGCTGCGAAAGCCAAGTATGGGTTCGAGGAGGCATCCGGTGCGCGGAACTCAATACGCTTGGCCTTAGGGTTCGAACCGGTGATCGGGATGCGGATACCAGCCGAGCGGTTGCCCTGCGAGTACACCATGTTGACCGGTGCTTCGTAACCCTTGACCAGACGGCGGTAGGAGTTCACGGTTGGGTTGGTGAAGGCCAGCACCGCGTCAGCGTGCTTCAGCAGACCACCAATGTACCAGCGCGCGGTGTCGGACAGGCCTGCGTAGCCCTTTTCGTCGTAGAACAGCGGATCGCCGTTGCTCCACAGCGACTGGTGCACGTGCATGCCCGAGCCGTTGTCGCCGAATACTGGCTTTGGCATAAAGGTTGCGGACTTGCCCCAAGCATCAGCCACGTTCTTCACCACGTACTTGAACAGCATCAGTTCGTCGGCTGCGTGAACCATGGTGTTGAACTTGTAGTTGATCTCAGCCTGGCCGGCGGCGCCAACCTCGTGGTGGCTGCGCTCAACTTCGAGCCCGGCGTTGTCCAGCTCGACACAAATTGCATCGCGCAGGTCTGCCTGCTTATCGGTTGGCGAAACTGGGAAGTAGCCACCCTTGTAAGGGGTCTTGTAACCCTGGTTGCCGCCTTCTTCCTTGCGGCCGGTGTTCCATGGAGCTTCGTCCGAATCGATCTTGTAGAACGCGCCCTGTGGGTTGGATTCGTAACGGACGTCTTCGAAGATGAAGAACTCTGCTTCAGGTGCGAAGAACGCGGTGTCGGCGATGCCGGTTGACTCCAAGTATGCTTCAGCACGCTCGGCCACACCACGCGGGTCACGGTGGTAAGGCTCACCGGTACGTGGGTTGATGATCGAGAAGTTGAATGCCAAGGTCTTTTCGATACGGAAAGGATCGATGAAGCCGGTAGTGACATCCGGGACCAGCTGCATGTCTGATTCGGAGATTCCAGCGAAGCCACGGATTGAAGATCCGTCGAACAGCTGGCCGTTCACGAAGAAGTCTGCATCTACGGACTTTGCTGGCACGTTGAAGTGCTGCTGAACACCTGGTAGGTCGGTGAATCGAACGTCAACGAACTTGATGCCCTCTTCGGCGATATAAGCCAAAGCTTCTTCTGGACTCTTAAACATGTGCAGGTTACTCCCTGGTGAGATTTGAGTTTGGTAAACCGAACGATCATGCGAAGTGATCTGATCTGTTCTCTTGCTTACTCGTTAACCTTACCTAGGATCCGTTTCTTATTGGTGTCTCGATTGTTTCGTCCGCGTTACAAGCGCGAAGTTCGGGCGTGTCGTGCGTCTCTGACCAGTGCAAAAACCGTGTTGTAACATTCCTGCGCGGGTGGGAAATCCGGAAAATCATACACACAGGGTGCACCGATAGACTTAAGCTGTGGAACGCAAAGACTTTAGTTCATGGCTTGAAGGCCCGCCCCAGCTTAACTCTCAACGCTGGCCGGGGGAACATCTGGGTCGTCCAGAAAAGGGCCCTGGCTCAATCGGACGTCTACCCAGCCGACTTGGAGCAATTTGTATTGATTGGGCCTTGTCGATGTTGCTGAGCTGGTGGCTTTTTGATCTTGGTGATTTGGCAACACTTGGTTTGTTCTGTCTGGGGCAGATCGTCGGTGTGGGGATCACCGGGCACACCATTGGACATCGTATTTTTGGGATGCAGGTTCAGTCGATAAATGGTTCGGCGGTCAAGCCCCTGCAGGGGCTGATCCGATCGGTGCTGCTGTGCTTGTTTGTCCCGGTACTCATCGTTGACAAGGACCAGCGCGGCCTGCATGACCGCCTCGCCAAGAGCATTCTGGTGAAGATCCGTTAAGGCGTCGTTAGTCCTAGCCTCAAAACGCTGTGGTGATCCCTGGGGAAGGACCTGAGACAAAAAAGAAACCGCATCGATTGATGCGGTTTCTTTTGATTTGACTAGCCTCGTGTTGCGCGACGATTCGGGCGTACACGATTCGGGTCGATACCCTTTGGAATCGGCAGACGATTCGCAGTCAGGGTGCTCAGCCGCTTTTCAACGGCGCTCACCTCAAGCTTGGTGATCGACTTGGGCAGCTTTTTCATCTTCTTGGCTACATCTTCCAAGGCGACCTGGTCTTCGTCCTGACCGGCGTTGATCACATGGATGGGAACGTTCGGTAGGACACGACCCACACGTTTGCGTTCGGAAATGATCAGATCACGCACTCGGGACTTCGGTCCTTCGGAAACCAGCACCACTCCAGGGCGGCCGATTGCCATAAAGACAAGATCCTGATGCCGGTTGTAGGCGACTGGCTCCTCCTTGAGGATCCATCCGCGACGCAGCACACTCATCGCTGCGCCGGCAGCGCCAGGGCGACCAACCAACTGCGAGAAGGCGGCCTTCTCTGCGCGGCGGGACATGATGTACATCGCAGCGAGCAGAGCCAATGGGATCGAAATGATCAGCGTGGTGACCCAGTTATTGATCAGCAAGCCGATAACGAGGCCCACGGCAATAATTCCCAGGGCAGCCAGCACCATCCACCAAACGACCATAGGGTCGTGGCGGCGGGTCATCTGGAAGACTTGGCCGATCTGCTTGAGGCGACCGGGCTCTTTGTTCTGCTTTTCAGCTTTTGGTTTACGCGAAAAAAGCCCACGCTTTGGTTGCGAGGCAGCGTCGTTGTCGGAGTTTTTGGCCATAGTGCCTCAATTCTACGCGATGAATCTATGAGATCTAATCCGGAGCGGGAATTTGCCGGACGCACTTCACTAAAGATGTGTGAAAACGCACAACGTCCCGGCCCGAAGTGTGAATCGTCGATGATCAACTTCGGGTCGGGACGAGAGCAGTGGTGGTGTCTACCGAGTGTCAGCCTGGACTTCTAGCTGTGAACTAGCGAAGCGGCTTCCTGGCGGGTGTCGCCGGAGGACTCGATGTGCGCCAAGGCCTCAGGGATTTCACGGCCCTTTTTGCGCATCGCACCGGCCCACAACCGTCCAGCACGGTAGGAAGAGCGAACCAGGGGACCGGACATGACCCCGGCGAACCCAAGTTCTTCGGCTTCCTGCTGAAGCTCGATGAATTCTTGGGGCTTGACCCAGCGATCAACCGGAAGGTGGCGTTCGGTTGGTCGCAGGTACTGGGTGATGGTCAGCAGATCGCAACCGGCCTCATACAGGTCGCGCATGGCCTCGGAGATTTCTTCACGGGTCTCGCCCATTCCCAGAATCAGGTTCGACTTGGTGATCATGCCGCGTTGGTGGCCATGGGTGATGACTCCCAATGAGCGCTCGTAGCGGAACGCCGGGCGAATGCGCTTGAAGATGCGCGGAACCGTTTCAACGTTGTGGGCGAACACCTCCGGGGCGGAATCACAGATGGCGTCCAAATTTTCTGGTTTTCCGGAGAAATCTGGAATCAGCAGTTCCACGCCGGTGGTTTCGTTAAATTGGTGGATTCGCCGTACCGTTTCAGCATAAAGCCAGACACCCTCGTCTTCGAGGTCGTCTCGAGCAACACCGGTGACGGTGGCATAACGCAGATCCATCTTCTTCACGCTCATGGCGACCTTGAACGGCTCGGAGCGGTCCAAGGCTGATGGTTTGCCAGTGTCGATCTGGCAGAAGTCACAACGTCGGGTGCATTCTGATCCACCGATGAGGAATGAAGCCTCACGGTCTTCCCAGCATTCAAAGATGTTGGGGCAGCCTGCTTCTTCGCAGACCGTGTGAAGTCCTTCGGACTGCACAAGATTTTTTAGGCCCACGTACTCGGGGCCGATGTTAAGTTTTGCTTTGATCCACTCTGGTTTGCGTTCAACGGGAACGGCAGCATTGCGTTTTTCAACGCGTAGTAGTCGACGACCTTCTGGCTCGATGCTCATTGACTGTTCTTTCTGAGGAAGGGTTTGTACTCTATACGACCTGGGGAGTGAGGAGACGCTCAAGCTCCTGTTGAACACGATCGACTACGTCGCTAGGCGAGACGTCGTATCCAAGTTCCTTGGAAATAGTGGTGACACCGGCATCGGTGATACCGCACGGAATGATCTGCTCATACGCGTTCAAATCGTTGGAGCAGTTTAATGCGAAACCGTGCATGGTTACACCGTGGTTGATGCGGATCCCGATGGCCGCTATCTTTCGGTCCTGCTCTCCGTCTGCACCGGGTACCCAGACTCCGGATCGTCCCTTAACCTGCACGGTTGGGATGCCGTATTCGTCGACTACATTGATCAGTGCTTGTTCGAGGGTTTCCACATACAGCCGAATCGCGCTGATTTTGCGCAACTTGACGATGGGGTATCCAACAAGTTGGCCAGGTCCGTGCCAGGTGAGTTTTCCACCTCGGTCCACCTCCACTACCGGTGTTCCGTCGAGAGGCAGGTCCTCGGGTTCAGTCCGTTTGCCAGCCGTATACACTGCTGCGTGTTCGAGGAAAAGGACTTTTGGGGTTAGTTCGTCCGCGGCTACCGCATCATGCAGCTGGATTTGGTAGTCCCAGGCTTGCTGATACGGAATATACTCTGTGCCGAGTCCGACTCTTTCGAATTCGATCGCCATGGGGGTTACCCTACGCCGTTGAACCAGCGGTCGCTAATTCACCGCGAACAGGTGCGCTTGTGGATAACGAATTTGCAATTCACGGTTTTTGGTAGAACGGGAACATGGATGAATCAACAAATGTTTTGGCCTGGCCCACCTGCCCCGGCTACATGACAGTTAAGCCGCTAAGTACCAAGTCACCATGCAAAGTCTGGCTTATTCGCCGTGAATCGGATCAGCAGTATATGGTGCTGAAACTTAGCCAAACTATGGAAAATGTGGCATCTCGGCGGCTTGAGAGTATGACTACTGCAAGGAAATATGTCGTCGATATTTACGGTTTGCTGACAACTCAACTAGGTGAGGGCCTGCTGATGGAGTACTGCCCCGGGGGCAGCATTGCTGAATTGGTGACACAGCGTTCTGCCTTTGAGCTTGGCGAATGTGTCACCGCTTTGGCCCCGATTGCCCAGACCATTGCCGGGTTGCACCTTGAGGGACTGCGCCACGGTGACATCTCTCCGTCGAACATCTTGTTAACGGCGCAAGGTATGCCGAAGATTATTGATTTTCAAGAGTCATCGCTGGGGCAGGACGTTCCTGCTACGGCCGGCACACCGGGTTTTGTGGATCCTCTGGCGCTCCAAGGCGGGGAGGAGGAAGTATTCGGCTCCCAAGACGTGTATGCATTGGGCAGTTGCCTTTGGTACCTCTTGGACGGTGAGCCGCCCGACGAGGCCCACTTCAGGCCTCCGGTGCGCGTTCAATTTCCGTTGGTTCCACAGATCATCCAGGAGCTGCTAGCGCAGTCGTTGGATCAGGATCCGCGGCTGCGGCCCACCGCCGACCAGTTTGCCAGAACATTGTTTTCGAGCACACCGGCGCAACCGATTCGCTGGGAGGGATTCATCGACCCCGATGGCAATCAATTAATGGATACGATCCACCCTGAGCTTGAGCGACGCTCTGCGCGTCGGGGCAGGGAGCGCCTGGCCGCGGATTCCCGCAAACGATGCCGTCAGTCAAAGATCGATTCGGACTGGCACGGCCACCTGCTTCGACGAACTCCCGGTGGGGCCAAAATCGTCATCACCCTCGCGGCGGGAGCTCTGGTGATGGCTGCCAGCTTCTTTGGCGTGAAATACCTCCTGCCCGGTCCGAATGCAGACCCTGCGGCTCAGGCCGCCCCTCCGGTCAATGAAGCAGGCTGCCGCATTTTGGACGTGGGCGAAGTACCGGCCTGCGCCTTCGAAGCGGACACGGTGATCGCAAGTTTCCTGGAGCTCTCTGCGCAACGTGATCGCGCGATGAATGAATCAGATGCTCGTGCGCTAGCGAAGATCTATGTCGAGGGATCGGATCAGCTTTTGAGGGATCGGCAAACCCTGGCCACGATGAGCGAACTGAATCTTCGCTTCAAAGGGCTTGCAACCAGCATGGAAAATATTTCAGTCCAGGCCCGTGGCGCCGCAAACACCGTAGTTCTCAATGCGTACTCGACGCAGAGCGCTTATAGCTATGTCGACTCCGCGGGAGCTATCAGGCATCAGGTCGCGGCGGGGGAGGGCGAATGGATCCGGGTGGAAGTCGAGCTGGTTGACGGGCAATGGCGTTTAGGTCTGGTGCATAGCCGTACCCAATGAATGCGGCCGGTTGAGCGAAATCGTTAAACGAAGAAGCGACCGTCTTCATGAATTCATGAAAACGGCCGCTCACGGTGTGTGGTGGTTTGCTGCTGGATTAGGTCCAGATCACAGCGATAGCGATGTTGATGAGCGCGAGCCCGCCAACCGCGTGGGCGATGCCGGTGGAAACCTCTTCGCCGGCCTTGACCTTCTTCCGGCCGATGAACGCTGCCACGGCGATGCCCAAGGCGATAACTACCTTAACGCCGATCTTGATGTGGTTAAGGTCTCCACCCTGTGCTTCGACCAGGCCCACCAGTGCAAGCCCGGTGACCAGCTGCAACAGGGCACCGTACCACTGCCAAATGTTGACTGTCGGGGTTTTGAAGTTTGCTAGCCAGCCGCCAAAGATCGCGGCCGCACCGAGCACGTGCAGAAACACGAGGAGAGAAAGTGCGAAAGTCATACTCCTAGCCTAGCCGAAGTTCGACGCACGGTAGAAACAGCAAGGGGAAGCCCTCACCGCCGGATAACCGACGGGAGAACTTCCCCTTGCTAGAAGCGCTGAAGTCTTCGAACCTTACAGGCCCAAATCGCCTTCGAATGCGCCGCCTTCAAGACGTGCCTTGACGGTCTGCAGGAAGCGACCGGCATCTGCGCCGTCAACCAGGCGGTGATCGTAGGTCAGGCACAGGTACATCATGTGGCGGATGGCGATCGAGTCGTTGCCCTCGGCGTCGGTGACGACCATTGGGCGCTTCACGATGGCGCCGGTGCCCAAGATGGCAACCTGCGGCTGGTTGATGATCGGGGTGTCGAATAGTGCGCCAACCGAACCAATGTTGGTGATCGAGAAGGTGCCGCCGGACAGTTCGTCCGGACCGATCTTGTTGCTGCGGGTACGCGAAGCAACATCAGCAATCTTGTTGGCCAGGCCAGCAAGGTTCAGATCGCCCGCGTTGGAAACAACAGGAACCAGCAGGCCCTTGTCGGTGTCCACAGCGAATGCCAGGTGCTCGGCATTGTGGTAGGTGATCTGCTGGGTCTCTTCGTTGTACTCGGCGTTCAGCTTCGGGTGTGCCTTCAGTGCTTCGGCGACGGCCTTGGCAATGAACGGCAGGTAGGTCAGGTTGACACCGTTGACTGCCTTGAAGTTGTTCTTGGCAGTACCGCGCAGCTTGACGATGCGGGTCATGTCGATCTCGTGGACCTGGGTCAGCTGAGTCGAAACTTCCAGCGACTCGCGCATGCGGCGGGCGATCACCTGACGGATGCGTGGAGCCTTTTCGGTGGTTCCGCGCAGGCTCGAAGCCTCAACCGCAGGAGCAGCTGGCTTGGCAGCAGCCGGTGCGGCAGCGGCCGGTGCCGGAGCAGCAGCTTCCTTGGCGGCTACGGCGTCAAGCACGTCCTGCTTGCGGATGCGTCCGCCAACGCCGGTGCCCTTGACCGAGGCGATGTCGATGCCGTGCTGGTTTGCCAGGCGGCGAACCAACGGGGTGACATAACCCGAATCGTTGGACTCGGCGGCCTCAGCCGGAGCGGCAGCAGCAGCTGGAGCGGCTACCGGTGCTGGAGCCGGGGCTGCCGGAGCAGGGGCTGCAGGTGCAACCGGAGCGGCTGGAGCTGGAGCTTCTTCCTTGGCAACCGGTGCCGGGGCAGCGGGAGCGGCTGGTGCTGCAGGAGCGGCGCCAGCGGCACCGATAACTGCGAGTACCGAGCCAACTTCAGCGGTCTCATCTTCCGGAACACGGATTTCCAGCAGGGTGCCTGCCACAGGGGAAGGAACCTCGGTGTCGACCTTGTCGGTGGAAACTTCAAGCAGCGGCTCGTCAACGGCCACTTCCTCGCCGATTTCCTTCAACCAGCGGGTGACGGTACCTTCGGTGACCGATTCGCCCAAGGCTGGCAGGGTCACTTCGGTGCCGGAAACGGCGCCGGCCGCAGGTGCAGCGGCGGCAGGAGCCTCAGCGGCCACAGGTGCCGGTGCCTCCGCGGCTGCCGGGGCGGCAGCGGGTGCTTCTTCAGCGGCAGGAGCGGCCGGTGCAGCAGCCTGCCCGGCACCCGAACCATCACCAATACGAACCAGGGGAGCGCCAACTTCGGCTTCCTCGTCCTCGGCGACAAAAATTTCTTCAATGATGCCGGCAACTGGTGAAGGAACTTCGGTATCAACCTTGTCGGTGGAAACTTCCACCAGCGGCTCGTCAACCTCTACGCGGTCACCGACCTGCTTCAGCCAGCGGGTTACCGTACCTTCGGTAACACTTTCGCCCAGTGCGGGCAGGTTTACGGTTTCAGACATCGTCCCGTATCTCCTCATATATAAAGCTTGAATTGTGTCGGAGGCGTTGCCTCCGAGCCTAGCTCATGCTGGCGGCGCGGCTGAAACCGCGCCGCCAGCATGACTTGATGCGTGATTAGCCGTGCAGAGGAGCGCCAGCCAAAGCCATTGCGGCTTCGCCCAGGGCTTCGTTCTGAGTCGGGTGCGCGTGGATCAGCTGTGCAACGTCTTCTGGGTAAGCTTCCCAGTTCACGATCAGCTGTGCTTCACCGATCTGCTCGCCAATACGGCCGCCGATGCCGTGTACGCCAACGATCGGGCCGTTCTTGACGCGGACCATCTTGATGATGCCGCTGGTGCCCAGGATCGAGGACTTGCCGTTGCCGGCCAGGTTGTATTCGGTGGTCTCGATCGCGTCGGCGCCGAACTTCTCCTTGGCAGCTGGCTCCGAGTAGCCAACGGAGGCAATTTCAGGCTCGCAGAAGGTGACCTTCGGGATGTTGATGTCCTCGATGATGGTCGGCTTCTGGCCTGCAATTTCCTCGGCCACGAAGCGGCCGTGCTGGTAACCGCGGTGCGCCAGCTGAACACCTGGAACGATGTCGCCGATGGCGTAGATGTTGCCAACGCCGGTGTGCAGACGCTCATTGGTGATCACGAAACCGCGATCAATGGTGATGCCCTGCTCTTCGAAACCGAGGTTAGCGGTCACCGGACCGCGGCCCACGGCCACCAGAACGATGTCGGCTTCCAGGGTCTTGCCGTCGGCCAGCGAAACCTTCACGCCGTTAGCGTCCTGCTCAACCTTTTCGAAGAAGACACCGGTGTTGAACTTGATGCCGCGCTTCTTGAATGCACGTTCCAGGTTCTTGATGATCGCTGGATCCTCGTTGGGAACCAGCGAAGGCAGGCCCTCGACAATGGTGACGTCGACGCCGAAAGACTTCCAGACCGAAGCGAACTCGACACCGATCACGCCGCCGCCCAGAACGATAGCGCTCTTCGGCAGGTCTTCCATGTTCAGTGCTTCGGTGCTGGTCAGTACGCGGCCGCCGATTTCCAGGCCGAAGGTCTTGGACTCCGAGCCGGTGGCGAGAACGATGTTCTTGCCCTTGTAGACGGTGCCATCAACGTCGATGGAATCCTGCGAGACGAGGCGTCCGTTACCGGTGATAACGTTGACTTTCTTCATCTTCAGCAGGCCCTGCAGGCCCTTGTGCTTGCCGGCCACGATGCCGTCTTTGTACGTACGGACACCAGCCAGATCGATCGACTGCAGCGAGGAGTTGATGCCGTACTTGGCGCCCTCACGTGCATTCTCGGCCAGCTCCGCGGCGTGCAGGTAGGCCTTGGTCGGGATGCAGCCGGTGTGCAGGCAGGTGCCGCCCAGCTTTTCCTTCTCGATCAGACCGACGGTGTAGCCCAGCTGGATGGCGCGCAAGGCTGCCGAGTATCCAGCGGATCCACCGCCGAGGATGAGGACATCAAATTCTTGCGTTGCTGCCGAATCGGCCACGTGAACGCTCCCTCGTAATTAGCTAAGTGAGGCCGACTTTGGCCGGCCTGGGGATCGGGTCGCAGATTGGTGCACCGCGCGGTGAAGCGCGTGAGAGAAATCTACGGTGATGTTTCAAAACTTACCTTAGTACCGTCGGCGCGTATGAGTCACCTTCGTGCACATAAAAGTAGGCTATGTCTCGTTGCCCTCACGGGCTGTGACGCGCGAATTGACATCAATTCGCGCGTCACAGAGGGTTTTTAGTGTGCGCCTGCAAGCTTTTCGGCGTAGGCGACCAGCGTGCGGACCTGCGATCCGGTGCCGTTCTTCGGGGTGTAACCCCAAGGCTTGCCCTCGTTGAAGGCCGGACCTGCGAAGTCGATGTGCGCCCACGGGATTTTTGCGCCGTCAACTTCGCCGACAAATTCTTCCAAGAAGACCGCGGCGGTCATCATGCCACCCATACGCTCACCGATGTTTGCCAGGTCAGCGACCTGCGAATCGATGCTCGGGCGCAATTCTTCGGGCAGCGGCATGGCCCAGGCAAGTTCGCCGGCCGCATCGGATGCGGCAACCAGCTCATCTCGTACCTGCTCATTGCCCATGATGCCCGCGGTGCGCAAACCCAACGCCAGCATCTGCGCGCCGGTCAGGGTCGCCATGTCGATCATGACATCTGGCTTCTCTTCGCTGGCAGCCGCCAGCCCATCGGCCATGACCAGGCGGCCCTCGGCGTCGGTGTTCAGCACCTCAACGGTTTTGCCACCGAACATCGTGATTACATCGCCCGGACGCGTCGACGCGCCACCTGGCATATTTTCGGCCAGGCACAGCCACGCGGTGACCTTCAAATTCAGGCCCAATTCCGCGACGGCCGCCACGGTCTGGAACATCGCCGCGGCGCCGGACATATCCGACTTCATGGCGTGCATGCCTGCAGGCGGCTTCAGGGAGATGCCGCCGGTGTCGAAAGTAATTCCCTTGCCGATCAGTGCAAGATGTTTTTCCGCCTTGGCCGGGGAGTATTCCACCTTGACCATGCGCGGCTGACGAACTGAGCCGCCGCCAACGCCCATCAGGCCGCCAAACCCGTCTTTGGCCAGTCGTTTCTCGTCAAAGATGGTGACTTTCAGGGGCAGCGGCTTGGAGTATTCCTTCACTGCCGCGGCGAAAGACTCCGGGTAGAGCAGGTTCGGTGGGGTATTGATCAGGTCGCGGGTGGCCCGCACAGCCCGGCCGAGGACCGCCGCGCGTTTGAGCACAGCTGGCAGCTCCTTGGAGGTTGCTACCTCGGTGGCGATCATGGCTTCGGTGAGCACAGGCTTGTCGTTGGCCGCGGTGCGCAGGTTCTCATAACGGTAGGCGCCCAGGGCGATGCCCTCGGCCACCGCGGCGGTGCGTTCTGCAGTGTCGGCCGGAAGTGCGAAGATGGCGCTCTTTGCATTGGAGATTTGGCGGGCTGCGGATCCGGCGGCGCGACGCAGGGTCTCTGCATCCAGCTCTGCGAGTTCCTTGACACCCAAGCCGATAAAGAGCAGGACCTTGGCCTTGGTTTCTTCAACACCTGGCAGCAGGGTCACTTCGTCGGCCTTGCCTCCGACGCCAATGAGGCTGAGCGACTTTTCGAGGCCCGTGGTGACGTCGGCGGAAAATGGCGACACGGCAATGGAAACCTTGTCGCCATTTTTCAGGACGCCGAGCACCAAGGTGTCTGCGCTTTTGCGGTTGATGTCGGTGCCGATGGCAGTCAGTGTGAGATCACTGGAGTTGATCACAAAATCATTCCTTCTATGCCTTTGTAGGGTCTAAGGACGAGACAGCCCAGAGTTCAATGCCGGAAACGGTGATGCCGGTGGGCTGTGTATCTCCCATAGACGATGTTATCCGAGGTTGATCACTTGCGTGCGATACTTCACAGCGAGCGAAAGCCAAGACACGTTAGGATTAAACATTGAGCTGTATCCTGACGTCGCAGAGATCTTGATCCAGTGTGGTGAGCAAAGGAGTGGACATGTCCCATGAGCCGTTGATGACGTTGGTTGCGTCAGAGATTGACGACGCCCAGCTTCAGGGTTTGGGCATGTACGTTGCGCTGCGGGGAATGTCCGATGCCGGGCACACCCACTCCCAGGTGGCCAACGAGCTTTTCGGTCGTTTGGAATCGGAACTTTTTGCAAGCTTCAACGCTGATGAGTTGGTGGCCTACACCTCCCAGCGCCCGAGAGTTACATTCCTCGGGGACCACTTTGCCGGATACCAAGCTCCACGGTTGGAAATGTACCTCATGACCGATGAGCTTGAACGAAAGTTCTGGCTTCTGACCGGGGTTGAGCCGGATTTGAAGTGGGAACGTTTAGTAGCCGAACTTTTGGGCTTCATCGATGCCTTCAACGTCGACCTGGTGGTCAGTACGGCTTCCTTGCCGATGCCAGTTCCTCATACACGCCCGGTGGGTGTGACCGCCCACGGCAACCGCAAGGATTTGATCGAAAATATTTCGACGTGGAGCCCTACCGTCGAGTCTCCCGCAGGGCTGACCTCGCTGATGGAAATCCGTTTGAACGATGCCGGCCGCGATGTGGTGGGTTATTCGCTGCATACCCCGCACTACCTCGCCGAATCCGAGTATCCAGCGGTTGCTGTGGCTGCGTTGGAACATGTTGGGGCCGCCCTGAAACTCGCGCTTCCAACCGATAACTTGCGTGAAGCCGGACGTCTGGTGGACACGCAGCTGGCTGAACAGCTGGAGAGCAGTACCGACGTACGGCAGATGGTTGACGGGTTTGAACAGCGGTTCGACGCGCATTCCCACGAACATGAGCGCCGTTCGCTGCTGTTGGACGAGGACGAAAACATGCCCGACGCCGAGGAGCTGGGTACTCGGGTCGAGGATTTCCTCGCGAACATCGAAGACACCCAAGACTGGCTAAACAACTCCGAGAATGACCCGTTCCCGGGTGAAACGGACAAGTGAGCACCTCCCACCTGAATTCCAAGAGATCGTGGTTTGTCTACGGTTTTGCAGTCCTCACCTACATTTCGGCCATCGCCCAGCGCACTAGTTTCGGTGTCGCGGGACTTGAAGCCACCGAACGCTTCAACGCCAGTGCGCAGATCATGGCAACCTTTTCGGTGGTTCAGCTGGTGGTGTATGCCGGTGCCCAAGTTCCGGTGGGCCTACTCCTAGACCGCTTTGGTCCGCGGATACTGATTACCGGCGGCGCCGCGCTGATGACCATCGGGCAGGGATTTTTGGCCATTTCAACCAACGTTCCGATGGGGCTGGCCGGGCGTGTGATGGTGGGTATGGGCGATGCAATGGTCTTCGTTTCCGTCCTGAAACTGTTGCCCTTGTGGTTTTCGGGTTCAAGGATTCCGATTCTCACTCAGCTCACCGGAACTTTCGGCCAGCTCGGCCAGCTGATCAGTATTTTCCCCTTCCATATGATCCTTGTGAACTATGGATGGACTCCGGCTTTTTCAATCTTGGCCGCTTTCGCCTTCGCGACGCTTATCACCACGATTGCGTTTGTCCGTAATGGGCGCGGGTGGGCGCAGAGCAAACAGAACACCAAAAAACACGAGGGGTCCAGACTGCTCGCGGCGATTCGCCAGCCGGGCACACGATTGGGATTCTGGACGCACTTCACCACGGCGTTTATGATCAACACCTTCATGATGACCTGGGGCTACCCGTTTCTGGTTCAGGGCCAAGGGATTGACAGTTCGTTGGCTTCGAGCCTGATGTCGGTGCTCGTCATTGTTTCCGTCGTAGTGGGTCCATTGCTAGGCACGCTGACGTCTCGATACGCGAGCAAGAGATCGTTTTTCGCGCTCGGAATTATTGCGTGGATGGTCATCATGTGGGCCATCGTTCTGTTATGGCCAGGCCAGGCACCCATGTGGTTGTTGGTGCTTCTGATGGTTGCCGTGGCCGCCGGCGGACCTGCCTCGGTTATCGGTTTCGACTTCGCCAGAACCTTTAATCCGCCGCAGCTTCAGGGAACTGCAACCGGCGTAGTCAACACCGGTGGCTTCATCGGGGCATTCATCACGATCTATGTAATCGGATTCATTTTGGACTGGGCCTACAAGGCTGGTGGCTCGACGGGGGAGCTGTACAACCTTGCTGCCTTCCGCCTTGCGTTGCCGTTCCAATTCGTGATGGTCGCCATCGGCGTGGTTTTTATGCTGGTCGAACGACGCAAGGCAATTCGCTTCTTGGCAGGTGGCAAGTAGCCAGGGGCTCGTGGGAACCTAGAGAAAGGTTCTCCACAGTTCGATAGGTGCATAAGACCCCCAGCTTTTTGTTGCCCCATGGTGGGTGCATGACTACTACACCTGAACGACACCCGCTGTCCCTCTCGGATATCGAGGACATCCTTGCCTATATTCCGCACGCGTTGGGGTTTCATCCCGTGAATTCGGTCGTGCTGCTGCTTATTCGCGAACGGCGCCTCGAAGCGACCTTGCGGGTTGACCTGCCTGCCCTGCATCCCGAGCCTGAACTTGACTCATGGGTTGCTCAGGTTACCAACCTCCTGGGCCGCATGCCCGAGGTGAAAAGTGTTATCGCCGTGGTTTACGCTTCGGGCAGCCACGGAGCTGAAACGTCGATTCCCTATCAGCGGATGTACCACCGGCTTTCCACCCAGTTGCCTCGTCGCGGAGTCGCGTTACAACATGCCTGGTGCGTGGGAACCGACAGTATTTGGGATTATGAAGAGGATAGCTTCGAGCAACATCGGCCGCGTCCGGAAATCAGTGGAAATGAAAACCACCTGACGATGGTGTTCGCGGGTTCTGCTCCTATGGAGAAACCATGGGACGGCTGCGGAATTCCCCCATGGGCTAATGCGCAGGTGATACGCGAACTGGTTCGAGACCTCGGGCTCAATGCTCTTGAAGGAATTGAATGCTGGGCCAGGTTACTGGATCTACCTGCAGAGGTTGCCGAAGCGGAGATTCATCAGTACCCGCTGCGCGCGGCGGAACTGATCAGCTCGTTGCACTGGAAGGTTGTCCGAGACGTTCTTCCGTTTCTGGCCGGTACGAGTCATGAGGAAACCGTCGCCGTGTTGACTGCGTTGTCAGCTCGCGAAGCGGGTGAGGAAGTGCCAGAGCTGGCCCACTTCCTCCTGGGTAGAGGTTTGCGGAGCCCCGATTGGCAGCGCACCGAACGGTTGTGGAGGTTAGCCCGCGACCTGCTGGGAATTGCTCAGGGACAGCAGCGTTTCGCCTTGATGTGCGTGCTTGGCTGGATCGAGTGGGCTAAGGGGCGGGGCTCGTTGGCGATGACCCTTTTGGAACAAGTATTGCGTGAATGCCCCGACTACAATCTGGCGTTGTTATTGAAAGAGATGCTCAGCCGTGGGTTGATGCCTCATTGGGTGACCGACCAGTTGCGGGCCTGGCGAGCTCATTTCGGATGACACGAAGCGCCGTTGAGCCTCTCAAGTGGTGTCTGCGCCGGAATTCATGGATAATGGTTCAACAGACCCGGTTAGGTTCGAAAGCGCCTGTGTCTCAAAGTCACTGATTTTGGGAACATTCGGCGAAGTTGGTGCGTTGTTTCTAATGTGCCAACTTACGGTGATTCGTGTTCTATGAATCGCCATCGGACTTGACAGGGTCATAGTGGTGTTACCGGCAGGTGCATCCGGAACGCATCGTTAGAAAGGTTATTCGTGTCATCTTCTGAGACGAACGCTAATCGCAAGGCAACTGAGGCTGAGGTCAACGTCGCCGATGAATCGGTATCACAACCTGTAGCGAAGAAGCGCGCTACCAAGGCCCGTACCAAGAAGGCAACAGCCGACTCTTCGGATCAGACCGAAGAGGTTGCTGAGCTCGAGGAGCTCGACGAAGATGCCGAGGCAAACGCCGAAGCAAAGGCCGGCGACAAGGCCGAAGAAGAGTCCAAGGGATTCACCCTGACGACCACCGACGACGATGCCCCGCAGCAGCAGGTCATGGTTGCCGGCGCTACCGCTGACCCGGTCAAGGACTACCTGAAGCAGATCGGTAAGGTTGCCCTGCTGAACGCTGAGCAGGAAGTCGACCTCGCCTTGCGCATTGAAGCTGGCCTGTTTGCCCAGGACAAGCTGGATCACAACGACGGTTCGATCGACCAGCGTCTGCAGTGGGATTATGAGCAGATCATCCATGACGGCAAGATTGCAAAGAACCACTTGCTAGAGGCAAACCTTCGTCTGGTGGTTTCCTTGGCCAAGCGCTACACCGGCCGTGGAATGCTCTTCTTGGACCTGATCCAGGAAGGCAACCTGGGCTTGATCCGTGCGGTGGAGAAGTTCGACTACACCAAGGGCTTCAAGTTTTCGACCTATGCGACGTGGTGGATCCGCCAGGCCATCACCCGCGCCATGGCCGACCAGGCCCGTACCATCCGTATCCCGGTCCACATGGTTGAAGTGATCAACAAGCTGGCCCGTGTTCAACGCCAGATGCTTCAGGACCTCGGCCGTGAACCAACTCCGGAGGAGTTGGCCAAGGAACTGGATATGACACCTGAAAAGGTTGTCGAAGTCCAGAAGTACGGTCGTGAACCAATTTCGCTGCACACCCCGTTGGGTGAAGACGGCGATTCTGAGTTCGGTGATCTGATTGAAGACTCTGAGGCGGTTGTCCCGGCGGATGCGGTGTCCTTCACCCTGTTGCAGGAACAGCTTCACTCGGTGCTCGATACCCTCTCGGAGCGCGAGGCTGGCGTGGTAGCAATGCGCTTCGGGTTGACTGATGGTCAGCCTAAGACTTTAGACGAAATTGGTAAGGTCTACGGCGTAACCCGTGAGCGTATTCGCCAAATTGAGTCCAAGACCATGTCGAAGCTGCGCCACCCGTCGCGCTCGCAAGTCCTGCGCGACTACCTGGACTAAGCTCTCGAATCGCTGATGGCCGGCTGAATCTCCACGGAGGTTCAGCCGGCCATCGGTGTTTAAGAATCTGCATGACCAGCCACGGAGCACCTGGTCATGCCACGGTGCGATTTCCGGAGGTCTGGCGTAACTCAGGTTAAAAACGTGGGCGGTTTCATCGTAAAGATGAAACCGCCCACGGTACGTTTCCCTGCGGAAACTAGATTCTTATTTAGTCGTTCGCGTCGACCTTTGGTTTCTCATAGAGTCGTGAAGACTCATCGTGCCACAGTGACGTCTGTGGGCGAAGTTTAGATTCCACGTCCCGTGCATGGTGAGCGCAGAACAGCAGCTCGCCGCCGGTAGAAGCTAGCACGGCCCGTACGTAGGCCTGTGCACCGCAACGGTCGCACCGGTCGAGGGCGTTGAGTTCACGACTAGGTGTTGTAGTAGTCATTGCCAGCCTCCCTGAAATAGATGGTCACTCTATACAACCAGCTTTGCTATCGACTTTATCCCGAATATTAGGTGCTTTCGCTCACCGCGTAGCGAGTGTGGATAAGCTCTCATCATCCGGTGCATCTGTCCCAGGGCGCCAAATGCCACATATTCGAACAAAGTAACGACTAGAATGGAAGACAAGTAGTTCTAATCTCGTGTCAGTAGGAGACAGCAGCTCAGTGGCCTCATCCGAAAATTACAACGCACGCCATCTCTCGGTTCTTGAGGGCCTGGAAGCCGTTCGCAAGCGACCAGGAATGTATATTGGCTCCACCGATTCCCGCGGGCTCATGCATTGCCTGTGGGAGATCATCGACAACTCTGTCGATGAGGCGTTGGGTGGTTTTGGCCAATCGATCAACGTCATTTTGCATGGCGATGGCTCGGTAGAAGTACAAGATGACGGCCGTGGTATTCCGGTAGATATTGAACCGAAAACCGGGCTCAGTGGCTTGGAAGTGGTTTTTACGAAGCTGCACGCCGGTGGCAAGTTCGGTGGCGGTTCCTACGGAGCGTCCGGCGGTTTGCATGGCGTAGGCGCTTCGGTGGTGAACGCACTGTCCTCCCGCTTAGATGTCGAAGTTGACCGCGGCGGAAAAACCTACGGTATGCAGTTTCGACGCGGTGAGCCTGGAACCTTCGCAGACAAAGGGCGCAAGAAGTCTGATGCTGGGTTCACGCCACATGAGAAGGCCACCAATCCGGAGATCATTGGCAAGGCCAAACGCGGGGTCACCGGAACACGTATTCGTTACTGGGCTGACAATTTTATTTTTACCCCGGATGCCAAGTTTTCCTATACCGACCTGCAGGATCGAGCGCGACAAACTTCGTTCTTGGTCCCAGGATTGCGCATTACCCTGCGTGATGAACGCGGATTGCCGAACACACCCGGCGCAGAGGGTCCCCACGAGGAAGTGTTCCAGCACGACGGGGGCATTAGTGAATTTGTTGATTTCCTCAGTAGCGATTCACCGGTCACCGACATCTGGCGTTTCCATGGCAGCGGGTCCTTCCATGAGAAGGTCCCGGTCATCGATGAGAACGGCCGGAGCCATATCGAGGATGTGCAACGCGTCTGCGAGGTAGATGTAGCCCTGCGGTGGGGGATCGGTTACGACACCACTCTGCGCAGTTTCGTAAATATCATCGCCACACCCAAGGGCGGAACCCATACCAACGGTTTCGAACAGGCCCTGCTCAAGTCGTTTCGGAAGAACGTTGAAACCAACGCACGCAAGCTGAAATTTGGCCAGAAGGACAAGCTGGAGAAGGACGACGTCCTGGCTGGTATGACCGCCGTGCTCACTGTTCGACTCGCTGAACCTCAGTTCGAAGGACAGACCAAGGAAATCCTCGGCACTCCGCAAGTGCGGCAAGTGGTCTCCAAGGTGCTGGAAAAGGCCATGAACGAACGCCTTGGCTCCAGCAAACGAAACGAAAAGGCAGAAGCTTCTTCGCTCATGGAGAAGGTTGTCAATGAGATGAAATCTCGTGTATCTGCTCGGATGCACAAGGAAACTCAGCGACGTAAAACTGCGCTGGAATCTTCCTCCCTGCCAACGAAGTTGCTTGATTGCCGCAGCAAGGAGGTTGGCCGTTCGGAGCTGTTTATTGTCGAGGGTGACAGCGCCTTGGGTACCGCTCGGTTGGCTCGCTCCAGCGAATTCCAAGCGCTGTTGCCAATTCGAGGCAAGATCCTGAACGTGCAGAAGGCATCGGTCTCGGACATGCTGTCGAATGCCGAGTGCGCGGCAATGATTCAAGTGATCGGGGCTGGCTCCGGCCGTAGTTTTGACATTGAACAGGCGCGCTACGGCAAAATTATTTTGATGACTGATGCCGATGTCGACGGCGCTCACATCCGGACGTTGCTTCTAACCTTGTTTTACCGGTACATGCGTCCAATGATCGAGCATGGTCGCGTCTACGCCGCCGTCCCGCCGCTGCACCGGATTGAAATCATCAACCCCGGAGCTAAACAAAACGAAGTTGTTTACACCTATTCGGAAGCTGAAATGCTGCGCCTGCTGGCCAAGATCGAAGCCGAGGGCCGCCGCTACAAAGAGCCGATCCAACGCTACAAGGGGCTGGGCGAGATGGACGCAGACCAGCTCGCGGAAACTACCATGGACCCACGGCACCGGATGTTGCGGCGGGTCAATATTGAGCATGCCCAAGCCGCCGAGGAGATCTTTGACCTTCTCATGGGGTCGGATGTTGCACCACGCAAGAGTTTTATCATCGCCGGTGCCGAAGATCTAGAGCGGGAACGAATCGACGTCTGACACCGTGGCAACAAAAAACCACCGTCGACTCTTCACCTTGTGTAGAGTCGGCGGTGGTTTTTGCAATCAGAAGAGTGAAATTACCAAGCCAACAAGCGTGGCGCAATCAGCAGAACCGTTGGACACACCAACAGCAGTACGGTGCAAGCCAAAATGAGACCCCGTTGCGGTCTTGCCAATGGTGCTTCGGGGGTCAGCAGACGCTGCAATCGCCGTGACGACACTTCACCGCCAGGCATGCCAACTTGTTCGGCACTTGAGGAGTTCGTTGGCGCCGGGCCGGCAACTTCTGGTGCGGCGGCCGTGGCGACCGTGAGAATAGCCTTGAGCAACGTCTGTCGGCTAACTTGTTCCAGCGCCTTGTCGTCGGCCAGCATTTCGATCAACTGCCGCACGGCATCCAGCGCCATGCGAGAGGTTGGTAACCAAGGCAGGGCCTCATTCCAGGCGGTAAAGGCCAAAATGAGCAGATCGTGACGCTGATCCAGGTGAGAGTTTTCGTGAGCGATCACCGCGGCCTGCTCTTCGGGGGAGAGCTTGGTAAGCAACCCGCGGGAGAGCACCGTAACGGACTGGGCGATTCCCGGGACGCAGTAGGCTACGGGCATGTCATGATCCAACACCAAGGTGTTGGGCCGGGTCTCCGAAGGATTGCTCAAGAGCCGTAAAAGTTGGCGATGTTTGGCGCGTTGTCTGGTGGTACGCCAAGCGGCGCGGGCCAAGGTGAGCACCAGATGGAAAGCGAACAGAAAGGCTGTGCTCAACGCAAAAAGGTGGACGATCCCAGGGTAAACAACCCCCGGCGCTCCGGTAATCAGATCCCAGCCGGCAAGTAGCGCGCTGATGAGATCGTTGCCCAGCGGAGCGAGGCCCCAGACCAGCATGGAGCCGATCATGGACAAACCACCGCCCAATGCGATGGCCTGCCAGAGCAGGACAGCCTGGACCGGAGCGCGGGAGGTCCATTTGGCCTTGGACAACGCCAACGGCGTTGGCCACGCCAATGCGATAGCCAACGCCGCTAGAAAATATGAGGTGAGAAGCACTCAGTCCCTGAAGTTCGTGTAAATTATGCGGACTTTACCGAGTCCAAGATAGCACGAAGGGATGCTGCTTCATCTGCTGAAATGCCGCCAATGAAGCGGGCAAGGACGGCTTCGCGGTCTTGGGCGGTGCCCAAGGCGTCGTTGAGCAGTCCTACGGTGTGATCCTCGCGTGTCGAAGACGCGGTGTATCGATGGGGGCGCGTGCTGCGTTCGCGAATCACGAGTCCCTTCTTCTCCAGTCGTGCCAACACGGTGAGTACCGTGGTCACTGCGAGTTCTTTTGCATCGGTACCAAGTGCCGCAAGATCATCACGTAGATCGTTTGCGGTGAGCGGTTCTGCGGAGTCCCACAGCAGGTCCATGACGGAGCG
The DNA here is from genome assembly GCF_044744225.1 of Glutamicibacter sp. NPDC087344. Taxonomy (NCBI): domain Bacteria; kingdom Bacillati; phylum Actinomycetota; class Actinomycetes; order Micrococcales; family Micrococcaceae; genus Glutamicibacter; species Glutamicibacter sp. NPDC087344. The sequence continues at coordinate 6,684 of NZ_JBIUXY010000014.1, read as the reverse complement.
TTCTAGATCGCCAAGGCTGGCCACTAGGTAGTACCTCGCTTGCTTTAGTTGCTGATGTACCAGTTCCCTCGCCGTAACGACGTGAAATTTAGTACTTGGAAATCTCATTGTAGCGATATTTGAACAATATTTCTACGTGTCGTAAAAGACCTTTTTGAGTACATCGTTTCCGGTTTGAGGCACCCGCCTGCTGGTGCAGGTGGTCATTTTTTGTTGACTTGGGTTCTTCGGTTTCCATAGACGCGGAGCGCGCCTTGGGTCTAGAATCCCGGGGATTTGCATATTGCGACATCAATTTCCGCGCGAATGGTGGTGAGTGAAGCCACGCTGAGCCGATTTCTACATGTTGTCGAAATTGATCTATGGTGGTCCTGTGAGCCAACTTCTACGCATCGTAGAAGTATCCGGCGAACCAACATTCGTGACTGATACGAACAGAGGACCCGATGGATGCACTAGAGATTGCCCGGTGGCAGTTTGGCATTACAACCGTGTACCACTTCTTGATGGTGCCCCTGACGCTGGGGCTGGGTATGACTGTGGCGGTGCTGCAAACCGTCTGGCACCGCACGGGCAACGAGCAGTGGCTGCGCATGACCAAGTTCTGGGGCAAGCTGTTTCTGATCAACTTCATCATGGGTGTTGCCACCGGCATCGTCCAAGAGTTCCAGTTCGGGATGGCTTGGAGTGAATACAGCCGCTACGTCGGGGACGTTTTCGGCGCACCCTTGGCGATGGAAGCGCTCCTGGCATTTTTTGTGGAGTCAACATTCCTTGGGCTGTGGATTTTCGGATGGAAAAAGCTACCCAAACTGCTGCACCTTGCGACGATCTGGTGCGCTGCCCTGGCATCCTTGCTTTCGGCGTATTTCATCCTGGTGGCTAACTCCTGGATGCAGCATCCGGTCGGCGCGGAGATCGTGGACGGCAAAGCGGTGATGACCGACGCGTGGGCAGTGTTCACCAACAACACCGCACTGATCACCTTCCCGCACACACTTTTCGGGGCTTTTGCGGTCGCCGGCGGATTTTTGCTTGGCATTTCATGGTTCCATCTCTACCGCCGCCGCAAGGAAGGCATCGACAGCGTCGATGCGCACGGCAAGGTCGTTGTCGGCGAAGAGCTGAGTAAGGGCAAAAACCGGGACAAGACCGACTACCAAGTGTGGATCAAATCGCTTCGTATCGGTGCCGCCGTCGCCATGGTTTCCTTCCTCGGTGTGGCCTTGACTGGTCACGAGCAAGCCAAGCTGATGTTTGAACAGCAGCCGATGAAGATGGCCTCCGCCGAGGCCGCCTGCCACGACGGAACCGGCTTCTCGGTACTGACCTTGGGGGATATCACCACCGCGGGATCTACCGGCTGCGACGACATTGTGGCGACCTTCGAGCTGCCCGGCCTGCTTTCGTTTTTGGCCAATGGCGACTTCACTACCGAGGTCAAGGGTGTGAACACACTCGTTCCCGAGTACCAGGAGAAGTACGGAAAGTACTACCCGGAAGACCCGAACTTCGGCCAGTACGCGGGCCAGGAAATCAACTACCTTCCAGTCATGGAGGTCACCTACTGGGGATTCCGCCTGATGATCACCCTCGGTGGTTTATCAGCACTCACGGCGGCGCTGGCGCTGTGGATCACCCGCAAGGGCACCGTACCGGAAAGCAAATGGCTCTCACGCCTGGCCTTGCTGAGCATCGCAGCACCCTTTGGCGCCAACTCGGCAGGCTGGATTTTCACGGAAATGGGCCGCCAGCCCTTTACTGTCGCGCCCAATCCGCAGATGGGAGGCGTTGACCAGGTCTTCATGTATACCGCGGCATCCGTCTCTCCCACGGTGAGCGCCGGCGAAATGCTCTTCTCGCTGATCACCCTGACCTTGGTTTACGGTGTGCTGCTGGTGGTCGAACTGGTCATGCTGACCCGGTACATCCGCGGCGGCATCGGTTCGGCGATGCCCGAGCTCAACGACCATGGCCCAACACACGACGACGGCCCGGGCAACAACAAAAACGACGACGACGATGTTCTGGCCTTCGCCTACTAGCCCTCGCAGAACAATAGGAGAAACACCATGGAATGGTTACCAACACTCTGGTTCATCCTCATTGCTGTGCTCTGGTGCGGCTACCTGTTCCTCGAAGGATTCGACCTCGGGGTCGGCATGCTCATCGGCATGGGACGCGGTACCGAGAAACGCAAACGTGTACTGCTGAATACCATCGGCCCGGTCTGGGACGGCAACGAGGTCTGGCTGTTGACCGCCGGCGGGGCCACCTTTGCAGCGTTCCCGCACTGGTATGCCTCACTGTTCTCAGCCTTGTACATCCCGCTGACCCTCGTATTGGTGGCGCTGATCTTCCGTGCGGTCTCCATCGAGTACCGCGGGAAAGCCAAAAGCGCGCGTGCGGTGAAGCTGTGGGACGTGGCCCTGGGTTATGGGTCGTTTGTTGCGGCCTTTGGTGTTGGCGCAATGCTTGCCCTGACCACCCTGGGTCTGCCGCTGAATGAGAATGGAGACCGCGTGGGAGGCCCGTTCGCGTGGTTGACCTGGTATGCAGTTCTTGGGGGAGTAGCCGTGGTGGCCTTCTGCTGGATTCAGGCATTGGCCTTTATCCGGCTCAAGACCGACGGCCCGGTCCGCGAACGCGCCGGGCAACTATTTACCCGCTGGTTGCCGCTGGCAGTGCTGCCTCTGGTGGCCTGGGTGCTGACCGTGCTCCTGGCCAACAATTCGGTCGCGTCCTGGGCCCTGCTGGCCGTTGCCGTGCTGACCCTGATCTGCAGCGTCGTCGCCGGACGGGCCGGCCGCGAAGGGATTTCGTTCATCGCACTAGGGCTCATGCTGGCAACCGGAGTCGCCGCGATCTTCACCGCCGTATTCCCGGTGGTCTTGCCTTCCACCTTGGACCCCGCCTTCGACCTGACGATTTACACGGCTTCCAGCTCGGATTACACGCTGAAGCTGATGAGCGTGGTGGCCGCCTTCGGCGTCCCGCTGGTGCTCGCCTACCAAGCCTGGAGCTACTGGGTCTTCCGCAAACGCGTCAAAGAAGAACACATTCCCGCGGCCCACCACCCGGAATCGATCGTTAAGTAATCGAAGCACACACGGCGAGACAAAGGATTTGATCCCATGCGCACACCGCGCTTCCTGCCACGAGAGCTGATCGCACCTCGCCAGATGGTGCTTCTGACCGTATTCTCGGTGCTCAAGACCCTTGGGCTGGTCCTGACCGCTTACGGCCTGGGGCAGTGGATTGCGAGCATGGCCTCCGGGGCATCAGCGAGCCCGAACCTGCTGCTGGTGGCGGCCGCCGGAGTGCTGGCTCGTGCCGCGGGTGTTTGGGGGCTGAACACCGCCTCCCGGCGTATGGGACTCGGAGCCAAGGAACGCCTGCGTGCCGCATTGGTGCGCAGCGCCGCGAGCCGACCGGGAATAGTTCCGGCCGAGTCGGCCGAACTTTCGGTTCCGGTGACCGCGACATTGGCGAGCCACGGGATCGACAAGCTCGATGACTACTTCACCAAATTCATTCCGGCGTTCATTGGCGCCATGGTGCTGCCCTTGCTGCTGGGGATCTATATCCTGCAGCTTGACTGGATCAGCGCGGTGGTGCTGATCCTGACGGTTCCGCTGGTACCGATCTTCATGGCCCTGATAGGCCTGCATACCCAGGAGACCCTGCGCGCCTCGCAGTCCAAACTCGACGCCTTGGCGCACCAAATGTACGAGCTGGCTCAGGGCCTTCCTGCCCTGCTTGGGCTGGGGCGAGCCCGGCGCCACGGCAACGCCATTGCCGCGGTCAGCGACAAATATCGCCAAGCGACCATGGCGAATCTGAAAACGGTGTTCCTCTCCAGCTTTTGGCTGGAGCTGATCTCAACCCTGTCGGTCGCGGTCCTCGCGGTAATGATTGGTGTGCGATTGGTTGGCGGGAACATGGATCTGGCCGCCGGGCTGATCATCTTGATCCTGGCACCCGAGCTGTTCTCTGCCCTGCGTGAGGTCGGCTCCGCCTACCACGCGGCCGATGACGGATTGGCCGCCTACCAGCGCTACCAAAACATCACCACCGCGCCAGCTCGCCACCGGATCAGTGCCAGCACCCCAACCACCCCCGGCAGCCTGCTGGAACTACGCGAGGTCAATATCCGCTACGGTGAAACCGAACCGGTGCACCAGAACCTGAACCTCACGCTGAAACCAGGTCAGCGCATCGTGCTCTCCAGCGCTAGCGGCACCGGCAAAACCACCGTGCTGCGCCTGATCGCGGAAAGCTGCACCAGCGACAACAGCTTTGATGCCGCACGGGTTAACGGACAGATCTACGTGGGTAGCGAACTGGCCGTGATCAGCCAGCATCCCCGATTCAACACGCAGACCGGCACCGAGCAACTCGCCCAGGACGTCCCAGCCGCCGAGCAAGCGCTGATCGCGCAGCTGGCCGACCGGTTGGACCTGGGTGGGATGCTTCCCCGGCACATCGCGGAGTACTCACCCGGCGAACTTCGCCGTCTGGAGGTGCTGCGCGCCCTGCTGCGCCTGCACAGCACCCCCAGCTGCCGCATCCTGCTCGCCGATGAACCAACAGCCCACCTCGATGATCTCAACGCCGCCGCGGTACGCCAACTGCTCAGTGAACTTCCCGACGGCACCGGGGTCTTGATTGCCAGCCACGACCCGCTGCTCGCCAGCGACGGAAAGCTGCAGCTGCACCCGAAACACGCCACACCCGACACTGCGATCCCAGTCCCGTACCGCGCCCAAAGCCCCGCGGACGCGGTCCTGCCGGCCGCGCCGGCCGAACCCGCCTCAGAACCACGCAGCTTCAACCCGCTGCGCGAGCTTTTCTCCGGCTACGGTGCAGCGCGCAAGGCAGTCATCTTCGGCACCCTCGGGGTGATGTGTGCGGTCGCGCTGTCCGCATTGAGCGGATGGTTGATCGTGGAATCCAGCTACCAGCCGGCCATCTTGCACCTGACGGTCTCCTTCGTGATGGTGCGGACGCTTGGAATCGGCCGGGCCGTCTTCCGCTACCTCGAACAATTGGCAATCCACGACGCGGTGCTCGGTTACGCCGGTGCACTGCGAGAAAAAATCTGGTCCTCGATGGTCGGCAATCCCGCCCGGTGGGGATTGGTCAGCCGGTCCTCGGTGGTGCTGCGTTTCCTGCTGGCCGAGGTTGATGAACTGCGCGACCTGTTGGCCCGGGTGCTTTTTCCCCCGATCCAGGCCCTGGTGGTGTGGTGCGCGGGCACCGCGGTGCTGTTTTATATCCAGCCTGCCTTCGGGATCAGTGCGCTGTGCGCCGGGTTGTTCCTGGCCTTCCCCGGTCGTTGGCTGGTCCGGAAGGTCGAAGGGCTGCAGCTTTCCCGCCAGCTCAATCACCGATTAAACGTCAATCAACAGGTTCTAGGCATCCTTGGCAACCAGGATTCGCTACGCGCCTACGGGTCGCTGGACCGCGTTCTGGAAAAGCTGGACATCGCGGAGGCTGAGAACACTTCCGCGGCCCGCCGCCACGCCGTCGGCCAGGGTGCGGCCCCGGCCTTGGGGGCGTTGCTCAGCGGCGCGCTTGCCGTCGCCTGCGCCGGCCTGACAACCAGCTCCGCCTCCTTCACGGCGCTCGCCGTGTTGCTGTCCTTGGCCTTGGCGGAACCGGCGACGTCTGCCCTGGGAGCACTGCAGCAGGGCCGGGCACTGAAAGAACTCACCGGGGTCCTCGCCTCGCGTGGCGTTGGCGCAAGCCGCGCAGCCGGGCATCAGGCAGCCGGGGACCCTGACCAGGTGCAGTCTCCATCGGCTCACGGTTTCCTGCTGCAGAACGTGTCCTTGGCCTATGGAACCGGGCAACCGGTCATCGACGGGCTGCACGCCAGGATTGAACCCGCTGGGTGGACCGCGCTGACCGGTCCGTCCGGATCAGGCAAGTCCACCCTGCTCACCGCCCTGTTGGGGGCGCTGCCGCTACGCGGCGGACGCTTGGCCACGATTGATTCGCAGGGGAGGGAAACCGAGGTCAGCGCCGCGAATCTGGGTTCGGTGGCCTGGTGCCCGCAGGAAGCGCACCTTTTCGACTCCACCCTGCGTCGAAACCTGCTCCTCGGGGCCGACGAGGCGCCCCAGCTCGGGGACGATCGGCTGGAAGAAGTGCTCGCGATGGTCGGGCTCGACTCCTGGTTCCGGGACCAGCCCCAAGGGCTGGACACCCGAATTGGCACTGGCGGCCACCGGCTCTCCGGCGGCCAACGCTGCAAACTTGCCGTGGCGCGGGCCATTGTCGCCGGGAAACAGGTGATCCTGCTCGATGAGCCGACGGCGCATCTGGGGCAGGACGAATCGGTTGAATTGATGCGGATCCTGCGTGAGGCCCTGCAGGGGCGCACCGTGGTGTTAATAACCCACGACGAACGGCTCGCAGGCTCCTGCCAGGAACAGATCCGGCTGGTCAACGCACCGGCAGCTCGTGCCATGAGCACCACAGCGCTGCGCTAGGCGCACCGCGCCAAAAAGGCCCGGGCCCGGTTCACCTTCGTGATCCGGGCCCGGGCCTCTGCACGGGTTTTGCGGTGCTGCCCTTGGCGCGCCCGTTATCTTGTTGACAGCCCCTAAAAGAGGATCATAGGGACTGTCGGCCGACCAGCCTCGGCATGGTGTCTTGCCCCTGTCCAACCAATGATCC
>NZ_JBIUXY010000013.1:0-105267 GCF_044744225.1 Glutamicibacter sp. NPDC087344 | reverse complement strand
CTAAGGCCCATTGCGCCGATGGTACTGCACTCGTGAGGGTGTGGGAGAGTAGGTCACCGCCGGACTTAACTTGATAGGGGGAGGGTCCTAACACAGTGTGTGTGTTGGGGCCCTTCTCTTGTTTAACCCGGGGTTTGCTCCTTGTGGGGTGGGGTGTTGCTCTTTGTGGGGTGTGGTGTTGGTGGGGGTCCTGGTGGGGCCCTCTTTTTCGTGTTTAACGGTGTTTTCTCTGCCTGACGACGGGCCAGCGCGGCCCTGTTCGTATCTTTAAATCCCGGTCGTTGCCTTAGACAATGATGGTCTGGACGGAACAGGATTTCCTGCTATTCAAGCATTCGTCGTTAGTCTGTCGTTTAAGCGCTCACCGCTACTCTTCAATAGCGGTTTAGCGGTAGACAACGAGATGAATTGTGGGCTTTGGTTTTGAGAACTTACATCGTAACTGGCGCGGGATCGGGAATCGGCATGGCGACCGTAGAACTCCTGAGAGAACGCGGCCAAAAGGTCATCGGGGTAGATCTTCGCGGTGCAGAAATCACCGCTGATCTGTCCACCGCTGAAGGTCGGCAGGCTGCAATCGATGAAACGCTGCGATTGAGTGAAGGCAGGGTTGATGCTGTCATTGCTGCTGCTGGAATTTCTGCACCCAAAGCACTGACCGTGGCCGTGAACTACTTCGGCGTCACTGAATACCTCGAGGGGCTTTTGCCAGCTTTGTCCACGGCAGACGCACCACGCGTCGCGGTCGTCTCTTCTATGGCTTCCCTCCAGCCCAATTCCGCTGAGCTTGTCGATGCACTGCTGGACGGGGACGAACAGGCAGCGTTGGCCATCGGTAAAACGCTGGAGGAGCAAGGCCCTGGAGCCGGCTACCTGAACTATCCGTCGTCAAAACGCGCACTGAGTCGTTGGGTTCGACGCGAATGCATCACCCCTCGTTGGGCTGGCGCCGGCATCCCACTGAACGCAGTAGCGCCCGGCACCGTGATCACCAACATGACCCGCGAGCTGCTCGCCACCGAGGAAGGCCGAGCCGGCGTCGATGCTCACGTGCCGATGCCACTGAACTACCATTCCGAAGCCGTTGTCATCGCGAAATTGTTGCTGTGGCTGACCAGCGAGGAAAATACCCACGTGACCGGCCAGACCATCTATATTGACGGCGGCGCTGATGCTTCACTGCGCGGTGATGATATCTGGAGCTAGGCCTAGACGCATCGAGCTAACCCGTTTCTGAGGTTGTTGTTGCCTCGAGCACCGCGGTGTTCGGGGCAACAACCGTTTAAGCCGTTGGTGGATGACTCAATGCGAAGGGCACTATTTCCCAAGAACTGGCTACAGTGTGTAATAGGTTTAGCCCGATCTTCTATGAAGGAGTAGTTTCTTGACGACCGAATTGCCTGATGTGCTGAAGTACCGTGACGACTCCATTCGCCCGCAGGATGACCTGTATCGCCATAGCAACGGTAAATGGTTTGAAACCGCGACGATCCCCAGCGATCAGGGAATCTATGGTTCATTTATGGAATTGCGTGATGAAGCGGAGTCGGCAGTCCACGCCATTATCAAAGATGCCGTAGCGGCGCACGAATCCGGTAAGGAAATCGACGCTGCAACACGTCGCATTGCTCACCTTTATGGATCGTTCATGAATGAACAGATTATTGAGGAACGCGGTGCCGCTCCTGTTGCCAGTTACCTTCAGTCCATTGCACAGGTCAATGACGTCAAGGGCCTGCTGGAGCTATCCGGCGCGTTTTACCGCAAGGGGATCAGCGGATTCGTTGACATCGGGGCCATGAATGATGCCGGGAACCCAGAGCGCAACCTGCTCACGTTCCTGCAGGCAGGGCTGGGGCTTCCAGATGAGTCCTACTACCGCGAAGAACAGTTCGCCCAGACCGTAGAAGACTATCGTGAACACCTGGAGCGCCTGTTGAGCTTGGGCGGGCATGATCAGGCTGAAGAAGCTGCAGCTTCCGTGGTGCAGCTCGAGACTGCCCTCGCATCCCACCACTGGGACCGGGTTAAGGTGCGAGACGCGCAAGCCCGCTACAACCTGCTTTCCGGTGAAGATCTGTTCGGTCTCATGCCAGGTCTGCGCGACTGGCTGGCCGGCGCAGGAATCACTGACAAATACTTCCAAGAGGTGGTTCTGTGGCAGCCAAGCTACATCGAGGCACTCTCCACCCTGCTTCAGGAACAACCGCTGCAAGCTTGGAAAAACTGGCTAACCGTGCAGGTCCTGCGTTCGTTCGCACCCTACCTGTCCAGCGCATTCGTGAATGAGAACTTTGCCTTCTACTCGGCAAAACTCGGTGGTGTTGAGAAGCTCAAGGACCGCTGGAAGCGAGGAGTGTCCTTCACCGAGGGCGCTGTGGGTGAAGACCTCGGCCAGCTCTACGTGGCAAAAAATTTCCCGCCCGAAGCCAAAACCGCCATGGACGCACTGGTTCAGCGACTCATTGAGGCCTACCGGATTTCCATCAGCAACCTTCCTTGGATGGGTGCTGACACCGTCCAGAAGGCACTGGACAAGCTCTCGAAATTCCGTCCAAAGATCGGTTACCCGGATCAGTGGATTGACTACTCTTCAATTGAAACCGATGAGTTGGATGTGATTGCCAACCGCGCGGCTACCAATGAGTTCGAATTCAAGCGCGAACTGAAAAAGATTGACGACGGTGTGGATCGCGAGCTGTGGTTTATGTACCCGCAGACGGTCAACGCGTACTATCACCCGTTGCTGAACGAGATCGCTTTCCCAGCCGCGATCTTGCGTCTGCCGTTCTTCGACGTCGACCGTGATGTTGCCTCGAACTTCGGTGCGATTGGCGCGGTAATTGGCCACGAAATTGGTCACGGTTTTGACGACCAGGGTTCGCAATACGACGGTAGCGGGCAGCTAACAAACTGGTGGACCGATGAGGACCGTGAAGCGTTCGAACGGTTGACCGGAAAGCTGGTTGACCAGTACAACGCGCTCAGCCCGACCGAAGCCCCAGACCATCAGGTCAACGGGGCGCTGACCCTGGGCGAAAATATCGGAGACCTGGGTGGTCTGGGTATTGCCTACAAGGCGTACAAGCTTGAACTTGCCGCCAATGGAATCATTGAAGACGAGGTCATCGACGGGGTCAGCGGAGACCAGCGTTTCTTCTACTCATGGGCCGAATGCTGGCGTACGTTGATCCGCCCGGAGACCGCAGTGGTCCGGGTGACTACCGACCCGCATGCTCCCGGTGAATTCCGCTGCAACCAGGTGCCAAAAAACCTTGATGCTTTCCACAAGGCTTTTGGCACGAAGCCGGGTGACGGGATGTGGCTGGAGCCAGAAGAGCGCGTAGTGATCTGGTAGTCCACCTTGCGGGCGCGGAAGTCGAACGACTTCCGCGCCCGCGGTGTTAACCTATGGTGCGATGTAAGTCTGATCATGATCAGCTCATCGCCCCCGGAATCACACGTAGAATGGGATATTGTGACTTCCGAAAATAATTCCGCACAGGCCCCTGATCCGAACGACCAACGACAGGTCCGCACCGATAAGCGCAACCAGTTGCAGGCGCTCGGTGAGGAAGCTTACCCAGTTGGTGTTGCCCGTACCCACAGTCTGCAGGAGGTCCGCGAGAAATACGCGCACCTAGAAGCAGGCGACGAAACCGAGGACGTCGTGGGTGTCGTCGGCCGTATCGTGTTCATGCGCAACACCGGAAAGCTGTGCTTCGCGACCCTGCAAGAGGGTGGCCCGAAGGGTGTCGGAGTCCGCCTGCAGGTAATGCTTTCGCTGGCCAATGTTGGTGAGGAGCGCCTCGCCCAATGGAAGTCGCTGGTTGACCTGGGCGACCACGTTTTTGTTTCCGGCAAGGTGATTTCCTCACGCCGCGGCGAGCTGTCCATCATGGCGGATTCGTTCCAGATGGCTTCCAAGGCACTGCGCCCGCTGCCGGTGCTGCATGCCGACTTGAACGAGGAAACCCGTGTGCGCCAGCGCTACGCGGATCTGATCGTCCGCAATGAAGCCCGCGAAATGGTCTACAAGCGTGCGGCAATCGTTCGCGCGGTGCGCAATACGCTGGAAAACCATGAATACGTCGAGGTTGAGACCCCGATGCTGCAGCTGGTGCACGGTGGCGCCTCGGCTCGCCCATTCAAGACCCATCTGAACGCCTTTGACCAGGAAATGACCCTGCGCATCGCGACCGAGCTGTACCTCAAGCGTTGTGTCGTTGGCGGGGTCGACCGCGTTTTCGAAGTGGGACGTATCTTCCGCAACGAAGGTGTTGACTCGACCCACTCGCCGGAGTTCACCACGCTCGAGTGCTACGAAGCGTACGCCGACCAGTTTGTCATGGCGGAGCGTATCAAGGAGATCATCCTCAACGCCGCGGATGCCATTGGCGCCGGTCGCACCATTGAAACTTCCAAGGGCACCGTCAATCTAGACGGTGAATGGCGCTGGGTCAGCGTTTATCCGGGTCTTTCCGACGCGGTTGGAGTAGAAATCACCCCCGAAACCGATGCCTCGGTGCTGCGCGAGATCGCGGTCAAGCACGAGGTGAAGTTCGACCCGGCCTGGAGCGCTCAGAAGCTGGTCATTGAGCTTTTCGGTGGGATCGTTGAGCCGACCCTGATCGACCCAACTTTCGTCTGCGACTACCCGCCGTTGGCTCAGCCGCTGGCACGCCCGCACCGTTCCAAGCCCGGCGTCATCGAGGCCTGGGACCTGATCATCGGTGGTATGGAGCGCGGTACCGCATTCTCCGAATTGATTGATCCGGTGATCCAGCGTGAACGCCTGACCGAGCAGTCGCTGATGGCTGCAGGTGGCGATCCGGAAGCCATGCAGCTTGATGAGGACTTCCTGCGGGCGCTGGAATACGGTGCACCACCCATGGGCGGCATCGGCCTAGGCATCGACCGATTGGTGATGTTGTTTACCGATGTAGGTATTCGTGAGACCATTTTGTTCCCACTTCTCAAGCCGGAGGCGTAATTAACATGCCATTTGTTGAGGCGTTCGTTCCCAGCATCGCACTAGGCCTGCTTTTTTGGTATGTCATGAAAGGGCTTACCAATGCGGACCGTAAAGAACGACAAGCGGAAGCAGAAGCTGATGCGTTAATCCAGAACCGGACCGATTCTGATACGCGCCCAGCAAGCGAATAAGCAAATCCTGATAATTTCTTGTGAATAGATCTTCTAATTCGAAATGTTTCGCGGCAATGTCTATACTTGAGCTACGAAATTAGAGTAGTGCTTACAAGCGGTACTTTACAGGAATAGAGCCGGAGGGAATTCTCAAATGGCACGTCAGGTTCAAATTGCACTGATTGACGATATTGATGGTAGCGAAGCGACCGAGTCGATTGCTTTCAGTGTTGCAGGTCAGCATTTCGAGATTGATTTGAACGATGAGCACGCTGCGCAATTCCATGCGGCACTGGAGCCTTACATTGAGGCTGCACGTTCATCGAAGCAGACCGCGACTAGCGAAGCCCCTGCAATTCGCGCCTGGGCTAAGGATAACAACATTAAGGTCAACGCTCGTGGGCGTTTGAATGCTGATGTTGTTGACGCCTACAACGCAGCTATGCGTAAAGGTGGACGTAACCGCTCCAAGTAAATTGGGCGTTATGAAATAGGCATCTGAGTAGAGAGCCCGTACTTTTTGAGTACGGGCTCTCTATCGCTTTTTAAACCGAATTAGGTCATCATATTGCGTGTTATTTAGTTGGTGTGCAAATGAATTCATTTCGGCCGTCCGGAGTGATGCGCCCGATCTGAAGCGATCGTGAAGTATCTACCGCGGTTATCCCCGTGGCGAACAAGGGAGAATTGCGGGCCGTGGGTGCGTAGCATCGAACTATTGGTAAGCAAGGAGTGTGCCGAAGATGTTTGAGAGATTTACCGACCGTGCCCGTCGAGTTGTCGTGCTCGCCCAAGAAGAGGCGCGCATGCTCAACCACAATTACATCGGCACCGAGCACCTGCTGCTCGGTCTAATCCACGAAGGTGACGGTGTGGCCGCCAAGGCGCTCGAGTCACTGAATATTTCGTTGGGTGCCGTCCGCGAGCAGGTACAGGAGATTATCGGCAAGGGCCAGCAGGCACCATCCGGTCATATCCCGTTCACTCCTCGCGCCAAAAAGGTTTTGGAGCTCTCGCTGCGCGAAGCGCTGCAGCTGGGGCATAACTACATTGGTACCGAGCACATCCTGCTCGGCCTGATCCGCGAAGGCGAAGGCGTCGCCGCCCAGGTGCTGGTGAAGCTCGGTGCCGATCTGGGTCGGGTGCGCCAGCAGGTCATCCAGCTGCTGTCCGGTTACCAGGGCGGCAAGGAAACCGCCTCGGCCGGCGTCAGCTCGGGCGGCCAAGCCGAAGGTGTGCCGGCAGGCTCTGCCGTCCTGGACCAGTTCGGCCGCAACCTCACCGCAGCCGCCCGCGAAGGCAAGCTGGACCCGGTGATCGGTCGCGAGCACGAGATGGAACGTGTGATGCAGGTTCTGTCTCGCCGTACCAAAAACAACCCGGTACTGATCGGTGAACCTGGTGTTGGTAAGACCGCGGTTGTCGAGGGCCTGGCCCAGTCGATCGTGCGTGGCGACGTACCGGAAACCATCAAGGACAAGCAGCTGTACACCCTGGACCTCGGTTCACTGGTGGCCGGTTCCCGCTACCGCGGCGACTTTGAGGAACGCCTGAAGAAGGTCCTCAAGGAAATCCGCACCCGCGGCGACATCATCCTGTTCATCGACGAGATCCACACCCTGGTGGGTGCCGGAGCCGCCGAGGGCGCGATCGATGCTGCCTCGATCCTGAAGCCGATGCTGGCCCGCGGTGAACTGCAGACCATTGGTGCAACCACCCTGGATGAGTACCGCAAGAACATCGAGAAGGATGCGGCGCTCGAGCGCCGTTTCCAGCCGATCCAGGTCAAGGAGCCTTCGGTTGAGCTGACCACGCAGATCCTGCGTGGCCTGCGTGACCGCTACGAGGCGCACCACCGGGTGACCATCACCGACGGCGCGCTGCAGGCCGCCGCGCAGCTGGCGCACCGCTACATCTCGGATCGTTTCCTGCCGGACAAGGCAGTGGACCTGATCGACGAGGCCGGCGCCCGCCTGCGCATCCAGCGGATGACCGCCCCTCCTGCGCTCAAGGAGATGGACGAGGAGATCGCCACCGTCCGCCTGGAGAAGGAAGCGGCCATCGACGCCCAGGACTTCGAGGGTGCGGCATCGCTGCGCGACAAGGAGTCCAAGCTCATCGAGGCCCGCAACGACAAGGAAAAGGCCTGGCGCAACGGCGACCTGGATGAAATTTCCGAGGTCACCGAGGAGCTTATTGCCGAGGTTCTGGCTAACTCGACCGGTATCCCGGTAGTGAAGCTGACCGAGGAAGAGTCCACGCGACTGCTGAACATGGAAGACGAGCTGCACAAGCGTGTGATCGGCCAGGATTCGGCCATCAAGGCCATCTCCCAGGCGATCCGTCGTACCCGTGCGGGCCTGAAGGATCCGAACCGCCCCGGCGGCTCGTTCATCTTCGCCGGCCCAACCGGTGTGGGTAAAACGGAGCTGGCCAAGGCGTTGGCGGAATTCCTCTTCGGTGAAGAGGACGCGCTGATCACCTTGGACATGTCCGAATACTCGGAGAAGCACACGGTTTCACGTCTGTTCGGTGCACCTCCAGGTTACGTCGGTTACGAAGAAGGCGGGCAGCTGACCGAGAAGGTTCGCCGCCGTCCGTTCTCCGTGGTGCTCTTCGACGAGGTCGAGAAGGCCCACGCGGACCTGTTCAACTCGCTTTTGCAGATTCTGGAAGACGGCCGTTTGACCGACTCGCAGGGTCGTGTGGTGGACTTCAAGAACACCATCATCATCATGACCACGAACCTCGGCACCCGGGACATCTCCAAGGGTGTGATGACCGGTTTCCAGGCCTCGGGAGATACCCGCACCGGCTACGAGCGGATGCAGGCAAAGGTCCAGGAGGAACTGCGCCAGCATTTCCGTCCGGAGTTCCTGAACCGTGTTGACGACATCGTGGTCTTCCCGCAGCTGAGCCAGGAAGAGATCGAAGAGATCGTCGACCTGTTCATCGGCCGCCTGCGCAAGCGCCTGGACGAGCGTGGCATCACGATCGAACTGACCGCCGCCGCACGCAGCCTGCTGGCGCAGCGCGGGTACGATCCGGCCATGGGCGCCCGCCCGCTGCGCCGCACCATCCAGCGCGACATCGAGGATCAGCTCTCCGAGAAGATCCTGTTCGGCCAGGTTGTCACCGGCCAGAAGGTCACCGTTGACGTCGAAGGTGAAGGCGAGAGCCGGAAGTTCACATTCCACGCCGAAGGCGGCACCGGCGAGCTTGAAGGCGAGCCGGCACCGGCCGCGCTGGAAAGCTAAGCCGCAGACCCTGAAACCCGCGGGGCGCGGACCTGGAGAAATCCAAGTCCGCGCCCCGCGGGTTTTGTGCTGTTAGGCTGTTGGGTATGTCCACAGTGCGCAAATATTACCTGCTCCTGGTCGGGCCCTGCGTGGCATTGCTAGCATACGCTGGGCTCTACCTGCAGCTGCGGGAACACCTGCCTCAGGCGCTCGCCCGCCACCTTGGTCCCGATGGAATCGGCTACACCTCAACGCTGGTTGTTGTGGGAAGCGCGGCCGGGATTGCGGTGCTGGCCTTCGGCATCGGGGCCTGGACGTGCCTGGACTTCACGAGCCTGGGCCACTGGTACACCGGAAACAAATCAATTGTTGTGTGCTCCCTCGCCGCGGGGTACGGTGTGCTGGGGCTCGGCGTGGGCACGATGGCCAGCGCAAACGCCGGACAGGCTCCTGCAGACGGTGCGAGCACGATCGGCTGGGGGCTGCTGGCGTTGCTCATCGGCTTCAGCCTCACGGCAGTGGTGCTCAGCAGGGTGCTGCCCGCCGCGCAACGAGAGAGCCTGTCCTAGCTTGCCGCAGCCTGAGCCACCAGCGCCGCGATCTGTTCCTCCAGCTGGTCATCCAGCGCGGTGATGGCAAACGAGGTCGGCCACATGGTGCCCGCATCCAGCCGCGCCACATCGTTGAACCCGAGGGTCAGGTAGCGGGCCTCAAATTTCTGGGCATCCTGGATGAAACAAAGAATCTTGCCGTCCAGGGCATAGGCCGGCATTCCATACCAGGTTTTTGGTTCAAGCTGCGGGGCGGTGCTGGTGATGATGCGGTGCAAGCGTTGCGCGATCTCTTGATCGCTTCCGGAATAACCAGCAATCTTCTCTTCTACGTCTTTGCGTGCCTGGGCCGCCTTTTCGGCTTTGGTCATGCGCTTTTTGGGGGCGCGGACCTCTGCCGCACGTTCCTTCATCGCGGCCTTTTCAGCGGCGCTGAATCCTTCTTGGTCGGTTGTCGCCATGTGCTGGTCTCCTAAGCTGCCTGATTAATGCGGACCATGTTGCCCGAAGGATCCCTGAAGGCGCAATCGCGTGGTCCCCACGGCTGCTGCATCGGTTCCTGCAGCACCTCCGCTCCGCTGGCCGAGAGCGACTCGAACAACGTGTCGAGCTCTGGCACGGTGAGCACCAAACCACCCAACGCGCCCTTGGCCACCAGCTCGCCGAGCGCCTGGGCATCCTCATCGGAGCGGCCGGCGCCCGGGGCAGAAAGCACCAGGTTCAGCCCGCCCTGTGCGGGCACTGCCAGGGAAACCCAACGGAAGCCCGCATTGGCCACATCGGAGACGACTTCCAACCCCAACCCGTCGCGATAGAACCCGAGGGCTTCATCAACGTCCAGCACGGTCACGGGGATATATTGCACTGAAATGTTTGTCATGTCTTCAGCCTAGGGGCGCCGGCGCACCGGCGCTTCTTCAAAACTGCTCAGAATCGTTCGGGGCGCAACAGGATTTTTGCGATGCAGGCAGGAATCTGTTCGGTCTGCGTGTGTTCCCGTTCCCGGTAAGCCGACGGAGATTCACCCACCACCTCGGTGAAACGGGTGCTGAACGACCCCAGGGAGGTCCATCCCACCTGCATGCACGTCTCGGTGACACTGTGTCCGGCACGCAACAAATGCATAGCCCGTTCGATACGCCGGGTCAACAGGTAGGAATGCGGGCTTTCACCATAGGCCCGTTTGAACTCGCGGGAAAAATGCGCAGGAGACATCAGCGCACGCTGCGCCATCGCAGGAACATCCAGCGGGTCCGCGAAGTGCCGGTCCATCAGGTCTCGCGCCCGGCGAAGGTGTGCGAGAGTTTTTAACGCTTGGTGGTCCAAGGCTCAGCTCCTTGTCCGGCGCCGGAATACGAGGAACAGTCCGAGCGCCGTGCAACACAGGTAGATGCCTATCACGGTGATCCAGCCTGCGGTGAACCCGCCTGGCGAACTGATGAGCAGTCCCATCAGCAACGGCCCGACGGTAAATCCGCCGAATTGCCCCGCGGAGACAATACCGCTGGCGCTGCCCATCCGGCTGACCGGAATTGAACGCAATAATGCGGCCATCAACACCACCGAGACACCCAGCGCCGAGGCCCCGTGCAACAGGACCGCTAACCACAGCGCGGCCGTTGAATGGGTCTGTTGGGCCAGCAAGAACCCGCAACCTCCGAGTGCGGCCAGGGCCGCCAGCAGCAGCAACAGCTTGGGCGCGGCGACACCTCGTGACATCATCCGGCCCCAGCCCACCCGGGCGCTGACCCCCACCACACCAGCTACGGCTGCGGTCATCCCGCCGGCGACCAGCGAGAAATCCAACTCGCGTACCGCGAACAATGGCAGGTAGAAATTGGTGGCCTGCACCCCGATGCCGTTGACGAAGCCGAAAAGTGTCAGCGCGAAAATGATAAAACGCGGCGAGGAACTATCAGTGCTGGTGGATTGGCTGGACCGCGGCGCGGCCGGTTTGGGTACTTGGAGCAGCGGAACCACGGCCAGCACCCGAACTGCCAGGACACCCACGATGGCGGCCAGCACCGCGCCAACCAGCGAGGCGCCGTGCCAGCCAATGACGGCCGCCAACAGGGGGAATCCCACACTGCCGATCAGCTGGGAAACCTGGACACCCGACTGTTTCACCCCAGTCCAGCCGATGCGCTTCTCGGGTGGAACCCGCTGGGCAAGGATGCGGTTGGTCACCCCATTGGGGAAAGACTGAGCGAAACCGGAGATGCCGGCGGCAACCAGCAGAACAACGTAACCCGCCGGAATTGCCGCGATACCCATGGCCGCGGCGGCCAACCCGAACACGATCAACAGCAGCCGGGTATCCGGCTGGCGGTCGGCGAACGTGCCGAAAGCGGCATTGCCGAGAGCCGCGCAACCAAAACACACCGTGGCAAGCAGCCCGAATTGTGTCTCGCTGATACCGAGGTCGTTGATGATCAGGTCGCTGGTTGCGCTCAGCCCGTAGTTCAGCAGCGGCGCGATGCCCACCGCGGCAAGCAGGATGGAAAGCAGCCCCATACCCGGGCGTGCTGTGCTCTGCGACATTCTCATCCTTTGGTTCGGTGGATTCTTCTCACCGCAACCAAGTTTGGCACAGGTCACGTGGCATGGTGCCCTCCATGACACATCGGGTACGAAGCTCGAATCTGGAATCGCGCGGGCATAGGATTTAGAAGGTGAATACCTTTACCGTCCGTTCAGCGAAGACCAGCGACGTTCCCGCAATCCGCAACCTTGTGCGACCTTTGGCCGAGGAACGTATCCTGCTGGACAAGGAAGCGGTGACCTACTACGAGTCCATTCAGGAATTTGTGGTTGCCGAAGACGCGGCGGGAAACGTCGTCGGCTGCGGCGGATTGCATGTGATTTGGGAAGATATTGCAGAGATCCGCACCTTGGCCACCTCCAATGAACAGCGTGGCAAGGGTGTGGGGCATGTGCTGCTCACCGAATTGCTCCAGCGCGCGCGCCAGGTCGGGGTGCACCGGGTATTCTGCCTGACCTTCGAAGTGAAATTTTTCGAACGACAGGGTTTCAGCGTCATGGCTGACCAGAGCGCGGTAGATCCTTCGGTCTACCAGGAAATCCTGCTTTCCCGCGATGAAGGTGTGGCAGAATTCTTGGATCTGGCACGGGTGAAACCCAACACCCTGGGTAACACCCGGATGATCATTTCCTTGTAGTCCGCCTCCTGCGCCGCCGTGAGCCTAGGACGGCAGGCGGATTCCTTCCGGCTCGGCCATTGCAAGGCCGTCCTTGAGCAGCCCGGCCAACGCACGCTCGCGCTGCTGCAGCGGGGCCTGGAGCTTGCCCAAGGCCACATACTTCGGGTGTGTTTGCCTCGATAAGTCCGTGAGGAACGAAGCTTCGGGAACCGGTTCGTCGTGTTCGCGCAACACGGCCATGATTCCGCCGCGCACCTGGCGGTCGGTGCCATGCCAGGCCTGCCCCTTGGGGGTGTAGTGCGGGTCAGGCCGGCCGGCGGCAATCCACGCGCACTGCTCGAACACCGGGCATTGCTCGCATTTGGGGCTGCGCGCGGTGCAGACCAACGCGCCAAGCTCCATCACCGAGATGTTCCAGAGATTCGCGGTGTGAGGCTCGGCCGGTTGCACCTCGCGCGCTCGGGCGAACTCGCTGGCGCGGGGATTCGGTTCGGGCAGCGCCATGCCGCCGAAAAGCCTCGCCTGCACCCGACGGATATTCGTGTCGACCACCACCGTCGGCTCGCCGAAGGCAAAACAGGCAATCGCCGCCGCCGTGTAGTCTCCCACTCCGGGCAGCGCCCGAAGCTGCGCTTCGCTCTGCGGAACCTGCCCGTTGTATTCGGTGGTGATTTCAACTGCCGCCGCATGAAGGCGCTGCGCACGCCTGGGGTAACCGAGCCGGCCCCACGCCTTGAGCGCTTCAGACAACGGTTCCGCCGCAAGATCTTGCGGCCTGGGCCAGCGCTGCATCCAAGCTTCCCAAACCGGCAGAACCCGGACAACCGGGGTTTGCTGAAGCATAAATTCACTGACCATGACCTCCCAGCCGGTCACCCCGGGGCGGCGCCAGGGCAGGTCGCGTTGGTTATTCAGATACCAGTGGTTGATCTTCTCGTGAATTTGCTGCACCCATCCACTCTAAGTCAGCTGATTCACGGTGCAGAACCGGTAAAAATCACACGGAGCGGCCGGAGAATGAACTAGCCTTAAGCCATGAGCAACACTTCGGGGGATAAGCCATCGGCCCGCGTCTATCGGCGCCGGCGCATCACCGTGGCCGTTTTGGCCCTGGTGCTGGTTGGGCTCATCATCTGGGGTGCGACCGCGATTGCGGGAATCTTTGGCGGAAACGATCAGCCCGAGGCCGCGGCCCCGGTGTCCGCGACGGCCTCACCCAGCGCCGGTGAAAGCGCCCCGCCAGCGGACTCCAACAGCTGCAAGGCCGAAGAAATCAAGATTACCGCCACCACCGATCAGTCCTCCTATGCCTCCGGGGAGGAACCGGTGCTCACCCTGGGGATCGAAAACACCTCTGAGCGCGAGTGCGAGGTCAACGTGGGAACCAGCCAGCAGGAATTCCTGATTTCCAGCGGCTCCGACCGGATCTTCTCCACGGTTGACTGCCTGGACAACGGTGAGGACGTGCTGCTTTCCTTCGCGGCCGGGCAAAAGGAAAATGCGAAGTTCACCTGGAACCGCAACCGCTCGGCACCCGGCTGCAAGGCGGTCAACGTGCAACCGCTGCCGGGAACCTACAAATTCACCGCCGCGATCGGCGAAATGACCAGCGACCCGGCGACGTTTGTGCTGAAGTAGGCCCCTAGATGTAGCGGTCAAGCAGCGAGGATTCAGCCATCCGCGCCAGCCCCTCGCGGATCGAGCGGGCACGCTGTTCGCCGACACCTTCAATTTCCATCAGCTGGCTGGTGGAAGCGGCCATCAACAGCTGGAGGTTGTCGAAAGACGCCACCAAACGCTCACCGATCGCCTTGGGCACGGCGCGGATCTGCGAGAGCAGCCGGTATCCCTTCGGGGTGAGGGTATCCTCTTGGTCCGCGGTCGAATTCGGGAAAAGGATCTTGGTCAGCGCCTCGGGTTCGATCAGCTGGGCATCTGAAATTTCGTGCAGTTTTTCCAGGGCAGACTCGATGTCCAGCTCCTGGCCCTCGGCGTGGGAATAGTCGCGCAACAGCAGCTGGTTGTCCACCTGGATTCCAGCCAAAAGTTCGGTGTGCTGGGAGGCGAGCAGGCGGCCGTCGGCCCCGAGCTCGAGCACCGAACGGGAAATCTCTTCACTGGTGCGGCGCAACATTTCGGTGCGCTGGAGTACCGCCAAAACCTCGCGCACGGTGGCCGTGTCCTCGATCTCAGCGGCGGATAACGCGCTGGTGACCTGGTCCAACCGGTGACGGTAGCGCTCAAGTGTGGCAATTGCCTGGTTGCCGCGAGCCAACAGCCGCTCGGCCGGCTCCAGCACGTGGCGCTCGCCGGCGGCGTACAGGGTGATGGTTTGCATGGACTGCGAAACGGAGATGACCGGAAAACCGGTCTGCGCCGCAACACGCTCGGCGGTGCGGTGCCGGGTACCGGATTCCTGGGTTTCGATCCGTGCATCGGGCATCAGCTGCACCCCGGCCTGCAGGATTTGGCGCGCTGAGGCGTCCAGGATGATCGCCCCGTCCATTTTGGCCAGTTCACGCAAGCGGGTAGGGGTGTAGTCGGTGTTGATCCGGAAGCCGCCGGAACAGATGGATTCAACTTCCTTGTCGTGCCCCAGCACAATCAAAGCACCGGTCCGTCCACGCTGGATACGTTCCAAGCCTTGCGCCAGTTCGGTTCCCGGCGCGATCCGGGCCAGGGTGGTCAGTAGTTCGGGTGCGGGATGCAATTTCACCGTGCGTCCTTTCAGCGGGCAGCAACAATCATTTTATCGTGCGGGTTTCTGCCGCTGGTTAAAAGCGATATCCAATGCCTGTGCGATGTTTTCCACCTGGAAGACTCGAATCCCTTCCGGAATGTTTTTCAGCGGCTCGGGTGTTGCCGGGGCCATGGCGAAGGAGAAACCCAGGCGCTGGGCTTCGGTGATGCGCCGTGAAATCTCCGGAACCTGGCGGACCTCACCGGCCAGCCCCACCTCTCCGAAGGCGACGAAGTCCTGCGGCAGCGGGAATTCATTCAGTGAGGAGGCCAGGGCCAGCGCGCAGGATAAATCGGCTGCGGGTTCGCTGATCTTAACCCCGCCGACGGTGGCGATATAGGAATCCATGGCGGACAAATCCATGTGGGCCCGGGCCTGCAAAACGGCAACCACCATCTGGGTGCGGGCTGCATCCAATCCGCTGGTGGCCCGGCGCGGGGCTGGGCCGCCGCCGCGCGAGAGCAGGGTCTGGACCTCGGCGACCAGGGGGCGGCGTCCTTCGAGTGTCACCGTGATGCAGGTTCCCGGAACCGGGTTGCGGGTACGGGTGACAAACAGTTTGGACGGGTCGGTCAGCGACTCGATGCCGTCTTCATTCAGGTCGAAACAGCCAACCTCGTCCGTGGCTCCGTAGCGATTTTTCAGCGCTCGAAGTATGCGCAGCCGGGAATGCTTCTCTCCGTCGAATTGGCACACCACATCTACCAGGTGCTCAAGGAGCCGCGGGCCGGCAACCGAACCCTCCTTGGTGACGTGGCCAACCATGATGGTGGTCATGGCCCGGGTTTTGGCCGAATTGATGATGGTCGCGGCGACCTCGCGTACCTGGGAGACGCCGCCGGCGGCGCCGTCGACCTCCGCCGAAGAGAAGGTCTGCACCGAGTCGAGGATCAGCAGGTCCGGGTTGATCTCCTGAATTTGCCCCAGGGCCAATGACAAATCGGTTTCCGCCGCCAGGTAGAGGTTTTCCGCTACCGCATTAATGCGTTCGGCGCGGGACTTGACCTGGGCGGCCGACTCCTCGCCGGTCAAGTACAGCACCCGCAGCCCGGTGTGGGCGGCCTTGGCCGCGACATCAAGCAGCAGGGTGGACTTGCCGACGCCGGGTTCACCGGCCAGCAGGATTGCGGCGGCCGGGACCAGCCCGCCGCCGAGCACCCGGTCCAATTCGGAGACCCCGCTGGGTCTGAAAGCGGCTTCGGAACCGTCGATTTGCGCGATGGGTTTAGCCGGGTGGGCCACCTTGGCCGCGGCGACGGTGCGCGAGGAGATCACCCCGACCTCTTCTACCGTGCCCCAGGCCTGGCATTCGCCGCAGCGCCCCACCCATTTAACCGTGGTCCAGCCGCATTCGGAGCACTTGAAGCTCGCGGTGGATTTGCTGCGTGTGGAAGTTTTGGCCATGGGTTAATGTTAACGACCGGCTAGGACAACTTGGGCAACGCCTCGATGGCCGCCTCGTGGCTGAGCCCGGAGGCTTCCAGCAGGTCGACCAGCAGCGGGCGCAGCAACAGCACCAGCCCCTCTCCCTGCAGCCCTTCAACTTCCAAGGTGCGCGGGTGCAGCTGAGCGGCCGCGGCTTCAAGCTGGTTGCACGCGCCCTTCTCGAACTTGTGCTGCCCGGCCAGGGTCGGTTCGCGCACCGAATGGGCCAGCGAATTGATCCCTTCGGAGATCTCCCGCAGCAGCGGCGCCAAATTGGCCGACCCCTCGGGGGTCAACGCGCTGTTGCTTAGAACCGCGGAGAGCCTGCGGGCGAAAACGCGGGCGTTACGCGCGGCCCAGTCGTAGTGGTTGAAACGTTCCGAAAGCCTGGTGAGCTCTTCGCGGTGCCGTCGTCCGGCCGGGGACAGGGTAGCGATCTCGTGGGCGGCTTTAAAGGTGCCGGGCAGCTGATCCAGGTGCTTCTGGGTGGCTCGGGCCTTGATGAGCGCGTGAAAGGCCGCGCGGCGATCGTCGTCCCGGATGGCCCAGGAGCATTCGAGCATCACTTCGGAAAGCTCCTTGAAGAGGGCGGACAGCGCGGCCACGGGGGTGCGCCTGGGGTCCGAGGGCCACAACACAATGATCAGCAACGCCAGCGCCGAACCGACCAGCGCATCCAGGGAGCGTGAGAACGGCCCGTCCACGCTGATCGGCAGCAGCACCACCAGGGCCGACTGCATTCCCAGCTGGGTAGAGAAAATCGGGCCGGAGTCGAGGTAGCGGGCCACCACCAGGCTCAACGACATCACCACGGCGGCCTGCCAGATCCCCTGGCCGAGCCAGTGCATCAGGGTGTCGCCCAGGGCCACACCCAAGGTGCAGCCAAGGGCTACCTCCGCGGTGCGGCGGATGGTGGTCGCGCCGCCGAACCCCAAGGAGATCAACGCGCTGGTGGCCGCGAAAATGGGCTGGGTGTGGCCTAGCAGGGCTTCGGCCACCCAAAAGGCGCCGATGGCTCCGAGGGTCATCCGCATGATCCGTGGCAGGGAATTTTTGGCGCGGACCAGGCCGGCGGCATTGCGCCGGGTGAGAAAGTTCGAGATGCCTCGGCGTTTGCTGCCGGTGGTTCGGGCGGTGGCCATGGTCCTAAGTCTTTCATGAGGCGCACCGGGAGCCTTGGCAGGGACACAACAATTGCGGTGATCAGGATCACGCCGAACAAAAGCAGGTGTTAACCTTTCGTTCACCTTTGCTGGGGTAGCTGGTTACTTTGGCTCTTTAGCCTCATAAATGAAGCGAGACAGATGTCCGCTGCAAGGTTCAGATCAAGATCTACCAATTTTATGGGGAGTAACTCTCGTGAAGCTCAATCGTTTTGGCAGTGCCGCTGCTGTTCTTTCCGTCGCAGCGCTCGCACTGACCGCTTGCGGTTCCGACAATCCAACCGGTGCCGCCGGGGCCTCGACCTCCGGTGAGACGCCGAGCGCCAACGCCGCGGTCACCGGCACGCTGACCGGCATCGGCGCCTCGAGCCAGAAGTCGGCCATGGAAGCCTGGATCACCGGCTTCAAGGCTGAGAACCCGGAAGCAAACGTGCAGTACTCGCCGGATGGTTCGGGTGCCGGACGCAAGGCGTTCCTGGCCGGCGGCGCGCAGTTCGCAGGCTCGGATGCCTACCTGAAGCCGGAAGAGGCCGAGGAAGCCAAGCAGGTTTGCGGCCCGGACGGCGCCTTCAACGTGCCAGCCTACGTGTCCCCGATCGCCGTGGCATTCAACCTGGATGGTGTTTCGGAGCTGAACCTGGACGCGGCAACCATCGCGAAGATCTTCAAGAAGGAGATCACCACCTGGAACGATGAGGCAATCGCTTCGCAGAACCCAGACGCCACCCTGCCGGACACCGCGATCACCGTGGTGCACCGCAACGACGAGTCCGGCACCACCGAGAACTTCGTCGAGTACCTGAAGGCCGCAGCGGGCGATGTCTGGACCTACGACGTCTCCGGCGACTGGCCATCGGATATCCAGTCGGAGAACGCCAAGGGCACCTCCGGTGTGGTTTCCACCGCCGGCTCGACCGACGGCGCCATCACCTACGCCGACTTCTCCGCCGTGGGCGACCTGTCCACCGTGAACGTCAAGGTCGGCGAGGAATACACCAAGATCTCCGCCGAGGCGGCGGCCAAGGCGCTGGAGACTGCAACCCCGGTTGAGGGCGCAGCCGAGAACGACCTGGCCCTGGACCTCGAACGCGACACCACCGAGGCCGGCACCTACCCGATCGTGCTGCTCTCCTACCACATCTTCTGCACCACCTACAAGGATCAGGCGACCGTTGACCTGGTCAAGGCCTTTGGCAAGTACGCCGTCTCGGCTGCCGGCCAGCAGGTCGCCTCGGATTCGGCCGGCAACGCTCCGCTGTCGACCAGCATGGAGGAGAAGGCGACCGCCGCCATCGATTCCATCACCGTAGCCCAGTAGTACCACGCCGGTCACCGGCACCCGGTGCGGGCGGGAAACCGCCCGCACCAACCCCCTCCACCCCCGCAGCTGCTGCTGCAACACCCTCCAAATTCCGAAAAGGCTTTAGCCAATGACTACCAATGCTTTGACGAGCAAGTCATCGACTTCCGGCCGCGCCGGGGACAAGATCTTCTCAGGCGCCGCGCTCGGCGCCGGTGTACTGATCCTGATCACCCTCTTCGCGGTGGCGGTCTTCCTGCTCATCCAGGCCCTGCCGACGTTCACGGCCGATCCGGCCGACATTTCCGGCGGCGCCGGCTTCTTCACCTACATCTGGCCGATTGTGATCGGCACCGTGATCGCGGCGGCCATCGCCCTGCTGATTGCCACCCCTATCGGTTTGGGAGTGGCACTGTTCATCTCCCACTTCGCTCCGCGCAAGATCGCCGGCCCGCTGGGCTACGTGATCGACCTGCTGGCCGCCATCCCGTCGGTCATCTACGGCGCCTGGGGTTACATGGTCTTGGCCCCGGCCCTGGTGCCCGGCTACGACTGGCTGGCCACCAACCTGGGGTTCATCCCGATCTTCGAAGGCCCCGCAAGCCAGACCGGCAAAACCATGCTGACCGCCGGTATTGTGCTGGCCGTGATGGTGCTTCCGATTATCACCTCGCTGAGCCGCGAAATCTTTTTGCAGACTCCGAAGCTGCATGAGGAAGCGGCCCTGGCACTGGGCGCCACCCGCTGGGAAATGATCACCACCGCGGTGCTTCCCTTCGCCCGCCCCGGAATCATCTCCGCCACCATGCTCGGCCTGGGCCGTGCACTGGGCGAGACCATGGCCGTGGCCCTGGTGCTCTCCACCGGCAACCTCATCCCGTCGCTGATCAAGTCCGGCAACCAGACGATTGCCGCGGAGATCGCGCTGAACTTCCCTGAAGCCTTCGGGCTGCGTCTGGCCGAGCTGATCGCCGCCGGCCTGGTTCTGTTCCTGATCACCCTGGTTGTGAACATGATCGCCCGGGCAATCATCGCCCGCCACAAGGAATTCTCCGGAGCCAACTGATGAGTGCCATGACAACTTCGCAACGCAGCAACACCACCACGCAGTCCACCCCGCCAAGTCGCAAACGCAACACCCTGGCCAAGGGAAAACTGCCGAAGTGGGCCCTGCCCGCCATCGCCGGCGGGTCGATCATCCTCGGTGCCGCCGCCTCCACGCTGACCGGCTTCGCGATTGCCACCTTCGCCATCTACTCCGCGGTGATTTTCCTGATTGCCGCCTCGGTGACCACCACCGTGGTGGAAGGCAAACGCCGCGGTACCAACGCGACCTGGACCTACCTGATCTACGCCTCCTTCATCCTGGCGCTGATCCCGCTGGCCTCGGTGCTGTACACCGTGCTGGAAAAGGGTTTGCCGGGGATGAACGCGCACTTCCTGTTCAGCTCCATGAACGGGGTGACCGGCGCGGTTGACAACCAGACCGTCGAAAACGGCACCCCGGTGGTTGGCGGCGCCTACCACGCGCTGATCGGCACCTTGCTGATCACCCTGTGGGCCACCGTGATCTCCGTGCCGGTGGGCATGCTCACCGCGATCTACCTGGTTGAATACGGCAAAAACGGTCCGCTGTCCCGCGCAATCACCTTCTTTGTCGATGTGATGACCGGTATTCCCTCGATCGTTGCCGGTCTGTTCGCGGCCGCATTCTTCGGGCTGATCATGGGACCGAACTCCCGTATGGGCATCGTCGCCGCGGTGGCCTTGAGTGTGCTGATGATCCCGACGGTGGTCCGCTCCACCGAGGAAATGCTCAAGATCGTCCCCAACGAGCTGCGTGAAGCATCCTACGCACTGGGTGTGCGCCGCTGGCGGACCATCTTGAAGGTAGTGATCCCCACCGCGATCTCCGGCATTGCCTCCGGCGTGACCCTGGCCATCGCCCGCGTGATCGGTGAAACCGCACCGATCCTGGTGACTGCCGGAATCGCCAGCAACATCAATATGAACGTGTTCGCCAACTGGATGTCCACGTTGCCGACGTTCATCTACTACCAGATCATGACGCCAACCAGCCCCACCAACGTCGACCCGTCGACGCAGCGCGCCTGGGCCGCGGCCCTGCTGCTGATCCTCATGGTGATGGCGCTGAACCTGATCGCCCGACTGATCGCTAAGATCTTCGCCCCCAAGAAGGGTCGTTGAGCGTTAGCTCCGGCCTTCGAACTCCCCACATTTTTCAAGGATAAACATCATGGCAAAACGTATCGACGTCAATGACTTGAACGTCTACTACTCGAAGTTCCTCGCTGTTGAAGGTGTCTCCATCAACATCGAACCGAAGTCTGTCACCGCGTTCATCGGCCCCTCGGGCTGCGGCAAGTCGACCTTCCTGCGCACCCTGAACCGCATGCACGAGGTCATCCCCGGCGGCCGCGTGGAGGGCGAGGTCCTGCTGGACGGCGATGATCTGTACGGTGCGGGGGTTGACCCGGTGACCGTGCGCAGCCAGATCGGCATGGTGTTCCAGCGCCCGAACCCGTTCCCCACCATGTCCATCAAGGACAACGTGCTGGCCGGCGTGAAGCTCAACGGCAAAAAGATCTCCAAATCCGACGCCGATTCATTGGTGGAGAAGTCGCTGCGCGGCGCGAACCTGTGGAACGAGGTCAAGGACCGTCTGGATAAGCCGGGCTCGGGCCTGTCCGGCGGACAGCAGCAGCGCCTGTGCATCGCCCGGACCATCGCGGTGAAGCCTGACGTGATCCTGATGGATGAGCCGTGCTCCGCCCTGGACCCGATCTCGACGTTGGCCATCGAAGACCTGATCAACGAGCTGAAGAACGACTACACCGTGGTGATCGTGACCCACAATATGCAGCAGGCCGCACGTGTCAGCGACAAGACCGCGTTCTTCAACATTGCCGGCACCGGCAAGCCGGGCAAGCTCATCGAGTACAACGAGACTGCCGCCATCTTCTCCAACCCGGAGCAGAAGGCCACCGAAGATTACGTCTCCGGACGCTTCGGATAAAGATTTCGTCTACCGCCTGCTTATCGCAGGTCGGTAGGTGAACCGGAAGGGGGGTCTTCCGGGGATCCTGGAGGGGATCACCGCCAGCGGCGCACCTAGGTGCGCCGCTGGTTTTTAAGCACAATGTATTGCTCTCTTGGCCACGGCGCTGGGCTTGGCCGCGCTCAGCGCCGCCACGGAGCCTGAGTCCCGGTTCATTCTCACGCTGCTGGCGTTTGGATTCAGTTTCTGGCCGCCATTGTCCGCGCTGTTCTGGCGGCCGCTGGTCGACCGCGGCACCCTGCGCAATGCGCCACGCAACGTCGAGAACTCGGTGGAATACCGTTGGAGCGATCGTGCGTCGGCCGGCGTGTTCCGCAACATGTTGTTGGTGCTTGGCGTTGGTGGTTTCATTAGGAGGCTGTCCATGAGGGCTAGCGCAGAACTCACTGGCGCAACGGCGCAAAGCCAAAGGGATCTCGAGCCAGAGCATCATCTCATTGGAGAAGGGCCCCTGCGATCCGCCCCTGCCGCCGGTGTCCAGGCTCGCCGCGCTGTTCGGCTGCGCCGTCGAGGGCTTGTTCATACCCGATGCAAACTAGTGCCCCAGGCCGCGGGGAGAGCCGCTAGAACAACGGACTGGTGGCCAACGCGAGCACCGCGCCGCCAAAAACGCACACCACGGGTGTCAGTATCCAGTGCCAGGCGACCCTGATGGCATTGCGCCAGAAAACCGATTCGAAGGCCTGGTTTTTTCCGGCCCCGACGATGCCGCTGGTGACCGCCTGGGTAGTTGAGAGGGGGAGGTGGAAAACCAGCGAGCCGAGGAACAGCATCACCGCGGAGACACCTTGGGCGATCATGCCGCGCAACGGGTCGAAGTTCACCAAGCGCCGTCCCAGCGTGTGGGTGATACGCCAGCCGCCCAACAGGACGCCAAAGGACAGCGCCGCCCCGGCGGCCAGCTGGATGGCCCAGGTGACCGGTCCGGGATCCATCACGTGCCCGGTGATCAGCACCAGGGCAATCATCGCCCCGGTGCGCTGGCCGTCCTGCAGCCCCATGCCCAGGGCCACCGCGCACGCGGTGACCGCCTGCCCGGCGCGAGAAACCTCGTTCACGGTGCGTGAGGTATTGTGCCGCACCAGCCACATCGCCGGGATCACCAGCAGGTAGGACAGGGTGTAGGCGAGGATCGGGGAGAGCAGCAGCGGCAGCAGCACCGAGCCGAGCAGCAGCGCCCACGCTCCGGACATGGAGGCGTCCCCGGTAAACGCCGCCGCGCCGCTGGCCCCCACCAGGCCTGAGAGCAGCGAGTGGGTGGAACTCATCGGCAACCCGCGCCACCAGCAGTACAGTCCCCATGCGCCGGCCGCCAGCAGGCCGCAGATGAGCAGCTTGAGCCCGCCAACCCCGTCGGGAAGATGGATGTCCAGGGCATCCACCAGGGCCGCACTGAGCCCGGAGGTGGCGATGGTGCCGAGGAAGGCGAAAAAGGCCGCGACAACAACCGCAACCACCGGGGTGAGCGCCCGGGTGCGGACCGCGGCTGCGACGGCGTTGGAGGCATCCCTGAAGCCGTTGAGCACGGCGTAGGCCAGGGTCAGGAGCACCGCGACCGCCGTGAAGGCCGAGAGGACGGTCATGGGTCTTAGGACTCCTTGACCAGCACGCGGCCCAGGTGATCGGCAAACTGCCGCAAGGTATTCGAAGTGAGCAGCAGCTGGTTGGCCACCTGCTGGTGGCGGTGCATGGTGCTGGCCTTGGAAAAGGTTGAAATTTCGCCAATCCACACCAGGTGGGTGCGGGCGGCGCGTTTGGAGGCCTGCAGCATCTGCAACCAGTTGTCTTCCAGGTCATCCAAGTTGTTCAGGCGCTGGACCGAGTCGTAGGCCAGGTCGGTGAGCTGGGAAATCAGTTCAAGCTGCTCGGATGACCGTTCGGAGAGCGGGGTGGAGCCGATGTTCACAATCAGTTCGCCGGTACCGCGCAGCTGCTCCATGGTCTCGTGGAGCAACCGGGAGAGGGTGTACATGTCCTCGCGGGGAAGCGGAGAGATGTAGCTGGTGCGCAGGTGGGTCATCACGGCGTGGAGCAGGTCGTAGGCCTCCGCCTCCGCCGCGGCAAGGTCGCGTAGCTGTTGGGTGCGCCCCGCCGGGTTGCCGATCATCTCAGAGACACCGGCTACCGACCGCCGAATCGTCGCGGCAAGGTCGCGCAGCAATTCAATGCCGCGCGAGGCTGAGGGAAAGATCTGGAACTTCACTTTGTACGGCGCACCATTCGACTAGAGCTTGAGAGCAGGTAGCAACTGGGAATAGTTTACGTCGTTGAGGTAAACAGAAAATATTGGTGGTGCCGGACCGGGAACGCCTCTCGGCGGAAGGCCGCTCAGGGCGGCAGAGTTTTGGAGCCCGGGGTTACCAGCAGCCCGGCACCGATTCCTAGTTTTCTCGCTTCAAGCGCTTGCTGTCAACCGCGGGCATCGCGGCGTGCCGTTTATCACGTTAACGCCGGATCGATTTCTCGATCCCGCTGATCCCCAGCAGCGCGCAGCAAAACCAGATCGCGCCGGCCGGGCCCATGCCCGCCGCGACGGTACTCGCGAGGATCGGCAGCCCCACTTGTCCTAGGCGGTTTCCCATCAGGCGAACGGCCAGCGCGGCGCCTCGGTCTGCGGGCGCAACCGAGGTGGAGATCATGGTCATGGTCAGCGGCTGGCCTAGGCCCAAAAAGAACCCGCCGACCAGCATGGCGCTGCCGGCGATCCACAGTGAATCGATAAAGAAGGGGGCCACGGCCAGGGTCAGCGCCGCAACGTACAAGCTGGTTCTCAGCAGGGCCGGGCGGCTGAAGTGGGCGGAGAGCTGCGGAATGACCAAACGGGAGGCCACCGAGGCACAGCCTCGAATGGCCAAGAGCACACCGACCGCTACCGGTGTGACGTTATGCTGTTCGGCGACCAGCGGCAGGAATGCGGTGAGGATGTCCAGCATGGACAGCAGTGTCAGCGAGGCGAACATGTGCGAGCTCATGCCGGGCACCCGAAGGATCCCCAGCGCGGAGGTCTTGGGACGCTCGGGACTTGCCGCCGCGTTGTTTTTGTTGGTGGCAGGCTGCAAGTTCGCCAGCAACAGCGGGGTGGCAAGAATCGAGCAGGCCACACCGATCCACAGCGAGATCCCGATGCTGGCGACGCGTTCCGGGGAGTCCGGCGAGGTGCCGGTGCCCAGGATCAAGCCGGCAACCAGCGGGCCGAGGAACTGGCCTGCGGAGTAAGCGGCGGTGAACCACCCGAAACCCTTATCCAGCTCGCTGTCGGGCAGGAAACGTGCAATGGAAGACTGCCCGCCGATGGTGAACATCAGGTGTCCCATGCCCAGCACGGCGCTGGCGGCGCCAACCAACACGACATTTGGCGCCAGCGCGATACCGGCTCCGCCAAGGGCCAGCAGGATGATGCCGCCCAGCATCATGTAGCGCACCTGGCGTGTGCGCGAGGAGATGCGGCCCAGCGAAATAGCCGTCACCAGCGGGAGCAACGCATAGGCCGCGGTCACCGCGCCCACGGTCACCGGGCCGGAATCCAGGGCAATGAGTTTGTAGGTGGTGACGGGGCGGATCAGGTTCAAGGCTGTTTGGGATAACAGCGCGGTGGCGATCAGTACCAGGAGCCAGCGCAGGGTGCCCGGCGATGCGCTCTTCTCGTTCTTGGTCACGCGCCGGCCTTTCGTGGAAAAATTCTGCCTTCCCAATCCTACGGCTGGTCGGCCGGCGGGCCGTTTTTGTTGCTTAGTCCAGGGTGCCCTGACGCCATAAGCGGGCGCAGGTTTCAAGGTCGCTGGCGGTTTTATCCAGCGACCGGGCACGCAGGGTGAGGTTTGTGCCGCGCTCGCTGCTGGCCAGATCCGCGGCATCGGCGTGCTCGGTCATGCCCAGGGCAAGCACCCGGCAGTAGGCCGCGGTCCGTTCCAATGCATGAGCAAAATCACCATTGAATGCTCCGGTGAGGATCGAGCTGGTCATGTTTTTCAGCTCTTCGGCACTTGGCGGCTCGGCCACACCGGCGACGATGCGTTCAACTTCGGCCCGGTGCGCGCCGGCGGTGAACCGGGCGGCCATAACCTCGGGAGTGTTCAGGGTGGCGGCGCGCACCGCGTAGAGGCGCCACAGGGCGCCGGGCAGCGAATGCGCCGGCGCTTCGCTCCAGAGCTCGGCCAGCACCTCGATCCCTTCATCCTCCGCCACGGCGATCAGGCGCTCGGTCACCTCGGGGTCCTCATTGGCCAGCCCCCGTTGGACAAATGCTCGGGCCGATAGATGGGCGGCTTCGGATACCCGCGCAGGATCCGCCCCACCTTCATAGGGTTCAAAATCGATGGGGGCGAATGGTCGGGGTTTGTGATGTCGATACCCCGAGTCGTGGGCAGTTTTGGATCCGGAACGTGCACCTCTCATGGCGACTAGGTTACTCCCTTTTCCTATGTTCTCAGGGTGCAATGTGACATCAATCCGACCCGATTAAGCATGTGCGCCGACTTCGGGTAATATGGTTTTTGGCCGTAGGCCGTGCGCCTTTAGCTCAGCTGGTAGAGCACTGGACTTTTAATCCATTGGTCGCGGGTTCGACCCCCGCAGGGCGCACAGACAAAACCCCTCCTGACTTGGAATAATCCATGTCAGGAGGGGTTATCTTTTTGGTGAAAAATCACCTAATCCAGCGCTTACCCAGCGGAAACTCTGAACTTCGGCTGTTTTTCACTACAGCTGCGCGAGCTGGTTCGCCCTATCGATCGTCTTCGAAGCTGGCTCAGCTACCGGGTAGTAGTTCACTACCGAGATACTCGGACCAATCTTCGTAGCCGACGCCCCGTTCGACACGACGCTGCCTGGCATGAGAGCCGCCTTGAGTGTACTCGGACGGTATGCATTGACAACACCTTGGCCAAGGTCTTCGTACGCGCCGAATAGCCGGTTCTTGTTCTCGTCCAAGCCGACGATGCCGCCGTCGATGGTGTCCTTGGCGGCACCCTTGAACACCCGGGAAGGCGACTTGATACCCAAGGCACGTTTGAATGCGCCCTCGGCCTGCTTACCCAGCGAGTAGAACGCCGCATCGACAGCATCAGCTTTCGACTCCAGCCCCTTGACGAGGCTTTCGGCGGCGTTGATACCACCCTTAGACATCGCGTCAGTCAGGTAAGTGCCAGTCGCGTTCGTGTAGGAGTCCATGTCCTTGTACGCTTGGTTGATGGCTCGCATGTCGGACTTTGATCCGCCAAGCAGAGCATCCGCCGCGTACGTTCCCTCGTTCACGCCGAGTTCGATGACGTCCTGGATTACAGCCCCGCTGTAACCCTTCTTACGGAGTTCGTCGATCTTCTTCGCGAACGTCTTGTACTGGGAGACTTTTGCCCGTGCTTGGGTTTTGATGTCACCAGCTGTCAGGGGTCCGTTCTTCAACGTGTCCCACTGCATCACTGATTCGAGTGACCACTCACTGCGCAGGCCGGATGCTGCCGAGTTCTTCGCGTCTAGTAGCCGGTCGCGGGCTTCGGTGGCTTTGTCCAGTTGGGTGGTGAGCTTCTCGGAGCGCTTCTCCAATTGGATCAGCTGGTTTTCCATGCCGTACGCGGTTGACCGAAGTCGGGAGCGTTGTGTCTTGGAAAGGTCCTTGTTCTTGGACTGTTCGAACATCTGATCGACGATGGACATGCCTGAACCGCTGGTGAAGGAGTCGACGATGTCGCCACGCTTCAGGTCACGTCGCAGGTCGAAGGTTTGGTCGCTCAGACGTGCTGTGCGTTCCTTCGATTCGCGCAGTGCTTCCTTGGCGCGGTCTTCGATCTTTTTGATCCGGTCAAGGTCACGTTTCGCGGAGTCTAGCTGCCGTTTGGCGGCTTTCTTTCGCGCCGAGTCGTCTTTCTTTGAGCTGATCGCGTTGTATTGCTTCTCTTCAGCTTTGACTCGTCGTTCAGCACGTTTCCGGTCGATGGTGGCGTTAGCTGACCGCTTCGACAGGTTGCGGTCTTGCTCTTGCGACCATCCCACGCGACCACCGGTAGCAAACGCTGGTAGTGCGCCGGAGCGTGCTAGGGCGCGCATCCGTTCGACCATTCCGTGTCCACCCGCTCCGCGGACTTCACGGGCCGACCATACGTGCTCGTTGTTTGAGAGCATCGCCGGGATCGAGTCGGACGTTTCAGTGCCCGGACCGAATACGGAACCACCCGACGCGCGGGTTATGCCACCTCGTCCGCCCCGCCCAGTCGTCTCGTAAGTGACGTTGGTTGTGACCACACGAGTGTAGATCGTAGAGCTGCGGTCACGCGCGGCAGTGTTCAGTTGACCTTCGGCCGCGCCAGTGGATGCGGTCGCGAAGATCGTAGAGTTCCGATCCTTCGCGGCGTTGTCCAGCTGGTTATTGGCAGCTTTGACGATACCTTCCGCGTTGATCTTTGCGGTGCGTTTCTTACCCGCAGTCGCGTCGATCTTTTTACCTGTGGCATCAGTTCCGGTCTCGGAGACCGTGATCTGGCCGTCCGGCAACGTGGTGACGATGTAACCGAGAGCTTCGAGAGCCCCAATCACTTGCGGGCTATTCTCGTCAATGGTGACGCTACCGTCCGGAGTGGACTGCACCAGCTCGTGAATCTCAGTAAGCTTCGACGCCAAGCTGTCCGTGTTCGAATCGAATGAGATGTACACGGCGCCAGGAATCAGGTTCAAACTGTCGGCTAGCGCACCAGCAGCTTTCTCAGACATGCCCATCGCTGTAGCTGCTTGAATGAAACCTTCGCGGCCTTGGGCCATTCCCTCAGCAAGCTCCTTGGTACCTGCGCCGGCTGCCCGCTGGGCTTCCATGTAGTTCAGCGTCCGGTCAGCGATGGCGTCCAGAGCTGCTTGGTTCTCGCGGCCCTTCGCGGTATTGGTATCGAGGGTCTTGCCGTTTTTCTCCGCAGCTTCAGCCGCGGCATCGAATGATTCTTCCAAAGCTCGCAGTGACTCGCGTTCGTTCAGGACAACCAAGCCAGCATTTACGAGCGTTTCGTAGAATTTATCTACCTTCTCGGCGGCCGTTTCGAACGACGCGCCTGCATCATCTGCGGCACCTCCAGCGTCTGCCATCGCGTCTGCCGCTTCGGGTGCGGACAGCGCAATACGTCCTAGAGCAAGATCAACTAACCCAAGCTCATTGTTCGGATCGATCTGGATGCCATTCTCAGTCGCTAAGTTGGTAAGTGCCGATTTCAGTTCGGGAACATTGTTGATCAGCTTCCCGACATATTCATCGTTGAGTTGCCACGCACCCTGCAGCTCTTGTAGCTTGTCGAGGCCTAGGTCCGTTTCGCCCATGTCAAATGCCCGGGCCACAGCTTTGCCAGCTTCAGCGATCTGCAACCAGTCCTCGGAGGCACGGCGCACATCACCCATGCCAAGATTTTGCGACACCCACCGAACGAATCCGTTTTGGTCGCCAGCGTCGATCGCCTGCATGGCTGCCGCGGCACCTTCGGTGTGGGCACCGTAGTATTCCTTTACCCCCTTGATGTAGGAGTTAGGGAACATGAAATTACTGCCGCCCAGATCAAGATCCAGAGCACCTACGACATCGCCGCCGGTGGCGAGTAAGTTGAAGTAGGCTTCGACGTCGGGTCGGCCGGATCGTGCAGCTTCGTTGATCGCTTCGATGGCCATCTTGCCCACGATGATGCCAGCACCTACAGCTGTGATTCCGCCGAGGGTCTTGGCGAACAAGCCCAGAGCACGAGTGGAGCGTGGAGTGTCGATACCGAGAGCTTGCATCTTCGGAACCAAATCGCCGAGCATGCCGACGACCTTCATGCCGCCACCAACAGCCAGCGCCGAGACGCCGCCGATTCCAGCAAGAGCAGTGAACGCCGTCTGCACTGGTCCGGGTAGGTCAGAGAAAGCACCAGCCATTTTCGCGACCACATCCGAGACACCGGACACGGCTGGGAGCAATGCTGCGCCCGCCGAAATACCGGAGTCTTTGATGTTGTTCCACGCGATGCGGATCTTCGACTCGGTTGTGTTGTACCGTTGCTCTGCTTCGGCGACGAGGGCGAGGTTTTCATCCCATGCCTGCGCGCCCAGCTTCAGCGAGTCGGCAAGCAGTTCACCCGAGTTGGCTAGGGCGAGCATGACTTGGGTTTCCTCAGTGCCCTTGATGCCCATGTCCTTTAGCGTGGCGGTCACGTTGCCGCCAGCTTCATTGACTCGGTCGATGCCCTTCGACACCAAGTCGAGGGCTTCCATTGGGGAGGACCGGAACTTGGAAGCGAATTCGTCGGCGGAAACGCCGGCGACCTTCGCGAACGACTGCAGCGATTCGCCGCCTTCGTCAACGGCCGTGCGCATCTTCAGCAAGACACGGGTGGTAACACCGCCACCGAGTTCGGCTTTCACGCCCATGGATGCGAGGGTGTTGGACAAGGCCAGTACGTCAGCTTCGGACGCACCAATCGTCGCACCAGCACCAGCAATACGCTGCGACATTGACAAGATTTCGGCTTCGGTCGATGCGCCGTCGTTACCGAGTGCGACCAGAGCAGAACCGAAACGCTGCACACCCTTGGAGCCTTCACGCTCCATCGTGCCCATCACGTTCGAGATTTGCGCGATGTTCGTGGCCGCTTCCTCAGCGGTCAGGTTTGTGGACTCCCCCAAGTCGATCATCGTCTTGGTGAACCCGGTAATGTCCTTGCGGGCCACACCGAGCTGGCCAGCAGCTTCAGCTACACCAGCAATCTCTTCATGAGTGGCCGGGAGTGTGCGGGCAAGTCCACGCAGCTCGTCGGACAACTGTCTGTAACCGGCCGGGGAGTCATCTACGGTTTTCTTCACGCCAGCGAACGCGGATTCCCAGCTGATTGCGGCCTTCGCGGTTAGTGCTAGACCGCCAGCAACTGCCGCGCCACCAACCATGAGGGTCGTCGAAACGGTGTCCCAGGCTTGCTGGTGTTTCTGCGCTGTCTGTGCCATCCGGCCAATACCAGACTCCGCCTTACGGCCAGCTTCTTCAGCTTTCCGACCGGCTTCTTCGGCTTTCCGACCGGCTTCTTCGGCTTTCCTGCCAGCTGATTCTGACTTTGACCCGGCCTGTTCTTGGGCTTCACCTGCAGCCTTAGATGACTTGCCAGCATTGTCAAAACCTTTACCGGCCTTGTCAGCTTTTTTCCCGGCTTTTTCTGACTCTTCACCGGCTCGCTTCGCTGATTGAACAACAGCTTCCATATCGCGTTTGAACGCACCGATCTCGGCGCGAACGCGAACGACAAGGTTCTGATCCGCCAAAGCTACACCTCCATATTCAGTTATGTTTTTGGGTACGAAAAAGCCCGTCGGCATATCCGATTTTTCGGAAGCGCCAACGGGCTCAGTGCTTTCTAGTGATTAGTGTGTTGGGTAGTAGTAGATCCACTTTTTGTTCTGTGGATCTCGGGTGTTGCACAGGTGATGGCCGAACCCCATGCGGTTGGAAGATTCAAATTCGACTGCATTGCACTCTTCATCCCAGTATTGGGGGTCCTTTGCCGTGCATTCGGTGCCTCGTTCGAGGTGAACGATTGCGTGGCCGAGAATTTCGTAGTCCGACAATTTGCCGTGGTAGCGCGAACTGAATTCTCGCAGCACAGTCATTTGCACGAATGGCAGAAGCTCGAAGTCGTAGCCTGGAACGGTCGTGCGAATTTCGTAGGAGAATAAGCCTTCTCCTGAGATGTCCTCGGCGTTGTCTGTGTAGGTCACGCGCCCGATGTACTGCGACTTGAGGAGCTCATGCTCAAGGTTCCAAGCGTTGAAGTTCCACCAGCGGGCCGAACGGCAGGTCTTAATGGTTGTGACTGGTGCAGGGGTGTATTGAGAGGTTGGCGCGGTGAGCGTAGAATTAGTCATTATCCTGACTTTCTCGTGAGGGTGATGATGCGGTGCCGGTTGATCTGTAGCGGAGATCCGGCATCGCTTTTCTATATGGGGTAGCTACCCCGGGTTAGGTTGTCGATTTCTCGACGGTGTCGTTCATGTTGAGCAGCCGGTACATCGTGGAAACACTCACGCCGGCAGCTTGCGCAATAACTTGTGGTTTGTGCCCTTCGCTGTGCATTTGCTTGATCAGGGAGACCTTTTCCGCGTCGTACTTCCGAGGCCGACCGCCGAGCTTGCCGCGTTCCCTGGCGGACTGCAAACCCTTAGCCGTGCGCTCCTGGATCAGTCCGCGTTCGAACTCTGCCAGCGAAGCGAAGATGTTGAATACTAGCTGGCCATTGATGTTGCTGGTGTCGATGCCCTCCTGCAGAGATCGGAAACCGACCTCTTGTGATTTGAGGTCGTTCACGAGCTCCACGAGGTGTCGCATGGACCGCCCGAGCCTGTCTAGCCTGGTTACCAGTACCGTGTCGCCGGGGCGGAGGTATCCGAGCATCTCGTCCAGTGCAGGGCGCTGGGCTTTCGCGCCACTGATACCGCGGTCCGTGAAGATCTTGAATGCGCCAGCTTCGGTGAGTGCGCGTTCTTGATGCTCTAGCGATGTGCCGTGTACGGCCTGTTTGGCTGTGCTGACACGAGCGTAGCCGATTAGATTCGCCATGCCTTCTCCAAGTAACTCGTTGGTCCGTTTTGCTTATGGGAATAGCTTACGGGAACGAGTTGTGAGAGTGCAATAGGTTTTAGGAAAAACTTTTGAGAACGAGAAAAGCCGTTCTTACCAAGCC
Organism: Glutamicibacter sp. NPDC087344; assembly: GCF_044744225.1. NCBI lineage: Bacteria > Bacillati > Actinomycetota > Actinomycetes > Micrococcales > Micrococcaceae > Glutamicibacter > Glutamicibacter sp. NPDC087344. The sequence goes on along the minus strand of NZ_JBIUXY010000013.1, from coordinate 72,791 downwards.
AAGACTTTCGGAAACGGGAAACGTCCGCGGGACCATCGAACGTACCTTGGTTGCATGACTAACACAGAGAACACGCAAGATGCCGACGAGCTGTTGCCTATCATCGGAAGCACGCGAACGCTCAACCTCACCCGTGGCCAACACAAGGCCCTGATATCGAAGTTGTCGCTCGCCTACGCGGAGTCCCTCGGCGACCGCGAGTCGATGGTGCGGATCCTTGAAGACCTGGCAGCCCGCATGCAAATCACAGATCGAGTCGCGTTCAACGAGCTGCAGGCGCGTACAGTCGATGCGATTGAACGCGCGTACGCTGCGGATCCTGACATCGCTTCGGCAAGCTTGGCCACCAGTCGGAATGCGTTCTACCTGCTTCGTCACCGTCAGTTGGAGCGGGCCTGGGTGACCGTCTGAACGGCGACTATGCTTCGTTGCCAGGTTGAGCGTTCACGCCAGCCGCGGCCCCGTGGAGGTACGAAATACCCTGGGCGTTGACACCCAGGGTTTTCGCGTATTCAGGGTCTGTTTCGAGCAGTGAGGTGACCTCGTTGATGATGGTCTCGACTTGTTCGTTCTTGTCGCTCATGTCACCACCTTATATCTTGCTGACGAGTTGCTGCATCGCGGCCAAGAACGCCGGCTCGTGCTTCGCGGATGCTGGGCCCATGAACGGTCGTGCGGTCATGCGGCTGGTCCCGAATTCTAGGTACTTCGCATACTTAGTCCCGGCAACGACATCGGCCCCAATGGTCACTGAGCTTCGAGATGCACCCCGGCTCGGTTGGGTGTTGATCGACGAGCGGAGATTGCCAGTATCAACGGGGACGATGGCCTTTGCGGTTGCTTCGATATCTTTCGCCGTCTTGTTCACCACGCTTTGAGTTTGGCTGGGCACTTTCTGCACGACCGCCAGTAGTTCATTGGCGAACGTCACTAGTTCGGATGTATCGAAATCAATATTGAAGCTCACGGGCTGACCTCTTGCCCTAGCCCTGCGGTTTTGGCGGCGCGGACGCTGGCCGGCACATGCTTAGCTGGGTTGAAACGCTGGCCAACGCCTGGGAGGTCACCCATGCCGTACGCGTTGTCTCGGATCTTCCCGGTTTCGAGGAATTCACGGATGACGTGGGCGCGCAGTTTGTGGTCATCTGCCACGAACTGCAGCTTTTGCGTTTTCGTGGTTTGTTCACAGTTGAACGAGTAGTCGATGTTGCCGTGTTCATCGCGTACCAGCTGGAGTCGGTATTCGGCGCCTTCGAGCTCCTGGAGCGCGTCCATGACCGTCTTGACCTTTGCCTCGTGCTTGGCGACGACCTTTTCAGCTTCGGCGGCTTTCTTGTCCTCGTCTTTCGCTTCCGCTTCGAGCATGTCGCGGTGCTTGCCTAGGGTCTTGGCGCGGGCGGCTTCGATGGCTCGGGCGTAGACGTTGATCTGGGCGGTGAGCGTGCCGACTTTGAACGCGTGTGTCTCGGCCTTCGCTGGGTCCTCCAGGATCTCGTCCATTGCCGTTGATTCGAGTTGTGTGAGTTCGGCGATGGCGTTCGCGTGCTTGGTCTCCCACTCGGCAATGGCCGCGTTGGCGTCCGCGAGTGCTTTGGTGGTGCTTTCGAGGGTCTGGAAAAGTGCCATGGGTTATCCCTTCCGGCGGTAGTAGTTCGTGTTGAGTTTGATCTGTTGGATTCGGGCTTCGATCTTGTCTAGCTGGATCTCCTCGTTGGCCCTGAGCTGATCGAATAATGCTTGGGCGCGGGCCCGCCGTTGCTTCGGACTGACCCGCGCCCCCCATGCGCGGATGCGAGCTGGCACATCTTTCACGGCCCGTTGGCTCCGTCGGTGATGTTCTGCGCTCGTTGTGCGGCGATCTGCGCTTCGAGAAGTTCTGCTTCCCGGGTGCGTTCGTTTGCGCGCCGGTCGAAGATAGGGATTAGGAAATCGTAGACGTACGCAGCTGCGCACTTGCGGTGCAGGCGGCGGGCACGCTGTCGCAGTTCGAAGAACATCCGGCGTGGCATCCAGAACGGACGGATTGCTGCGAGAGCGCTGGAGCGTGCGCAGATCTCCTCCGTGTAGTTATCCACAATCTGCTCGGTTCCGTCTTCCACTGCCTGGTTGAGCATGAGATCGTGATGCAGGCACACGCCGGAATCCTTGCGCAAACCGGTGGGCAAGACCGTTTCAGTGCGGGTATGGATTCCAAGGACCAGGCACATTTCGCACTTGCCAGTTGCTAGCCCGTTCGGCGCGTGCTCAGCGTCAATCTCCGCGCCCGGCCGTGTCCGGAAGATCGGACCCAGCAGCGGGTGAACCTTCCCGGCTAGCTCCAGCATCCAAACGGTAACCTTGTTCCGCTTCATCGAGAGGCCTCTTTGACCGCGACAGCAACTGTTTCATTCCACGCTCGTTGTTCTTCCAGCTGCTCTACCACGATCTGATGTTTGACCTCAGCAACGGTTCTGAGTCGGGTATCAACCATGAAGTGCAGCTTGCTGCGGTCATCGAGATTCGAGAATGACTCGATATGCGAAGCGGGGAGTCGTTCTGATTGTTCCCCCATGAGGACGCGCGTTTGCTCATGGCTCATTTCTAGAGCTTCACAGAGCCTTGCGATGATGTACCGGGACATTAGTGCGGATTCTTGATTGATACGAACATCCAAATCACCATTCGGCAGAGGTTTGACGTTCCATGCAGGGCTTTGTTTGGCGTTCACGCCTGACCTCCGCAGATGTTGTTAGCGAGGCGTTCTGCCTTGTGCGACGTGAATTCGAGGCGGTTGACCTCGTTTGAGGTTTGCGCTGCGGCTTCGTGGTAGAGCTTCATGATTTCTCGGTCTGCGTAGACTTCAGCGGCTCGGGGTGTGGCGGCCGTGTTTTGGCGCATGAACGCGAGCCGGATGGCTTCAGCTGCGACTTCGACGCTGATCTGTGCGACGTAGAGATGGTCTTTTTCTGACTCGGTGGTGGTTCCAGAACCGAGCCCGGTCAGGTGGAAGCTCTTGTCGACGAGCATACGGGTGTGCAGTCGTTCTTCGAGTGGTTTGGTCCCGCGGCCTGTCATCCTGATGCGACACTCTGCCGCAGCTGCTTGCGCCGCTTCAGTGACGACTGGACCTTCAGGGCGGAGAGCTTCCAGCGTTTCGTGCACACGTGATTCTCTGGCTTGATTCGCCATGGTTTTACCTGCTTTCTGATGTTGCGCGTGGGGTGTCGGTTTGGGCCTTTGCTTGGGATTCGGCTTCGGCTCGCTTGCGTTTCTGGTATCCGATGTCGTGTTTCTGCTTTCCCAAATTGGGCCTACCTTCGATTCCGTGGATGGTGTGGCGGGGCCGGGGGAATCCCCATTCAGCCGAACGGCCCCGCCAGGTCTTTGAAAAAAGGGTGGGGCCACCACCCGCGTGACGCGGAAAGCTGGCGTGGTGGCCCCTGGGGAAGATGCTCCGAAAGGACAGTTCCGGCATCTTGGTTTCAATGTAGGGGACAGCGTCTGCCCCCGGTTTCCGGTTTCTGAAAGAGTGTGGGGCCACTGCTGTCGGCAATCGAAGTTGCCGGATCCCGGCGCAGTGGCCCGGTAGACGTCCTCCGAAAGGAGATAACAAGGACATCTTGGTTCCACGCTAAGGTGCATCGCATGCCCTGTGTTTCCGATTTCCGGTAAGGGTGTAGGGCCACCGTGTTCTGGCGACTGTTGGTGTTGCTCGTCCGGTGGCCCCTATGATGCCTACCAAGAAAGTGTGGGTCATGCCCGGCCCAAGTGCGGCATCATGATTTGATCATGCCGTCAGCGACAAGTGGTCGGTTTCTGATTTCCGAATCAGCGTTGCCGCTAGATTGAGTGGATACAGGAATGTCATTCTGATCAAAAGATAGTTTCACCTCGACGTCCGGGTTTCCGGTTTCCGAATTTTGGAAGGACTCACGAATGGCTGAACCTGATATGACCGTGGAGGAAGTCGCGGCCGAGCTGCGACAGTCCACCACGATGGTCCGCAAGCTCGCCAACCGGGGCAAATTCCCCGGCGCATACAAGGGCGGCACCGGCGGACGAACCTCAGCCTGGCGTATACCCCGGGCTGCATTGGACAAGTACCGGAACTCCCAACCACACGGCTACCGGATGTGAAAACCGAGAAATGGCTTACAACCAATGACTTCGACGAATTTGCAGATGTCTCGCTCAGAGTGCAGGTTGAGGGAGGCGCAACGCTCCGAAGAACGTCGAATACTAAGTAATTTTATGTTTTACATCCGATAACCCAAGCTGTGGGCAAATCATGAGCGACCGCGAGAAATCAAGGTTAAACCAGGGGCCGCTATCCACAATTCCTGTGGACTGTGCTGTGGGGGGATGACTTAGCTGTAATACATCATCTTGTGGCCGCTTGACCGACCAGACACAAGATGTAGGATTAACCCAGATCGGAGAAAGTTTCGAGTTATCGCTGGAAACTTTTTTGAAGGTCAAAAAAATAGGTCGAGAAGGCGGCAACCTTCTCGACCTCAATAACCGAAAACTAGGAACAGGTACGTACGCTAAGTCTCGGGTAACTTCTTATGGTTCGAAGTTTCTCCAGCTTAGGAGTGTCGGCTCGCCGATGTCAATTGAAAAGGCATTGGGAGACTTGCGTAACGCCCTGTTTTGGACAACGTTCAGAAGGGTCAAGTGAATAAGGTGGCAACTCGTCGCATCCGTATCCGGATCAAGCGTACGATCCGCATCCAGCCAGTCCGCGGCTAGCCGGATCTGTCTTCCTCGTCGGGTGATCGTAACGCACTCACTACTTTGACCCGACACCTCATTCCTAAGTATGAAAGGTGAAGCAATTGGCTTCCAACAACTACAATATCTACAAGACTGATAACGGCTGGGCTATCAAGGGCCAGAACAATTCGCGGGTTTCGCAGTATGCTGATACCCAGCAGCAGGCATATGGACGCACTCGGGAGATCGTTGGCAACCTCGGAGGCGGCGAGATTAGCATCCACGGTCGCAATGGTCAGATTCGCGCCAAGAACACCATTCCCAACGGGAACGACCCTCGCAGCATCAAGGGTTAGTTCCTAAGAACTGATGGTCACTGGGCATACGTCAGGTGGCCATCAGTTCTCCCAAAATCTGTGGATAAGTGAGAACTGCTTGATGCCAGTCGCGAACTGACATCTTCGGGATCATGGGCGCTGATAGTGGCTCCCGTAATTCGTCTCAAAACTCAAACGGGGCCAGCTCGCAAAAGCTGGCCCCGTTTGTGGGTTGTTGGGAGTCAAGCGGCTTTCAACTGGAGCTGCAGGGCGAACTCTTCAACGCTGGCCTTGTCGTACTCCCAGGTTCGTCCGTCTTTCTTTCGGCCGGTGATGTCGCCCGCGGCCCGGTAGTTGGAGACCATCCTTGGCCCCTTGCCGAGTATCTCCGCTGCTTCCTTCGCCGTAATCCACTCCTCTGAGCTTTTGCAGGACGTGACAGGCGGCCTAGCAGGGGCTTCCGGCTCTCTCTGTGCATCCGCGTAGATTTTGGCCCCGGAGCGAAGGCTGGAGATGCTTTCGTGTACGCGTCTGGTCAGAACCGGGTCCGTGTTGGCGCGGAACATGCGGCGGATCTTGTCGGGGCCGATCATTTCGATGATCGCAAAGCTAACCTCTGGAGTGATGACGGACCTGTAGTCTCTGAGCAAGTTGAGGTCGTGGAATCCGGTCACTCTGCGCTCCTTTTGCTGGCGCCTACCCCTACGGGGTTGGGTTGTTCGTTGTCGATCGCGTCGAGGTGGTCTTTGTTGTGTCCGGTTCCGGCGAGTAGGTAGGGGCGTTCGCGTGCGATGGGGGTGAGGTTGCGGAAGTGCCGGCGCAGGTCCTCATTTTGGCGCCGGTAGTTCTCGATTTGGGACTTATAGTGTTGAGCGTGGCCCTGCCAAAAAGTGATTTCCTCGGTGATGCTGTTGTCGTCTGCGAGCCCGAGGGTCTCGCAGGTGGCGAGCACGATGGTCAGGGGTGGGATTCTGAATGCTCGTGCGATGGCTCGGATGGTTTCAGGCTTGGGGAAGGCTGCGACTGGTTTGGTGGCGAGGAGGCTGAGTTGGCTTGCGCTGAGTTTGCCGCGGCTGTTTTCGGCGATTGCGCGCTTGCTGCGACCTTCGGTGTGGGTTTGGACGAGCTCTTGGAGGTTCACGCGGATTTCTCACTTTCTGCTTGCATCATGGGTTTGAGTGCAGCCAATTGACGTTGGCGTTCTTGCTCCGGGGTGCGTGGTTCGTCGTCGTCCAAGAATTCGGCTTCGCGTGCGGTAGTGAGTTGAGAGACCGACTGGATTTTCTCCTCCATATATTCATTAGTTGGATCCTCCTTACTCCTTGGCCCCACAGTTTTTGTGGGGTGTTGCCCCACAGTTTCCTTGGATAATGCCCCACAAGTTTTGTGTTTATGCCCCACAGTTTCCTTGGATGGATGCCCCACAAGTTTTGTGGGGCTACTGCGGTTATCCACAGGCTCCCAAGCCATCCGGAGGTATTTATCGACACGTACTCGTTCGATCGGCTTGTACGAGATGCCGGGGTCCAAGCAGAGAGCGTAGTCATTCGAGCGCGACCTGTGCGCGTCGTTGCTGGACACCACTGCGCCAGCTTTCCCTAGAGCCGTCAAGATGCGCCGAACCTTCTCTTCTACGGCCTTCGCTTTGCGTTGCTGTGTCCTCTGCGCATCCTCATCGTCAACGGGCGCATATCGGTTCCGCAGGGCGTTTCCGTCTTCACCTAATGCGTCGGCCAGAGCAGCAGATCCCCCAAAATAGACAGGGGGCGCGTCTGCATCTAGAGCGACGTTTGCCATGTAGATTAGTGCGAGCTTCTCCAGAGGCGTCAGGGAACTGTCGGCCCAGTGGATGAACACTTTGGCTACGTTGGACGCTCCCACATAATCACCTTCTCCGTAGGGGCCGATTTCGGGGCAGTGGCGCTCGTTGGTTCAGCTGGCCATCGCTAAAGGCCTCGTCTATCAGCTCGTTGATTTCTGCCACCCGGATAACTCCGTCTGGGTCGGCAAATTGCAGCAGGATCAACGCCATACGCCGCTCGTCCGGTCCAAGTTTGGGGTTGCGGAGAATGCCATCGGCGATAGCCGGCCTGAGGTCCTGGGTCACGGGGTTCCTTCCTGATGCTGCTGCCATATCCTGATGGGCCGCTCTGTGCCTTCCCTGTCGTGGTGTGAAGTCCAGCCGGCGCAGGCGGCGATCTTCCGCCGCTGAATGCCAGCGACCAGAGATCCCCAATAGTTCGGGTGCTCAGGTTCGGGCAGGCCCTGACGTTTCAGATCTTCGACGGTAAACGCGCGGCCGGTGTCTGCGAGTTCGCGGGCGAGCCTTAGGCCGTGATCACGCCATGTCTCGGGCATGTTCGCAAATGCTGCCTGGATGCCGCGCGGCGCGCCCGGCAAATGGCTACGCTCATCGATTCTCAGGAGACGGTCTAGCTGGTCGGTCACGGTTATTCGCCTCCTAGGAAGTCGAGGATGTCGTGGGTGTCGACTATCTGAAGTACGCCGTAGTTTTCCCATGCCCCGTCGACTAGATGCCATTCCAAAACGTAGTCACTGTCGGGGCGAACGCAGTGCACGGTGACGCCGGTATCGCGCCGGTGGTCCCAGAAATTTTGCCGGTCAGCGAACTTCACGTTGCAGATGCTGCAGAGTACAGGCGGCGTGTGCGGTGTCATCATGACCGGCTCCCGAATATACGTTCCTTGTCGGCGTCGGTGAGCTGTTCGCCGAGACGCCACCTTCCCTGATCGTCGAGCCGCCATTTGTGTTTCTGATCGGTGGCAGGGTCGATGCAGTGCCGCTCAGGGCCGTGAGGCCCGCGCCGGTGCGCGTTCCACGCTGCTTCGCCGTAGAAATTGGACTTGCATCCGTGACAGTGGCCCGTGCGGTCACCCGGGGGATATGACACGTCGCAGTGTGGGCAGATGATCCAGTTCTTGCCGGCGCTCATTTTGTGCCGCCGAGCGGACCGGTGATGGTGATCGTGTACTGCTTTGGGGATTCTCCCCACACAGGTAGCGTGGCGTGGTCGGCGCAGTAGAGCTCGTCTATATCGCCGTTGGGGTGCCCTTGGGTAGTCAGTCGAAACTGCGAGACTTCACTGCATGTACGGATCCGGCACTGCGTCGAACGCCGCGCGTTAGAATGGCTGTGAGTCGTTTCCTTGCTATGGGTTTCGGCGGAGGTCGTAGCAGATTCTTGGTCGGAGATGCTGCGGCCTTTTTCAATGCCGGAGTTTTGCTTGTTCACGGCTGAGTTCCTTTCATTGGCTCAAGCTGGGACTCTTCCCATGCGATAACGTCCGAGAGGCGCCAGCGCGGCCGTCCGCCATAAAACATCGCCCGCGGTAAATCACCACCACGAGAACGAACGTTGTAGATCGTCCGGACGCTCATGTTAAGACGTTCCGCGAGCTGGGCCGGGGACAGATGAACTGTCTGCAGCTCATTCAGTGCGTCTGTGGATAAGTCAGTGGCCATGGCTCTTTTCCTCCTTTTCGAATTGCTCATTGATCCACTTCTCCACGTCTTGCTTGCGGTACATGATCTTGCCGCCGAGTAGTGCAGATGCCGGACCTTTATTGCCAAGGTTGCGGTAGTAGCGAAGTGTCGATTCTGAGATTTGGGTCATCGCCGAAACATCCTTCATGGTGAGGAGCTGTGCGGCTTGTCCTTGGTTCACCCGAGCCTCCAAACTAGATTTTCTGGTAAGACGCATATCGTCTTTCCTAGTTCAACTATGACAGGGAAAATTAGTCTGAGTCAACTAGTTTTGACTAGATTTGTTTTGATCTGACGTATATCGTTGATTTATGCAGATACCGAGTGACGACCAAATTGGAAAAAACCTGGCGACATTGCGCGGGCCGGTCACCCAGCAGGAGCTAGGTGAGAAGATGCGCCAGCGGGGTTTCAAATGGTCGCAAGCTACTGTGTGGGATGTGGAGCGCGGAAAGCGTCCGCTACGCCTGACTGAGGCACTGGAAATCGTCGCCATTTTGGACGAGCCGGGTGTCACCGTCGATTCGCTCTGGGCTGTTCCAGCTGAACTCCATGCAACCCGGGAGCTGAAAAGTGCGTTCGCAACTGTTCGCGAAAAATGGGAGAACACTGTTTGGGCTATCCAACAACTGCTAGCCAGCCATGATGCAATGCGCGAAAAAATGGACAGGGTTAGCCTTGAAGATCTCCCGCCGATAGCTGAAACGAGAATCACGCGGCGCGCCAAGGGCATCGGTGGCTCGCAAGCAAACATGACTCAAGCACCGTCGCGCGCCGAAAGTGTTGCTGATTGGACGCGCCGCTCCGTTGGTGACGTTTCTAAGCTGACGGTAGAGAGTGCAGTTGAAAAGGGCCAGTCTGAGCATGACGAAACTCCAAGCCCAAATGAAATCGAGGCTGCCGGCGACTGGTATGCGTCAATGCATGCGGAAGAAATGCGCGGCAAGTAATCCACGGGAAAGAATTGAGGGTTAGGACATGGCGAGGCCACCGTTGCCGATAGGCGCATGGGGAAGAATTAGCCGCAAAGAGGTGGAGCCAGGAATCTGGCGCGCCATGGCCCGCTTCCGCGACTTCGACGGAAAGACGCGCCAGGTAGAACGGCGGGTGCCCGGCAAGAATGGCGCCGCTGCCGAGCGCGCGCTCGTCGCCGAGCTGCTAGACCGTGCTAATAGCGTCGGCGCTGACATCACCCGCGAGAGCCGCCTGAGTTCCATCGTGCCGCTCTGGTGGGGCGAGCAAGGCGAAAAGAACCTTGCCGACAGGACCCGCGACCGGTACACCGACGTTGTGGATAACCACATTATCCCTGGCGTAGGGAACTTGCGCATGCGCGAGGCGACAGTCCCCGCCATAGATCGGTTTCTCAAGACGCTGAGCGCGAGTAGCGGCAAGTCCACGGCTAAGCATGCCAAGTCGATCCTGTCCGGAATGCTGGGTCTCGCTGTCCGGCATGGCGCGCTCGACGCGAACCCGCTGCGCGACGTTTCACCAATCCGTACTGACTCCAAGGCGGTGCGGGCTCTGACCGTTGACGAGGCCCGCGCCCTGCGTGCTGGGTTGCAGATCTGGCAGGAAGGCAAGAACGCCGCAGGTCGCGCCCGTCCGCAAGATCTCCTTGACGTGATCGATGTGATGCTGGCGACCGGCTGTCGCATCGGGGAAGCGATGGCGTTGCGCTGGTCTGATATTGATCTGGCCAGCACGCCGGCAACTGCAACAATCAATGGGACGGTTATCTTCGCCAAGGGACAGGGGCTCAAGTGGCAGGCCCACCCAAAGAGTGAAGGTTCCCGACTGACTTACTCGCTGCCGGCATTCGCCCGGGACATGCTGTTCAGGCGGTCTACGGAAGTCGTGAGGAATCCCTACGATGTCGTGTTCCCCTCGGCTACGGGGACGTTGCGCGACCCCAGTAATTACAGGAAGCAGTGGAACAAGGCGCGCGAAGATCTCGGGTTCGCATGGGTCACGCCGCACACCTTCCGCAAGTCTGTGGGCACCATCCTGGCCAATTCCAGCGGCATCGATGCCGCGGCTGCGCAGTTGGGCCACTCGTCGACGGCCATTACGTCGCGGCACTATGTGGAGCGTAGCTTGGCGGCGCCGGACCATGCTGAGATCCTGCAGGCGTTCGGTTCGACTGGCGACGGCTAGCCAGCGTTTACCCAGCGGAAACTATTATTACCGTTGTATATCAATGATTACTCTTGCTCTTCACTGGCGGCCTGATGCCCATGTCAAGTCGTTATTTTGAGCTTCAGCGTGAGCTAGCGTTATGAACGATTCGCTATTCCATTGGTCGCGGGTTCGACCCCCGCAGGGCGCACAAGCAAAACCCGCCGTTCACTTGGTAAAACAAGTGAACGACGGGTTTCTTCTTTGTCGGCACAAGACCGATTTACACCACCATTCCACCACAATTTATATTTCAGGCTCCGGCTTGTCGGACGTTCAAGCGGTCAGCTAGAGAGGCCGCATTTGAAGGTTGCGGCCGCGTCGACTCCGGAAGCCCCAACCGCACGGTTATCGGACGCGATGCGTTCCATTGTCAGTAGCCAGGACTTTCGTGCATTCCGAAAGTATCGGACGGTGACGAAGCGCCAGCCGTACGCTGAAACCAGCCCTCCGGGCTCTTCGTAAAAGTGGAACTGCGCGGGGGCTCATTAGCTGGCCCCGTTCATGCGTTATTGATCGAAAAATCTCTTGCCCCCGTCGACTATCGAATGCTAGGAGTGCCCTCATTGGCTTTCCGCAAGATGCATGACGGATATCACACTGTTGGCGTACACTTCATGCCCAAGATGGTTGGGGAGGCACTCGTAATGGGTTACTGGAAAAGCACCCAGTCAAAGAGCTTGAAGAGCTACTAGATCTCTTCCATCGTCAGGGCTGGAGAATTGAGCGAGGGAGCAAGTACCACAAATTGAAGTGCCCTTGCGGGCACCACATGACAACCGTGCGTCTTACTCCCAGCAGCCCTCGTTATGCTCTAAATAGAATCAAATACCTGGAATGTCAACCTTGCTACGAAGGAGATGGATGAAATTATGCTTTACGAATACACAACTTCTCTGACCATCAAAGGCAATGGACCCGACGACGAATTCGAAGCTCATGCACTCGGGGTGGCAGACGCTCTGGTCGACTTGGAAGATTCGAATGATGGCCTGCTTGACTCCACCGTTGGAGCCGATTCGGGCACTCGGACGCTTGAAATAGAAATGACATTGCAGGCCGATACCTTTGAAGGCGCTAGCAAGCTCGCCCTTGCGCTTGTCCACGAAGCCGTCGGGAGTGCTGGTGGATCCGTCTCCGGGTGGGAAACTCGAATCCAGGTAGACGAATCATCGCAAAAGCGTCTGTTGGTGTCGCAATAACAACTCAGTAGCAAATGCCCCTATCCATAGCGAGATAGGGGCATTTTTATACGGGGCTTTTATTCGGATTCTTAGCTTGAACTGACCGACGTTCGCTATCTCGTACTCTCAGGTTTTATCGATCAGTAAAGGCAGCGCGGTTTCGCGGTCCATCAGATCTGTCAGGCCTTGAGTGTTCATTGCCTGCAGGTTCGGCACCGGGAGTGCGCTCAGAAAATCCCACTGTTCACTTGGAAGATAAGCGAAAGGCGGGTTTTTATCAGGGTCAGCGTCAATACTGACCGTAATCTTCCCCTGTAACCAATGATGATGCGCTCGCCGAGCCGTCAAACTTGGCGGTCGATGAACAGCAGTACCGGTATCAGGCTACGAGCAATTCTTCTGTGCCAATAACTGAGATGTGGGATCGTGTGCTCTTTGGCGGATGCGGAATCTGGTCCCTGCGAAGCTACCGGCCATGGATATTGAATTCACGATCGGTATCGAAAACAGGTGCGGTCAACGTCGGGCTAACCCTCCACGATAACTTGGCCGGCGCCGTTTGGATTGAGCCTGTTTTGAAGGTCTGCGAGCTCCTGCGCAACGTCGGCGAGCACTTCCTCGTCATCTTCCCAGAGCTCTCGGAATTCCGAGCCTGGTTCGAGCATTGCAGAGAGCAGCTGGACTCCGCGTTCCAGAAGTTCGTCGAGTACTACCAGATCTCCCGGCCAAACATAGGTCCGGCCGAGTGCGCTGAGCATATAACACGCGGCCCGGATCTCGTCGTACTCGTCCTCGACTTCCAGCGTCGCCTTGATGCGGGAACCAACGTCGATCCCGTCGAAAAAACTAGTGAACCAGTCCGCTGCGTCGTCGTTTTCCCAAAGTTTTGTTCCCCATGCACCCATGCGGTGGCACCTTTTCCAGTCAGTCGGTCTGCAGACCGTTTGTTGTCAGGGCGAAGTCGCTCTGATCTCATACTGCCTGAATGAACCGACGTTTAGAAGACAGGTGAAGCTATGCATTCACCGCCGGGAGTTCCTCGCTTCGTACCCTTTTGCGTGGTTAGAGCTGTAGCTCCAAATCTTCGGTGGGCGCCGCTACGCAGGCCAGAATCTGGTTGCCTTGCACCCTGGCGCTGGGGTCCAACAGATAGCTCACGCTCCCACGGCGCACCGTGAGCGCGCATTCGCCGCAGGCTCCGGCCCGGCAGGAATTTTTCGGCTTGAGTCCGTGGGATTCCAAGGATTCAAGCAACGTGCCTTCCTGCGGGCGCCAGGTGAACTCGGCTGCTCCGGAGGAGAAGGAAATTTGTGCAGGTGTGTACTGCTCCAGGAGCTCGGTCAGATCCGCCGTGGGGGAAACAAAGGTCTCCCGGTGGATATTCTCCGGGGCGATCCCCGCCTGCTGGCAGGCGGCAAGCGCCAGGTCCGTGAAACCGGCAGGGCCGCAGATCATCACGCTGTCACACGTTGCGACGGCTTCCGCCAGCTCGGTCAGCGTTGGGCGGCGTTCACGGGTGTTGACGTGAGTGATCCGAGCGTCGGCCAGCGTTTCCCGGGCGAGTGCGCTCGCCTGGGTGAACAATTCGCCTCCGGGGCTGCGTTCGGTATGGAACAGGTGAAGCTCGCGCAGCTCGGGTGCCTGGTCCGCGCCACGGAGCAACGCCAGCGTGGGGGTGATGCCGATACCCGCGGTGAGCAGCGCGGTACGTCCGGTCAGCACCCGGCTGGCGGTCATGGTGCCGTGCGGACCGGAGACCAGGAGTTTGTCCCCGGGCTGAAGCTGCGCCATTCTTTGCGACACGGTTCCTGCGGTGTGCACGGCGATCGTGATGATGTCCTGGTGCACCGAAGTAATGGTGTAATTACGCCACAACGGGTCCGGCAGATGAACCCGCAGATGGGTTCCAGGCTCGTCATTATCTTGAATCCACCCGTGCGGATCACGCAGCGAGAGCTGAACGGCATCCGAATCCAGCGCGCGACGTTCAACAACCTCTAGGAATCGCGGGGTGCGCTTGGAACCAACCAAGCCCAGCGCCCGGGAATCTTCGGGATCGACGTGGATTTCGTCTCCGGCCTGGAAGGCTCCGGCCTCTAAAACGGTGCCGTAGATGCCACAGTGCAGGTGCCCGAAATGGCTTGCCAGCAGCCGTGGGCCGTTCACATCCACCTGTGTGGTGCTGGGGTTCACGGACGTCGCGGGGCAACGTTCGATGGATTTGGTGATGGCGATCCGTGCAGTTCCAACCCGCACCACCTTGCCGATCAGGTCGAACTCGCCAAACGCCGGCACGCCCTCCAGCAAGATGTTGCCACGGTAACGCAGCGGATCCAGTTCAACTCCCGCGGCCCGGGAGAGGACCTCAACGGTGCGGGGATTGATCAAGGAAATTCCGGCGAGCCGTGAATCGAACATGCCTTGGGAGGCCGCGACCAGGGTGCGCTGGTAGCCACCCTGTGCGGGGATATGGCCGCTCAGGTACTCCGCCGCGAGGCGGCGATCCTCAGGATCAGCGGAATTAAAGGTCAGCGGCTCGGCGCCGCTGCCTGCCGGAGCTGTCACCGTGATGAACGGCGGGGCCGAGCTGACCTGCCATTTTTGCAAGGATACGTCGTTTTTTAATGCGGTAAAGGTGCCGCAGGACTGCCAAACCCCATCCTCGACCTGGACGCTTCCGTTTCCCAGTGCGACGGCACGGTCGCCACGAAGCCCGTCAGCAACACTCGCCGTCGCGCTTGATAGTTCTTCGGCGGGAAGTCCCTTGACGGGGAAACGGAACAGGCGCTCAATTCGCATATTAAGAGTCTAGTCGGCTGGGTATTTGGCGTGCAGGTCGAGGAGCTTAGAGCTCGGCCAGGAACTTTTTGATGCGCTCCATCACCAGGGCACGTGCCTGCGGGTCATGCGAAGGGAGGGAGCTGTCGGTAAACAGGTGCTGGTCACCGGGGTAGGTGAACAACTCGGCAAGCCCCTCACCCTGGTCGCTGACAAAACGTTCGGCCGCTTCCAAGTCTCCCTCGTGGGCGAAAAACGGGTCGTCGTCCATGCCGTGGATTTGTACCGGGACAGCTGTCGGCCAGGGGCCGAAGCTCCATTCGGCATCCAGATCAACAAAGGATTCAAGCAGGACCGCCCCCAGGGCTCCGGGGCGTTGCTGGACGCACTGCTGAGCCAGGGCGGCACCCCACGAGGTGCCGATGTATACCAATTCGTCGGGCAAGTTCTTGAACAGCTTGTCCACACGCTGCTGGATCTTGTCTTCGCCAACCTTGTTGGCCATCAGGATGCCGGCTTCAAGGTCCTTAGGCAGCTTGCCGGCGAACAGATCCACCGGGTGGACGGTATGCCCCTCAGCGCGAAGCTCGGCGGCCATGGCCTGGACGCCGGGGGTCAGGCCTTGGACATGGTGAAACAAAACTATGGTTGCCATTAAGCAAACTCCTAGGGGTGGCTCGGGGTGGGCCTGTGGTTTCGGTCTGGGCCGCGCGGTAGCGCAACCCGGATGAGGATTATCGTTCGTCGACCAGGTTATTGATACGCGCAGGCAGGTGCTCGATTGCGTGCTCCCACCCCGGCATTTGGCTGTTGATTTCGACGCTGTAGCCCTCGGTCAAGAAAAACTCGGCGCAGGTTAACGCCTCAGCTTCTGTTCCGGCTTCATAGATGAAAGCTCGTAGGATGTCTCCCCAGAGCAGGGTGGCGGACTGGTCGATGACCAAACCTGAATCTACAACTTCAACGGTGCGCTGCGGGTAGGACATGTTTGAACTGCTTTCGGTCCTGGGCGTTGTACTTTGTTCAAGTCTACGGGGAGATCGTGCTCGAATCACGTCCCCGGAGCATTGACCCTGCTTAGCTTGCGGGAAGAATCAAGCCTGAATGCGTAGTCCAACTCAAGTTGTGCAAGGAAATCCTGGTCGTGGCTGACCACTAAAAGTGCCCCGCGATAGGCCTTCAGTGCTTCGGCGAGTTGTCTCACGCTGTCGATATCCAGATTATTGGTTGGTTCGTCGAGAATCAGTAACTGGTTCGGGGGAACGGCAACCAACAAGCATGCTAAGTAAACACGCAAGCGTTCGCCTCCGGATAACGTGCCCAGCGGACGGTTGACGCTCGCTCCGCGAAGCAGCAGCCGGGCCAGCGTGTTGCGGATGGTTCCCGGAGGTACCTGCGGGGCTGCCTGCTGGACGTTTTCCACGGCAGTGCGCAGCTCATCCAGGCCGGTGAGCTGTTGCGGCAGGTAGCCCACCCGATCTACGTAGATGGTGCCGCCCAAGGAGCCGGTCGGGCTCTGGCCGGAGAGCATCTGTTTCAAGAGCGTGCTTTTCCCCGTGCCGTTGGGACCGGTCAGTGCCACTCGTTCAGGGCCTTGCACCTGGTGCCAGCCCTTGCCATCGCTGAGCTCAAGCACACGTCGTCCTGCCGGAAGCCCCGGGTCGGGCAGCTCCAGATTAATGTGCTCGATGTCCCTGATTTTGGTTTGGGCCTGAGCGGCGTGCTGCTGCGCGGCGTCGATTTTCGCGTCATGCTGAGCCCGGGTTTTCCCCGCATTCGCCTCTGATTTTTGTTTCAGGCTGTTGGCCAGGATGCGCGGCATGTTGCCGCCTAGCTGTTCGGCCCTGCCCTTGCGTTTGGTGCGGGCCAGTTTAGTTTCAGCCTCGACGCGTTGTCGTTTTTCGACTTTCAGCGCGGAATCAGCGCTCTTGGCGGCTTGGAGCGCAGCATATTGTTCGGTATCAAACTGTTCCCGGTACAGGCTGTAGGGTCCGCCGAAAAACCGCAGCTTCCCGCGGTGCAGCTCGATGGTGTGCTGCATTTGTTCCAAAAGTTGCAGGTCGTGGCTGACCACAATCAAGGTGCCGGGCCAGGTTTCCAACAGGCCATACAGCAGCTCGCGGGTTTCCAGGTCGAGGTTATTCGTTGGCTCGTCAAGCAGGGTGATGGGTTTGCGGGCAAGGCGCAGGCCTAGCACCGCCAGCAGCATGGTTTCACCGCCGGAGAGCTCGTCAACCCGGCGGGTAAGCTCCATGCCGCCAAAACCCAGCGGGGTCAACTCGGCCTGGACCCTGGCTTCGAGGTCCCAGTCGGAGCCGATGGCATCAAAATCTGCCGGGTCGACGCTGCCGGACTCGACGGCCTTCAACGCGCGGTAGGTGCTGGCGACATCTAAGAGGTCAGCCAGCGTGGCATCGGACTGCAAGGTGATGTTCTGCTCCAGGTAGGCTGCCTCCCCGGCAACGGAGACCTGGCCCGAACTAGGGTTGAGTTTTCCGGCAATCAGCTTGAGCAGGGTGGATTTGCCGCTGCCGTTGGTGCCGATCAGCCCGCTGGCGCCAGCGGGAAAGGTCCCCTCAAGCTGTGAGAGTGCTTGGCTGCCATCGGGCCAGGCGAAGCTGAGTGCGGTGAGGGTAATGGGTGGGGTCAAGGCCATGGTGGCTCCTAAAAAATCTGGGGAGGCAACCGGGCGAAGATGTCGATAAATGGTCCGCGGCAATGGAAGGCGAACCGAGAAGGACGAAGATCTGCACCGGAAGCCAAAGTATGAACGTGCATCCAAGAAAGGACGCGAGACGGTTCGTGGCTATGCGCAGATAAGATCCATGGTTATGAGTGTAACAGGCTGTGCGGGGAGCCTTGCACAGAAAAAGCTCGGGGTGCACCGAAAAGGCGCACCCCGAGCCGACAACGACTGTGAACTTATTTCCAGGCGCGGTGTACCGCGACGATGCCCCCGGTGAGGTTGCGGTACTCGACGTTTTTCCATCCGACGTTAACGAACTTGCCGCCCAGGGTCTCCTGGTCAGGCCAAGCCGCGATGGATTCCGCGAGGTAGGCGTACGCCGAAGGATTCGGCGAGACAATGTAGCCCAACGCCGGAATGGCCCGCGGCAGGAACTGCTGGTAGGCCACCTTGATCGGAACCACGGTCGGGGTGGAAAACTCGGCGACGACGATCCGGCCGCCTGGTTTGGTCACGCGGCGCAACTCCGAGAGCGCCTTCTCGGTGTCGTCGATATTACGCAGGCCATAGGAAATGGTCACCGCGTCAAAGGTGTCATCCTCGAAGGGAAGCTCGTGGGCGTCCCCGTACACAAAGTCCAGCTCGGGGTAGCGTTTGCGGCCTTCCTCAAGCATGCCGGTGGACATGTCGCAGGCGGTGACCTTCGCGCCGGCCTTGGCCAGCGGCATGGAAGACGTGCCGGTTCCAGCCGCCAAATCCAAGATGCGCTCGCCGGGTTTCGGCGCGATTGCCTCGGTGGTGATTTTGCGCCAGTAATTCACGATGCCGCCGGTCATCAGGGTGTTCAGCAAGTCATAGCGCGGAGCTAGTTTGTCGAACATGTTCTGGACCTGATCGGCCTGCTTATCCAGGCCTGCACGCGAATTCTGGGAAGTCATGTCTCTAAGTCTTTCACACTTGCCCCGACCCATCTGGCGATTGTGGGGTGTATCGCTCAGAGCAATGATTCAAGGCGTGCGTAGCTGGCCTCCATTCCGTCGACCATCCCGGTGCCCAGCACCATGTCCCGGGTTTGCGCATCGGGGTAGGTGATCACCAAACTCAGCAATGTCCCGGACTGCATCGGGGTGAATGCGGTTTCATTGAGCGTCGCCGGATAATCGGTATCAAGCATCTGCTCGGTGAAGGATTCGAAGTTGTGCGGGGTGCTGGTCAGGCACACACCGGTGAAACCGAAACCCTGCCCTTCAACACCCGGGCCCGGTTCCCACCAATAGCGGTAGCTGTCTCCGGCCTTCGCCGGCAGGATGCATTCGGTCATCAGCCAGCCATCGGGGCCCAGCATCCAGCGTTTCATGAGTTCCGGATCGTGGTGCGCACGCCAAACCTGCTCCTGGGTGCCTCGAATGATGCGGCTGATGCGCACCTGGGTATCGGAGAGCACCTGGGCTTCGGTGGCGAAACTCTGCGCGTAGTCGCGCAGGTCGATCAAGACCTGCTCGATCTGGCTCATGGCCGAACGAGTACCGTCGATCATGCCCATCGCGACAACCTGCTCCAGGTCTGCAACGGAGTCGAAATTCGAGGTGATGGTGAGCCTGCAGCCGTCCTCTTGGGGATCGAAGCTGAAAACGGTGCGGGTGGCGGGCAGATCTGGATTGATGCTCCCGTCGGCATGAGCGAAGCCGTCGGTGACCTCAAAAAATTTGTGTTCGACAACTTCGGTCCACGTCCAGTAGCCGTGGAACTGCTCGCCCTCCGGCGAGGTCATGTAGTAGTTGCTTCGCCCGCCGACCGCTCCGTCATGGCGGGTGAAGGTGGCCGGGTATTCAACCGGTCCCCAGAATTTTTCGATCTGTCGGGGGTCCAAGTAGGCGTCCCAGAGGCGGGTGACCGGGACGGGGAAGCTGGCATTGACGGTCAGCGTGAGCGTCTGAGGGTCTTTGAGTACGGAGGTGACAGGCATGGTGTTGATCCTTAGTCGGTTTCAGTCGCGAGGAATTCATCAAGCCTGCTGATGCGCTGGCGCCAGATGTCCTCGAAGCTGGTGAGAAGTTCCTGTACATGTCGGATGGTGTCCGGCTGGCCGCGGACAATACGTTCGCGGCCACGTGCGATTTTGGTAACGAGGCCCGCTGCTTCCAATGCGGCAACGTGTTTCTGGACGGCGGCAAACGACATGTCGTAGGCCGCGGCCAGATCGCTGACACGGACTTCGGCGCTCAACGTCCGCCGCACGATGTCTCGTCGTGTGGCGTCGGCCAAGGCGCGGAAGACCTTGTTTACCTGTTCTTCGCTCAACTCATATACAACCATTTGGTTGTATATTAGCTCGAGGTTTGGGTTAGGGGAAGGGGTGTGGTGTCCAGATCTGCGCGCACGGTGGGAGATTGGATGATAAAACACCTAATATTTTTAGGAGTAAAGTCCACTATTTTAGACTTACGGGCGAAGGATGCGGTGGAGCGAGGTGGAGGGTGCTCGCGTGGATCCGCGGGTGGACTTATGGGGCAAACACTTCAAAAGCTCATTTCCATGACCTAGTGTGTAAGGTACGCATGGGGGTGACCTGCGTTACGCTGAATTTTTGATGGGTATCTGGAGTCACGGTGGGCGAAACTGGTATGGACTGGTCGGCTGCGGCGAGCCAGGCGCGCAAGGCGCATGAGCTTTTGGGGTCTCATCTGACTGACCTCGACGCGCTTCCCTTGCGGAATGTGGTGCGGGAATCGTGGCGGCGTTCGCTATCGAGCCCACTGCAATTCGGCCATCCTGAAATGCTCAGTGACGACAGCCTGCGGCTGGCCCGGGAACGCAGCGAACTGCAACGTATTTGGCCGGTTTTTGAAAAACTGCTGGTGCCGGCCGCCAGTGACGCGAACCTGCTGGTTGCCCTGGCCGACGCGCAGGGAACACTGTTGTGGGTTGCGGGAAATCACGGGGCGTTGGATGGCGCGGAAAACGTCGGGTTTAGCGCAGGGACCAACTGGGGCGAGTCCTCCGTTGGCACATCGGCACCGGGCTTGGCCTTGGCCACCGGAAGCGGCGTGCAGGTTTCCGGTGCCGAGCACCTCTATGAGCATGTTCATCACCTGAATTGCTCGGCCGTACCGATCCGGAACCCGCGCACCGGGCGGATCATCGGGGCCGTGGACCTGACCGGTGGGGTCGACGCGATCGCCGTGCATTCGCTTCCCCTGCTCCAAGCCGCGGTCGCCGCGGCCGAGGGGCAACTGTTGCTGCCGACCCTCGCCTCGCAACAGGCTGATGAGGATTTCCTGGACTTGTGCGCCAGCGATGGGCCGCGAATTTCAGGCAAGCCGCTCTCCTTGCGGCATGCGGAAATCTTGACCATGCTGGTGGCTCATCCGCGGGGATTGACCAGCGCCCAGCTGGTTGAAGAGCTTTTTGAGAAACCCGATGCCGCTTCCGAGGGCACGGTGCGTTCGGAACTGGTGCGCCTGCGCAAGGCGTTGGCCGACTCGTCTGAGCGGCGAATCGCCGCACGCCCCTACCGGCTGGAGTGGGAGCTGCAGACGACGCTGAGCAGGCTCTGGCAGGCCATGGAGCAAGGCGACCTTGAGCGCGCACTGCAGCTGTATCCGGATGAGATCCTCGTGCGTTCCCAGGCTCCGGGCATTGTGGCGCTGCGTTGCCGCGCACAGATGGCCCTGCGTGAGATGGTGCTGGACCGCGGCACCGGGCAGCAGCTGCTGCGCCTAGGCCGCCAGAGTTCGGATTCCCAACTTTTGTTAGCCGCCCTGCGGGAACTGCCGCTTGATTCTCCGGCGCGATCCCTGGTGGTTGCCGAAATTGAAGCGCTTGAAGCGTAGCTAGTCCCGGTTTTGCTTCCGCGCGGGCCGGAGGTTTTGTGCGCACTGAAGCGGCCGGTTAAACACTGAGCAGAACCATGCAACCTTGATGCAACGTTTAAGTGACTAGAGTCACATCCCAAGACGGTGGGTTACACAAACACCGACGCGAAGCGGATCGACGAAGGAGTCACTGAGCCATGAGCATCTACGCAAACCCGAATACCGATGGGGCGCTGGTCAATTTCAAGTCGCGGTATGAGAACTACATTGGCGGCCAGTGGGTTGCCCCGGTCAAGGGTATGTACTTCGAAAACGTCACCCCCGTCACCGGAAAGGCCTTCTGCGAGGTTGCTCGCTCAACCGCTGAAGACGTAGAGGTCGCTTTGGATGCGGCGCACGCCGCGGCCCCCGCGTGGGGCAAAACCAGTCCAGCTGAACGTGCGGTGATCTTGAACAAGATCGCGGACCGCATCGAGCAGAACCTTGAACTGCTGGCCGTCGCGGAAACCTGGGACAACGGAAAAGCCGTCCGTGAAACCCTGAACGCCGACCTCCCGCTGGCGATTGACCACTTCCGCTACTTCGCCGGAGCTATCAGGGCCCAGGAGGGCACGCTGTCCCAGCTCGACGACAACACCACCGCCTACCACTTCCATGAGCCGCTGGGTGTCGTCGGGCAGATCATCCCATGGAACTTCCCAATTCTCATGGCCGTCTGGAAGCTCGCACCGGCATTGGCCGCGGGTAACGCCGTCGTCCTGAAGCCGGCGGAGCAAACCCCGGTAAGCATCCTGGTGTTGCTTGAACTCATCGGAGAACTGCTTCCGGCCGGCGTGCTGAACGTCATCAATGGTTTCGGTGTTGAATGCGGCAAGCCGCTGGCTTCCAACAAACGAATCCGCAAGATCGCGTTCACCGGTGAGACCACCACGGGCCGGTTGATCATGCAGTACGCCTCGGAGAACCTCATCCCGGTCACCCTGGAACTCGGCGGCAAGTCGCCGAACGTGTTCTTCGAAGATGTGGCGGCCAAGGACGACGCCTTCTACGACAAGGCCCAAGAAGGGTTCACCCTCTTCGCGCTGAACCAGGGCGAAGTCTGCACCTGTCCATCACGCGCATTGATCCAGGAGAGCATCTACGGCGAATTCATGGAAAAGGTAGTGGCACGTACCCAGGCCATCAAGCAGGGCAACCCGCTGGACACCGAAACCATGATGGGTGCCCAGGCCTCCAACGACCAGCTCGAGAAGATCATGTCCTACATGGATATCGGCAAGGCCGAAGGGGCCAAGCTGCTCACCGGCGGCGGCCGTGCGGAACTCGGCGGCGACCTGGAAGGCGGCTACTACGTGCAGCCGACCATCTTTGAAGGCACCAACAACATGCGGATCTTCCAGGAGGAGATCTTCGGACCGGTGGTTGCAGTGACCAAATTCAAGGATTACGACGACGCGATCTCCATCGCCAATGACACCCTGTACGGCCTGGGTGCCGGCGTCTGGAGCCGAGCGGGCAACGCCGCCTACCGCGCCGGCCGTGATATCCAGGCCGGCCGTGTCTGGGTCAACCAATACCACGCCTACCCGGCGCACTCGGCATTCGGTGGGTACAAGTCTTCGGGCATTGGCCGCGAAAACCACCTGATGATGCTGGACCACTACCAGCAAACCAAGAACTTGCTCGTCTCCTACTCGGAAAACAAGCTCGGCTTCTTCTAAACTGCGCCACCCCACCGCGGTATATTCACGCATCTGCCACTGTCTTGCGCGACCGTCAGATGCACTAGACCTCGAAGGCCCGAGGCGGTTCCGGAACGCTGATCCCGGAGCCGGCCTCGGCCTTCGAAATCAAAACAAAGGACTATTCCTATGGGCACCATGAAAGCTGCCATTGTTGAAGGCTTCAGCGAAGAACTCAAGGTAGAGAACGTCTTGATCCCTGAGCCGGGTCCTGGCCAGGCATTGGTCAAACTCATCGCATCCGGCGTTTGCCATACCGACCTGCACGCGGCCGAAGGCGACTGGCCGGTCAAACCGAAGCTTCCGCTGATCCCGGGCCATGAAGGGGTTGGCACCGTGGTGAAGGTGGGCGAGGGCGTCACCGAGGTGCAAGAGGGCGACCTCGTGGGCAACGCGTGGCTGGCCAGTGCATGCGGCAGCTGCGAATTCTGCCGCACCGGTTGGGAGACACTGTGTGAATCCCAGAGTAACGGCGGCTACTCGATGGATGGTTCGTTCGGCCAGTACATGCTGGTGGACGCGAAATACGCGGCGCTGATCCCTGAAGGCTCCGACCCTCACGAGATCGCTCCGGTGCTGTGCGCCGGTGTGACCGTGTACAAGGGTCTGAAAATGACGGGAGTGCGTCCCGGCCAGTGGGTCGCGATCTCCGGTATCGGAGGTCTGGGACACATCGCGGTGCAGTATGCGGTTGCCATGGGTATGCGTGTTGTCGCCATCGACGTAGCCGATGACAAACTGGCGCTGGCCACCAAGCACGGAGCAGAAATCACGGTGAACGCCTTTGCGCAGGATCCCGCCACCGTGATTCAGGAAAAAATTGGCGGTACCCATGGGGTGCTTGTCACCGCGGTTCACCCGGCTGCCTTTGGCCAGGCGATCGGGATGACCCGTCGTGGCGGAACCATCGTGTTCAACGGTTTGCCGGCTGGCGACTTCCCGGCTCCGATTTTCGATATTGTGCTCAAGGGCCTGACCATCCGAGGGTCGATCGTCGGTACCCGCCAGGACATGATCGAAGCCCTGGACTTCTACGCGGCGGGGAAGATCAAACCGACCTTCCACACCCGTCCGCTGGAAGACATCAACGCAGTTTTCGACGAGATGCGCCATGCAAAAATTGATGGCCGAGTCGTGATCGACTACACCAAATAATCACCCGCACCTTCACCTCCTCCCAAATCCTGTGGCCCGGCATGACATCGTCTGCCGGGCCACAGGGCATGGACTCGCCGAAGGGTTTGGAGGACACTGGGCCTACCGCCAGTGTCAGCCAGGGCTTCATCAAATACAGGAGTTATGTCATGAGCACCATCACCGAAACCCGCGCATCCATTGAAGGTGAGGATTTCTCTCGTGTCGCCTTCACCGATGAGTCCTTGGAACTGTTGCGCAAGCTCTGGGGCATCCACGGCCCATTGATGTTCCACCAGTCTGGGGGCTGTTGCGACGGCTCATCGCCAATGTGTTACCCCGCCGGTGAATTCCGCACCGGTGGATCCGACATCCGGCTGGGGGTTTTGCCGCTTCGAGATACCGAGGGAAATGCGCTGGGCGATATCGATTTTTGGATGTCCAAGGAGCAGTTCGAATACTGGAAACACACCAAATTGACGGTCGACGTGGTGGTTGGCCGGGGCTCGGGATTTTCCGTTGAAGCGCCCGAAGGAAAACGTTTTTTGATTCGCAGCGAAATTATCGAGTTCCCCCAAGGCTAGGCGGGCAATCTTCAGCCTCCTGCAGGTTCGGGTTCTAATTTTGCCAATGTATTTTGACGATTGCGTGGCGGTGCTGCACCTGCGCCTGAACTGACGGATCAGTGAACCCACTTGTGTTGTTGGTGCGGTGCATGCCGTAAGCCACGCTAGCTCGGAGCTTGTCGAGTTCGGGCCGGAATTCGAGTGCGCCGGAGTCGGTGTCGGTAAAGTTGCGATAGCAGCCGGCCGCGGCGAGTGTATCGAGTTGAAGTTGAGCGTCTTGGTCGCCGGTGGAGACTCTGACACATCCGAGGAGGTGTCCCATGACTCAAGATGTACCAATACTCGTGAAGTATGAGTATTTTCGGTGACATAGTTTCTGGCACTGAGTTTTGCGGCGAAATGTCCTTGGAAAGCTGTTGAGTTTTCAACTGTCAGGATTTTTCGCTGATACCCGCAGATTAGTGTGTCATAAACGACCGTTTTGATGCTCCACATGCCGAACGCTCTGCGGGACAGAATTGCCAGCTCCTTGGATTCCGCAACGATAGATGATTGACGACTACTGAACCTTCGAATATGAATGTCATTAGCCACTGAAGCATCGGAGATAACAATGAACGAAGAACAGTTGCCGGAAGCTCACGAGCGTTTCACACGCCATTTCACGGCAGCGATTTACGAAGATCAAGCCTCGGAGTTTGCCCCGTTCGGATCCGATGAAGGATGGGATACGCTCCACGTGGCGGCCGAAAAACGCAACGAACTGACTATTCATTCTACGGTTGCGGAACTTCTGGAAATCGTTGATGCCCCAGCAACGGGCGCTTGGGGGCAATCGCCTGAGGCGGAGGAATGGAACGAGGATGCTGTTTTCGTTGCCGCCGCTGCCTTCACTCTGCTTCGCCTTACAGGGCAAATCGACGAACCTGGGCGCGTTTTGGCGCAGGAAGCATTAGGAATCCTGATTGATTTCTTCGGGGATGAACCTGAGCTAGTGCAACAGAAAATGGACTTAGAACGTTGGGACAGCTGACCCTAGAGTCAACATGGCAACTCCAAGCTGAGGATCCCCCCATTCCTGCAAACGAGCGTTTTCGGTGTCCTGTAAGAGGAACGCTATACGGGACGACTCAAGCTGTATCAACATCGATAACTTTCGGTGAGGAATAGTCCGTATTGTCGACGATGTAGGTGGCGCGTTCCCACGGGTGTGCAGCTTCGAAGTACAGTCGCTGACCGCCGACGTATCTGTTCATCGTTGGATGCTCTGGATCTGCATTGCTTCCTTTGCGTATTGCCATTCGAGCAGCTGCCTCCTCGAAAGGAACGTCCAAGAACACCGAGCAATCCCAATATGCGACAAGCTCATCACGGTGGAGAAACATGCCCTCAACCAGAATGAGAGCAGCTGATGGTGCGCGAACAGCCTCAGCCAACGAGAATTCGTCCCGCTGTGCATCGTATGAGGCTGGCGAATACCAGCCGTCTCCTTTGACGCCGAGTGGCACGAGCGCACCGTTTATTAGCGATTCATAGTTATAGGTGTCTTCCCAAAACCCTTGCGGTGAAGTGCGCCCCTGGAAATGACGAATTGAAGCTGGATTAAGAAAATCGTCGACGTGGACGGTGATAACAGGTCGTTCGTTAATTTGAGCGGCTAGGTTTGCTGCGAAAGTTGTTTTACCGCTGCCGTCAACTCCGTCGATGGCCACGATCCTTCGTCCGGGGCCGACGCTGCCGAGGATGCTATCTGCCAATGCTTTCATGAACTTCTCCATCGATTCATTTTCCATGAAGTCGCGTCCGGCTCGTCGTTGATTGAGGAACGTTCAACGGGACACTTGTAGGAGATCAGCCATTTTCCCTATCAGGTAATGGAGCGCCAGCGAGAAAAGCCTCATATTCTTCGATCACATCAGCATCCACTGAAGGCTGCTCGCTACTATAGCGTCCGTCAGTTCGATCTCTTTTCGGGCCGGAAAGCCAATACTCATCGCCAGTCTCGGGGTCAACGAAATTTGCGTCAAAAAGTCCGGAGACTTGACGCAGAGCAAGGCCACGAAAGTATGCTGTCCTCCACGATTTGGAGAACCGGACACGACTAATCCATGCAGGTCCGCGATCCGTGTTGTACCCGGTCTTGAGTTGAATGTACATAATGCGTTCCGCCATGAAGCCATCATAATCAGTCTGTATGCGGTTGGGATTGGCTTGTCGCGGGCGACCCCTGCGAATCGTTAGCGATCTACAGAAGATCGGAATAGAGGCCGGTACCAAACTCAACCCGCAGACCTGACCTCCTACGGGACGGTGTTCGCGGTTAGGCTATCAACTACTGGAATTGTTTCCGAAGCTTTCTGCCCATGATTGCCTACACTCTTGGCGACCAGACCCACGGAGTTGTGGTGGTGACTTTCTGAAATCCGAGGCGTTGCAGGATAGGCCTGCTGTCGTCCGATGCATCTACAACCAGGTACTTTATTCCGCGACCTAGAGCAATCTGCGCGCGGCGGGCCACGAGCGTCCGGTAGATGCCTTTGCCTCTCCATTGCTCCAAGGTGGATCCGCCCCATAGGCCCCCGAATTCAGTTCCGGGCATACCTACCAGCCAAGCGGCAGAAACCACCTTTCCATCCGCCTCGGCAATGAGAACATCCACGTTGTCCGGGGGGTAGTACAGCGACTCGCCAAGTCTTCGGCCAGCCACGACCAATCTTTGCCCCACACCTCCGACTCCATGTGAGCGATCCGCTCAAAATCTTCGCGGGCAGTGGTTTCTCGGATGGTTACCCCATGCGGCGGCTCGGCAGCAGCGGCTAGTTCTGTCGCGTTGCCGATGACAACGGTCTCTGTTTCTTCTGGCTCAAAGCCCGCCAGTCTCAACCGCACGGGGCGGTCGGGGCGGTCATGTCCATAGGTTTTCCATTCGACAGCTTCACCGCGGTTGCTGAAATAGTCACGCAGCCGGTGAATGAGCGAATCCAGTTCGGAAACGCTCAAACCGTCTATGCCCTTCGCAAAGGCAATCCCTTGAGCAGGAGTCGTCATCCGCAGAAGTGGGCCGTCCCATTCGGCTGTCCACGTTGATGGCATACGCTCTTCGATGCTTCCACGTACTTGGTCATCGTGAACTGCGAGTAAATCTCTGTGAGTATGCACTAGCCAATCCTGACACACTGGGTGGACTGCTTTTCTGTGCCTCGCCCGCTACGGCTGTGATCCAAAAGTCCCGTAAGCCGGTCCTCGTGCCGGTCGGGATTCGCAGTTCATGGCGGGCTGCTGTTGGGCGCGGTTCAGGCTGAGGATGTGTAATGGACGACGTGAACGACTTTGCGGAAGCCGTGTCTGTTGCACTCACCAGAGTATGATAGTTGATAGAAGCTGGACCACCTGACAGTTGCTTGTTAGTTCTGAGATCCGTGCATATTTTATTGGGAACGCTTCGTACCTGTATTTGGTATGGGGCTTCTTTCTTTAATTCGGGGCTATAGGCCAAAATGTGTGTCTGGCCTGAGCGGGCCGCTCTGACCGATCATTCTCAAATCGCTGTGGGCTAATGGCTTCGGCCATACCGCTTAGTACGCTGTAGAGCCCTTCCTTCGCAATCGCACCAGCACTTGTTTTACGCAGTGCGCAGGAGTTAGATGTCGTGACGCAACTTCTTGCCTGAGAAGATCTGGTTGAGCTTTTCCAGAATCCCGCATTGAGCGCGTAGTGCAGCCGTGACAAGCACCGCAAGGTACCCAGAGGATTGCAGCAATGATGCTCACAAGATCGTTCATCCACATTGAGTCCCATCCTTCACTAGAGCCTGCTGATCTCTTCGGTCAGCTTTGTGCCATTGCCACAAAAATAGACTTGCTGAAGGCACCGCGAGACCGGGGAATCTCCAGGTGGCACGCATACGCTTGAGTGATGCGCCTATAGTCTCTTCACCCCTCATTGCTGGATTCCAAGGGTTTGGTGGCGTGTTGGCG
This sequence comes from Glutamicibacter sp. NPDC087344, assembly GCF_044744225.1. Taxonomy (NCBI): domain Bacteria; kingdom Bacillati; phylum Actinomycetota; class Actinomycetes; order Micrococcales; family Micrococcaceae; genus Glutamicibacter; species Glutamicibacter sp. NPDC087344. Next base: position 44,216 of record NZ_JBIUXY010000013.1, on the reverse strand, counting down.
CGAAACCTTGTTAGCTCAGAAAGTGCTCTCTGGGCAGACCCGCGGTTTTACAAACCATCCGCAGCTGCAACGGATCAGGGAGCAAGAAGACCCGCTCAAGACCGTTGGTGCATACCTGCAAGGCCTGCTGGACGAAGCGCTAACCCGCGGTTACAACTTTGACTGGAACAAGATTCTTTTTCCGGAGCTGGAATCTAGGGCGGGGACCGTGCCAGTGAATACCGGACAGCTCGTTTTCGAAGCGGAACACCTCTTGCGCAAACTCCAGCAACGCGACCCAGAGCGTGGGATGCACCTGCAGTCTTTGGGTCTGGGCGCGCTTCCCGCGCATCCGCTGTTCATTGAGATCCCTGGGCCGGTCGCGGACTGGGAGAAAGATCAAGCTACGCGCCACTAAAGATGCGCCGGTAGCAAATCTTTGTTGCAATAAACGCATGGGACGAACAGTGAATCTCCCCGAGGGTGGGGAAGAAATAGAAATCCAGCTACGCTGGAGCGACCAAGATGCCTTGGGGCATGTGAACAACGCGAAGATTGTTACCCTCGTGGAGGAAGCTCGCGTTCGCTGGTCAGGGCGGCACGAAGGCTCGGAGTTATTTGAGCATGGTCTGGTCGTCGCGTCATTGAAACTGGATTACCTGCGCCCCGTTTATTACTCCTCTTGTGTCATGGTGCGGGTGGGGGTTCAACGTATCGGCACCACATCCTTTGTGGTGCGCCATATTGGATATCAAGACGGAACCCCGGTTTTTGATGCCAGTAACGTCATGGTGGCGCTCGCCGAGGACAAGGTCAGTTCGCGCCCACTCAATCAGCAGGAACGCAGTTGGCTCACCGAGCGGATTTTCGCGGATCAACAAATCAGCTGAATAGCGCCAAGCATTTCGCCGCCGGGTTATTCAGAGGTTCTGCGGTGTCCACGGGTTGAGGTGTGCACCCGTAGCTGCCCGAGGGCTGCCGTGTATGCCACAAATGGTTGTGCGTGCTCCGCTGGGACGGACTGCTCCCTTAGCTGAAAGTGCTGTCCACCAACACTGGAAATCAGCTTGGAATCTGATGGTTTTCGGCGCAGCTACACCCGTGATGGTTAGCGTAGTAGAACGTTCGGCCGGCACGTGAAAACCGCCGGCCTCAAAATCAAGGGAGAACAAGATGTTTGACCGTCACCCCACTGACCCTCCGATCAATCCCACCGATCCCACCGGACCTGTCGCGCCGCCCAGCGACCCTACTGCGCCCGACGGTCCGATAGTTGATCCAACGGCACCTCCGGGGAGACCATTCGATCCAACTGCACCGCCAGTTCCACCGGAGCCGGAAACGGCGCCGAAACGTTAACGGGTGGTGGGACACACAATACTTCGAGCATGATGCTGCCGAAATGCGTCTTACCTACGTGCTCAAAACTGCCTAACCACTCAGAGCGGAGTGTTGGCTCCTAGCCTGTTTGGGGGACAGCTGTAGCCGAGAGATTCGTGCCCTGAGTATCAGTGCGGCGAATACCATGTAGCTGGAAATCCCGCTTCCGCGGATACTTCTCAGCTGGCAGTCTGGATTCATGTCGCAACCTAACACCTCGACTGATGTCCGCAGGGAACTTCGTGGCCGATTGGCTGGCAAACGCGCGGTAATCACTGGAATTGCCGGCGGCCAAGGGCGTGCCGCGGCGCTGGCGTTCGCGGCTGAAGGAGCCACGGTGATTGGTTGCGATCTGAGCCCCGAGGGTGCGGCGCAGACCGCCGCGGCGGTGGAAGCCGCCGGTGGCAGAATCGAGATTGCCGCGCCATTGGATCTGATCGATGAACGCGCGGTTGCCGGCTGGGCCGCCCACGTGCAGCGTGAATACGGGGCTATCGATATTCTTTATGCCAATGCCGCGGCCACCCGATTCGGTCCGGTGGGCAGTTTGGAATACTCGGCCTGGCGTTGGAACTTCGAGCACGAAGTTGACGTGGTGTTCCTTCCGATCCGCTATTTTTGGGATCAGCTGGTGGCGGCCGGAAGAGCGTCAATTGTTCTGGTTGGCTCCACTGCCGGCGTCTCGGGATCGGTGACCAACTCCCGTTTGGCTCATACCGCCACCAAGGGCGCAATTGTTGCCATGACCAAACAGCTGGCCGCGGAGGGCGCTCCTCACGGAATTCGAGTTAACGCGGTGAGCCCCGGAATGATCCGCACACCTGCGACCGAAGGCGACCTGCTGGCAGCGGACCATCCGATGCACAGCATCGCCACGAGTATTCCGCTGCAACGTATTGGCGCGCCGGAAGAAGTGGCCGCGTGCGCCCTGTTCCTGGCCTCGGATGAGGCGTCCTATGTGACAGGGGCAAATCTGATGGTGGACGGCGGATGGTCCGCGGTACTTCCCGGCTGAGCAACTAACGGCGGGGAAACAGCGTCAGCCAGTGAGCAATCCGCAGCTGGTCCGTAGTACTGAATAGCGCCAGACAACGCATCTCCTTGGCGGTCGGCAGCAAAATAGCAATGTGGTCCTTCGGCGCGTCCGCGAGCGCCTCGCCGGCCGCGGACGCGGCGTCCACATGTTTTCCCGTCGCCAGGAATAGCTCGACAGGCGAACCCGGGAGCGAATCGATGATCCCGACGTGCCCGTGCGTCAAGGCTTCCAGCTCGTCGGCGCGGAAATACCCGGCGGTCTCTTCGAAGGTGAGTTCCACCGCCGGGATCAGCTTTTTCCCTTTCAGGCCAACACCCAGCACCTTGGCGGTGAAATGAACCTGCTCCACCTGAAGCGGCGCTGTGTCCTCGATCTGCCGTTTCCAGTCTTCGATTGCCGGTGAATCGGGATGGCGTTTGCGTGAGAATAGACCCATGGTGGTGGCAGAGCTTTCGGCTAGTCGAGGGTGTCCAGGTGCGCGGCCAGCTTGGCGCTCGCCGTTTGCAGGTGCTCGGCCAGTACGGCCGCGGCCTCCTGTTGGGCTCCGGCGCGGATGAGTTCCAGCAGGCGTGCGTGCTCGGCGGCGATATCCCGGGTGGAGAGCAAGGTGGCATCCTGCACGTGGGTCATGCACAACCTGATTTCATCGCTGAGCTGCGCGTAGATGGCGCTGGTTCGGGGTGAATCCAGTGCCTGCACCAAGGCGGTGTGGAATCGTACGTCGGGTTCAACGATCTCGACGGGTGAAGCGTTGCTCAGCGCGGTGATCTGCGCATTTGCCTCCAGGGCCGCCTCCGGAACCTGATGGGTGGCGGCCAGTAGGCGCACCGCCTCCGCCTCGATGATGGCCCTGGTTTGGTAAATATCCCGGGTGTCGGCCGCGGTGAGCACCCGTACCCTGGCGCTTTGATGGGCATTGCGGGTGAGCAACCCGCTGACCACCAGATTTTCCAGGGCGGCCTTGGCTGTTGGACGGGCGACCTCATAGTACGCGGCGACATCAACCTCACCCAAGGGGGTGCCGGGGGCCAGCTCTCCGCTGAAGATCCGGGCACGCAGTGACTTGATGACGGCTTGCACAACCGAAACCACTCCGAGGCGGGCAGGCATAGGGGTCCTTTGGGGTAGAAATGCGCTGGGTCTACCCAGTATCCCATGAAGCGTACTACTATGGCATGTGTACTTGTTAGACAATATTCCCTGATAGTAGGTTTTACCTACAATTCACACAGGAGCGCACCATGGCATTGAGCACGCCAGCACTCGGTGAGACCACGGTTTCATCCAGCATCCTCGACCTGGTCGGTGATCCGGAGCGGGTGATGACCCGATCCATTGACCGCGTGGCCTATGCCTCGGACGCATCGCACTACCTCTACACCCCGCAGGCGGTGGTGGTGGCCAAGGACGCCCGCGAAGTTTCCCAGCTGCTGGCCGCCGCCAACCGCAACAACCAGCCGGTGACCTTGCGTTCGGGCGGGACCTCGCTGGCGGGTCAGGCCAGCGGCGACGGGCTGATGATCGATGTGCGTCGAAATTTCCGCGGCATCACCGTGCTGGATGAGGGGAAACGGGTACGGGTCCAGCCCGGCGCCACGGTGCGCCAGGTGAACGCCCGGCTGGGAGTCTACGGCAGCAAACTTGGACCCGACCCGGCCAGCGAGGCGGCCTGCACCATCGGCGGAGTGATTGCCAACAATTCCTCCGGGATGGCGTGCGGGACCGAATTGAATACCTACCGAACCCTGGAATCCATGACCTTTGTGCTGCCCAGCGGCACCATGATCGACACCGCCGCGCCGGATGCCGATGCGCAGTTGGCGGCTGTCGAGCCGAGGCTGGTTGCCACCCTGGACACCTTGCGAGACCGGGTGCGTTCAAACCCTGACTCGGTGGCGAAAATCAACCAGCATTTCTCGCTGAAAAACACCATGGGTTACGGCATCAACGCCTTCCTGGACTTCGACTCGCCGGCGCAGCTGCTGGCCCACCTGATCATCGGCTCGGAGGGAACGCTGGCATTTGTGGCCGAGGCGGTGTTCCGCACCGTGCCGATCCGCAAACTGGCCATCGCAACCCTCGCGGTATTCGACAACCTGGACCTTGCCACCCGTGCGCTGCCCGAGCTGCTCGACTCGGGCGCGGCGACCCTGGAACTCATGGACTCCACCTCGCTTCGGGTGGGACAGTCGCTGCCGGGGGTGCCCGAGGCGATCATGGGATTCGAGGTTCAGCAGCAGGCGGCTTTGCTCATCGAGTATCACGCGGATCACGAGCAAGAACTGCGCGGGCTCCAGGATGCCGGGCAGGAACTGCTGGATGCTGCCGCGCTGCGTGCCCCGGCCCAGCTGTCCACGGATGCGAAAAACCGCCAGTCCGCATGGAAATTCCGCAAGGGCCTGTATGCGTCGGTGGCCGGGGCGCGTGCCTCCGGGACCACCGCGCTGCTTGAAGACGTGGCCGTTCCGGTGCCGTCGCTGGCCGAAACCTGCGCCAGTTTGCAAGAGCTCTTCACCGAATACGGGTATGAGGACTCGGTGATTTTCGGCCATGCAAAGGACGGAAACATCCACTTTATGCTCACCGACCGTTTCGAGGGCGAGCAGGCGTTAAGCCGCTACAACAGCTTTAATGACCAGATGGTCCAGCTGGTGCTGTCCAAGGGCGGGAATCTGAAGGCGGAGCACGGCACCGGACGGGCCATGGCGCCGTTTGTCCGCGCCCAATACGGAGACGAGCTGTACAAGGTGCACCTGGAACTCAAGGCCGCCTGCGACCCCAAGCTGATGATGAATCCCGGGGTTATCGTGGAGGAAGACCATGCCGCGCACATCCGGAATATCAAACTGAATTCAACCATTGAGGTGGAAGCCGACCGTTGTGTTGAATGCGGCTACTGCGAACCGGTCTGCCCCTCCAAGGACCTGACCCTCACCCCGCGCCAGCGAATTGTGGTGCGCCGCGCCATTGCCAAGGCGCAGGCCGAAGGCAACCATGAACTGGTCGCGGAACTGGAAAAGGACTACGAATACAACGGGGTGCAGACCTGCGCCGTGGACGGCATGTGCGTCACCGCCTGCCCAGTGGGCATCAACACCGGCCTGCTGGTCAAACGCCTGCGCCGCGAGGACTCGAACCCCGCCGTGGCCGCCGGGTTCAACACCGCGGCCAAGGGCTGGGGCGCGGCGACCCGGGCCGGATCGCTGGCGTTGAGTGTTGCGGACAAGTTCCCCGTGGGGCTGGTGCGCGGCGTGACCGACGTGGCCCGCAAGATCGTCAGCACCGATCTGATGCCGCGTTATGACAGCGAATTGCCCGGCGGCGGCAAGGCCCGCAAGCCGCTGGCCGGCAACCTGGGGGCGCCGGGGACAGAACCATTAGCTATCTATGTTCCGGCCTGCGTGAACTCGATGTTCGGTCCCGCCGGCGACGGCCAGGGGGTCTCCGCGGCCTTCACCGCCTTGCTTCACGCCGCCGGGGTTTCGGTGTATGTGCCGCAGGGAATCGAATCGATGTGCTGCGGCACCCCGTGGACCTCCAAGGGCTACGCGCAGGGCCACGACCTCATGGCGCAGCGGGTGCTGGACGAGGTGGCCGCGGCGCTGCCAGGGAAGAACCTGCCGATCATCTCCGATGCGTCCAGCTGCACCGAGGGCTTCGCCCACACCCTCCAGGAGCACGGCTACCAGGTGATCGACCTGCTGGCGTTTACCTCGCAACAGCTGCTGGACAAGCTGCCGGCCGGGGACAAAATCTCCTCGCTGACCCTGCACCCCACATGCTCCTCAACCCAGATGGGATTGAATCCATATCTGGAAAAGGTCGCGCAGGTGATCGCCCATACCGTCAACGTGCCGGTGAACTGGGGGTGCTGCGCCTACGCCGGGGACCGCGGGATGCTGCACCCGGAGTTGACTGCATCGGCCACCGCCCGCGAAGCCGCGGAGGTGCTCCAACTGGATGCCGAAGCCCACGCCTCCTGCAACCGCACCTGCGAGCTGGGAATGAGCAAAGCGACCGGCAAGGAGTACCATCACGTGATTGAACTGCTGGCTCAGTCGGTGGCCCGCTAGCCGCAGCTCACCGGGGGCGTCCACCGATTGCCACAAGTTGCCCTGCACGTGGAATATTCCGGCGCTCAGTTGCACACTTAGATCATGGAGGAAAACGAATCCGGCCAGCGCGCCGCAACAATCTATGACGTTGCCCGCGCAGCCGGAGTGTCAGCGTCTACCGTTTCACGTGCATTTGCCAGGCCCGGGCGGGTTAGTTTTGCCACGGCTGAACGGATCCGCGCCGTCGCCGCCGAGCTCGGTTACCGGTCGGTGGAAATCCGCCGCCCGCTGGCCGAGGGACGGCAACGCCGTGGCACCATCGCGTTGGTGGTCGCCGACATTTCCAACCCGGTGTTTTTTGAAATGATCCGCGGGGCGGAGGAAGAAGCCGCGAAAAACGGCTACACCATGTTGCTGGCGCACACCCGGGAATCCGGGATCATTGAACGCGAAGCCATTGAACGGTCCATGGATATTGTTGACGGGATTGTGCTCTCCAGCTCCCGGATGTCGGACGCCGCCATTCGCTCAATGGCCAAGCAGAAACCAACCCTGGTGATGAACCGCGGGGTAACCGGGGTGGCCAGCGTGGTCACGGACAATGAGCAGGGTGTCTACCGGGCGGTTGAGCACCTGAGGTTATTGGGGCATAACGACATCGCCTACCTGGCCGGGCCCGACGCCTCCTGGGCCAACGGGATGCGGTGGCGTGCCCTGAAGGAATGCGCGGCGGAATTCGGCATGAAGTTCACCGCGTTCACCCCGGGGGTGCCGAATATGGACAGCGGCGCCGCCATTGCGGGCAAGGTGCTGGGTTCCGGAGCCACCGCGGTGCTTGCCTACAACGACCAGCTGGCCATCGGTTTTATGCGCCAGGCCCAGGCCAATGGCTACTCGATTCCGCAGGACATGAGCATTATCGGCTTCGACAACTCTTCCGATGCGCAGCTGGTTACCCCCGGGCTGACCAGTGTTGCCGCGCCGCTGCACGCGCTGGGGGTGGCAGCGGTGCGCAACCTGCTGGCCATCGCCCGGGGCACCGCCTCGGTCCCCGAACGGCCGGTCGTGCTTCCCACCCGGTTGGCGGTGCGGGCCTCCACCGGGCCGCGCCCCACCAGCTAGGATCACCGCCGGGTGAGCCGTGGGGCAACTCATGGCAACTTGTTGCCGTGCTAGGTTCCCGGCCTTCAGGATCGAGGTATGCCATCCTCGATTTCGAACCATCCAGATCGCCTGTTTCCCGCGGATCCCGCGGTGCGCCAGATTGCCCGGTCGCTGCACGCAGCCGTGAAAAACCTGCCGATCATCTCCCCGCACGGCCACGTGCCGGCGGAGATGATCGCCGACGACGTCCCGTTCCCGGACCCGACCACGTTGCTGCTGAGCCCGGATCACTACGTCACCCGGCTGCTGCATGCCAACGGGGTCAGCCTCGACCGGTTGCGGGTTGGCGGGAGCGACACCACCAGCGCGCTCGAAGCCTGGAAGATCTTCTGCGCACACTTTGCCGATTTCGACGGCACCGCCTCGGGATACTGGCTACGCCAGGAGCTGGTTGAGGTGTTCGGCCTGGACGACCTGGACCTCCGGGCCCAAACCGCGGAACAGACCTTCCACGCGGTGCAGGCAAAAATTAATGACCCGGGCTTTCGCCCGCGGGCGCTCATGGACAGTTTTAACATTGAGGTGCTTGCCACCACCGACGACCCGCTGGATGATTTGGCAGCCCACCAACGTTTGGCCGCGGATCCTTCATTTGCACCCCGGGTGCTGCCAACCTTCCGGCCGGATGCCTACATCAAGTTCTGGGCGCCCCAGTTTGCGCAGAATGTCAACCGCCTGATTGACGAGGCCGGGGACGGTGCCACCGGTTACCAGGGGTACCTCGCCGCGATGGCCAATCGCCGCCGCTACTTTGTGGAGCATGGCGCGGTCTCCTCAGACCACGGTTCGCATAACGCCGACACGCTCAGGTTGGATGACGCACAGGCCTCGGCCCTGTTTGCCAAGGGGCTGGCAGGGACCGCCACCTGGGCCGAATCACAGGCCTTCGAGGCCCACATGATGTATCAGCAGGCGGCCATGGCGGTGGATGACGGGCTGGTGATGACCATGCATGCCGGGGTGCACCGTAATACCCACCCTTCAACGCTGGCTGCGTTTGGGGCCGATACCGGCCACGACATCCCGTTCGCGGTAGATTTTTCAACCGGCCTGCAGCCGTTGCTCCGGGACTTCGGTACCGCGCCCGGTTTCCACTTCATCCCGTTCACCATTGACGAGACCGTGTTTTCCCGAGAGATTGCGCCGCTGGCAGGATTTTTCCCTTCCGTGTACATCGGCGCCCCCTGGTGGTTCCTGGATGCGCCCGATGCAATGCTGCGTTTCCGCTCCGCGGTCACCGAGACCGCTGGATTCTCCCGATCCTCCGGATTCATCGATGACACCCGCGCCTTCTGCTCCATCCCGGCCCGCCACGATGCCTCGCGGCGTACCGAAGCGGCATTTTTGGCTCGGCTGGTGGCAGAACACCGGATCACCGAAGAACGAGCCCACGAGATCATCGTGGACATTGTTGATGCCGCACCACGAAGGGCCTTTAAACTGTGAGCGCCGAAACCACCGCGGCGGTAGAACTGAACCGCGCCACCCACCCGGCTCCCGCGGCCGCGGCGCGCATCGTGCACATTGGGCTGGGCGCATTCCACCGGGCCCACCAGGCCTGGTACACCTGGCAAGCCAACCGGCTGGGCGCCGAAGCCTGGGGGATTGCCGCCTTCACCGGACGCAGCGCCGCGGCGGCCACCGAACTGGAGGCCCAGGACGGGCTGTATACCTTGGTCAACCGGCATGCCGAGGGGGACAGCTTTGACGTTCTCGACGTGATCGTCCAAGCGCACGATGGCGCGGATCTTGCAGCGTTATGCACGTTGCTTGAAAGCCCCTCGGTCGGCATCATCACGCTGACCATCACCGAGGCGGGATACCGGATGGACCCGCAGGCCGCCGAACCGACGTTGAACCTCGACGACTCCCAGGTCGCCGAAGACCTGCAGGTGCTGCGCGCCGCATGGGGCGGGGGAGTCTTCGCCCGCACCGCTGAACAACTCGATCACCTGCACGTGAACACCACCGCGGCCCGGCTTCTGGTGTCACTGGCCGCGCGCCGCGCCGCCGACGGGTGGCCCCTGGCCGTGGTGTCCTGCGACAACCTTGCGGATAACGGGAAGGTGGCGCGTGCGGCACTGCTCGGGATGGCCGCAGAAGTCGACGAGCAGCTGGCTGCGTGGATTCAGGGCAATGTGTCCTTTGTGGACACCTCGATCGACCGGATTACCCCACGCAGTACCGTGGCAGACCGGGAAACGGTGGCCGCGGCCACCGGATTCATGGATCGTTCCCCGGTGGTTACCGAGCCATTCAGCTCTTGGGTGCTGTGCGGGAACTTCCCTGCCGGGCGCCCGGAATGGGAGCGGGCCGGAGCCGTATTCGTTGAGGATCTGGGTCCCTTTGAACGCCGCAAGTTGTGGCTTTTGAACGGTGCGCATTCGCTGATGTCCTTCGCCGGCGCCCTGCGCGGGCACCACACCGTAGCCCAAGCGCTGGCCGATCCCGTGGTGTCCGACTGGGTTGAACAATTTTGGGACGCCGCCGCGAGGCACCTGACCGAGCCCGGGCTGGATGTGCCCGGTTACCGCCAGGCGCTGCGTGAACGGTTTGCGAACCCGCGGATCGCGCACAACCTCTCGCAGATCGCCATGGACGGAACGCTGAAGCTGGCCGCCCGCGCGGTGCCGGTGTATCGGGCAGAACAACATGCCGGGCGAAACGGCGTGGCGGCGCTCCGCGCGATCGCCGCATGGGCAGAACAGCTGGCCGCCCAATACGAGGCCGGGATTCAGATTGTTGACCCGGCGGCGCAACAGATCGGTGCAATCCTGGGTGCACGCGAGGCGGCAGCCGGCAGCCAGGCCCAAACTTGTGCGCTGGTGGAACTCATCGATACGCAGCTGGCTGCGGATGCCCACGCCATCACCACCATCCATGAGCTACGCGCCGAATTGGCCGCGATGGCTCCCGACAACGTCAGTACCGTGGGGCGGCAACGCCCTGACTCGGCAGAAGGAACAGCATGAAAATCATCAAGGCAGAAGTTTTTGTCACCAGCCCGTCGCGCAATTTCGTTACGCTGAAAATCACCACCGAGTCCGGGCTGGTTGGCATCGGTGACGCCACCGTCAACGGCCGTGAACTGGCCGTGGCCTCCTACCTCAAAGACCACGTCACCCAGCTGTTGATCGGCAAGGACGCGCACCGCATCGAGGATACCTGGCAGTTCCTCTACCGTTCCTCCTACTGGCGCCGCGGGCCGATCACCATGGCCGCCATCGCCGCGGTTGATATGGCGTTGTGGGACATCAAGGGCAAGGCCGCAAACATGCCGGTCTACCAGCTGCTGGGCGGAGCTTCGCGCACCGGGCTGCGCGCCTATGGGCATGCCTCGGGCACCGATATTCCGCAACTGTTCGAATCCATCCACGAGCACCTGGAGCTGGGGTATAAATCCGTCCGGGTGCAGACCGCGGTACCGGGCATCAAGGCAGTTTACGGTGTGGCCGCGCAAACCCAGTCATCGGGGGAACGCTACGACTACGAGCCGGCTGGCCGCGGGGCCTTCCCGGTGGAGGAAGACTGGGATACCCGCGCCTACTTGCGCCACCTGCCCACCGTTTTCGAGGCTGTTCGCAACGAATTCGGCCCCGAGCTGCCTTTGCTGCACGACGGCCACCACCGGATGACCCCCATCCAAGCGGCCAAGCTCGGCAAAGCCTTGGAACCCTATGACCTGTTCTGGCTGGAGGACTGCACCCCGGCGGAAAACCAGGAAGCGTTGCGACTGGTCCGCCAGCACACCACCACGCCATTGGCGATCGGTGAAATCTTCAACACCGTCTGGGACTACCAGGCGTTGATCAAGGAACAACTTATCGATTACGTACGCGCAGCTTCCACCCACTTTGGCGGGATTTCCCCGTTGAAAAAGGTCATGGACTACGCGGCCCAGTATCAGGTCAAATCCGGATTCCACGGCCCAACGGATATTTCTCCGGTCGGTTTCGCCGCCCAGCTTCACGTGGGATTGGCAATTCACAACTATGGTATCCAGGAATACATGCAGCACTCGGATGCCACCAACACCGTGTTCGAAGCGTCCATGACCTTCACCGACGGCTACCTGCACCCAGGGGACAAACCCGGACTCGGTGTTGAATTTAATGAAGAAGCGGCCGCGGCCTACCCGTACCAGCAGGCCTATCTTCCGTACAACCGCCTGATCGACGGAACGGTCCACGACTGGTGAGCGCCGAAACATTGACTGCGCAACCCGATGCCCGCACCGCACATCACATCATCGTGATGGGTGTCTCCGGATGCGGCAAATCAACGGTCGGCGCGCTGCTCGCCAAAGAACTTGGTGCCGAATTCTTCGACGGCGACAGCCTTCACCCGCAGGAAAACATTCAGAAAATGTCCTCCGGAATTCCGTTGGATGACGCGGATCGTGAGCCATGGCTGGCCCTGGTCGGCCAGCGTCTGGCGGCATCGGCAGGTTCCGCGGTAATCGGCTGTTCGGCGCTGAAGCGCCGCTACCGGGAACAGATCCTCAACTACGCGCCAGACACCGTGTTTGTGCACCTGAGCGGTAGTCGTGAAGTACTGGCGGCCCGGCTTCAGGACCGGCCCGGTCACTTCATGCCGCCAGGTTTGCTGGATTCCCAGCTGGACACGCTTGAAGAACTTTCACCGCAGGAACCCGGAGCCCGGTTCGACATTGCCGCCTCACCGGAGCAGCTGGCGATTGAGGCCGCGAACTGGCTTGCTGCCCGCTACAACAACCCAGGTGCCCGTCCCGCAGGCGCCGCAAACGAAGGAACCGGCCAATGAGCACCTTGCCTGCCACCGAGCCAAGTGTCTGGACCCTGTCCGGATTCGGCGATGAAATTGATCCGGACCCCGCGGTCCAAGCAACCGTTTTGCTCGCGCTGGGCGCGACGCACATCGAGGTTCGCTCCGCCTGGGGAATCAACGTTGCGGACTTTGATACCCAGCTGACCCAGAAGCTGGCCGGAATCCTGCACGATAAAGGACTGAAGGTCTCTGCCATCGCCTCCCCTATCGGCAAGGTAGATGTCTCATTGCCGGTGGAGCACGAGGTGCAACGGCTGCGTCAGATCATCGAGGTGGCCAAAACCCTGAACGCCCCATACATTCGGGTGTTCTCGTACTACCGCGGGGAGAACCAAACGCAGGATGAGATTCGCCAGGCAGTGATTGAGCGTATGACCGCGCTTGCTGCAGAAGCGGAGGCGGCCGGTGTCATTTTGGTGCACGAGAACGAAAAGGATATCTACGGGGACACCCCGGCGCGGGTCCTGGACATCGTTTCGTCAGTGAATTCTCCGGCCTTGCGGGTGGCGTGGGACAACGCGAACTTTGTCCAGGTCGGCACCCGTCCCTTCGACGACGGATATGCCCTGCTCCGCCCCTACTTGGAGTACTTCCAGGTTAAAGATGCCGTGGCGAGCACCGGAGCAGTTGTGCCCGCCGGCCAGGGCGACGGGCAGTTGCCGCAGACCATTGCGGCTCTGGCCGCGGATGGCTACACCGGCTTCGCATCGCTGGAACCGCATTTGGCGCAGGCCCATCACCTGGGAGGGTTCTCCGGCCCGGTGGCCTTCGGACGGGCAGCGCGGGCTTTTAGCCACCTTGCCCGCAATCATGCGATCACCTTTGAGTCATCAGAAGATTAAGCGCCACATCACGCAAGGGAGCGGGAATGAAAAGAGCGGCAATTATTGGCTGCGGCGATGTTTCGAGTGTTCATTTCGAGGCAATTCGGTCTCTAAAAGACATTGAATTGGTCGCCGTATGCGATACCGACGCAGGCCGTCTGAAGGAAGCGAGTGCTAGCCATTCGATCGTGGGTTTTTCCGATGTCCAGGAGATGATCGCGCAAACAAAACCCGATGTGGTGCATGTGTGCACACCGCATGACCAGCATGCGCGCATTGCGATCCAGTGCCTGGAACAAGGTATCCACGTGTTGACCGAGAAGCCGCTGGCCCACACCCGTTTGGCCGCCCAGCAATTGCTGGAGGCCGAGCGTGAGAGCACCGCCAAGCTGGGGGTGTGCTTCCAGAACCGCTACAACCCGACCAGCCAAACCCTGCATCGGGTGCTGCGCGAAGAACGGTACGGGAGGGTGCTGGGCGCTTCGGCGACGGTCCTGTGGCACCGCACCGCCGATTATTACCTGAATCGCCCGTGGCGAGGCAGCTGGTCCGGTGGCGGGGGCGGGCTGCTGATGAATCAGGCAATTCACACCGTTGACCTGCTCCAATGGCTCATCGGGGAGGTGCAGGAAGTTCGTGGTCGCGCGTCAACCAGGAGCCTTGGCGCGGTCATCGAGGTGGAAGACACCGCAGAATTCGCGGCAACACACGCAGGTGGCGCGTCCAGCGTTTTCTTTGCGACCCTGGGGCACGCACACAACGCTCCGGTGGCGCTGGAGATTGTGACGGAGACAGCGGTGCTGAGCCTTGAAGCGGAGCTAACGGTCAGGCACCCGGACGGACGTGTGGAGCACCTCGCGAGTAACAACTCTGCGACTTCCGGACGCGACTATTGGGGCGCCTCCCACGCGCTGCTCATTGCGGACTTTTACGCATCTCTCGATGCTCCCGAACCATTTTGGATTAACGCCAGCGAAGCCGTGAAATCGCTGGATGTCGTCAAAGAAATCTATCGTCAAAGCGAGTACGATTTCGAAATTTCCGGTTAATTAATTCCGAAATATGATCACTCCCTCGACCGTGTCGGGGGAGTGATTTGGCGCGCCTTGGCGCGTGGAAAATTGGGTTCCGTGCAACTTTTGCCAACCGATTGCCGTCGCTGAACACCTGTCTTTAGTCTTGATCAAAATGTGGCATAGACCACGTTTTTCCACCCTTTGATTACCGTTCTCAAGGAGCCATCAATGAAACCTGGTCCAAAGGCCGCCGTCGGCGCTGCCGCTCTAGGTGTGAGCCTCGTTCTGACGTCCTGTGCGGGAGGCGGCGAACCCGCCGGCGGTGCCGCGAATGCCGCGGCAACCACCCTGACCCTAGGCACCATCCAGGATGTGCGGTCGTGGGATCCGGCGCAGGCGCATGTCGGGCATGGGTTGCAGCCGTATCAGGCGGTGTACGATTCGCTCATCCTGCGTGAACCAGATGGCACGCTGAGCCCCATGCTGGCCACCGAATGGAGCTACAACTCCGAGAACACGGTGCTGACGATGGACCTGCGCGACGATGTCACGTTCAGCGATGGCGAGGCTTTCGACGCCGAGGCGGCCAAGGCCAATCTCGATCATTTCCGCGAGGCCAACGGACCACAGATGGCCCAACTGAAAACGGTCAAGGAAGTGAAGGTTGTTGATGAAGACACGATCGAAATCGACCTCACCGAACCCGAGCCGGCCATGGAATATTTCTTGAGCCAAGCCGCCGGACTCATGGGCAGCCCCGCGGCGATCGGTACCGAGGCAATCGTGACCGAGCCGGTAGGCTCGGGCCCCTACGTCATGGACAAAGCGTCATCCGTGAAGGAATCCCAAACACTTTTTAACGCACGCGAAGGCTACTGGAACCCCGAGCTGCAGAAGTTCTCAAAACTATCGTTCAAGATCATGACCGATGTGACCGCCCGCACCAACGCGCTGGTCTCCGGCCAGGTTGATGCAACGATCCTCGACCCGAAAAACGCGAAGCAAGCCGAGGCCGCGAACATGACCTTGGAAACCAACGAAGTCGACTGGCAGGGATTGCTCCTGCTGGATCGCGACGGAACCAAAAATGAGGCGCTGAAGGACGTGCGGGTGCGCCAGGCCATCAACTATGCATTTGACCGGGAAACCATCCTCGACCAAGTCATGATGGGTCAGGGAACGGCAACCTCGCAACCCTTCGGCAAGGCCAGCGGGGCCTGGAGTGAAGAACTGGAGAACTACTACACCTACAACCCCCAGAAGGCCAAGGAGCTGCTCAAAGAAGCGGGTTATGAAAACGGTGTCACCGTCGACATTCCTGGGGTGCAGAATTTCGAAACCCAGCTCTCCGTGGTCAAGCAGCAGCTGGCTGACGTGGGGATCACCTTGAATATCGGAGCGGCCATCACCAGCACGCTCACCAGCGACGTCGCGGCGCAGAAATACACCAGCCTGTTTTTCTCGTTGTTCCAGGGCGAACCAACCGTGGCAATCGACCAGATCATTTCCACCGACGCACTGTACAACCCGTTCAAGACCATGCCCCCGGAATTGCAGGCCGAGATCGATCAGGTGCGTGCCGGCGGTGACAAGGCTGGTGAACTGGCCCAAGAGGTTAATAAGTATGTCGTCGAGAACGCTTGGTTCGCTCCGCTGTTCCGGGTGAACCAGATGTACTTCCACAACGACAAGGTTGATGTTGTCCCGCAGATCCAGCAGGCCGTGCCGTCGATCTATAACTACTCCCCGGCTAAGTAGGCGGCGAACATGATTTCGTTTATCGCCAAACGCCTGGGCAGCGGGGTGATTGTCCTCTTTGTGGTGTCCATGCTGACCTTCGCGCTGCTGTACGTCTCCAGCGGAAGTATTGCCCGCAACATCCTGGGGGAGACCGCCTCGGCAGAGCAGGTCGCGCTGAAGGAACAGGAGCTGGGACTCGACCAGCCGCTGGCCTTGCGTTATCTCAGCTGGGTTGGCGACGCACTGCGCGGCGACCTGGGTGCTTCATGGTTCACCTCGGAGCAGGTCAGCACGTCCTTGGCCACCCGCATCCCGGTCACCATCACCATGGTGCTGATTGCGATGCTCTGCATCGCCGTGGTCGCGACCCTGATCGGTGTGCTGGCTGCGGTCAAACGCGGATGGGTTGACCGGGTTGTCCAGGTGGGTGCCGTCATCGGGGATTCGATCCCGGGGTTCGTGATTGGCATCATCCTGGTGACGGTGTTCGCCATTCAGCTGGGGATCTTCCCGGCAACAAGCACCATCTCCCCGGGTTCCGGGGCCGCCACGTGGGTCTACTCCATGACACTTCCGATTATCGCGTTGCTGATCAACGGCGTGACCGGCGGGGCGCAGCAGATCCGCAGCGCTGTCATCAAACAGCTGGAACGGGACTACGTCAGGACACTGCGCAGCCGCGGAATCGGCGAAAACGAAATCCTGTTCAAACATGTGCTGCGCTCGGCGGCGCCAGCCGGGTTGACCGTGTTGAGCCTGCAGCTGATCGGAATGCTCGGCGGTGTGGTGATCATTGAACAGATTTTCGCACTGCCAGGCATCGGACCGCTGGCAGTGACGGCGACCAATCAGTCGGATCTTCCAGTGGTCATGGGGGTCGTGATGTACACCGTGGTCGTGGTGATTATTGTCAATTTGCTGGTCGATATCCTCAACGGCTGGCTCAACCCGAAGGTGCGTGTATCGTGAGCGAAGCCGTGCAAGTTTTGGGGACAACCCCGGAAAAGAACCCGGTCCCCACGGGCCAAAGCGGGAGCGTGGTGCGCTCAACCGCGCTGCGTCGCCTGCTGAAGAACCCGATGGGCTTAATTGCGCTGGGAATCCTCACCCTGGTAGTGCTTGCGGTGGTGTTGGCACCGGTGCTGGCCCCCTTTGACCAGAACTACGCGAATATCGCCAAAACCCTCGCGGCCGCAGATAGCGAGAACCCCTTGGGGACCGACAGCTCGGGCCGAGATGTTCTCAGCCGCCTGCTTTACGGCGGCCAGTTGACACTTGCTTCTGCGCTGCTCTGCGCAGCCGTGGCAATCGCCATTGGATTGCCTGCCGGGCTGATCGCGGGGTTTTACGCCGGGACCTTTGAAAGCGTTTCGAACTGGATAGTCAGCATCTTGATGAGCCTGCCGGGGCTGATTGTCCTGCTGACCATCAGGGCCGCTTTTGGCCCATCGGTGTGGGTGTCGATGATCGCCTTCGGTGTCTTGATTTCGCCGTCGTATTTCCGCCTGACACGCTCGGCGGTCCAGGCGGTGCGCCACGAACTTTATGTTGACGCGGCTCGAGTCTCGGGATTATCGGATGCCCGCATCATCACCCGGCATGTGTTCTCGGTGGTTCGCGCACCGATCATCATCCAAACCGCAGCCATTGCCGGGGTGGCCATCGGCATCCAGTCGGCGCTCGAGTTCCTGGGGTTGGGCGACCCCACCAAAGCGACCTGGGGTGTGATGCTCAGCGAGGGATTCAAAAATGTTTACCTCGAACCGACCCTGCTGTTCTGGCCGGCCTTCGCGATGGCACTGACCATCGGGGCACTGGTCTTGCTGGGAAACGCATTGCGTGATGCCTTGGAAGACGGCGAGAAGATCAAATCCAAGGGTGTTGCCAAAACTTTGGCGAAGGCCAAGAACACACCCCGCGAAGGCCGTAAACCCGCGGTTGCTGTTCAGGCGGGCACCGAGCACCACCTGGTCAAGGTCACCAATCTTGCGGTGGGTTACCCACAGGCAGATGGAAGCGTGAAAAAGGTCGTTGACGACGTGAGTTTTCACGTGGATCGTGGAGAGATCCTCGGAATCGTGGGTAAATCCGGATCGGGGAAGTCCCAAACCGCGTTCTCCATCCTGGGCCTCCTGCCGTCAAACGCACTGATTACCGCCGGCAGCATCCAGTTCGACGGGAAATACACCGTCGCCCCCGGACACAGCGCGGTGTCGCAAGACTTCCTGCGCACCCTGCGCGGAAAACGGATCTCCTACATTCCGCAGGAACCGATGAGCAACCTCGACCCGGCGTTCACCATCGGGTATCAGCTGGTCACCCCGATGGTGCGCGTTTTGGGGATCTCCAAAACCGAAGCCAAGGAACGTGCCCTGAAGCTGCTGGGTGACGTAGGAATTCTCAGCCCGGACAGAACCTTTGCGGCCTACCCCCATGAAGTATCCGGCGGCATGGCTCAGCGTGTGCTGATCGCCGGGGCCATCAGTTGCGAACCTGATCTCGTGATTGCCGATGAACCCACCACCGCCCTGGATGTCACCGTTCAAGCCGATGTGCTGGACCTGCTGCGTGAACTGCAACAACGGCTGAACATCGGGGTCATCATGGTGACCCACAACTTTGGCGTCGTGGCCGACATCTGCGATCGGGTGGTGGTGATGCAAAACGGCCGCCTTGTCGAAGAAGGAACGGTCCGCGAGATTCTGCGTCAGCCAGCCGAAGCCTATACCCGTACCCTGCTCTCCTCGATGCTCGAGGGCAAAGAACCCATGACCAAACTGGTCGGTCACGGTATTGAGGAGAACATCCGATGAGCGTTACCCCTTCAGAGCCGCTGCTTTCGGTTCAAGAACTCATTGTCGATTACAAAAGCAAGCGGTTCATGTCCAAGTCGTTCAGGGCACTGACCAACATCAATATCCAGATTGGCCGCGGGCAGACCCTTGGCCTCGTGGGTGAATCAGGGTCCGGAAAAACCACGCTGGGTCGCGCGGTGCTGGGGCTGGCACCGGTCACCGGTGGAAAGATCTTTCTTGAGGGATCGGATATCACCCAGGCCACTCGCAAACAACGCCGCGAACTCAGCCGGGATTTGCAGGTGGTTTTCCAAGACCCCTACACCTCGCTGAACCCCGCCTTGGAAGTTGGAGACATCCTCGCGGAACCGCTCAGCGTCCAAGGTCTGGAACCGGCGGCGGCCCGCAAACGGGTGAAGGAACTTCTCGATCAGGTCAACCTGCCCGCCGACGCGCTGCATCGGTTGCCGCGCGAATTCAGCGGCGGCCAACGCCAGCGTGTAGCGATTGCTCGGGCCCTGGCATTGTCCCCCAAACTCATCGTTTGCGATGAACCAGTGAGCGCCTTGGACCTGACAACGCAGGCGAAAGTACTTGACCTGTTTTTGCAGATTCAGCAGGAGACCGGCGTTTCCTACCTGTTTGTTTCCCATGACTTGGACGTGGTGCGCCACATCAGCCACCGGGTGGCGGTCATGTATCACGGTGAAATTGTCGAACAGGGAGCTGCTTTGCAGGTCACCCATGAACCGCAGCACCCCTATACGCAGCGGCTCCTGCTCGCCTCCCCGGTCCCCGACCCGGACCGTCAAGCTCAACGCAGGCAAGCCCGCAACGAACTGCTGCGTCGGCAGCACGAAGAGTCCAACTCAGTTCCGGCTTAACAGCTTTCTCCCCGTACAAATCAACGGATCCGCAAGGATCCGAAACCACCATGGAGGACACCCCAATGGCTACTATTGGCGTTCAGGCAATGATGCTCAAGCAGAGCTTCGAGCAAGTCGGAGCCTTTGAAACACTGCGCAAGGTCAGCGACATCGGCTACCACGCGGTCGAAATCTCGCAGATTCCGATGGATGAGGCCAACGTCGCGGAACTTGAACAAGCGCGCAGTGAACTGGGCATGGATATCGCTGCCTTGTCGGTGAGCTTGCAGTCCACCCCGGGTCGCCCCGGAGACAGCCTCGAATCCAATTTCGAGAAGGTCGTGGAGGATGCACAGCGGCTCGGCTCGGGCTTGCTGCGCATTGGCATGATGCCCTTTGACGCCATGGGTTCCATCTCCCGGGTTGTCGATTTCGCCAAGCTGGCCAACGACTATGCGCACCGGTTGGCCGAACACGACCTGAAGCTGTATTACCACAACCACCACATCGAGTTTGCCAAGTTCGACGGCGTTTACATGCTGGACATCATTGAAGACAACTCTCCGCTGATGGGCCTGGAAATCGATGTTCACTGGGTGCAGCGTGGCGGGCTGGACCCGGTGCGCACCTTGCGCAAATACGCGGGGAAGACGGCGATGGTGCACCTCAAGGACTACCGAATCGGTGCCTTGGATGCCGATGCCATGCAACTGCTCGAAGCAGGAGACTTTGCCGGATTCATGGGCAAGTTCAAAGACGTGGTGCAGTTCGCCGAGGTCGGTGAGGGAAATCTGGACTTCGCATCCATCGTGCCGACCGCGGTGGAGACCGGGGCGCAATACCTGCTTGTCGAACAGGATGACCTGTACGGGCGCACCGTGTGGGAAGCGTTGGAAACCTCGTACAACAATCTGCAGAAACTGGGCTTCGGGGACTTGTTTGCCGCTGACACGCCGTCGGCGCTCAAGGCCTAATCAGCAAACACCGATCAACAACAGTAGAGGACGGAAAATCATGAGTGAGCAGAAGATTCGACTAGGAATTATCGGTCTGGGAGCCCAGGGAGGCATGTACGCGAAGTTCATTACCGACGGTATGGTGCCCAGCATGACGCTAGCCGCCATTGCGGATACCGACCCCGCCAAACACCAGCTTGCCCAAGAAAACTATTCCGGAGCCCAGGTATTCGAGGACTACCGGGAGATGATGGACAGCGGAATCGTGGACGCAGTGGTCACCTGCGTTCCGCACTACCTGCACCCGGAAATGGGCATCGAGGCCATTAACCGCGGCATTAACGTCATGGTGGAAAAACCAGCCGGTGTTTACACCGCCCAGGTCAAGGAGCTTCTGGAGGTCGCCCAAGCCAAACCCGAGGTTGCCTTTGCGATCATGTTCAACCAGCGGAACAATCCGCTGTACCAGCGCATCAAGGAAATTGTCGACAACGGAGAGATCGGCAAAATCCGTCGCTCCAATTGGATCATCACCAACTGGTGGCGTCCACAGGGGTACTACGACCAGTCGGCATGGCGTGCAACCTGGGGAGGCGAAGGCGGCGGAGTGCTGGTGAACCAGGCGCCGCACCAGTTGGATTTGTGGCAGTGGATCTGCGGCATTCCCACCTCGGTGTATTCAAAAGTTTCCTATGGATTCCGGCGCAACATTGCGGTGGAAGACGAAGTGACCGCGGTTGCCGATTTTGGCCAGGGGGTGACCGGTACCTTTATTACCGCGACCCACGACATCGTCGGGACGGATCGGTTTGAAATCCTGGGCGATCAGGGCAAGATCGTGGTCGAATCCAGCAAAACGGCCGTGGTGACTCGGCTGAAGTCTCCGGAGCGTGAGCTGAGCGAGAATATGGGAATGGAAGATGTACGTAAGCTTTTCACCGACCAACTGAACCCGGAAGAGTTCTATTCAACGGAAACCATTGAGTTCCCTTCGGTCTGGGGTGAACAGCACGCCGGGGTCCTGGAGAACTTCGCCCAACATATCCTCAACGGAACCGAGCTGCTTGCCCCGGGCGCAGACGGCATCAACGGGGTGCGCCTGGCTAACGCCATTCACCTCTCCAGCTGGACCGGTCAAGAAGTGGGTCTGGACTTTGACGAGGAGCTGTTCTTGGATGAACTAAACAGTCGTATCAAGACAGAGAATAAGTTCGCCCCACGTCTGCAATCTGCACACGTGCAGGGCTGACTCGGCATTTGATATCGAAGCACGGGAGATATGAGCAGATCAGGGCACGGACGCAACGGTGCGCCGACCATTTATGACATCGCCGCTGTGGCAGGGGTCAACCCCTCCACGGTGTCCCGGGCGCTCAGCCGCCCGGAACGCGTCGCGGAGGCCACCGTGGCTCGCGTTAAGCAGGCCGCGCAGAGCCTGAACTATCAAGCCAATCCGATCGCACGCGCCTTGCATACCGGGCGCCTGCAGACCATTGGTTTGATCGTTGCTGATCTGCTCAATCCCGTGTATTTCGAAGTTGTCCGCGGGGCGCAGGCGGCGGCCGCGGCCGGCAACTACACTCTGGTCCTCGCCCAGTCGGTCGAAGACCCGGAAGCGGAAATGCTGGCGGCCCAACGGCTAGCCGGCACCGTGGACGGGCAGATTCTGGTCACCTCCCGGCTGGATGACAGCCAAATCAGGGAACTGGCTGAGGTTAAGCCAGTGGTGGTCATCAATCGCGAGGTCCAGGGGGTTACCTCCTTGGCTCCGGAGGTGGGTCCTGTGATCGGCGAAGCCCTGGAACACCTCTGGGCAACCGGGCAACGGCGTATTGCCTACCTGCCCGGTCCACTGCGATCCTGGGCCAACCGGCAGCGTTCCCGGGCGCTCGCCGAAGCCGTGGAAACGCGCGGCATGCGGCTCACGGTGCTTGATACGCAGCCACCCACCCGCGAGGGCGGGGCCGCAGCGCTGGAGCAGGTCCTGGCCAGCGGTGCCAGCACGGTTTTTGCCTACAACGACCTGATGGCCATCGGCCTATTGCAAGTGTGCGCACGAGCTTCGATCCATATTCCCGAACAGTTGGGAATTATCGGTTTCGACGATATTTTTGGCGCAGATTTCACCACACCGGCCCTGAGCACCGTGAGGTTGCCGCTGTTCGATTGCGGGGCCCGCGCATTGTCCAGCCTCATCCATCACATCGAGCAGGGTGAGCCGGCCGAAAGCAGCCACATTCCCGGATCGCAGCTGATCCTGAGAGGTTCCCTGGCCTCGGTGTAGGTCAAAGCTCCACGCAGGGTCTCGGCGCGGTGAAATGTGAGCCAAGGCAACATTTGGCAATCGATTGTCACGCGGGTCACACATTCCTAGACTCGTTGAAGCACCGCAAAGTTGCGGAGCTTAACGAATCAATGATCCAAGGACGCAACAATGCTCAAGCCGCAGAACTCTCCGACTCGCGAAATGGTCAATTTGGACGGGCTCTATGCCTTCCGGGTGGACCACCAGGACGAGGGCTTCTCCGCACGCTGGTACGCCGATCAGCTGGACACCGACCGCGACATGGGTGTTCCCGGCAGCTACAACGACGTGTTCGTCGAGCCTGAGCTGCGGGAGCACGTCGGCTGGGTCTGGTACCAGCGCACCGTCCACGTGCCGCGCGGATATGCCGGTGAACGCATCCACCTGCGCCTGGACTCGGCCACCCATGAGGGCAAGGTCTACGTCAATGACACGCTGGTGGCCGAGCATGTTGGCGGCTACATGCCATTCGAAGCTGACATCACCAGCCTGGTCACCGCTGGGCAGGACTTCCGGCTGAGCATCGCCGTCAACAACATGCTCACCCCGGCCACCATCCCGCCGGGGCGAGTGCTGACCCGCGAGGACGGCACCCGCAAGCAGACCTATTTGCACGACTTTTACAACTATGCAGGGCTTCACCGGAGCATCTGGCTCTACAGCACCCCGGCCACCGTGATTGATGACATCACCATCACCACAAACTTCACCGGGAACACCGGTGTGGTCACCTACGACCTGCAGGCCGATGGGGTTGCCGGTGACGAAGAGTTCTCCGTGCGTATCCTTGATGCTTCCGGTATCGAGGTGGCCGCCCACTCTGGCGCCGCCGGTACGGTGCAGATCCCGGACGTCACCCTGTGGAAGCCGGGAGCGGGGTACCTGTACCAGCTGGTGACTCAGGTCCACCGTGGCGGAGCCTTGGTGGACAGCTATACGCAGAACTTCGGGGTGCGCACCGTAGAAGTCGACGGGAAGAAGTTCCTCATCAACGGGGAACCGTTCAAGTTCACCGGTTTCGGCATGCACGAAGACCACGTCACCGTCGGCAAGGGGCACAACAACGCCCTGATGGTAGCCGACTTCAACCTGTTGGGATGGACCGGAGCTAATTCCTTCCGCACCTCGCACTATCCCTATGCGGAAGAAGTAATGGACTACGCGGATCGCCACGGCATCGTGGTCATCAATGAGACCGCCGCCGTGGGCCTGAACACCATGTTTGGCCCAACCTTCGGTGAAGAAGCCCGACCGACCTACGGGCCGGGCGCAGTGGATGAGGCAACCGCGGTAAATCACCGCCAGGCAATCAGCGAACTGATCGCCCGGGATAAAAACCGGCCATCCGTGGTGATCTGGTCGATCGCTAACGAACCGAACGCGCAGGAAGCCGGCGCGCGGGCCTACTTTGAACCGCTGGCCGCGCTCGCCCGCGAACTGGACCCCACCCGGCCGATCGGATACGTGAACGTGATGTTTGATTCCCCAGACAAGAGCACCATCGAGGACCTCTTCGACGTGTTGATGCTCAACCGTTATTACGGCTGGTACCTGCACGCCGGCGACCTTCCCGCCGCGGAGAAGGCGCTGGAAGCAGAGCTTTTGACCTGGGAATCAACACACGGCAAACCGATGATCATGACCGAATACGGGGCCGACACCCTGGCCGGAAACCACTCGGTCATCGCCGCCCCGTGGAGCGAGGAATACCAGGCCGAATTCCTGAAGATGTACCACCGGGTTTTCGACCGGGTCGAAGCCATGGTGGGTGAGCACGTCTGGAATTTCGCCGACTTCCAGACCTCCGTGGGAATCATACGCGTGGACGGAAACAAAAAAGGTGTTTTCACCCGCGACCGCAAACCCAAAGCCGCGGCGTTTGTTTTGCGTGAGCGCTGGACCGGCCAGCGCTAAATAGCGGCGGTTGCCCGCACCCACCAACAGATCACCTTCGAGGGAAGATTTTTCGACTTATCGAGGCAATACCTTAGCGAGCCATCCCCTGATGGCCGAGGAGAGACCCGTGAAACCACTGAGTAAACTGAGCATCGTAGGATACGGTGCCGGCGATGCGGCCAATAATTTGGCGTTCACCACCGCAAGCATGTTCTTGCTGGTCTACTACACCGATGTCGCCGGAATTTCGGCGGCCGCGGCCGGCACCCTGCTGCTGGTGGTCCGGATATTCGACGCATTTGCCGACATCTTTGCAGGCCGGATGGTCGACAAGGTGTTCACCAAACGCTGGGGCAAGTTCCGCCCGTTCATCATGTTCGGGTCCTTGCCTTTGCTTTTGCTGACCTTTGCGGTGTTCCACGTGCCGGGTGGTCCGGAGAACCCGTCATTGGTGTACGCGTACCTGTCTTACGCCGCCCTGGGGCTGGCCTACTCGCTGGTGAACATCCCGTACGGTTCCATGGCCGGAGCAATGACCCAAGACCCCAGCGATCGGGCCAAACTGGCAGGGGCGCGCACCGTCGGCGGACTATTGGTCAGTGCCATCTTGGGGATGGTTGTCGCCCCGATGTTCAGCAAGGACGCAGACCTCCAACCGGTCTTCACCACCCTGACGATCATTTTTATCATCCTCGGTACGGCGCTGTACCTATTCTGCGTGCTCACCTCCAAGGAACGTGTTCAACGCGATGTCCAGCAGGTCAGCTTAAAACAAAGCTTCGATACCTTGAAGAGCAACTCGCCGTTGCTGATGCTGTGCCTCAGCTCGCTGATCCTGCTAACCGGCATGATGACCCTGGGAACGGTTCAGCTGTATTACTTCCGTGATGTCATGGGCAACTTGAACCTTTTCGCGGTGGCCTCAGGGGTGCAACTTGCGGTGTCCCTGGTACTGAGCATCTTGATGCCACGCATTGTGCGTGCGATTGGCAAGCGCACCGTGTACATGGTGTTCGGCACCGTGGTCATGCTCGGAGGGCTGGCAGTTTTCCTTGTCCCGGCAGGGTCTGGCGTCCTAGCGCTGCTGGCGATCTCCTTGATCAATGTGGGTCTTGGCGGTGTCAATGTGGTGATCTGGGCCTTGGAAGCCGACACCGTGGAATACGGCGAATGGAAAACCGGGGTGCGCACCGAGGGCATTATTTACGCGCTCTTCTCCTTCACCCGCAAGGCCGGCCAAGCAATTGGCGGCGCGCTAGCCGCCTACGCGTTGGCCTGGGGCGGGTACAACGCCGCCGATGCCATTCAATCGGACCAAGCGATGCTGGGTATCAAAGTGGCAGCGGGTGCGATACCGATGGTTTTGGCCGGTCTGGCGGTGCTGGCGATGTCTCGATACAAGCTGACCGATGCCGTGCACGCCAGCATCCTGCATGACATCCACGAGCGGCGCGCGCTGGCCGCGCAGGCAACCACTGCGCCACGCGGCAGCGATAACGCTGAACAGCCGGCGGGCTGACGGGCGCGTCCGAAGATCAACCACTACACTGGCCAGGTTCCTTATTTCTAGGAACCTGGCCGGTGTGTTTTTTGTCCCGGCTGGCGGCGAATCCCGTAAAGCGCTGATCGGCAACCTCGGAGCGCCGGACACGGCACCTTTGGCCAGTTACCTTGCGGCCCTGCAACCGCACCGGCGATCCGGGCCTGGATGGAGGGACTAGCTCCTCGCAGGGTGGTGCGAAAAGTACTGCAATCTCCTCTTCCGGTGCGAATGGACTAGGACCCGAAGCTCGGCGGTTCGCGTAGGCTGAAAACAACCATGAGGAGCTTGGAAGGACCGGTATGCTGATCGCAGCAATGCAGGCGGAAGCCGCAGTTTTGGATTACGACGCTAATCTGAAAGCCATCGATGCCGCCGCGGGACAGGCCGCCCAGCGCGGGGCGCGGCTGCTGCTGACCCCGGAGCTGTTTGTTGTCGGGTATGCGCCCTTCGCGCTGAAAGAGTCCTTCGACCCGAGCCTGCTCGGCGAGCTACGCGAGCGTTTGCGTGAAATTGCCCGTCGGCAAAACATCGCGCTGGTCTACTCCATGCCGGAGGTAGCCGGCGGGGAGTGGAAAATTACCGCCAGCTGCATCGATGAGACGGGTGCCCAGCTTGCCCACTACGACAAGGTGCACCTGTTCGGGGCCGAAGAGCAGGACGTCTTCACCCCTGGACACAATGCTCCCGCAGTCTTCACCTATCAGGGAATGACGCTAGGCTTAGCGATCTGCTTCGATGTTGAATACCCGGAATTGGTGCGTGAAGCTGCGCTGCGCGGGGTCGAAGTGCTGCTTGTTCCCACCGCAGTGGGCAAGGGATACGAAATCCTCAGCACCACCCTGGTCCCGACCAGAGCGATGGAAAGCCAGCTATACATCGCCTATGCAAACCACGTGGGCACCGAAAACGGCTTCGAGCTCTCGGGAACCAGCGTCATTGCGTCCCCGGACGGCCAGATCCTGGCGCAGGGCGGAACCGAGCCGACGGTCATTTTCGCCACCGTCCAGCCCTCACTGCTGCGCCAGGTGCGCGAAGAAGTGCCTTATCTGCGCGAGGCCAAGACCCAGCTTTACGCGCAGTGGGCCGCGCAGCGCGCGGGAAACTAGGGCAGGAAGCGCAACGCAAAAAACAGTTCGTTGCGCACTTCCGCCGAGCCCAGATCGGCATCGAGGTACTGGGCAATGCTGGAAATGTGCCGCCGCACCGAGTTGCGGTGCAGGTCCAGTCGTTTTGAGGTCTCATCCCAGGAACCGTTGGAATCCAGCCAGCACCGCAAGACCTCAAGATACAGCTCGCGGCGTTTGGCCGGCAGCTCAAGCACCCCGCCCAGCACTTCCTGCGCCAGTTCCCGCCCGGCATCCTTGGGCAGCAGCTTCTGGAAGGTGCGTGGGAGCTTAGCCGCGTCCATGCTCTTCTGCTTTTCCATTACCTGCGGCATCAGCCCCCTGGCCTGGGCTAGAAGTTGGCCGAGTTCCTCGGTGCGGCCTGGGGATAATACGGCGGGACGGCTGAAAGCCGCCAGATACCCCGCCTTGCTCAACCTGCGATACGCGGCATCCGTGGGTTCGATCTTGCTCAAGGCAATGTAGGCACCGGATTGCCTGCTGACAAGTTCTGATTCAAGCAGGATCCGCAGGTGGGCAAGGTGCCGGGAAACATCGTCGCCGCCCGGGTTCTTGCTCGGCGCAAGCACCAGCGCCCGCAGTGGTTTGCGTTGGTGCGGCCCAAGGCTGAGATTCAGCAGCGTGAGCTGTTGTTCGTCGAGAACCTGCGGGGAACCGGTGAGCAGCGAGGTGCTCAACTGGGCCGAGGTGAAGGAAACCATGGCTCGTTCACGGGCAACGACTTCCAGCAAACCCAGGGTGGTGGCCATGAGTGTGTGCTCGACCCCGGATGGGTCCTTGGGGAAGCCGACCTGCAGCACACCAAGCAGCGGGGCCTGCCCCCTGGCCGCACTGGCTCGGATGGGGAACGCCAGGTGGGTGCTGATCCCTTCGCGCAGCAACGCGAACTGCGAGGCTCCTTCGCCTAGGGCGGCCTGGGTGAAAAGTTCGGTCCCGGGCTCTGCTGCGAGCTGCAGCACGTTGGGGTTATCAGCGCTGAATCGGACGCGGCCCGTGGAATCCAGGAGTTTCACCGAACAGTTGGCCCGGTGCGCCAGGGTGGAGACCAGTTGTTCTTCGGGATTGTTCTGCGACACGCAACGCATGAGCGCGCGATTCGACTCGGCGCTGGTTCGCAGCAGGGCGGCGCCGTCGGCTTCCATCAGCTTGGCAAAAGCCAAGCCGATGGCCGCGAAGGGCACCGAATTCGGGATCTGAAGCAGCGTCACGTTGTTGCTCAGGCAAGCGGTGAGCAGTGTGTCGGGAACCTGTGAAAAGTACGGCTCCAGGCCGAAACCCAGGGCGCAGACCTTCGCCTGGGCCAGGCGGTGCACAAACTGATCGACCCACCTCTGGTCCTCGGCATGGGCCACCAGCGGGTATCCGCTGGTGAGAATCAGTTCGTCGTCGACCAGGTAGTCGGTGGGGTCGTCGATGTCGCTGGGTTCAACCCAACGCAAGGGGCGATCTCCGGCGTCGTGCAATACCTGGATCCCCGCAGGAAGCTGCCGCAGGAATCGGTGAAGGGTGATCGAATCCCAGGGGCGATCAAAACCCAGATCAGCTGAATCCAGTGTGCCCAATTCCGGTGCGAAATGTCCCATGTGAAGATATTCTAGTTCAAAACTTCTCAACTTGAGAGGTGGGTCACAGACTTAGGCTGGTATTCGACAGCAATACCATTTTCCTCAGTGAGGACCAGCTATGAACAGCACCGATCACGTGGCTTCGGCACGGCCCACCGCGCTAGGCCCGCAGCTTCGACGTCGCAAATCGATCAGCATGATGATCAGCGACGCCGAAAAAACCTCGGGCGCCGGCCAGCTGCGCCGCACCCTGGGAATGTGGCAACTGACCATGATCAGCGTCGGGGCGACCATGGGCACCGGCATCCTGGTGATCCTCGGCGCCACCGTGCCGATTGCCGGCCCCGCCATCTGGATCTCCTTCGTCATCGCAGGTGTCACCGCGCTGCTTTCGGCGGTGTCCTACGCCGAAATGGCTGGAATGGTCCCGGTCTCCGGATCCAGCTACTCCTACACCTATGCCACCATGGGCGAGGGCCTGGCCTGGATCTGCGGCTGGTGCCTGGTGCTCGAATACGCCGTGTCCGTGGCGGCCGTGGCGGTTGGCGCGGGCGAATATGTCAACGAAACGCTGCGCACCTTCGGCCTGGGGCTGCCGACCGCGCTCGCCGGCGGACCGGCCGCGGGCGGCGTGGTCAACCTGCCGGCGTTGATCGTCGTCGCGCTGGCCACCTTGCTGCTGATGCGCGGCATGCGCGAATCCGCCATCGTGAACACCATTGTGGTGCTCATCAAGGCCGGCATCCTGGTGTTCTTCTGCATTGTCGCCTTCAGCGCCTTCAATGCCGGCAACTTCGAGCCGTTGCTGCCCATGGGCGCCGCGGGGGTCACCGCCGCCGCCTCGACGGTGTTTTTCTCCTACATCGGTTTCGACGCCGCCTCCACCGCCGGTGAAGAAGCCAAAAACCCCAAGCGGGATCTGCCGCGGGCCATCATGCTCTCCATGCTGATCGTGACGGTCACCTATGTCCTGGTGGCGATTTCGGCCATCGGGGCGCGTGAGTGGCAGTGGTTCGACGGAACCGAAGCGGCCCTGGTGCAGATCGTCGGCGAAATCACCGGCCAGCCGATCCTGGTGCTGATCTTCGCTGTGGCGGCCGTGTTGGCCATCGCCTCGGTGGTGCTGACGGTGCTCTACGGGCAGACCCGCATCCTGCTCTCGATGTCCCGCGACGGGCTGGTGCCCAAGGTCTTCTCCAGTGTCTCCGCGAAGACCGGCACCCCGGTGGCCGGTACCCTGATCACCGGCGGCGTCGTGGCGGTGACCGCGGGTTTCATCCCGCTGGGCGCACTGGCCGATGCCACCAGCATCGGAACCTTGTTTGCCTTCGCCCTGGTGGGGGTCTCGGTGATGTACCTGCGCAAGAAGCAGCCGCTGGCGCCTAGAACCTTCAAGGTTCCGTTTTACCCGGTGACCCCGATGCTGGGCATTTTTGCCTGCCTGTTTCTGATGAGCCAGCTGCGCGCGGAAACCTGGATCGTCTTCGGGCTCTGGATGCTGATCGGCATTGGAATCTACGTTGGCTACGGCCGCTCGCGTTCCCGCTTGGGAGCCCTGAGCAAAGAACAATACATCGCCACCCACGTCGGCGAAAAATAACAACCCCACACACTACCCAAGGAACAATTGAGGTTATGAGCACCGAAACCATCAACATGCTGAACCCCGACTTCCCGTTCAGCTACGATCACTACCTGGCCAATCCCGCAGGCCTCGGCTCGGTCCCCCAAGAGCTGTACGGAACCGAGGTGGCGGTGATCGGTGCCGGCCTCAGTGGCATCATCACCGCCTACGAACTGATGAAACTGGGGCTGAAGCCGGTTGTCTACGAGGCGGATCAGATCGGCGGGCGCCTGCGCACCGCCAGCTTCCCGGCGGCCCCGCAGATCACCTGCGACCTGGGCGGCATGCGCTTCCCGGTCTCCAGCAAGGCGCTCTACCACTACGTCGACCTACTGGGCTTGGAAACCTTTGACTTCCCGAACCCGCTGGCGGCCCCTACCGCCTCGACCGTGATCGAGCTCAAGGGCCAGAAGGTCTACGTGGAAGACCCGGCGGACCTGCCGGTCTTCTACCGGGAAGTCGCCGAGGCTTGGAAGCAGGCGCTGCGCGAAGACGCCCACTTCGAGCAGATGCAGCGCGCCATCATTGAGCGCGACACCGCCAAGATCAAGGACATCTGGGACTCGCTGCTCGAAGAGTTCGACGAGGAAAGCTTCTACGGCTTCATCGCCAACTCCCAGGCCTTCAAGAACGCCGGCTTCGATCACCGCGAAGCGTTCGGCCAGGTGGGTTTCGGCTCCGGCGGCTGGGACACCGACTTCCCGAACTCCATCCTGGAAATCCTGCGTGTGGTGTACACCGACGCGGATGACGACCACCGCGGCATCACCGGCGGAGCGGCCAAGCTGCCCAACGCACTGTGGAACCACACCCCTGCGGACATGAAGCACTGGCCGGCGGGAACCTCGTTGGCCTCGCTGCACCGCGGCACCCCGCGCGGCGCCGTGGCCAAGGTCTACCGCACCGATGAGCCGGGCTTCAATGGCGCGAACAGCATCGAGGTCACCGAACGCTTCGGCCGCACGCAGAGGTTTGGTGCGGTGGTCTCCACCGTGCAGTCATGGCTGCTGTCCACCGGCATCGACACCGACGAGGCATTGTTCCCCGCCGAACTATGGACGGCCATCGAGCGCAGCCACTACATGCAGTCCTCCAAGACCTTCGTGATGGTGGACCGCCCGTTCTGGAAGGACCGCGACCCTGTCACCGGTGAATACCTGATGTCGATGACACTCACCGACCGGCTGAACCGGGCCACCTACCTGCTGGAGAACGGAGAGGACCAGCCCGCGGTCATCCTGCTTTCCTACACCTGGAACGACGATGCCCTGAAGTGGCTCTCGCTGACCGCCGAACGCCGCATGGAACTGATGCTGCACTCCCTGGAGAAGGTTTATCCCGGGGTGGATATCCGCAGCCACATCGTGGGTCAGCCGATTACCGTGTCCTGGGAGGACGACCCGAACTTCATGGGCGCCTTCAAGGCGAACCTGCCGGGGCACTACCGCTACCAGGAACGCCTGTACACCCACTTCGACCAGGCCGAACTTCCTGCCGAGCACCGCGGCATCTTCCTTGCCGGCGACGACGTCTCCTGGACGGCAGGCTGGGCCGAAGGCGCTGTGACCACCGGCCTGAACGCGGTGTGGGGTGTCGTGAAGCACCTGGGCGGCCAGGATGCCGCCGCTAACCCGGGTCCGGGCCAGTTCCTGGCCGAGTACGGGCCCAAGCGTTTGGACATGAGGGCAGCACTGCAGGCATAACCTCCTGGCGCTTGTTTCGAACGCCGGGTGTACCGACTTTCACCGGTCGTTGTGCCCGGCGTTGTTGTTTTCTGCCATGGAACGAATGATTATTTTTCATTTTTTGTGAGCGCTTCGCCGGGCTGCTGGTGACCCGAAATGGCGCCATCCGCGCGGGTACGGGCGATCTTGCATTGATTCCGGGCTCTACGAGAACCGGGCACTTTGCTCTCTAGCTCGGCTCATGTGACAGAAGGGGATACCGGGAACGCGCGGTACCTCGGAACAAAGGCGGGCTAGCTTATTTTGAGTTCTCCACAGGTCGGAGGCACTTCATCAGGGCATTTCGAAGTGGTTCCATTGTGCGATCTTCACGAGCTGCACGACTTGCTTCGTTTAGCTCGGTTCCATGAATCGGGCGCCAGTCCAGAATCCAACCTGCAGCAAAAGCCACGCGGCTCCAAAAAGTGCGCTGCATTCGCCCGTTGCCCTCGCGGAAAGGATGTATGTAGTTCAGCTCGTCGTAGAAGCTTGTTAGTGCATCCAAAAAATCATCTTTTCCAAACCCGCCAGATTATTGGTTCTACCGAGCTCCGCAAGGGTTGTCTCCAGCAAGACCGGTATTGAGTAGTGAGGGGCAAAAATTCACCATCTCCGCGGCTCATGTCAATTGAGCGGAATTCTCCGGCCCAGTCGTAAACGTCTTGGAACAAGTGCTTGTGCAAGGCTCTTATCTCCGCGGAATCTCGCGTAGCCTCAACAAATTCTTGATCCGATAGCTGCATGACGCGGGCATAAATAGGTCGGCATCCGCTACGGCAAGCTTGGCGTGCGAGTCGGCCCCGACAAGGTTCCTTAAAACTCCATCGGGGCCGACTCGATACGGATCTGCAACACCGTTATTTGAGGCCGTATCGCTCTCGTGTGATGCGAACTAGCTCGTCCGCTGAGATTTTTCCGGCCACGTAGTTCTGCGAATCTTCGGCAAACTCAGAAGAGACAGTGAGTCCTTCCAGACGCAGGCTGTGGCTGGCTTGATCTGCCCAGGTGGATCTGTTTTCCAGTGTGGTCATTTGTACTCCCGAACAAGCGTTGGTTCCAACATGCTACTCGGGTTAAGAAGCCTTCATCTACGCGCGCGACATCACTACGGGGTCGACAGCCTTGTAGTGTTTCAGTTCGGGTAGGTCGTGCCGCCGATGCTGACGGGGTTGTCGACCTCGACTTCCTAGACTGCCTTACGCAGTGGTTTCTGTAAACGATGACGATGAGCCGTACGTCAATGACCCCCGCAAAGTCTTCAGCATTCTGCGTAAGCGAGCGGTCAATGCGGCCGCGTGAATCATAGCTTCCCGGAACCCGTGCATCCCGGTTTGCGGCACAGATGTATTCAGGCACGGTGCATGGAAAATTGATCGACCAGCAAAACATGCACGACGGCCGCGGACGTAGCGATCTTCTACGTCGGTCAATGGCATCCAATCCAGATCAGTGGCACTGTCGCCGTGGAGCTGCTCGAAGCGATCTTGGTATCGGCGCAGGACGACCGTCTAGACGCTGGCATGATCAGGAGCGGCACTTCGACAAACGCTTCGGCAACCCGGACTATTTCGATCAGGACAGCCAGCCGGTCTACAGGCAGATCGGCAACCTGCACATCACCGATGGCGAAGGCGGCGCCTTGCTCGGCGACTTCATTAAGGCACCCGAGGGCTGGCTCCGGTTATGGGCTCGTCCTACCCGTATCGGTGTGCAGAAATCACCCTGAGGTTTTTCGGCTCCTGGGCTTTGCCTCACACAACACCGGGTGCACCGACTTTCACCGGTCGGTGTGCCTGGCGTTGTTGTTTTCTGCCATGGAACGAATGATTATTTTTCATTTTTTGTGAATAGGGTGGAAAACTAATCAAAAATATACTACGGTGTTATTTGTAAGTGTCGATAAGAGTGAGTGTTGAAGGAGGCGGCAATGTTGTTGGATCAGCGTAATTTTGATAAGCAATCGAAGCGTCGCGCCGATTTTAGCTTTGCGCTCAACACCGCGGATGCAAGTGAGTGTCACCATGACCGCCCCTTGGGTAAACCGTATGCATCTCGACTCTTGCCCGCCTGCAAAGGTGGATGAACATCAGGATCCCTGACCGGCCCGAAGTGGTTGGCATTGAAAGGGGCCTAGGGTTTTCAGGAGTCGATGACAGTGTTCATCGGCTCCTTTTCTATTCTCCATTCAAATAATTTGTATGGGTTTAATTGTCATGCCAAAAAATAGAATTCAAGGCCGGTATGGTCGCGAATTTGTTGAGAATGAAAGGTAACAAAATGGTGCGTGAATCCACGCTCCCGATTGCGCTGTCCGATAGCGGGGACAGGGTGAAGATGTGGGCACCCGAAGCCGAGGTCGAGACCGAGGCGTTGGCGCAGCTGCGCCGCGTTGCCCAGCTTCCCTGGGTCCACGGCGTCCGCGTCATGCCCGATGTCCATGTGGGCAAGGGAGCGACCATCGGCAGCGTCATCGCAATGAACCAGGCCGTATCGCCCTCCGCAGTAGGGGTGGACATCGGCTGCGGCGTCGCCGCGGTGCGGACCAACATCCGGGCCGACCAGCTGACCGACCTGCACCTGCTGCGTTCGAGCATCGAAGCGGCCATCCCGGTAGGCTTCAACAGCCACGACGAGCTGCCCGACCTACGCCGTTTCGGCATGGAAACCGGTGTGCGCGGCCTCTTCGACCGCTTCGAAACCCTGGATGAGAAGGTCATGCCGCTCAAGCAGCGGGCGGTCAGGCAGTTGGGAACCCTGGGCGGCGGCAACCACTTCCTGGAACTCTGCCTTGATCAAGACGACCTGGTGTGGATCACGCTTCACTCGGGATCGCGCAACATCGGCAAGACCTTGGCCGACCTCCACATCAACATCGCCAAGTCGCTGGGTCACAACCAGGGGCTTGTCGACAAGGAGCTGGCGGTATTCATCGAGGGCACGGCGCAGATGGATGCCTACAAGCACGATCTATGGTGGGCCCAGGAATTCGCCGCGCAGTCGCGGGCGCTGATGCTCGGCCTGTTCAAGGAGCAGGTGGTCAAGCACTTCGCCGGGCTGCCGGTGTCATTCGATGAGCCGATCAACGTCCACCACAACTACGTGCGTGAAGAGAAGATCGACGGGCAGACGCTGCTGGTGACCCGGAAGGGCGCCATCCGCGCGGGTGCCGGGGACCTGGCGTTGATTCCGGGCTCCATGGGCACCGGTTCCTATGTGGTGCGCGGCCGCGGGAACCCCAACTCGTACTTCTCCGCTTCCCACGGGGCAGGACGCCGGATGAGCCGGAACAAGGCCAAGAAGTCCTTCACCGAGCAGGACCTGGCGGACCAGACGGCGGGCATCGAATGCCGCAAGGACGCCGGGGTGCTGGATGAAATTCCAGCCGCGTACAAGGACATCCATCAGGTGATCGAGGCCCAGAAGGACCTGGTGGAAGTTGTCGGGCACCTGCGCACCATCCTGTGCGTTAAGGGTTAATCACCGGGTTCCAGCCTGACACTTTGCCGGGACTCCCTAGTGGAGCAGCCGGCAAGGTGTCAGGCTAGAGCCATGCGCATCAACCATGAGTCAGTTATCCCGTTGCCCGCCGATCAGGTATTTGCCTGGCACGAGCGCCCCGGGGCCATGCAGCGGTTGCTGCCGCCGTGGCAGCCGGTCACGGCGATCACGCAGGCCGACTCGTTGAAGGACGGGACCTCAGTGCTCGGCCTGCCAGCAGGCCTGCGGTGGAATGCCCCGCATCTTGCCCAGCGCTACGTTCCGCAACGCCTGTTTGCCGACCAGATGAAACTTGAAGGACCGTTGAGCACGGCCGCCAAGGCGCTGACATGGACGCACGAACACCACTTTGAACCGCTGGACGGCGATCGGTGCCTGGTGCGGGACGTGGTGGAAACCAATCTCCCGGCAACACAGGTGCACCGCCTGCTCGGCTACCGCCACCGGCAGCTGGCAGATGACCTCGCCGCCCACCATGCGGCGGCCGAGCATGGCATGAAATCACTGAGAATCGCGGTCACCGGAGCCCACGGCTTGGTGGGAACCGCGCTCTGCGCGTTCCTTGAATCCGGCGGGCACCGGGTGATCCGGCTGGTGCGCCGCAACCCCCAAGGGGCTAACGAGCGCACTTGGGATCCGCAGAACCCGGCGCCGGAAGCACTGGATGGCTGCGACGCGGTGATCCACCTTGCCGGGGCGAGCATCGCCGGACGGTTTAATGACAAACACCGGCAGGACATCGCGCAAAGCCGCATCGAACCAACCGGCAAACTTGCCGCCGCCGCGGCGCAGGCCGGGGTGGAGGTATTTGTCAGCGCTTCGGCCATTGGCATCTACGGCGCGCAGGCGGGGGAAACACCGTTGGCTGAAGACGCCGGGCACGGCGATGATTTTCTGGCCCAGGTAGTGCGGGAGTGGGAACAAGCGGCGCGTGAGCCGGCCGGCGGGTCGATGCGACGTGTCCAGGTGCGTACCGGGCTGGTGCAAAGCCCCCGGGGTGGGACCCTGAAAATGCTCAAACCGCTGTACGAGCTGGGGCTCGGCGGGCGCATGGGCGACGGGCGGCAATGGCAGTCGTGGATCGGACTAGATGATCTGGTGGACATCTATCACCGGGCGCTGTGGGACGGGCAGCTGGAAGGGCCCGTGAACGCGGTGGCACCGCACCCGGTGCGCAACAGCGACTACTCGGCCACCCTGGCCGCGGTCCTGCGCCGTCCGGATGTCCTCCCGGTTCCGTCGTTCGGGCCGGAACTGCTGCTGGGAAAACAGGGTTCCGAGCTGCTGGCCATGGCAAGCCAACGTGTTGCCCCGGAAAAGCTGCTGGATGCCGGCCACCGGTTCCGCGCCGAGACTTTGGAAGATGCGCTACGCCACTGCCTGGGCCGGCAGTAGATGCCCATCTAGCGCCATCTAGCGCGCGGCGGCGTTTGTGCCCTATGATCAGTGAGTCAGGAATCACCATTGGGTGGGTTCCGGCGCTCTCAAAAGGGGCGATACCCGTTGCCGACAAGCAACCGGTAGCGGCAGACATATATGGAATTTTCTTCAGCACCATTTTTTTGAAAAGAGTCCATGATGTCTAGCGTTTCTGCCGCCATCGCCCATGCCCTGAAGCCCCTCGCCCCGCAGATTTTCGGGCTGATGGGCAACGGCAATGCCCACTTCCTCGACGCCGCCGTGCGCCAAGGGTTCAGCTACACCGCGGTCCGCCACGAATCGGCCGCGGTTTCAGCCGCGGATGCCTATTTCCGGATTTCCAACAAGCTGGCCATCGCATCCACCACCTATGGGGCAGGCTACACCAACGCCGTCACCGCGCTGGCCGAGGCCGCCGCGGCCCGCACCCCGCTGCTTTTTGTCACCGGCGACGCTCCGCGAACCGGCTTGCGCGGCTGGGACGTTGACCAGGCGGCCATCGACACCGCCGTGCGGGCTCCGCGCTACGTGGTGGATCAAGAAACCCCCGGCGCCATCGCCCTGGCAGCGGCCGCCCACGCATTGCGTGAGCAGTGCCCGGTGGTTTTGGCGATCCCCTACGATCTGACCGCCCTTCAAACACCGGAAGGCCAGCTGCCCAGCTTCGAATCGTTGCAGTCGGCACCCCCGGCCCCGGAACTGAACTCGACCCAGCTGAACCAGATTGCCGCGGTGCTTTCCGGTGCCAAGCGCCCCCACATTCTCTACGGACGCGGCGCCATTGACGCGGCCGCGCAGATCACGGCACTTGCCGCGAAACTCGGTGCAACCACCTCCGGGACGCTGCTGGCCCGCGACCTCTTGGATTACCCCTATGACCTGGGTATCACCGGGGGCTTCGCCACCGAGAAAAATGCTGAGATCATCGCCCAGTCGGATGTTGTGCTGGCCCTGGGCGCATCGCTGAACCAGTTCACCATGCGTTTCGGAGAGCTGGTAAACGAGTCGGCCACCCTGATCCAGCTTGACCTGGCTGCGTCCGCCACCAACCCGCGGGTGGATTATTTCGCGACGGCGGACATCACCGCCGCCACCGCGGATCTGCTTCAGGTTGTGCCGCAGGCACAGGCCTCATGGGCTGAAAACGTGGACCTGGCAACCTTGCGCACCCGGCCCCGCGGGGAGGAACGCGCCGCCGATGGCTTGCTGGATCCACGCCGGGTGGCCAGTGAACTGGAGCAGATCCTGCCGGCGAACCGAGTGCTGGTGCAGGACGGCGGGCACTTCATCGGTTGGGGCCCAATGTACTGGTCCACCAGCGGGGCGCGCTCGCTGACCTGTGTTGGCACCGCCTACCAGTCCATCGGCCTGGGTATCGCCTCGATGGTTGGCGCCGGAGCGGCCGCCGCCGGGCGCACCGTGGTGCTGGCTTCCGGGGACGGAGGGTTCCTCATGGGCCTGGCGGACCTGGAGTCGATCGTGCGCACCGTGTCCAGCGGCGTCATTGTGATCTACAACGATTCGGCCTATGGGGCAGAGGTTCATCAGTACGGTTCGATCGGTCTGCATGAAGATCCCATGTTGATCCCCACCGTGGACTTCGCGGCCCTGGCGCAGGGAATGGGAGCCACCGGGATCAAGGTGGAATCCCTGGAAGATTTCAGCAAGGTCAGCGACTGGGTAGCTGCCGGGGCCCGGGGTGTCTGCCTGGTGGATGCCCGGATTTCCGCCCGGGTTCGCGCCCCGTATATGGAAGAAGTTTTGGCTGCAAACCGCAAGGCGGCCCGCGCCACCGCATCACAATCCGATTAAGAAGCTGGTCAGAGGCGGCCTCGGGGCGTAGGGTTGCAGTGTGCACAAGATTTTACTTGGTGCAGCGAGCCTGGGAATGGGAGCGCTGTTACTGCTCCCTGTAACCCCGGCTTTGGCCGCACCTACCGGCCCGAACGACGGGGCCGGTGCAACTGCACCCCAACTCTCCGAGACGTCCCTGCGTGTTGCCACCATGGCCACCCAGCTCAGCCGGGCTGAGCCTGGCGACCTGTATCGGGACCTGCTGACCCGCACGGACACCGAGGCACTGCGGGTGGCCGAGGCGATCAGCGTGTCCAACCCCGACGTCATGGTGCTCACCGGCATGGATGCGGACCAGGACGCGGTGAATACCTTCATCGCCAACTACCTCAACAGCGCAGATGACGATGCGGCGGATGTCGAGTATGCCTATTCCTATCTGGCCGTGGGCTCCAGCGGGACGCAGAGCGGCGCTGATCTTGACGGGGACCGCATTGTCGGCGGCGCCGGTGATGCGTGGGGCCAGGGGGCTTTTGCCGAACAGGCTTCGACCGTGGTGCTCTCCAAGTACCCGATCGATCAACAGGATGTCATCTCCGTGTCCACACTGAAATGGAGTGCGGTGACCGAGAACAACCTTGCGGATTCACAACTGGGTGGCGCCGTCGCCTCCTCGATCCCGGTGATGCATAACGGGCTGTGGGACATTCCTATCGAATACCGCGGCGAGCGTGTGCACATCCTGGCCGCTCAGACCGAGCCAGCGAGCAGCAGTTATGATTTTGCGGCTGCACGCCAGCACGATGAACTGAAGGTCATCTCCGACTACATCACCGGCGAAGACTATGTGGTGGCCGATGACGGGAGCAAGGCCGCCGGGATCGAGGATGAGCACCTTGTGCTGACCGGTGCGCTGTCCCAGCGCAGCGAGTTCACCGACGACGTCCTGCAAATGGGCAAGGACCTCGGACGGGAAGAAGCACTCAACGATTCTGGAAACTTCGTGATCCCAAATCAGGGATGGAACGTTTTGGGCCAGGGGCATGTTGGCGGTGCCGCGCCGCAAACCTTCCAATTGCTGCCAGGCTCGACCCCGGAGGCTATCGAAACTTCGGAACTGATCTGGACTGACGTTCAGTTCTGAAGATCCAAGAGCTCACGCAGGTAGTCATTAACAAATAATCCCTGCGGATCAACCCGCGCACGGACGGCACGGAAGTCCTCGAACCTCGGGTACAGACGGCTCAGCTCGGCCGCGCGAAGAGTATGCTGTTTGCCCCAGTGCGGACGTCCGCCGTATGAGCTCAGAATTGCTTCCATCGCAGGGAAATACTGTGGAGCCCGGTCGTGAATGTAGCGATGCACCGCAATATAAACACTGTCCCGGCCGCTGGCGGTTCCCAGCCACGTGTCATCGCCGGCCGCGGTGCGGACCTCCAAGGGGAAAACCACCGGGGCGCCCCGTGAGGCAAAATACTCGCGAATCTCGGTGAAAGCCGCCGCAAAACTCTCCATCGGCAGGGCATATTCCATCTCGGTGAACTTCACCCGCCGCGGGCTGACGAATACCTGATTCCAGGCGGCGATGTAGCTGCGTTCGGAGAGTATCCGGCTGGCGAACGAGTTCAGGTGCGGAACCAATCTCGGGAGGGCCGCGCCCACCGAACAGATGGCTTGCAGCCCGCCGTTGGATAGCAGTTCGTCATTCACCCAGCTCGCAAGCCGGCCCGGTGCCTTCGCCGGAAATTCGCCGGGAAGCCGGGTATTGGTTTTAACCTGCGCCTTGGCGGTTCCCGGGAACCAGAAGAACTCCAGATGGTCCTCCCGCTGGCTGCGCTCGATAAAACTTTCGCACAACGGCTCGATGGCTTCGATAGTCTCACGAGCCTGCATCATGTAGTGCGGTACACACCTCAGGCGCACATGGGTCATGACGCCCAGTGCCCCCAGCCCTACGCGGGCTGCCTGGAACAGATCTGGATTTTCCGTTGCGCTGGTGTGAACCAGGCTCCCATCGGCCAGCATCAAACGCAGCCCCGTCACGGTTCCGCTGAATCCGGTGAATGTTAACCCGGTGCCGTGGGTCCCGGTGTTGAGGGTTCCGGCGAGAGACTGCCGGTCAATGTCACCCATATTTTCAAGGGCCAGGCCGAAGGGTGCGAGCAGTCCCGGTATTTGCCAGAGCCGGGTGCCGGCGCGGAAGGTCACCTCGTGCGTGAGCGCATCAACCTCGTCGATGCCTTGGTACCCGTCCAGGTCGAGCAGCACGCCACCGGTGTGAACCAGCGGGGTGAATGAGTGCCCGGCTCCCACGGCGCGCACGGTGTGCCCGGCACGAACCGCCGAATCGAGCAGCCCGCCGAGCTGGTCCAACGATGAGATGGACGGGCGCAGCCTCGGGGAGGCGGTGACGGTTCCGGCAAAGTTTCGAAAGCTGGTCACAAGAAGGCTTTCCCTTCGCCGCGGTAGGTGGGCCACTGATCAACAATTTTGGATTTCGAGCAGACCGCCACCTTATTGACCCGTTCGGCTGGTTCCCCCGACTTCGCATGCCGCAGCCAGACCGTGTCTCCGACGTTGAGGCGGTGCGCGGTCGGCCCGGTCAGCGGAGTCTGGACTTCGCCGGCGCCTTCCAATGCGAGATACCGCAGCTTGTGGGGATGCTCGATCCGCGGCAATCGGTCTTTACCGGCAGGGCCGGAGGCTGCCCAGCCGCCGCCCAGAATCGTGACCGTGCGAGTATCGGGCCTGCGGACCACCGCAAAACCAAGGAACAAGGCAGGGGTGGGGGTGAATGAACGGAAGGAGTCGAACAGTGCCGGTGCGAAGAGTCCGGAACCTGCGCTGAGTTCGGTCACCACGCTTTCCTTGGCAGTGGTTTCAAAGGAACCGGTTCCGCCGGCGTTCACGAAGCGTAGATCGGCAATGTCGCGGACTCGATGCACCGCCTCGGCGCGGCGCTCGGCCAGCTCGGCGGCACTGCGTGTGCGCAAGGCCCGCGCAACCCAGGCCTTAGGCGCAAAGCCGCCATCCGGAACCGAAGCGATCTGCGATTCGTAGGCCATCAGCCCATCGAGTTCGAAACCTTTTCGGCGTTGAACCTCTTGGACTAGCGAAACCAGATCCTCGGGTGTTCTCAACGGGGAACGGGCTGCCCCGATACGCAGGCCCGCAGTGGGGTAGTACGCGGCATCCAGTTCCAGGGCGATCTTCAGCGAGGCATGGCGAGGCACCATTCGGTCGATGAGATCCAGTTGCGCGGCCGAATCGACCATCAGGGTAATCTCGGTGCGGGCCAGTTCACTTGACGCCCAGCGGCTGATCGCCTCGGCATCGGCCTGGGGATAGGCGACCACCAGGTCCTTCAATCCATGGCTGGCTAGCCACAAGGCTTCGCTGAGCGTAAAACACAGCACCCCGCGGATTCCGTCGGCGGCCAGCGCACGCTCCAGTGCCTTGCGCACCCGCAGGGACTTGGACGCCACCCGGATGGGAAGGCCTCCGGCCCGTTCGCGAAGGGCGATCACATTCGAGTCGAAAGCCTCCAGATCCAGTAGCGCCAAGGGGCGCTCACTGATTCCAGCCTGTTTGAGGGCGTGGTTGTACCGTTTGGCCTGCGCGTTTTTCATGTCCTAACTCTTCCACCGGGGTGTATCCGATTCAAGACTTCGGCCCAAGAAGACCGTCCTGGCATGCCATTGCGAGGCAAAAGTTGTGGTTTTCACGGAAACTTACAGGTTTGCCTCGATATGCTGGCATCATCATGAGCAAAGATCCCATTTCGATGACGGTCATCGGCAACGACGGTAAACCACGTACGGTCATTCAGGACGCCATTATGAAGGGCGTTGGTGTCCAGCGTCCGTTGGTACTTGCCTATTTGAAACGACTGCGCCGCAAGCACCCAGAAGCAACTGCCACCGAGCTCGCAAAAATTGCCGAGCATGACTATCTGCTCGTAGTGACCGGATCGGGTGCCGCCGTTGGTGGTACCGCCGCTGTTCCTGCGGTAGGTACGGGTGTTGCCTTGGGTCTGTCTGTGGCGGCTACCTTGGGCTTCCTTGAAGCCTCGGCGCTCTATGCCCAGACACTTGCCGAACTGCACGGAATCGCCATTGAAGATCCTGAACGCTCGCGGGTCCTGGTGATGGGCATCTTGATGGGAGAAGAAGGCAGCGCCATGATTGCCGGGCTGACACGTCAGGCCGCCGGCCGGGGTGGGGGACCGATCAAGGGATGGGCGAAGGCCTTCGGCTCCAATAAGCCAACAAGTTTTTACGCCTCCATGCAGCGCACCTTGCAGAAGTCGTTTATGCGTAAGGTGGTCGGCACTCAAGCGGCAAGTGTTGTTGGAAGGATCGTTCCCTTCGGGGTTGGGGCGGTCATCGGCGGAGCTGGCAACCGGTACCTGGCCAAGCGTGTTGTTGAAACTGCGAATGTCGCCTTCGCCGGACTTCCGACGATGGCGCCGGATCTTCTTGAGTTGGATGATCCTCGTATCCTCGATGCGGAAGTTATCGAAGAATAGATGCGCGGCGTTTGGCGACGTAGTTCTTGCCTGCCGGCCTGAAGATGAAGAATTTGTAGGCCGGGATTCTGGGAGGAAAAAGAAGAATATTTTTCCTAGCGAGTCCCGACCAGGGAAAATCCCCGTGTTTCCGGGGTTTTTGACCGTAAAACCGCGCTAACGAACGTTGTTCTGTCGGTGTGTGGTCACGGTCACCGTGGAAAAGTACCCCACCGATTTGCACGACCCCACAAACCTGTGTATAGTTTTTCCTTGTCGCCACGAGCCGGACGGGATAAAAACCAGACGGGTTGAGGCGGTGAAAACCCCGGGAAATCAGGGTTCTTACACAGGTTTTTGTGGAGAATATCGGATTGTTTGGGATTCAAGAATTCTGGTTCAAATCACAGTGAATGGATTTGACTTTCAGATTTTTTTGATGCTAAGATTTGAATATAACGCTGGACGATATCGCCCCCGGATTGTGGGTGGCGGAGAACCAGATAGTGTTTGTTGTTTGAGAACTCAATAGTGTGCCAAGTTTGTTGATACCAAATTATTTTTTGTTTGGTGAATACGAAACATTTTGCTTGGGATGAT